>CBDUYN010000117.1:0-31869 GCA_965371445.1 uncultured bacterium | reverse complement strand
CTGCTCGCCCGGATCCTCGGCAAGGTTGAATAGCTGCCAGTCCCAGGTACCGAAAGGTTCATAGTGCCAGCTGATCTTCCAGTCGCCTCGCCGGATTGCCCGGTTGCCAAACAGCTCCCAACCGAGCCAGTCGTCGGGACCACGAGGCGACGCGGCGCTGCCGTTGAGCATTCCGACCCAGGACTTGCCCTGCATGGGAACCACCTCCCGCCCCTGGTAGGTAGAGGGATGCTGGACGCCGGCAATCTCCAGCAGCGTCGGAGCAAGGTCCATGACATGGAGAATGGCCTGTTTGTTCAACTCGCCGGCGCCCGTCACACCGGGGCCGCTGACGATCAATGGGGAGCGGGTGCCGCCTTCAGCGAGCAACCCTTTGTAGAGCCGAAACGGGGCCATGGATACTTGTGCCCATGCCGGCCCGTACTCGGCAAACGTGCCCTTGCGGCCGATGGAGTTGTGCCCATTTTCGGCAAAGTTGTTCATGGCATGGAGAAAACCCAGGCTGCCGACTCGGCCAGACAGCATTCCTCTCAGATCGTTTCCTTCGGCCCCGTTGTCGGAGATGAAGATCACGACTGTGTTGTCGTATTCGCCGATCTCCCTCAGATAATCGAATACCCGCCCGATCTGGTCGTCCATGTATTCGACCATCCCGGCGTAGAGCTCCATCGGGCGACCCAGCATCACCCGCGCCGCAGGCGCCAGTGACGTGGACCTCGGCAGGAACCACAGGCGATCAGCGGTACTGACGCCTTGGTCTATGATGCCGAGCTCCTGCATGCGCGCGAGGCGTTGCTGGCGGATCCCATCCCATCCTTCGTCGTAGCGGTTCTTGTAGCGGCGCAACCAGTCATTCGGTAGATGTAGGGGGCCGTGGGGGGCGGTAAATGCCATGTAGGCAAAGAAGGGCTTGCCATCCGAGCGGCCTTCTTCAATGAACTGGATGGTCTTGTCGGTGTAGGCCTTCGTGGAGTAGAAATCCTTGGGGAGCTTCTCGACCGGGCGCCCGTCTTGTGTGTACGGGCCCTTCGGTATCTGCCATTCGACGTTCCACCCGTCGTTGAAGTGGCTGCCGCCGCCGACCAGCAGCGAGAAATCACGCTCGAAACCGCGGGCGTGGGGAATCTGGTCAGGTGCAAGACCCAAGTGCCATTTCCCGGCCATGTAGGTGTGATAACCGTGGTCACGCAACAGCGAGGCGACCGTGACCACGCGCTGGTTGAGCACGCCCTCGTAACCGGGTTGTCCCATCTGGTTCGGAGCGTTCAACTCGCCCATGTTTCCAAGGCCCGCAACATGGTTGTCCGTACCGCTAAGCAGCATAGAGCGGGTGACCGAGCAGGTTGGAGACACGTAGAAGTCGGTGAAGCGGACGCCCTGCTGTGCCAGCTGGTCCAACACCGGTGTCTTGATCTCGCCGCCGTAACTTCCCAGGTCCGAGTAGCCGAGGTCGTCGGCGACGATCAGGAGAATGTTTGGCCTCTTGTTCTTCTGCCCGGTTTGCGACGAATCCTGCGCATGGGCCAGCACTGCGCAGAAAGCCAAGGTCAGCGCGAGAGCCGCCGCGAGAGTGGGTGAGACGGAAGGGCTTCGTTTCTTCGAGTTCATGTTGCGTCCCCTTTCTTACAGGACCTACTAAGGAATTAACCGGATGCCCATTTCGACGCCGAAGCGCCTCTCGGCGGGGTCGGGTGAAACGCCCCAGCCCGGCTTGACGTAGGCAGTGATGCCCATCGAGCCCGCCTTGAACGACTTCCCCACCTCGGGCATGAAGAAGGCCGACCACTCGTCAACCGAGTTGTCGTCGTAGACGACCTGCAGCTCCGGCAGCAGGTACCAGCCGCTCTCGGTCCACGCGTACTGGAAGAAGTACCGACCCATGTAGAAACTGACCTCCGAGTCCTTGTGCAGCTCAGAGATGCCGTTCTTGTCGGCGAAGTCGAAGAAGTACAGGTGCATGAAGGCCAGGAAGGAGCGTGCCGAGAAATTGTGAATGTGGGCGAAGAGCGGGGCGATCTCCCACTTCTCTTCACCGAGGACCGGAGCGCTCGCCGTGGGTGTGTTGAGCTGGAAGCCGCCGATCAGGACCGTGGTCATTCCCTCTCCGGGCTTGCCGAACATCTTGAGGCCCTGGAGGAGCCGGAAACCGAGATCGCCGACGCCGGACTGGTCGAAGCCGGCGGCGACGGTCTCGATCGGCAGCTCTGGAAAGGGCCTGTTGCCACCGCACGACGGAGGCGCGCAGGGAATTCCCTCGCCTGGGTCGAGATCGCCGTTGAGAATATCGACCACGACGGCGGAAGCATCGAAGGTCTTCTGTACCGGCCACTCGATGGTGATGGCGGTGAAGGGGGTCACGGGGAGTGGGATCATGGCGAACAGCGTCAGGACGTCCGAGCTGGTGACCCCGTTCTCCAGCTCCGTGAAGCGGGTGTAGGGCATGAACTTGAACCCCATACTGGCCGGATTCGTGCCGTTGTCCTGGACCTTCTCGGCGGCCGGCGCGCCTTCCTCGCCCTGCGGAGCAGCCGATCCCTGACCTTGAGCCGGTGCGCCGGCGCGCTCCCCCGCCGCCACCATGTCGTGGGCCATGCCGAGAACGGCGGCGGCGCTTGGATCGGTCATGGTTTGGCGTCTCGGTTGAGCCGCCGCAGTGGCGGCCAGCGCAAGGCTCATGGCGAGCAGCGTCAGCGCAGTCGTCGCACGTCTCATCATCCTTCCTCCTGTTTGTCGGAGCCGCGGAACGAGGCCATGAGCTCCATCCCGCTGGTGTCGCCGATGGTGTGAAGGTTGATCTCGGGAGGCACGGTGGAAAGATCGATCACCGAGAGGAGGGCCCGGTAGTCGTCCGAGCGCATGTGCCGCGCGAGCTCTCTCTCGGACCGCCATTCCTCCTCGAAGGCCAGGATGTTGTCGTTCTCGATGCCTCGATACAGTCGGCACCCCACGCAGGCAGGGTTCGCTCGAAGCGGCGCTATGAACATCTGGATTACGTCGACGATCTCCTTTTGGCGCTCGGGGGGCGCCACGATTCGTACGCTTAACGCTGTTGTCGGCATTTGTCCGCCTCAGCTATCGGTTGACGTTTCCTTGTCCACGTTCTCGCTCGTCTTCAGCATCTATTGCAGAAGCCGTGCCAGCTACCTCGAGATCGAGGGTCTCGCTCCGAAGTGCCTGGCAGAAGGGGGATTACTGATGTCCGGTCGGAGTCGTCACCGTCCGCCCCGGCCAACCTGCGCTCCCATATTTCGGGGCTTCCACGATATTTGGGAGGAGCTCTCGCACCAGCGCACGGTGTGGAGCCCGGGGAGGCGCAGGTCCATGGCGGAGAGGCAGCCTCTCCACAGCTCAGCTTCCGGCGACTTGCGCCAGGCTCCGCTCGAGGAACGCCTTGAGATCGTGGCCGACGCGCTCTTCGGGGTGGGCGGCGATCATGCGCTCGGCGAGGGCGAGGGCCTTCTCGAGACGCCCGCGGCGGAGCTGATGGTCGGCCAGGGCGTGGAGGAAGTCGAGGCTGGCAGGATCGATCTCGAGCGCCGCCGCGAGCTCTCGCCCGGCCTCCTCGAGCCTCCCCTGCTGCTGCAGCAGGAGACCCAGGTTATAGCGCGCGCGGGCGTTGCGGGGCATTCCCTCGGCGGCGCGGAGCAGCCACTCGAGGCCCTCCCCGGGGCGCCCCGTCTCCACCAGCAGCAGGCCCAGGGAGTAGGCGGCGGCGGCGTTCTCGGGATAGGCCGCGAGCACCTCCCGCAGCAGCGTCTCGGCTTCCGGATTGCGGCCCTGGCCGCTCGCCAGCACCGCCAGGTTCATCTTCGCCGGGTAGAAGAGGTCGTCGATCTCGAGCGCCATCCGGTAGTAGCGCTCGGCCTCCCGGGGCTGTCCGAGGTTGGCGTGGAGGTTCCCCATGTTCATGGCCTGGGCGGCGAAGTCGAGGGAGTAGGCCATCGTCTGGCGGTACTCGCCGAGCCCCCGGTCGAAGGCCTCGCGCTGGTACGGCTTGAAGAGCTCCCGCGGTACCCCGGCGAGCTGGGAGACGGCGGCCAGCCGCACGGCCTTGACGGGGTCCGAGAGGAGCGGCGCCAGGAGGGAGACGCGCTCCTTCGGGTCCGCCACCGCCAGGCTCGCAGCCGCTGTGCGGCGCAGCAGCGGCTCGTCCGAGAGCACCGCGGCGCGGAGTGCCGCCGCCCTCGCCGCGCCGCCGTAGCGCTCGAGGAGCTCGAGAGCGGTGGCCCGCACCAGGGCGGGCTGGAGCGCGTTCTGCGCCAGGCGGACGAGCTCTTCCACGGCCTCCGGCTCGCCGGCCCGGGCCGCCGCGAAGGTGGTGCCGTAGTGGGGCCGGCGCGCTTGCCCGTACCACCGCCGGTAAGCGTCCACCGACCCTTCGAGCGGCTTGTCGCCGTGGCAGCCACTCTGGCCGCAGGCGTTGGGGGTACCGATCTCGACGCTGAGGTCCGGGCGTGGCACCCGGAAGCTGTGGTCGGCGCGCCAGTCGATCACCATGTACGGCCGCTCGGGCATGTGGCACTTGACGCACAGCGCCCCATCCGACGGCCGCCCGTCGTGCACTTGCTGGTGGAAGTGGTGGTCGTAGGAGTCGTAGACCTCGCGCTGGTGACACTGCAGGCAGAGCTCGTTGCCCTCGCGGTGGAGCGCCAGGCTGTGGCTGTCGTGGCAGTCGCGGCAGCTGACGCCGCGGGCGTACATCTTGCTCTGCAGAAACGAGCCGTAGACGTACACCTCGTCCAAGATCTGTCCGTCGGCGTGGTAGAGGCCGTCGCGCAGCAGCGACGGCAGCATGTGGTCGAGGAGCTCGAGCCCGGTGTGGTCGTAGTCGCCGAGCTCGGCGCGCCGCGAGTGGCAGGGGGCGCACAGCTCCACCAGCCGCGCCGGCGCGATGCCGACCGCGGGCACCACGAGCCCCCGGTCGGCGAGATCGGGGCGCGCCATGGGCGGCACGCCGGCCCAGGCCACGTGGCGCGAGCCGGGGCCGTGGCAGGCCTCGCAGCCGACGTCGATGTCCGACCAGGTGGTGGCGTAGGTTCGGGTGTCGGGGTCGTAGCCCTTCTTGAGATCGGTCGAGTGGCACTCGGCGCACATCCCGTTCCAGTTCTGGCCGTTGCGCGTCCAGTGCAGCCAGTCGTCGGCGGGGATGTCCTGGTCGGCGTAGAGGTGGAACCACTCCCCGCGCTCGGTGTCCCAGGCCAGGCTCAGGGCCTGGAGACGGCCGCCCGGGAACGGCACGAGGTACTGCTGGAGCGGCTCGTGTCCGAAGGTGTAGGCGATCTCGAAGTCGCCCATCTCGCCTCCCGGCCCCTCGGTCCGGACGAGGAACTTGCCGTCGCTCCGGTAGAAGCGGGAGGTGACGCCGCGGTGGGTGATCTCGACCCCGCCGAAGTCGCCGCGCACGGTCTCCTCGGTGGCCTCGGCCATGGCCAGGTCGTGGTCCGAGCCCCACCACGCGTCCCAGGCGGCCTGGTGGCAGTCCTTGCAGGCGACGCTGCCGACGAAGGCGGGACCGGCCTCCGGCGTCCCACCGGGCGGCGAGCGCCAGAGCGAGAGGGGCACCGCGCCGACGATCACCGCCAGGGCGGTGATCCCGGCGAGCTCCCACCGCCGCAGGGCGGGGTCGCCCTTCCCGGTCTCCGCGCGCCCGGCGGTCACGACGACACCACCTGCGAGGTGTCGAAGGTGGTGCGGCGAACCGGACGCCGGACGTCGACCTTGACGATGCCGTTCTCGATGCGTACGGGATAGAGATCGAGGGGCCGTGTCGCCGGAGGGCCGAGCACCTCGCCGGTGATGGCGAAGGTCGAGGCGTGGCAGGGGCAGGTGAAGCGGCCTTCGGCGGCGTTCCAGGGCACGGTGCAGCCGAGGTGCGTACACGTCCGGTCGAGGGCCAGGAAGCCGCCGTCCTCGAGGCGGGCGAGGTAGAAACGGCCGGCCGGGAAGGCGGTCACCGTGCCGGGCTCGAACTCGTCCACGGCGCCCGCCGCGAAGATCTCCTCCGCTCCGGCGGCGGCGCGTCGCCGGGGCCGGAAGAACGAGGCCGCGATCCAGCCGGCCTCGGCCGCCGCCGCCAGGCCCAGAACCCCCCAAATCCAGGTGAGGAACCGGCGCCGGGTCGCCGGGGCCTGCCTTACCTCTGCTGCCGGAGGGGCGCCGGCACCTCCGTGAGCGCGCTTCCCGCGCCCGGCTTTCCTCGCTCGGTCCCTGGCCTTGCGTTTCGACATCTTCCGCAACCTCTCCTCAAAGAGCCCACGGCCAGACGAGCGCCATCCCCTCGCCGCGGAACCAGACTCCAACCGCGGTCAGCACCGCGAAGGCCACCGCCAGCAGGACGGCCACCGCTTGCACCGACTCGTTGCGCGTGGCGCCGAGCCGGCGGCGGGCGACATGGAACACCGCCGCCACCACCGCCACGAGCGCCACCGCCGGCGCGAGGGCGCCGGCGATCCAGCCGGCGGCACCGCCGCCGAGGCGCTCGTCGAGGATCACCAGGAGCGGCGGCGTCACGAGGGCCAGGCCCGCGGCCAGCGCCGCGGTGCGGCGGCCGGTGGCGGAGAGGAACCATGCCCCGGCCGGCTCCTCGTCGGAGGTCAGGTAGGGCAGGAGCACCAGCCCCAACGCCGCCAAGAGCGGGATCACCAGCACCGCGAACACCGGGTGGAAATGGATCAGGAGCTCCTGGAAGCCGACGAAATACCACGGAGCCTTGGCCGGATTGGGGCTCATCCCGGGATGGGCCCGCTCTCCCAACGGCGCGCCGAAGGCCGCCGCGAGCACCACCACCAGGGCCAGGACCACCAGCGCCTGCGCCGCCTCGCGGAGCAGCAGATGGGGTAAGAAGAGCACCCTCTCGCCCTCGCCCTCCGGCTCGCCGGGCCGCGGCGGCGGATGGCCGCCCCGCGGCACCACCACGCCGCGGGCCTTGCGCACCCGCCAGAAGTGCCACGCCATCAGAGAGATCAGGGCGACCGGCACCAGGGTCGTGTGGAAGGTGTAGAAGTTGATCAGGGTCGCGGGACCGATCTCGGCGCCGCCGCGCACCACCCGCTCGAGGAAAGCGCCGATCCCCGGAACGTAGCCGAGCATCCCGGTGCAGATGGTGATCGCCCAGTAGGAGAGCTGGTCCCAGGGCAGCAGGTAGCCGGTGAAGCTGGCGGCGGCGACGGCGGCGAGCAGGAGGCAACCGATCACCCAGTTGAACTGTCGCGGGCCGTGGTAGCCGCCGGTCAAAAACACCCGTGCCATGTGGAGCCCCACCACGATCACCAGCAGGTTGCCGCTCCAGTAGTGGACGCCCCGCACGAGGGGTCCGAAGAGCACGGCGTCCCGAAGGGTGACGACCGAGTCGTAGGCGACGCCGGGGACCGGCTGGTAGACCAGCATCATGAGCATGCCGGTGGCCATGAGGACGCCCACCAGCACCAGCGAGGAGCCGCCGAGCCCGGCGGTGTGGCTCCACCGCAGGGTGCGCGCCGGCAGCCGCACCGGGCGCAGGTGGAGTACCAGGGTGTTGAAGGTCACCCAGGCCCGCTCGCGGTCGGTCCTCGGCACCAGGGGCCCGCGGAAGACGGAGCCCCAGAGCTGGCGGAGGAAACCTCCGCGAGGCTTCAGCGCTTCTTCGCGGGGTCTCGCGGGCGGTTCGGTTCGGTCGCGATGGGCCATGTCCGGGTTCATCCCTCCTCGACCACCGCAGCCGCGGCCGAACGGGTCGAGATCGACCGGATGGTCCGGTAGGTAGATTTTACCATGAGCTGCCTGTACGGCATCGAGGATCCGCCGGTCGAGCTTGTCTATCAGGCTCCGGCGCGGCGTGCTCTTCAATCTTCCTCGGGAACCCTCCCGAAGGCGGCTGGCTGCGCCGGACCAGCTCGGCCATGGCGCGAACGACGGCCAGGGCGAGCTCCGGATGGTCGGCCACCGCTTTCTCGAAGTCCTCCCTGGAAAGAACCAGGGCGTGCGTCGGCTCCACCACCTCGAGCTCCTCGCCGGGCATCGGATCGCCCAGGACGGCCATACCTCCGAAGGCCTCGCCCGCGCCGGCCCGGCGGAAAGGCCGGCCATCAAATGACAGCTCCACACTGCCGCCCAAGATCAGGTGCAGGCTGCTCCCCGTCGGACCGTCCGAGTCGATGACTTCCCCGGCTTCGTACTCCACCTCACCCGCCCGCGCGGCGATCATCGCCACCTCGTCCATGGCGAGCGGCTCGAAGATCTCCCACCCGGCGAGAGAGATGGCTTTCTCCATGACGCTCAGGGTTGCAACTTCTTTCATGACAGCCTCCTCACGGCCCAGGCCGCCGTGTCGCGAACCAGCGGATGGAGCGATCCCGCGAGCTCCAGCGCCCGGTCCCGGTGCGAGCATTTTTTCGCCTTGCCGACCACGTAGAGGCCGCAGGCCCGGAGCCACGGCTCCCGGCTGCGTAGCAGCTGGTCGAGCGTCGCCTCCAGGGTGAGGGGCTCGGAGCCGAAGAGCGCGACCGCCTGGCGCTCGCGCTCGGCGTTGTCGGGAGCCTCCACCAGCGGCAGCAATGCCCGCGCGAGGTCGGCGGGCAGGAGGGTGTCCAGGTACTCGATGGCCTGGGCGCGCACGCGCGGCCGTCCGCTGCGCAAGCCGCGAAAGGCGGCGAGGGCGCGACCCGTCGGATAGGCCAGCGCCAGCCGGCGAAAGATCCGCCGGAAGCTCTGGTCCAGCCGCTCACGCAGCACCCGGTCCAGGAAGCTGCGGGTCTCGGGATCTGCGGATTCTCGCACCGTCCGCAGTTGGATGAGCCGGTGCCCATCGCGCTGGACCTCCTGCCGCAGGTCGTCGAGGATCTGCGGCTGCGGCAGGCGCAACTCCGGATCGCGCCGGCGCAGATGGAGAAGCGCCCGAAGGGCACCGTCGACGACCCGGCGATCCCCCTGGAGTCGCGAGGCGCGGTACAGGGAGTAGGCGGCCTCCGGGCCGCCGATCTCGGCGAGAACCGCCATCAGAGTATGCTGGACGCTGAACGGGACGTTGGCGTCCACCAGATAGTCGCCGAGGGTTCCCGCGATCCGCTCCCCGAACACCACGAGGGCCTCGCGCACCGCTTCGCGGTCTCGCGCCACCGCCAGGCGATCGATGAGGTGCGGCAGGCGGCTCCGGTCGCCGCTGACCGCCATGCCGCGGAAAGCGGTTCGGCGGACGTCGGCGTTGGCGTCGTTCATCAGCTCGGCGAGGCGCTCGCCGTAGGCCGCGTCGCTGCCCGGCGCTCCTGCGGCCGCAGCGATCGCGACCCGTTCGTCGGGAGTCTCCGGAAGGCCGGCCGCTTCGACGCTGGTGCCGGCGAGATCACGATCGGTGCCGGGAGCCCAGAACGCATAGCGGTCTGGATCCCCGCCGCTGGCGGCGACGATCGCCAGCAGGCGCGCCCGAACTGCAGCAGATCGGTGCCGGGCGAGGGCCGGCGCCCGCTCCAGAACCGCTTGCCGGTCGACCCGTTCCAGAACGACCATGGCGTGCACCACGCGGCCTTCGTCCGGGTCGTCGAGCAAGCCGACGAGGTCGGCCGGCGGCGCCACCTGCCCCAGGATGACCGACTCTTCGGCGCGCTCCGGTACCAGGCGGCGCAGTGAGCGTTCGACCTCCCGCGAGTAGGCCCGATTGAGCCGCAGGTCGAGCAGCAACCAGCCGGCAGCGAGCAGCACGATGAGGACCGTGAGCTGCCGCAGGCTGCCGCCGAGGGCGAAGTTCACCAGCAGGAGCAACAGACCGGCGCCGGCGTCGGCGCTGCGGTTCACCACCACGTCTACCAGGCGTTTGGCCCGCGCCTTGATCTCGTCGCTGAGAGGAAAGTAGAGGAGCTCCCAGGCGGTCCGGCCCATCGAGAAGCGCATCGTCAGCTCGTAGAGCCGGGTGCCGAGGACGGCCCAGGCGGCGCCGGCGGCGGGCAGCAGCAGCGCCAGCAGGCCGCCGCCCAGCAACCAGAGGGTGTCGATCAGCGGTGCGATCGCCGTCGCGGCGGCGGCCGCCACCAGCCCCCCCAACACTCCCCCGGCGCCGATCGGCCCGAAGAGCCTCCGTGCCTGGCGGCTGTCGATCCGCTCGTTGGCGAGGAGCCAGAACTCGGCCACGAGCCCCAGGCCGTAGACGCCGGTCCAGAGATAGAAGGCGACGGCCGGCGCTCCCCCGCCGCTCCGGAACCAGACGACGAACAGCAGCAGGGAAAGGCCGGTCGCGGCCAGGACGAGCGATAGCCTGAGTTTCGCGCTCGCCTGGCGCAGCCTTCCCAGAGCGGCAGTGGCCAGGGCCGCCAGCGCCGCCATCGCCACGTAGAGGAAAGGCAGATAGGCGGCGGGAAGCTCGAGTAGAAACAGGGTGTCGCGGGCGATCTTGCCCAGGGTGAACGCGGCGATGATGAGGAAATAGGGCAGCGCGAGGGCCAGGGTGAGCCCCCGTTCCTCCTTGCGTACCGTCTGCCATGGAAGTTTCATGCCAGAGCTGCGTCTCGGAAATGACCCAAAAGGTGCTCTCAGAACCCCTCGATGAGCACCGCCGCCTCGCCGCGCTCGGCGATCAGCTTCTCGAAGTGCTGAACGAACAGGTCCCGGCGCGCCAGGAGCGCCTTGAGCTCCACCGACCTCAGGTAGGGGCCGACCTCGCGCTCCACGTCCGCCGGGTCGAGCTCGCGCAACCCGTGATAGAAGCCGCGGCCGATCCTCTCGATATACTCGGGATGCTCGATCCTCTCCCAGCGCCGAAAGGCGCGGGTGAAATCGAAGATCCAGCCTTTCCAGCTCTGGTCGATGACGAAGTTGCCGAGATTCGGGTCGGTGTTGTGAATGAGCTGATGGAAGACCTGGCCCTGGGCCCTCTGGTCCCGAAGCCGCGCGCTTACCGGCGCCTTGAAGCCGCGCTCCTTGAGATCCATACCGGTCAGCATGACGTCGTCGACCCACCAGCCGACCGCGGCATGCTCGCGGCCGATCTTGCGCTTCACCGTGACCGGGACGACGTCCAGACCGAGCAGCTTGTTCAATCGGTAGCCGGCAACGTTGAAACCGTAATAATCGCGGAAGTCGAATTCCCTCCCGTGGTCGGTGACAAACCATTTCTTCTGCTCGTCCACCGTCTGGACGTGCGCGTCGTGGGTCAGGGTGCCGTCGGATAGCGTCGCCCGCTGCGAGAAGGTGACGCCCGTCTTGGTCCCCCGCATCTTGAGGACCTTGGCGTGGAGCAGGAACTGCTCTTTCTGCTCGCGGGTCAACTCGGCGGCCGACGGAGCCGGCGCTTCCTGGGCGAGAAGAGCCGCCGCGCCGACGATCGATGTCCAGGCTAAGATCCGGACCGCGATATGAAGTTGGATTCGGTTCATTGCCTTTCCTCCTGTAACAGCTCGAGGTTGGTCACTTTCTACACGCTCTCCACCCGCTGCCCGGTGAGCTCGGCCTCGTAGTCATCAGTACCTCGGCAGCCGGTCGACCTGCCGCAGGACCTCTCCCGCCGGCGACAGGGCGACGATCTTCTGCGCCTCGAGATCGCCGACCCACAGGGTGCCGTCGGGACCGACGGCGAGCTGCGACGGGCTGGCGAGCTCCGGCCGCTCGGCGAACACCCGGGGCTCGGAGCAGCCGGCGTCGGAGCAGTCGAGGACCCAGATCCGCCTCCCCCGCCGGTCGCTCACGTAGAGGCGGCGGGAGGCGGGATCGGCGGCGATCGCCGTCGGCCAGCCCAGGCTGTCGGCCACCTGCCGGGCCGCCGGCTCGGCCGATTCCGATACGTCGAGCTCATACAGCGTCCCCCTCGCCCCATCAGCCGCGTACAGGCGTCCGGCGAACGAGTCGTAGAACATCAGGGTGATCTCGGCCGGGTCTTCCAAACGGGCGAGCAGCTCCGGCCGCCGCTGCTTCTTCTTCAGGGTCAGATCGGCGCGGTAGATCTCGCCCGAGGTACCGCTCGCGAGATAGAGCTTCTGCCCGCCGGGGTCGATGGCAGCCGCCGCGAACCTCAGCTCGCCGGCGAGGGGAATCGGCTCTTCGACCTCGATGCCTTGCTCGCGGAACTCGCCCTTCAGCACCTCTGTCCTGAACTCCTCCGAGGTCCCGCGTCCTACGGGCCGGTTCATCGCCAGCCAGACCGACTCCCCCGCAGCGGCGAACCCGATCCGGTCGTCGGGCTGGCCGATGTGGGGCAGACAGGTTAGCGGGACAGCCTGGTCGGTGCCGGGCAGCACCCCGTAGATCCGGCGCGAGCGATCGACGAATATCAGCTCGCCCGAGGGCAGCACGGTCATGCCGAGAGGGCGGACGCCGTCCTCGCGCACCATGGTGGTGGTGGACTCGGGCTCGAGGGCGCCGGTGATCGCCAACAGCGCCCCCAGCAGCGCGATCAGGTCGTGGTCGAAGGTGATGGCGTGATTGGGAATCAGGCTCGGCGGCACGCTCATGATCCAGTAAGGCGTGTCGTTGAGCGCCCGCGGTCTGCGCTTGAGGGTGAACCGGTGCTTGCGGCCGTTGAACGAGTAGCTGTGCTGCTGGCTGACCGGGTCGTACTCCCGCTTCATGTGCCGGATGGCCGCGGCGAGCGGCTCCGCGGATTCCGCGGCCGCGGGGGGCAGCGGAGCCGAGCTGACCTCGAGGTTGTGCAGCGTCCGGTTGTGGCCGGGGGTGCGGACGTAGAAGGCCCGCTGACGCCCGAGGGGACTGCAGTAGTCTCGGCCGTACTTGCGGAAATTCTTGAAGATGCTGCTCAGGAACGTGCCCCCCTGGAAGGCCAGGCCCGTCGCGAGGTCCGCCCTGGAGGTGACCGACACCACCAGCGGCCGGACGAAGCGCTCTCCGTCCGCGTCGGTGCGGTAGAGCCGGATCCGGTTTCTCTCCAGCGCGTCGATGAGTTGCTTGGCCGCGAGCGATTTCGCCGCCGGGTTCACCAGCACCACCAGGTCGGCGGGAAAGTCGACCTCGCGCTCGCCGCTGGTGAGAAGCGTCGCCACCAGCGCCTGGCTGAGCGCCAACTCGACGATCTGGCCGCCGAACGAGTGGCCCATCAAGAGGGCCTTCGAGCGCGGGTTGCGCTTGGCCGCCGTGAGCACGCTGTAGATCGCCTCGGTGGCGGAGATGCCGGCGACCCTCCTGACCGCGCCGGCGCGGCTCCAGAAGGTCAGCTTATTGAGGACGGGAATGGCGCCGGACCTGCCCCGCCACCCGAGGTACACCCCGACGAGGGGCCGCGGCGCGCCCGCCGACATCTCGCGCTCCAGCTCGGCCAGCTGGTCGAGGAATCTCTGGAAGCCCCTGAGGCTCTTGTCCTTCGGCGACGCGTTGTGCTGCCAGCCGTGCACGAAGACCACCAACAGCGCGCCTCGCGGGCCTTGATTGACCTGCTCGATGTGGGCCAGAGCGCGCGACAGCTGGGCCGGCGACCACATCTCGCCCTGGTCGTCGAGCTCGATGTACGCCATCGTGTAGCCGGGGAGCTCCTCGATGCTCACCGGCCGGTACATCTTGTTCGCCGTGCAGGCGGCGAGGCCGGTGATCAGCAAGACGGTGAAGATCCGCTTCTTCATCTCAGAACCTCGTTCGAGCACCGAGCTCGTCGGCCATCCCGCTGTAACCCACGGCCGGAGGGCATTTGTGAGTTGCTGTCGCATCATCTTCTTTCTCGCCTGGGTCTCGCGCACCGGCAGCCAATGCGAGGCAAGTCACCAGAGAAGGCGCGTCTCCCCAGGTGGGTCGATGCCTTTCGCTTGGCGGGGCGCCCGTGTAACACAGCTACAAGTTGCGTGCCAACACCGGCCACCCCGCACGAATCGTCATAAGTAGCTGGTATCAAGGAGGCCTACAGGGAGGTCGCTTCAGAACGGGGAGAGGAGCGCGGTCCACGTTATTTCGGAGGTGCTACGTTATTTCGTGACCCAGCTGCTGACGGAAGCGCTCGTCGAAAAAGGCTACGAGCCGCAAGAATGCCGGTACCAGCCTTCTCGCCGCCGTCGCCCTGGGCCTCGGCATCGGGTTGACGACGAGCATGTTCAGCCTCGTCCACGGCATCCTTTTTCACCGCCTGCCGTTTGCCGAGCCCGACCGGCTCCTGGCCCTGACGAGCTTCAGCGCCGAGCAGGGTCCGTCGGGGCTGGGCAACCCGGAGGTGCCGCCGCACGACTTCGCCGACTGGCGCGAGCAGCTGACGAGCTTCGGCGGCGTCGCCGCGATGAGCGGCGGCACCGTCAACCTGAGCGACGAGGCGAGCTATCCCGAGCGCTACGACGTCGGGTTCGTCAGCTGGAACCTGCCCGCCGTGCTTGGCGTGCCGCCGGCCCTGGGCCGCAGCTTCAACGCCGAGGACGACCTCCCCGGGGCGCCGCTGGTCGTCCTTGTCGGCCATGACGTCTGGCGTAACCGCTTCGAGCGCGACCCCGACGTGATCGACGCGACGGTGCTTATCGACGGCGAGGTGGCGACGATCGTCGGCGTCATGCCGCCGGGCTTTACGCCACCCGTCCGAGAGAGCCTCTGGCTCCCCCTGCGCCTTGACCTGTCCGAGCTCGAGCGCGGTGACGGCCGCCGGCTCCAGGTCGTCGACTTCATGGGCCAGAGCTCCTACGCCCTCGAAGGCGGCTCCTACAAGAACCAGAGCGATTATCCGTCGTCGCCGCGCGGTGTAGTTTCACCGGAGTTTTTCGCCACCTTCGGCATCGAGCTCGTCGATGGCCGTCTCTTCGACCGCCACGACACGATGGGAAGCCCCAGGGTCGTCGTCGTCAACGAGAGCTTCGCCGCCCAGACGTGGCCGAAGGAAAACGCCATCGGCCAGCGCCTCCGCCTCGGACGCGGCGACGAGGAGGAGCCCTGGCGGAGCGTCGTCGGCGTGGTTCCCGACGCCGGCGTCTCGTTCGTCAACCCGTCCTTTGTCGGCACCACCGAGGCCGGCTTCTACGTCCCCCAGGCGCAGATGGGCTTTCGCCGGATGAGCGTCGGCGTGAAGACCCAGGGGAATCCGGCGGCCTTTGCCACGACCCTGCGCGAGCGCCTGCGCCACCTCGACCCTCGCTCCCCATCGCCCGGGCCGCGACCATGGAACGGGTGCTGTGGGAGAACACTTTTGGTACCAAGGTCATCGCCGTCTGCTTCAGCCTCTTCGGCATGGTGGCCCTGGTCCTGGCGGCGGTGGGTGTCTTCGGCCTGATGATGTTTTCGGTCAACCAGCGGACCCAGGAGATCGGCATTCGGATGGCCATGGGCGCGGCGCCCGGCGAGATCCAGCGGATGATCCTCACCCAGGGGATCTTTCGCCTGGCGATCGGCCTTGGGCTGGGGCTGGCGCTTGCCGTCGCCCTGGCTTGGACGCTCCGCATGGCGTTTTACAACGTCACCCTGACGGACCCGGCTTCTTTCCTCAGCACGATTCTGGTGCTCGGCGCGGCGGCGCTCGTCGCCTGCCTGGTCCCGGCGTGGCGCGCCTCGCGGGTCGAGGCGGTGATCGCCCTGCACCACGGCTAGGGGCCGCTGAGCGCCGCTCCCGGACGGGCCGCTCCCGGCCGGCCTCCTCTCGGAGGCGGAAGAGAAGGCAGGCGGGACGCCTGCGCTCATCCTCTTCACCGGTGAGGAGCAGGGTCATCTGGGCTCCAGGGAGTACGCCGCGGAGATGGTCAGGACGGACGAGAAACGAGAACGTCGTCGCGGCCCTGAACCTCGACATGATCGGCTATGACTACCTGGGCGGTCCGGTGCTGCGTCTGCACACCCGCCTGCCGTCCAACTCCGGCTATCCGGCTCGACTGGACCGACCGGTCCGAGAACGAGAGCTCGTTCGAGCTCTACTTCAGGAGCCCGCCGGGGCCCTGGCAGCAGGCGGCGAGCGTGCGGGCCGACGTCGAGAGCCTGGTCGTCTCCGGCCCACCCACTATTTCCGCGTCCGGGCTCGGAAAGGCGATGCGGTCTCCGACTGGTCCATCCGGGCCTCCGCTACGTTGCCGGGCGGTGACTGACGTCCGCGCTTGCATCGATACCGCGCCTAGGAGTTGGCAGGCAGGCCGGCGCCGCCCCGAGGCGGAAACAGGAGATCGCGGTTGAGCCTGTGCGGCAAGCCCGTACGACGGATCACCCGGGGGGCATCAGGTGGATCTCGACGACCTCCTGGGACCACTCGATCCGGGCCTTCGCCGCTTCCAGCGTAAACCCGCGGGTGGTGAGCTTCAACCCATGGTACACGTCGCCTTCCTGGCGCTCCGCGACGATCTTCAGATCGCTTCGATCCGGTGCCGGATCGGGATCGATCCATTCCATGTAGGCCATGCCCAAGAGGATCGGGACTTCCTGCGAGCTGAAAGAGAACCCGGGTTTCTCGTAACGGGCCACGCCGGCTTCGTAGACGGCGAAGATTGCGGAACCGGGCTCGGCCTTGGCCGCAGCTTGGATGCCCAGATCTTCGGGGACCGGATGAAGCGGATGGCGAGACTTCCTCAGGCCTCTGCCGGGGAGGTCCCGGTCGTAGATGCGATAGCGACGCCCGGGCGCCTCCAGGAAACCGCGAATCATGTCGTGGTACCTCTGCGTCCGCCGCTTCTGCTCGGCGAAGAGGTCCTGGTATCCGAAGCGCTCCTTCGCCGCCGTCACCCGTTTCGCCTCTTCATCCGCCGGCACGTCTAACGCGCCTTCAAGCAACGCGAACTGGGTCGCTCCCTGCTCGCGGAGCGCTTCCTTCCAGCCTGGCCGCAGACGATCGAGAAGGACCCCCTGGGCCATACCGTGCTTGTACATGGCACGTTCGAAAGTCATCGGACGCTCCCCGTCTTGCCCGACGAGATCTGAGATCTGCTCAGCGAGAAGCTCCCAAGCATCGGCAAAGCCGGGATAGCCCGGGCGCGGATTGCCTTCCGGCGGCTTGATTCCACCTTTCAGGGCGAGCAGCTGGAGCGCCCGGACCTGGGCGTAGTGGGCCGTTCCTTCGTGGAACTCGTCCTCGCCCTCCTGAAGCACAAGGGCCTTCGGCAAGCCCTTGCGCCGCTCGTGGCGCACGGCGATGAAGGTCTTGACCAGCTCTCGCATCTCGCCGTCGTCCGTCGCCTCCAGCGCGGCCCTGAGGACGTGGCCCTCCAGAGCGATCATGGCGGAAGCGTTCGGATCCGTCCAAAGATGCTCGCCGCCGGCGCCGTCGGCCCGCCTCCGGTAACCTTCCTGGAAGCAGTGAAAGGCCTCGTGGAAGAGCTTGAGGAGATAGTGCTCCTCCGTCTCGTCGCCGGCCTGGAGCGTCGGCGAATAGACGCTCTTTACGTCTCCGATCCAAAGCGCCGTTCCCCCCCCACCGCCGCCATAAAGCCGGATGACTTCCTCGCGGATCATGACCGGCCGGCCGTTGAGCTCGAAGCCCTCGAAGACGCGGAAGCCCGGCGGCGGATCGGGATGACCGGCGAGAAGTTCCTCGCGGTCGTCGTTGTTGATCGCAACGGGGATCTTGCGGACGTCGAAGCCCGGCCACACTTGATCGCCGAGCTCGTCGCTCAGCCGGTAGAGCTCACGCACGCGAGCGACGTCGACGGCACCGAGACGCCGGCCTTCGACGTCCGCAACCTCTTCGGCAGCCGTCAGTGCGCCGCCCGCAAGCACGAGCAGACACCATAGGCCCAGCCACAGAGAGCCGGCCTTCCTGTCGAACGATTCCATGCTTTCATCCTCCTGGGGAAAAGCTGGTTTGTCCAAGTTAGGTACTGACCACATCTTCACAGGGACATGCTCGGGTGTCCAGTCGATCCGGCCCGGGAGAGCTCCCTTTCAGCCCCGGAAGCACTGCTGCTCCACAGCGCGGAGAGTTGCCGGCTCCCCCTTCACCGCCAGCTAGAATCAGGGATGAGCCCTGCGTGACGCCTCTCTGCTCGCCGACTCCCCGGGAGGCTTGGGCAGGTTGTGTTAGGCTAACTTGTCCCTCCAAACGCCTGCCGACACCCTCCCCCGGCCGGCAGGTCGTTCGCGGAAGCTCGGACCATGAATTACGACCGCAAAGGCCGAAGTCCCTTTTACCCCGGGCAACCGGTCCCTGAGGAGCTCTTCGTCGGACGCGCCGCCGAGGTCGAACGGATCCGCCGGGCGAGCTGGCAGGTGGCCGCCGGCAAACCGCAGGCCGTCTTCATCGCCGGCGAATACGGGATCGGTAAGAGCTCGCTGGCGAGCTTCATGCAGTCCGCCGCCGAGCGCGACCCGCGGCTGCTCGGGTTCCACGTTCTGCTCGGGACCGCGACGTCGCTGACCGACGTCGCCCAGGCCACCGTCCGAGCCGTCGCCGAGTCGGCGGGACAAAACGGCGCCGCCACCGAGAAGGTCCGGAGCTTTCTCGCCGACTATATCAAGGAGGTGTCGCTGGTCGGCGTCGTCAAGCTCCACCTCGAAAAGCTCCGGCAGGACGCCGCCGACATCTCGCAGGGCTTTCTCCCCTTCCTGGACAACGTCTACGCCCAGGCCCGGGAGGGCTACAAGGGCCTGGTCCTGATCCTCGACGAGATCAACGGCCTCGCAGGCGTTGGGAGCTTCAGCCGCTTCCTGAAGGACCTCGTCGACTCCAACGCCATTCGCCGCGATCCCCTGCCGCTGCTGCTGATCGTTTGTGGCACGGACGAGCGGCGCCAGGAGCTGGTCGCGAACCACCAGCCGGTCGAGCGGATCTTCGAGATCGCGATGATCGAGCCGATGAGCGAAGCGGAGATGAGGGAGCTCTACGAACGGGCCTTCGCCCAGGTCGAGATGACGATTGACGACGCGGCATTAGCGGAGCTTTGCCGGCATTCGGGAGGGCTTCCCAAGCTGATGCACCTGCTCGGCGAAGCGGCTTTCTGGATCGCTCCCGGCAACGTCGTCGACCTCGGGATCGCTCGCCAGGCGGTCCGCACGGCGGTCGAGGACGTAGGACGCAAGTTCGTCCCTCCCGAGCTCCACCGGCTCGTGCGCAGCGAGGAGCATCGGCCTTTTCTGCGGGCCCTGGCCGACGCCGAGCCCGGCCTCGTCGTCTCGAAGGAGGATCTCGGACGCCATAGGGCGCTCGACGGGCTCGACGAGCTGCTGCGCGAGATGGAGAAGCTCGGTGTCCTGAGCCAGGACGCCGAGGCCGGCGAGTTGGTCTTCCGGGACCGGTTGGTTCGGCTCTACCTGTCCATGGTGGCGACTCTCGACTAGCGTTGGGAGGAGAAGAGCTGATGGCGTCGATGCCGGCCCATCCCCTGGGCACGCACCGCTCCCTCGACGGACCCGGCGTCCTGCCCCAGGGAGCCGGGCGCCTCGACCCGTCCCTTCCCATCCGCGACAACGAGATACTCGTCGCCGTCGAGCGTTTGAACGTGGATGCCGCGTCGTTCGTCGAATTCACGAAGCTGGCTGAGGCGAAAGGTGTCGGCGTCGACACGATGATCCTCGACACGACACGGGACCTGGGAAAGCTCCAGAACCCCGTGACCGGTTCGGGAGGCATGCTCATCGGCACCGTCCGGGAGATCGGCGCCTCTCTGCGGTCCGGTCTTGACCTCGCGGAGGGGACACGGATCGCCACTCTCGTCTCCCTCACCTTGACGCCGCTCTACTTGGAGGCGATCGAGAGCGTCGATTCGAAGACCCACCAGGTTCGTGCCCGGGGACACGCGATCCTCTTCGAGAAGAGCCTCTGGGCACCGCTTCCCCCGGACCTCCCGGAGCCCCTGGCCCTTGCCGTCTTCGACGTGGCGGGCGCGCCGGCTGCGGTGGACCGCCTCGTCGACGACCAGGACGAGGTGCTCGTCCTCGGCTGTGGCATGGCGGGCCTTATGAGCCTGGCACGGGCTCGCCGGCAGGCCGCCCGCGTCTTCGCGGTCGACGTCGACGAGGACGCGGTCTCGACCGTCCTCCGGCTCGGCCTCGCCGACGAAGCCGCGGCGCTCGACGCCGGCGACGCCCTCGCTGTCGAAGCCGCGGTCGCCTCCTGGACGGCCGGACGGCTCGCCAGCAAGGTCTTCAACTTCGCCAGCGGACCCGGCACCGAAGCCGCCTCGATCCTGGCGGCGCGGGAAGGAGGGACGATCCTCTTTTTTGGCATGGCGACGTCCTTCAGCCGCGCCGCCCTGACCGCCGAGGGCGTCGCCAAGGACGTCGAGATGCGCATCGGTTCGGGCTACCTCCCCGGCTGGACCGAAATCGCCCTCGAGACGTTGCGCGGCCACCCCGGCCTGCGACGTCACCTGGAGGCCCGCTATGCTTGAGGCCTTCCTCACCCGTCGCCTGGCGTCGGTGCGGCGCGTCGCCTTCCTCGGGCTGGCCAAGAACACCGGCAAGACCACCGCTCTGAATTTTGTCGCCGGCCTCCTGCACGGCAACGGCGAACGGCTCGGCCTCGTCACCTCCGGCCGCGACGGAGAAACGTCGGACCTGCTCTACGGCAACCCAAAGCCTCCGGTTCGAGTGTTTCCCGGACAGCGGCTCCTTACCACCGAAGACGAAGCCGGACGCTCGACGGCCGGCCTGCGCAGTGTCGCCGACACCCTGGCGAGAACCTCTCTCGGCCGACTCCGCCTCTACGAGGTGACGCGTCCCGGAGAGGTCGTGCTGGTCGGACCCGTGACCTGCGACGAGCTCGCGGCGGCCGTCGAGCGCCTGCTCGACGGCGGTTGCGACCGCGTCCTCGTCGACGGAGCGGTCAACCGCAAGGCTTTCGTCCGGCCGGGCCTCGCCGACGGCGTCGTGGCCTCGACCGGCGCGGCGCTCGACGAAGACCTCGACCGGCTCGTCGAGAAGACCGCGGAAGCTCTGGCGCCGTTCCGGCTGCCCTTGAACGGCGACGGCGGGGAGCGATTCGTGACCGAAGGCTCGTTCAGCGACGAGACGGCGGAAGCGCTCCTGGCACGCGGATTCCGCGGCACCGTCGTCGTCGGCGATCCTTCGAAGGTCTTCCTCGACGGCCTCACCCACCGGCGCCTGACGGCCGCCGGGATCAAGCTCGCCGTGCGCGAGACGGTGCCGATCCTCGCCCTCGCCGTCAACCCGACGTCGCCGACCGGCGCCCGTCTTGACGCCACGGCCTTGATGGAGCGTCTCCATGACGCGTTCCCCGACCTTGCGACCCTGGACGTCATGAGATGTCAGATGCTCTTCGATCCAAGCTGAACCTTGACGCGGAGACTGTCGCAAACGCCCGGGCCGTCGCGTCGCGGATCGCCGACGAGGTTCACCGCGTCGTCGAACGGCACACGACTGTCGCCACCGAGCGCGCCGTCGTCCGGCTCCTCGGCGTCGACGGCGTGACGCCGGAGGACGTGCCGTGGCCGAACCGTCTCATCGCAGTGCTCGGTCAGGAAAAGCTGACCCTGGGGGCGGCTGGGTTTCTCGGCGGCGTGATGGCGGCGCAAGGATTCACCGCGCAGGAGGCGGCCGAGGCGATCGCCGGCGGTGCGGCGACCCAGGAGGATCTGCCAGGCTGGAGGGAAGCCGTCGAGACGGCGGCCCGGGCCGCCGTCGAGCGAATCGCGGACAACCGCCGCTGCCGTGAAGAGATGATGGCGAAAGCCGGCGCGGACGAAAAACCCCTTCTCTACTCCATCGTCGCCACCGGCAACATCTACGAAGACGTGGAACAGGCGCAAGCAGCTGCCGAGCAGGGAGCGCAATGTGTCGCGGTCATCCGCTCGACGGCCCAGAGCCTCCTCGACTACGTCCCCTACGGTGCCACGACGGAAGGGTTCGGCGGTACCTACGCCACCCAGGAGAACTTCCGCCTCATGCGCCGCGCGCTCGACGAGACCGGACGCGAGCTCGGACGCTACGTGCGCCTCGTCAACTACTGCTCGGGCCTGTGCATGCCGGAGATCGCCGTCATGGGCGCTTTCGAACGCCTCGACATGATGCTAAACGACGCGCTCTACGGCATCATCTTCCGCGACATCAACATGGTCCGCACACTCGTCGACCAGCACTTCTCGCGCCGGATCAACGCCGCGGCCGGCATCGTGATCAACACCGGCGAGGACAACTACTTGACGACCGCCGACGCTTTCGAGCAAGCACACACGGTGCTCGCCTCGCAGCTCGTCAACGAGCAGCTGGCGCTACGCTCCGGGCTGCGCGAGGAGCAGATGGGCCTCGGTCACGCCTTCGAGATCGATCCCGAGATGGAAGACGGCTTCCTGTGGGAGATCGCCCACGCTCAGCTCGTTCGACAGGTTTTTCCGCGGCATCCGATCAAGTACATGCCGCCGACGAAGCACATGACGGGAGACATCTTTCGCGGCCACGTCCAGGACGGCCTTTTTGCCGTGACCTCGGTCCTTACGGGTCAGTCGATCCACCTGGTCGGTGTCCTCTCCGAGGCGGTCCACACCCCGCTCCTCCAGGACCGCTTCCTCTCGCTTGAGCTCGCGCGGACGATTCGCAAGAACATGCGCCACCTGGCCGAGGAGGTCAGCTTCCAGCCCGGCGGCCGGATCGAGAGGCGAGCCCGGAAGGTGCTCGACGACGCGCTCACCCTGCTGGAGACGATCGAAAAGCAAGGTTTTTTTCGCGCTTTGGAGCAAGGTGTGTTCGCCGACGTCAGCCGGCCACGCGACGGCGGCAGGGGACGCGAGGGAGTGATCGAGAAAGCGGCGGGCTACGCCAACCCCTTTCCCGAGCTCTTCGAGGAGGGAGCATGAGCGACGAGATCCGGCCCTACGGCGACACAGCCGGCGACGGCGTCGTCCAGACGAGCTTCACCCTTCCCGTCGTGGGCGGCGCGGCCGAGCCGGCGGCCCGGGCCCTGGCCCTCAAGATGGGCCTCGACGACCCGCTGGTGGCCGCGGCCAAAGAGATCGGCCGCGGCTTTACCTTCTTCGTGGTCTACGGCCGGTGCCGGCACTCGGTGGACCTCTCGGAGCTCCGTACGGAGACACCCGTCGACGAGGCCTGGCCCATGAAGCGCATCGACCAGGAGGTGCGCTCGCACTTCGGCCGGCCGGTGGGCATCGTCGGCGCGGCGATCGAGAGCGACGGCCACACCGTCGGCATCGACTCGATCTTGAACATGAAGGGCTATCACGGCCACTACGGCCTCGAACGCTACGAGGCGTTCGCCGTTCGAAACCTAGGCGGTCAGGTCCCCTGCGAGGAGCTGATCAAGAAGGCCGTCGAGGTCGATGCTCACGCGATTCTAATCTCGCTTCTCGTCACCCAGAAACGAGCCCACATCCATCCCCTGACGAAGCTCGTGGACATGCTCGAAGCGGAGGGGATCCGCGGACGGTTTTTGCTGGTGGCCGGCGGTCCGCGGATCTCCCACGAGCTGGCCCGCGAGCTCGGCTACGACGCCGGCTTCGGAGCCGGCACCGTACCGGGTGAGGTCGCGACCTACGTGGTCAAAGAGCTCATCCGGCGCCGAAAGGAGGCCAAGGCATGAACGACCACCACTCTTTGATCCGCCTGCGAATCAGCCAGGAGCAAGCCCACTATGGCGGCGGGCTCGTCGATGGGGCTTTTGTGACGAAGCTCTTCGGCGACGCGGCGACCGAGGTCCTGATCCGCTCCGACGGCGACGAAGGCCTCTTCCGCGCCTACGAGAACCTGGAGTTTCTGGCCCCGGTCTACGCCGGCGACTACCTGGAGGTCGAGGCGCGGCTCGTCGGGACCGGGCGCTGCTCGCGACGCATCGAGCTTGAATGCCGGAAGGTGATCCGGGCCACGGGCGGCTCGTCGGGCGAGGTGCTCGAGGAGCCGATCGCCGTCGCTCGAGCGCTCGGCGTCTGCGTCGTGCCCGTCGAGAAGCAAAGGGATCCTTCATGAAACGGCCGAAGCTCGTCATCACGGTGGCCTCTGTCGGCGCCGAGGTCACCAAGGAGCAGAACCCGGCGGTTCCCTACTCCGTGGAAGAGATCGTCGAGGAGATCGTCGGCGCCTACGAGGCCGGAGCCGCCATCGCTCACGTCCACGGCCGCCGCGACGACGGCACGCCGACACAGGACGTCAGCGTCTACCGCGAAATCCTCGAACGCGTCCGCGCCCGCTGCGACGTCGTCTGTCAGGTCTCGACCGGCGGCGCCGTCGGCATGGCGCCGGAAGAACGGATCCAGGTCTTGGGCGCCGAACCCGACATGGCCACCCTCAGCCTGGGGACGATGAACTTCGGCCGCGACGTCTTCGAAAACCCCGCGCCGCTCGTCGAGACGTTCCTCGACCGGATGAAAGCGATTGGCGTGCCGCCGGAGCTCGAGGTCTTCGACGCCGGCATGATGGCCACCGCGCTGCGGCTCTTCCGCCAGGGGCTCCTTCGTCCTCCGGTCCACTTCGACTTCGTCCTCGGTGTGCCCGGCGGTATGCCGGCGGATCTTGAGTCCCTCCTCTACCTCAAGAGCCGACTGCCCGAGGGCTGTAGCTTTTCGGTGGCCGGTATGGGTCCGGGGCAGCTCCCCATGACGACGGCGGCTATCCTGATGGGCGGGCACGTCCGGGTCGGATTCGAGGACAACTTGTACTACCGGAAGGGAGAGCTCGCCACAAGCAACGCACAGCTCGTCGCGCGCGTCGTACGGATTGCCCGCGAGCACGACGTCGCCGTCGCCTCGCCGCGGGAGGCGCGGGAGCTGCTGGCGATCCCGGAACGGCGGACGTGATCGAGCGCGTCCTCGAAGTCGCCGTCGGCTACGCCTGGGGTTGGCCGCTGATCGTGCTGCTGATCGGCGGCGGCGCCTACCTGACGCTGCTCAGCCGATTCCTGCCTTTCGTCAAGCTGCGCCACGCATTCGACGTCCTGCGAGGCAAGTACGACGATCCCGACGCTCCGGGCGAGATCAGCCAATTCCGGGCGCTCATGACCTCGATCGCCGCCACCGTGGGCGTCGCCAACATCGCCGGTGTCGCGGTCGCC
This sequence comes from uncultured bacterium, assembly GCA_965371445.1. GTDB lineage: Bacteria > Acidobacteriota > Thermoanaerobaculia > Multivoradales > J023 > DASWIG01. The sequence continues at coordinate 7,070 of CBDUYN010000117.1, read as the reverse complement.
ATCACCCAGGGCGGTCCCGGCTCTCTCTTTTGGATGTGGATCGCGGCGCTCGTCGGCATGGCGACGCGGTTTTTCACCTGCAGCCTGGCCTTGATGTACCGCAAGGAAGTCGACGGCGTGGCGCAGGGCGGACCGATGTACACGATGGAAGTCGCCCTCGGTCCGCGCTGGCGTCCGGCCGCGGCGTTTTTTTCGGTCTGCGGCGTCGTGGGTTGCCTGGCGCTCTTCCAGGCCAACCAACTCGCCGAGGTGCTGCAAGAGAACCACTCGGTCCGTCCCTGGATCACCGGCGTCGTGACCGCCGCGCTCGTCGCCGTGGGGATCCTGGGCGGGATCCGGCGGATCACCGCCTGGACGGCACGGATGGTGCCCATCATGTGCTCGGTCTACGTCCTGGCCGCGGGGTACGTGGTCTTGAGCCGGATCGAGATGGTACCCAGGATCTTCTACCTGATCGTCCACGACGCCTTCACCGGGACGGCGGCCGCGGGCGGCGCCGCCGGCATCGGCGTCGCCACCGTGATCACCACCGGCGTCAAGCGCGCCGCCTTTTCCAACGAGGCAGGCATCGGCACCGCGCCGCTGGCCCACGGCGCCACCCGGACGAGCGAGCCGATCCAGGGAGGCCTCGTCGCCATGCTGGGACCGCTGATCGACACCCTTCTCATCTGCTCGATGACGGGTTTCGTGATCCTCTCTTCAGGACGGTGGCAAGAGCCGTCCGGAGTCCGCGGCGTGGCGCTCACCTCCGAGGCCTTCCAGGGGGCTCTGGGGGACCTCGGCGCCTGGGTCGTCACGATCTCGATCGTCTTTTTCGCGGTATCGACGATGCTGGGCTACTCGTACTACGGCCGGAAGTGCTTCGCCTATCTCGTGGGTTGGCGCCGCGCCTTCCTCTACGACTACGTCTACGTCGCCGCCCTCGTCCTCGGCGCCGTCTGGACCGCGGACGCTGTCATCAACCTCCTCGACACGTCGTTCGCGATGATGGCGTTGCCGAACATGGCGGCGACGCTGGTGCTCGCGCCGCGGGTCGTCAAAGCGGCGCGGGAGTACTTTGCCAGGCAGGCGGATCGATGAGGCCCCAGCCTGGGTTTGCACTCCGGTCTGGTTCCGTGCCAGACCAAGCCGGCGCCGGCTGGTTCGGCTGGTCCGTGGGTCGCGACACCTGCCCGGGCGACGGGCCGGATCCGATCTTCAATTTCATGGACTACTCCGACGACGCCTGCATCGACGAGCTCACCCAGGCGTTGCATTAGATCCGGCGTTTCTCCCCTCCGGGCTCCGGAAACCATGTCCTCCGATCTGTCGGTAGACCTCACCTACGGTGAGCTTTGACCACATGGCCTGAGGAGCCGTTCGGCCCTGGTTCAAACACGCGTCACGCACCGTTTCTAGAAAACCCAGGACAGCTTGGTGAAGAGAGTGTTGCCCTGGTCGGACTCGGTACCCCGCTCCGACGTGCCGCGCTGGAAGGCGACCTGCAGCGAGCCGAAAGGAGGTTTGATCCGCCATTCAAACAGCGCTTGTACGTTTTCCTTGCTGATGGCCGAGTTGCTCTGGAAGAACAGTCTCACGTACATGTCGCTGGTAAAGTAGTAGTCGCTCGCCAGGACGTGGATCCAGGTGGTCTCACCCTCGGGATCCGGATTCAGCTCGAGGCGTGTGGCCTCGTACGACAGGTTCCAGCGGTCTTTGAGGTTGGCCTCGGCCTCGATGGAATACACCGTCACGTTGCTGTCGAAGCTCGTTCCGCTGCCGGCCTCGATCTGGATGGATTTCCCGGCGCGCGTGTCGTAGCCGACCGCGACGGTGGTGAGGCGGTTCGAGAAGTCTTTTTCGAAGCGCTCGAGCTCGTCCTCGTATTCGAGCTCCGCGTACCACTTGCTGGCCAGCGACACCTCGACTTCCACGTCGAGCTCATAGCTGCGCAAGACGCCGTCCTGGCCCCAGTAGCGATTGTAGTTGGCGCCGGCGCGCACCTTCTCGACGGGCTTGTCCTCGAACCAGAAGGTGTGGGTGAGGTTGGTGTCGGCCTCCTTGCGGTTGTCGTCGCGCAGGAATCCCACCGTGTTGAAGCTGTCCCGGATCCCCTCGTCGAGGTGGGTGTAGCGGACGTGGAAGTGGGTGGTGGAGCTGTCAAAGGCCGGACGCACGAACCACGCCAGACCACCGTCGTTGTCCCCGCCGTGGACGCGGATGAGCTGGCCCGTCATTCCCAGCTTGTCGGTGAAGAAGAGAGTGGTGTCGAGGCCCACCGAGCCGGTGTCCTCGCCCGCGAAGCGACGGTTGGCGGCGAGGAAACCTAGGTTGGAGCCGCCGAAGACGCCGTGCTGGAAGCGGACGGTCGTGTAATCGGCCTCAGCGCCGTCGAGCTCGGAGCGCGCGCCGAGGACCACGAAGTCGGTGCCGCCGAACGTACCGCTACCCTTCATCCCCCAGGGGATCTCACCGATCCGCCGGCTGTGGAACTGGCGGATCCGCTGGCTGAAACGCTCGTTGCCCTCGAGAAAGAAGGGACGCTTCTCGTCGACGAAGAGCTCGAAGCGGGAGAGGTTGATCTCCTCCACGTCCGCCTCGACGAGGGCGAAGTCGGGGTTCACCGTGAGCTCCGCGAACAGGCTGCTCGACGCGCGGTACCGCAAGGTCCCCCCGAGCTCGCTCTGCGACTCGCCGTCCTCCGCCGCGGTCCCCAGGACGTACGGGATCAGCTCCCACCGCTTCCCTACCGGCTGCGTAAGCTCCAGGGCGGCGAGGGCACCGAATTCGGACACCCGCCACTGCGACTCCACGGGCCCGGACCAGGTAGCGATCTCGAGGCGGCGGGGCACCGTGCGCAGAAAGTTGATCCCCCAGGACAGGTCTTCGCCGCCGCGGTACTTCAGGGTGGCGAGCGGGATCTCCATCTCCGCCGTCCATCCGCCGGCGTTCCGCGCCGCGGCGCTTCGCCAGGCGGCGTCCCAGCGGCTGTCGACGGACCTGCCGTTGTCGGCGATCCTGCCGTCCCCCTGGGTAGCGAGGAGGTTGGTCAGGAAGAAGTAGCCGGTGCGGTCGTCGTCGAAGGTGTCGAGCAGAACCCCCACCGAGTCGTCGGCCTGGACACCTCCGTCCCGGGAGGTGACCGCGGCGGCGATACGCTCCGGCTCCGGGTCGTGGCACCGGAAGGCGACGTAGAGAGACTCGGCGTCGTAGCCCACCAGGACGTCGGTGCCGAGCGGCGACGGCTGGGCGTGATCGGGCTCCAGCTGGATGAAGCCGCCGCTCGCCACGGCGGCGTCTGCCCACGCGGCGTCGTCGAGGGCTCCGTCGATCGCCGGCGGCGAATCGAAGCGCACCGCCTGCAGCAGGAAGCTCTCCTCTGCCACGGCGGCCCCTGCCGGCTGGAGCAGCAGGACGCCCCCAAGACCGGCCAGGACCTGGCGCAGGATGCTCGCGGCGCTCATCGGATCGGATCCTAGCACACCGCCGGCTGGCACCGTCCCGCCGGCTGGCACCGCCCCGAGCCAGCATTTCGGCCGCGGATTTCTCGACTCCCTGAAGGAGAAGCTGGCCGCGTTCTTCGAGGCGCTTCCCGGCTAGGGCGTTGGGCTCGCCGCGAAGGCTCTTGGCAGGGTGCGCCAAGAAATTGTCCGCTTAGCAGAAGTTCTTGGCAGGGGTCGCCCAAAACTCTTCCCGGCGGCAAAAGTTCTTGGCAGGGGTCGCCCAAAACTCTTCCCGGCGGCAACAGTTCTTGGCAGGGGTCGCCCAAAACTTTTCCCAGCGGCAAAAGTTCCTGGCAGGGGTCGCCCAAAACTTTTCCCGGCGGCAAAAGTTCTTGGCAGGGGTTGTCCAAAGCTCTCCTCGGCGGCAAAAGTTCTCGACAGGGGTTGCCCGAAATTTTTCTCGGCGGCAAAAGTTCTTGGCAGGGTTTGGCCACAACTTTCCTCGGCGGAAAAAGTTCTCAACAGGGGTTGCCTGAAACTTTTCTCGGCGGCAAAAGTTCTTGACAGGGGTTGCCCAAAACTTCTGCCGGCGTCGAAAGTTCTTGGCAGGGGTTGTCAGGAAGTTTCGTCTCCGACGAAAGTCTTTGGCAGGGGTTGCCAAGGAGTTTTGGTCCCGGCGAGAGTTTCTGGCAAGGACTGTCCGGAAGCTTCGTGCCCGGTGCAAGTCTCCGGCAAAGGGCCACGGAGTTTGGGTGCAGAGCAAGAGTTTTGCAGAAGGTGTCGTGGCCTTGTGTGCGGGGAGAGAAGCTCTTGGCAAGGCCGTCGCTGCTGCGGCCCGGCGTGGACTAATAAATGGATGGCACCTAAGCGGCGGTGGCGGAGTCGTCGAGGGTGTAGACGTGGAGCGGGTGGCGATCTCGCCAGCCTCGAGCTAGAGTTGCTCTCATGGCCCGCAAACGATCCCGCCCGCCCCGAACGCCGCCGAAAACGCCCGCCACCAGCCCGCAGCGTCCGCCGGGCGCGGCGGGAACGCAGGGACGCGCTATCCTGGCGGCGGCCGTGATCTCCGGGGTGGCCATCCTCCTGGCGCGGTTCCTGCCGGCTCCGGCCGTCACCGCGCCATCGGGCCATTCTCTCGGCAGGCTGCCCAGGGCCGTCGCCGGCGACTTGAGCCTGCTCCTCATCACCCTGGACACGACCCGAGCCGACCGCATCGCGAGCTACGGCTTCGCCGACGTCGAGACGCCGCACCTCGATCGGCTCGCCCGCGAGGGCGTCCTCTTCGAGCAAGCCGAATCCGTGGCGCCCCTGACGCTGCCGGCGCACTCGTCGATCTTCACCGGCGAGCTCCCTCCGGCCCACGGCGTACGGGACAACGGCGGCTTCTATCTCGACGAGGAGCACGTGGTCCTCGCCGAGCTCTTGAGAGACGCCGGCCTGCGCACCGGCGGTTTCGTCGGCGCCTTCGTCCTGGACTCGAAGTGGGGTGTCGCCCAGGGCTTCGACACCTACTTCGACGACTTCGACCTCCGAGGCCGGGCGCACCTGTCGCTCGGCGCGATCGAGCGTCCGGCGAGCGAGGTCGCGGACGCCGCCCTCGCCTGGCTCGACGAGGACCCCGAGGCCCGCTTCTTCTCCTGGGTACGGGCCGTCGTGTGACGGCGGTGGTGCGAGCCGTCGACGTGCTGCCGACGGCGCTCGACCTGCTGGCGGTGGACGGCAGCGGCCGATCGGTCGGGACCAGCCTCGCGCCGCTGCTCACGGGCGCCGAGCGCTCGCTGCGGCTGCCGGCCTACTCCGAGGCCGTCTACCCCCGCTACCACTACGGCTGGAGCGATCTCCGAGCGCTCCGGGTGGGTGACTTGAAGTACATCGCCGCGCCGCGTCCCGAGCTCTACAACCTCGCCGCCGACCCGAACGAGGCAAGGAACCTCTATGCGGAAAAGAGCTCGCGGAGGCGGACGAGCACCTGCGAGAGGCCGTGCAGCTCGCTCCCGAGATGGCCGCCGCTCAGAACGCGCGGGGTGTGATCGCGCTCCAGCGTTCGGACCCGGCGACCGCGGCGACGCTCATCGGCGAGGCGCTCACCATCAAGCCGGACGTACGGCTCGCCCACTTCAACCTCGCCCTCGTCGCCGAGGCGCGGGGAGAGGCGCGAGAGGCGGTACGGCTCTATCTCCAGGAGTTGGAGCTCTATCCCCAGAGCTACAAGGTGGAGTTCAACCTCGGGCGCTTGCTAGGAGCGCTCGGCGACCGCGACGGCGAAGCCGCCGCTCTAAGGCGCGCCATCGAGATCAACCCCGACTTCGCCGAAGGACACTTCTTCCTCGCGAAGACGCTCCTCGACGCGGACGAGCGCCTGGACGAGGCGATCGAGCTCGCGCGCACCGGCCTGAGTCTGGGGCCGAGTCCCGCCATGGCGCCGATGGGTCACTATCTGCTGGCGGACATCTTCACCCGGCTGGGTCGCACGCAAGAGGCGGAGCGCGAGCTCGCCTCGGCGCGGGCCCTGAAAAGCCAGGGTTGACGGGCGCGGCACCTCGGACCTCAAGGCGCCAGCCCCAGATAGAGCCGCAGGCCCTCGTCGATCACGTCCAGCTCTTCGCTGGAAAGCCTGCCGTAGACGCGACGCACACGCTGTTTGTCGACCGAACGCAGCTGATCGACCATGGCGAAAGAGGCCCTGCGCAGACCGGTGGCTCCTGGATCCAGCTTCGGATAGAGCGCTCCCTGCCCCTCGGTCGACGTAATCGGCACGACGCATAACAACGGAAAGCGCTGATGGACGATCACAGCGGGATCACTGACCAGTACAGCTGGACGGATCCCACGCTGCTCGTGGCCCAGTGTGGGATCGAAGTCTACCTGGAGGATCGCGCCTCGCTCCAGCCTCATCCGTCGACCTCGCGCCAGCCTTCACCGGGGATCCAGCAGATGTCCGTCCCAGCGCCCGGGTCGAGCAGGTCGTCCGGCTCTTCGGGAAGGCGCTTGGCCCAATCGTCCAGACCTAGCTCCGCCATCTCCAGACTTTCCGGATGGGGATTCTGAAGCGATCGCTCGAGCTCGACGCGACGTCGGCGTTCAAGCTCCTGGCGGACAGCTTCCTGAATGAACTTGCTGCGATTCCGCTCCCAGCGGTCGATCTCGCGGGCCAACTCCGGGGGGAGCGTCACTGTGATTCGTTCTGCGGGCATGAAGGGCTCCTGGAAATCATACTTCGAGTTCATACTCTAGAGCATACGGATCGTTGGCGCAAGGGACGAGCCGACGCAGGCCCTAGCATCCTGCCGCTCCTGGCCCCCCGATCCCATACCCGTCGAACCTGGCCCCGTCGCTCCTGCTCCCCCGAGCCTAGCCCCGCCGATCCCATACCCGCCGCCGACGCCCCGGTCGCCCATCTGCCAAAGTGGGTGGTACCGCACGACCGAACCTCCTGCCGGCGCCGCTGCCACGTCCGCCGCCGCGGCCGGCTCCGCGGCCTCCACCGCCACCACCTCCACCGCCGGCCATGCCGGCGCCTCCAGGCTCACCGCCTGCCGCGGAGCCGGGACCCACGGGCCACCTCACCGGCACGGTGCGCGACGAATTCGGCGCCTCCCTGCCGGGTGTGACGATCTACCTTTCGGGGGCCACCGAGCGCGTCGGCGT
>CBDUYN010000116.1:0-31961 GCA_965371445.1 uncultured bacterium | reverse complement strand
CGGGGGATGGTGGGTTCCGACGTTCTCCGGAGGTGCCATCCCCGCGGGGGATGGTGGGTTCCGACGTTCTCCGGAGGTGCCATCCCCGCGCCCGGCGGCTCGTCCCGGGCTCGAGGGCCTCCACGGTCCATTCGCCCGGCGCCAGGTTCGCCAGCCGAATGCGTCCTTCGAAGTCGACCTGGCTCGAACGCCAGCCGGCGGCATGGGTGCGGTCCCGGAGGCGAGAAGCCCGTACCTGGACGTTCGCGTAAAGGAGAGGATCGAGACCCAGGACGCGTCCGGCGATCGAGCCGCCGCGCCTGAGGACCAGCTCGAGGTCGAAAATCGACGCATCGACGTGGAGCTTGCGCTCGGCGACGGCGAAGCCAAGCTCGATCCACTGCTCGAGGGGCGGGTAGCCATCGGTGGTGACCCGGACCTCCAGGCGGCCCGCCTCCAGGCGCTTGAGCTCGAAGCGTCCGGCGGCGTCGGTCCGGTCGCCCTGGGAGTAGCGGTCGCCGCTTCGTCCGGTGTAGCCGGCCCAGACCCGGGCCCCCTCGACGGCAGCGCCGTCGGGAGCGACGACGCGTCCGTAGACGGCCTGGGTCGGCTCGAGGACGATCTCGACGTCCTCGGACGGGCACTCGACGCCGTGCGCTGCGCCCTCGGCGTAGCCCAGGCCCCAGGCCCAGAGGTCGAGCTTCTCGCCGGCCTGCCGGTCGGCGATGACGAAGTGGCCGTCGGCGTCGGTCTTGACGAAGGGGCTGTCCTCGACCTCCCAGGGCTGGAGCTCGCCGCGGCTCGCCCACGAGTCGTAATTGACGCTCGCCCCCTCGATCGGCGCGCCCCCCGGGCCGACGATGCGCCCCGCCACGCGGACGCCGCCCTCCAGGACCACGGTGCCGAGGTCGGCTTCGCCCTCGCTGTCGAAGACGACCTCCAGGCCCGGGACCACGTAAGGGGCGAAGCCCCGCGCTTTCACCCGCAGGTAGTAGCCGCCGCGTTCGAGCTCGACGGTGTCGAGCTCCGTCGCCTCGACGAGCGGCGGCAGGCGGCGGCGCTGGGCGAGGTGTCCCTCGGCGGTGACGGTAACCTCGAAGACGCCGGGGCCAGGGGCACGCAGCTCGAAGCGGCCCGAGGCGTCGGAGATGGCGACGGCGACGGGTGGGGGCGGCGGTGTGCCGTCGAGGCTTCGGGCGGCCCGTTCGAAGGCTGTCGAGGGCGGGTCAAGATACGCCGTGGCGCCCTCCACGGGTGTGCCGGCGGCATCGGCGACCTGGCCGTGGATCGAGATCTCGGCGGTAACGGCCGACGCGGTGGCGAGTGTCGCCGAGACAAGGGCAAGGACGAGGTGACGAGAGAGCATCTCGTCGATCTTATCCCGTGCCTCCGAGCAAGCCCTAGAAGAACGGATCCAGGCGGCGAGCAGCCGGGCCTCTCACGAGCCACCGCTTCGGGACGAAGAGCGGACGATCACAAGGATTGCCCCTACGCCTGACGGGTGCCTCTCTCGTAGGGGCGAATCTTGTATTCGCCCGGGCTTCCCTCCGGGACGAAGAGGCGGGCGGGACGCCCGCGGTCCCAGCGAAGGCGTCCCTTCGGGACCAGGAGTCCGTGACCGTAACGGCTCCGCTTCCAGTGGGACTACGTCCCTGGGGGAAGCGAGACGTGGTAAAGTGGAGATGGAGGCCAATCGTAGCCGAAGCGACGACGCCGTCTCCGGAGATCCCAATGCCCGCCCTAGCCTTCGATACCCACGCCTACGTGAAGAAGCTCCGCGATGCCGGTATGCCGGAGAAGCAGGCCGAGGTCCAAGTCGAGGCGATCGCCGGGCTCATCGAAGAGCGGGTGGCGACGAAGCAGGATCTGGCCGAGATTCACCGCGACATCGCCGAGCTTCACCGCGACATCGCCGAGCTTCACCGCGACATCAAGGAGCTTGAGGTCAAGCTCGAAACGAGCCTCAAGGAGCTCGAAAGCCGGCTGATCATCCGTCTCGGTGGGCTCTTCTTCGTCGCGATCGGTGCCCTCGCCACCCTGATCAAGCTGCTGTGAGGTCCGCTCCCACCTCGCCGCACCTCCGACGCCGCACGCTCCGCATCCCCCAGCTCCAGCGTCCTCCCCACCACGTCCGGACGCAAGCGCGGCATGTGGCCGTGAGGTTATGAAGTGGCCTTTTCTCGAGACCTCTCAGCGTGGGGGCTTCGTCCCCCACGGCCGGCGTCCCGCCCGCCCGCGGGCGAACCCTACTTCTGAGCGGCCGTCCGCTCCCGGGTCGTACGCCAGAGATCCGTCAACGCCTCGTCCAGGTCGTGCTCGCGCCGCCATCCGAGCTTCTCCATCCGCTCCGTCGAGCCGCAGAGGACGCGCAGGTCCACCGGACGCACCCGCGACTCGTCGCGTTCCACTCGCGCCTCGACACCCGAAACCTTGCGCAGCCGATCCAGAGCTTCGCCGATCTCGACCGCGACGCCGCTCGCCAGGTTGTAGGCCCGGCCCGGCTGGCCGCGCTCGATCAGCACCTCGTAGCCGGCGGCGGCGTCCTCAATGTGCAGGAAATCGCGCTTCGGCGTGAGGTCGCCGACGTGGATCACCGGCTCGTGCTCGCCGCGCTCGATCGCCGCCAGCTGCGCCGCGAACGAGGGCAGCGCGAAGCGTCCCGCCTGCCCGGGACCGACGCAGTTGAACGCGCGCACGACGATCGCGCCGCGGGCGCGCGCGATGTCCTCGGCGCAGGCCTTGGTCATGGCGTAGGGCGAGCGCGGGTCGAGGGGACGCTCCTCGTCGATCGGCTGCTCCGACTCGGGGACCTTGCCGTAGACCTCGGCGCTCGAGGCGAAAAGCACCCGCCGTCCGGCGGTGGCCTTCAGGACGTTTCGGGTGCCACTGAAGTTCACCCGCAGGTAGTCGCCCGGCCGCTTCCACGAATCGCCGACGTGGGCGAGCCCCGCCAGGTGGACGACCACCTGCGGATTGGCACGGGCGATCGTCTCCTCGAGCGCCGGCAGGTCGAGGACGTCGACGTTGACGACGGCGCCGTCTTCCACACCCTCGACGGGGACGACCTCGTCGGCCGTCAGGCCCGAGACCCGCATCCCCGCGGCGGCCAGGCGCCGGGCCATCGCGGTGCCGACGAAACCGGTGATCCCGGTGATCAAGACGTGCATGCTAGACATGACGGGCGGCTAGCCGCTCGTACCAGTATTCGAGCGTGTCCTTCAAAGTCTGCTCGAAGGGGATCCGGGGCTCCCAGCCCGTGTCGGCCTTGAACTTCGAGGCGTCGGCCAGGAGGATCTCGACGTCGGAGGGCCGCATACGCTCAGGGTCCTGGCGGACCTCGACCTCGACGTCGGCGAGCTCGATCAGGCGGTCGAGGAGCTCCTGGATGGTGATCGTCTTGCCGGAGCCGATGTTGTAGACCTCGCCGGGCCTTCCCTTGGTGACCGCCAGGTAGTAGGCCCGCACCATGTCGCGGACGTCCGTGAAGTCACGGCGTGCTTCGAGGTTGCCGACCCGGATCACCGGCTCCTGGAGCCCCGCCTTGATTTTCGCCAGCTGCATGGCGAAGTTCGAGGTCACGAAGACCTTGCCGCGCCGCGGTCCGGTGTGGTTGAAGCCGCGGGTGCGCACGGTCTTCAAGCCATAGCTCTGGAAGTACTGGTAGGCGAGGAAGTCCTGTCCCACCTTGGAGACCGCGTAGGGCGAGAGCGGTCGCAGGCGGTTCTCCTCCGTCATCGGCACCTCGTCGGAGCGCACCAGGCCGTACTCTTCGCTCGAGCAGGCGATCTGGACCACCGGATCGAGGCCCAGGGCGCGGATCGCCTCGAAGAGGTGGGTCTGGCCGATGACGTTGGTGTTGAGCGTCGCCGCCGGCGCGCTCCAACTGGTGGGGACGAAGCTCTGCGCCGCGAGGTGGAAGATGTAGTCGGGGCGGATCTTCTCCAGCGTGCGGTAGACCGAGTGGAGGTCGCACAGGTCGCATTCGGTGAGCGAGACCTTGTCGACGATCTCCGAGATGTTGTCGAGGGGGCTGCGCCAGCGGTGGATGCCGTGGACCTCGATCTCGGGATGGTCTGCGAGGAGGTAATCCGCCAGATGGGATCCCGCAAACCCGGTGATGCCTGTGATCAATGCTTTCATGGATGTCTAATCTCCGGAGGAGTCAAAATACGCGGACAGTCCGTGGAGCCAGGGCTCCACCCGGCGGCCGACCGCTTCCTCGAAGCGGCTCGTGTCGAGGACCGACCAGGCCGGCCGTGGAGCGGGACGGGGAAACTCGGCCGTCGAGCAGGGTCGTACGTCCACGCCGGGGCCGAGGATCTCACGGGCGAAGCCATACCAGGAGACCGCGTCACGATTGCAGTAGTGAAAGATGCCGTAGAGCCCGGTCGCCTGGAGGTCCCAGATGGCGCGGGCCAGAAAGGGTGCATAGGTGGGGCAGCCGACCTGGTCGTCGACCACCTTGAGCGTCGCCTTCGTCTTCGCGAGCCGTAACATGGTGGCGACGAAGTTGAGGCCGTCAGGGCCAAAAAGCCAGCTCGTGCGGATGACCTGAGTGCGCTCGTAGCCGAGCGCTTTCTGCTCGCCCAGGAGCTTCGACTCGCCGTAGACCGAGGTCGGTCCGGTCTCGGCGTCGACCGGATAGGGGACGCGCTCGCCGCCCGGACCGTTGCCGTCGAAGACGTAGTCGGTCGAGATGTGGACGAGCTCACAACCTCCCGCCGCCGCCGCCGCGGCGACGTTTTGAAGCGCCGAGCCGTTGACTTTGATCGCGGTCTCGCGCTCGCTCTCGCAAGCGTCGACCTGGGTAAAAGCCGCGCAGTTGACGACGAGCTCCGGGCGAAAGCTCTCGATCCAGCCGAGGAGGCTCTCTCTCTTGGTGACGTCAACGTGCTCGATGTCGATGGCGAGCGCCGCCTGACCGCGCCGCCGCCAGAGCTCGGCGACGGCGCGCCCGAGCATGCCCCGGCCTCCCAGGACGAGGGCCCGCTTCATGTGATCCCTACTTCCGAATTGTCGCCGAGCATGAAACGGTAGGCCTTGGGCTTGAAGTCGGTTTTCTTGATCTTCACGTTGCGGCCGACGAGCGAGGCGTCGATGCGCAGGTTGATGTCGCGGATCTCGCTTCCCGAGAGCACGATCGAGTTCTCGATCTCGCAGCCCTCCAGGAGGCAGCCGTCGCCGATCGAGGTGTAAGGACCGACAAAAGCGTTCTTGAGCTTCGTACCGGCGCCGAGAATCGCCGGGCCGCGGACCAGCGAATCGACGAGCTCGACACCCTCGCCGAGGGCCACCCGGCCCTCGATCGTGCTCCCCCGGCCGACCTCGCCGCGGCCGCGGTGGACGTCGAGGTTCTCCAGGACGATGCGGTTGGCTTCCAGCATGTCCTCGAGCTTTCCCGTATCCTTCCACCAGCCGCGGACCTTGTGGGGGTGGACGTCGAGGCCGCGGTCGATCAGGTCCTGAATGGCGTCGGTGATCTCGAGCTCGCCGCGCGCCGAGGGCTTGATCGCCTTGACCGAGTCGAAGATGTTGCGATCGAACATGTAGACGCCGACAAGCGCCAGGTTGGAGCGCGGCTCGGGGGGTTTCTCGACCAGGCACTTGATTTTCTTGCCGTCCGCGGAGAGCTCGGCGACGCCGAACTGCTCCGGGTTCGCCACTTCGGCGAGCAGGATCTGGGAAGAGCAGCCCTCGGCTTGAAGCTCGCGGTACTCCTCGACCAGGCTCTTGATGCCGCCGGCGATCAAGTTGTCACCGAGGTACATGACGAACTCCTCGCCGGCCATGAACTCCTCGGCGATCAGGACGGCGTGGGCAAGGCCCTGGGGCGAGTCTTGTTCGATGTAGGTGATCTGGGCGCCGAACTGCGAGCCGTCACCGACGGCGCCCTCGATCTCGTCTTTGGTGTCGCCCACGATGATGCCGATCTCGGTGATCCCGGCCTCGACGATCGATTCGATGCCAAAGAAAAGCACGGGCTTGTTGGCCACCGGCACGAGCTGCTTGGCGGAGGTGTAGGTCAGGGGGCGCAGACGCGTCCCCTTGCCGCCAGAGAGTATCAAACCTTTCATGACGTTTTGATGAGACCTATGGTTTTTCGTCAGAGGCTGCCGTTCATGTCGATGAACGTGCCGACGTTTTTCAAAGTAAACGAGAAACGGAAGTCGCGGTCCTCGATCAGACCGAACTGCGATTCACGAAGCTCGAGCTGGAGCGTGTAGCAGGAACCCTTGTAGCTCAGGAAGTAGCGCTGCTGCAAGGGGTTCTTGGCGTCTTCGTCCTCGAGGTCAAAGGAGAGGCTGGCGTCGAGCTTGACCTTGGGGCCGAGGGCGAGCGAGGTGAAAAGACGCGCCTGGTTGTTTTGCACCTCGCCCGTCTGTACGTTCCAGCCGGTCTGTAGCGACCCCCCGAAGCCGTGGTTGCCGGCGCGGAAGCCGCCGGAGAGCGACAGCGACTGGATGTTGCTGAAAAGCGTGTTGTAGCGCGCTTCGGCCTTCACGCTCGTCTGCCGCGAGGGGTTGAAGCGCAGGATGGCCCGCAGCGGCCCTGCCTGCGACTCCAAGCGGACGCCATCGACGGTGCCGCTCTGGAGCGGCCGGTCCTGGTCGAAGCTGTAGGGCTGCTCGAGGGCGAAAGAGAGGATCTCGAAACCGCTGCCTGCGTCCGGGTCGGAGGGCTTGGCCATGATGCGGTTGATGAACGAGAAGGTCGCCTGGTTCGCCGGACGGAAGCGGTCGATCTCGTCAAAGAGCGGCACCTCGCCGTCGTCGTCGGGGATCGGATTGCCGTCCGCGTCGGTCCTGGGGTCGTCGAAAGCGTCGCGGTAGACGTATTCGATCCGCGGCTCGACGATGTGCTTGACCTTGGAGAAGCGGCCCGGCTTTTTCTTCTCGAAGATTTTTGAGAACGACGGGCCGACGATCTCGACCCCGGCGACGCCGAAGGTCCGGTCGAGCGACTTGTCCTTTTCGTCGAGGGTCGTGTCGGACTCGTCGTTGAAAAAGTGGCCGGTCGCCGGATTGATGGTGTTGGTGTAGTGAGTCGCCCGGCCGCCGACGTCGAGCTTGACGGAGAGCCAGGCCAGGGTCGAGACCGGGACCGAGAAGCTCGTAAAGAGGTCGGCGCGGCCGTAGGACGACTTACCCTGGCGGTCGGAGTCGACCGAGAGGTAGTGGAGATTGCCGTCGAGGTTGAAATAGATCGAAGAGTTGCCGATTCGCGTCGGCCGGAGGCGGTACTCGATCTCGGGGAGCTGGCGGCGGTCCTCGATGATCTCGCCGACGCGGCGCGGCTCGTTGAATCCCGCGACCCCGAAGTCGGTGGGGTCGTAGGTCCGGGTCTTGATCTGCTCGCGCAGGTCGACGAGGATGTTGAAGCTTTGCTGCCCGAAGTTTCGCGACAGGTAGGCGTTGGAGTAGATGAAGCTGTTCGACTGGCGGTTGACGGCGCGTTCGAAGTCCTGGCGGTAGGTCGGATCGGAAAAGTCCTGGAAGTTGACGGCGGCCCGAAAACCGCCCCAGACGTCGTTTGACTCGTGGTGGTAGCTCACCTTCCAGCGGGCCGCGTCGGGCAGCAGCTCCGGGTCGAAGCCGAGGATCGCCGGGTCGAGGGCGCGCAGCGGATCGAGCTCGTCCATCTCCGGGTCGTTGATCAGGAAGGCCTCAAAAGAGCCGGTCGTCGACCCGGAGGGACGGTAGCGGATCTCGTTGCCGAAGCCGAAGTAGTCCTTCGAGGAGAGCTCGACGTTAAAGGTGGTGTCGACGCTGCGGCCGAGCGTCTGGAAGTAGGCGAGGCCGAGCTCGGCGCCGCGCCGGTTCGAGTAGCCCGGCTGCGGGACGAGAAAGCCCGAGGAGCGCTCCGTCGTCGTCGGCCAGAGCATGTAGGGGACGTAGAAGATCGGGACTTTCTTGAGCTTCATGCGGGCACCTTTGATGCGCGCGTAGTCGTCTATCGTGATCTTGGCGTGGCTCATGTGGATCGACCACGAGGGCACCTCCTGGTTACAGGAGGTGAAGACGCCTTTGTCGAGGCTGAAGGTCTCGTCGTCGAGCTTTTCGATCGTCTCGCCCGTGAAGTAGTACTCGTTCTCGACGAAAGCGGTGGCGTGGGTGAGCCGCCCGGTGCGCTCCGCGAGGTGGTATTCGAGCGTGTCGCCGATCAAGCGCCGCGGCCCCTCGTCGAGGATGATCGAGCCCTCGGCGGTCAAGAGGCTGGTCGCGGCGTCGATGCGCACCAGGTCGGCCCGGAGGCGCAGGTCACGGTACTTGATCTCCACGCTGTCTCGCGCGATCAGGTACTCCCCCTCCTGGAAATCGAAGTCCCCGGCCCAGCCCTCGACCCGGCCGCCACCTTGCTGGTTGTCCAACTTGACGTTGAAGGTGATTCGATCGTCTGCCGCCGCCGTCTCCTGGGCGGCGAGCGGCGCCAGGAAGAGGGCGGCGATCATCCAGGTCGTGATCATCCAGAGTATCAACCACACACGCATTCTGTTCAGCTCCTCTCCTCGGTTCGCGGAATCGGGCTCAGTCAAGACGCTCCACTACCACGGCGACTGCCTCGCCGCCGCCCAGGCAGATGCCGGCGCAGCCGCGGCTGAGGCCCCGCTCCCGGAGCGCGTAGAGGAGCGTCACGAGGATGCGCGCTCCCGAGGCGCCGATGGGATGGCCCAGGGCCACCGCACCGCCGCGGACGTTCAAGCGATCGGTGTCGACGCCGAGGTCCCTGGCGACGGCCATGGCGACGACCGCGAAAGCCTCGTTGACCTCGAAAAGGTCGATGTCTCGAAGCGTCAGCCCGGCGCGCTCCACGGCTTTTCTCACCGCGCCGACCGGGGCCGTCGTGAACCACTCCGGCTCCTGCGCGTAGGTCGCCTGGGAGACGATCCTGGCGAGGGGTTTCTTGCCCAGCCTCTCGGCCTCCTCGGCGGTGGTCAAAACGAGCGCCGCGGCGCCGTCGTTGATCTTGCTGGAGTTGGCCGCGGTCACCGTGCCGTCTTTCTGGAAGGCGGGCTTCAACTTCCCCATCTTGTCGAAGTTGGCGCGTCCCGGCTCCTCGTCGGTCGAGACGACGACGGGGTCGCCGCGCCGCTGGGGCACTTCGACCGGCACGATCTCCTCGGCAAAGAGCCCCGCCTCGGTGGCGGCCTGAGCGCGCCGGTAGCTCTCCATCGAGTACTCGTCCTGGGCCTTGCGGCTGATCTCGTAGCGGGCGGCACAGGTCTCGGCGCAAGTGCCCATGTGCTTGTCACCGTAGGGGTCCCAGAGCCCGTCGTGGATCATCGAATCGAGGAGCTTGCCGTGGCCGAGGCGCTGGCCGTCGCGCGCTCCAGGTAGGAGGTAAGGGGCCTGGGTCATGGACTCCATGCCACCGGCGGCCACCAGGGTGAAGTCGCCGCAGCGCAGGTCGTTCGCGGCCATCATGACCGAGCGCAGGCCCGAGCCGCAGACCTTGTGCAGGGTGACGGCCCCGGTCGACGGCGGGCAACCGGCGCCCAGTGTCGCCTGGCGGGCCGGGGCCTGACCCTGTCCTGCCTGGAGGACACAGCCCATGTAGACCTGTTCCAGCTGTGCGGGCTCGATTCCGGCCCGTTCGACGGCGCCCTGAAGCGCCCTGGCGCCGAGCTCGGAGGCCGTAAGGCTCCGAAACGCTCCCTGGAAGGCGCCGATCGGAGTGCGTGCGGCACTCAAGATCACGATCTCTTGCATGGCGGATCTCCCAAAATGTCTTGTCGCCGGGACCTGGGCTCGAAGCGTGTTGACGAAAACCGTGGTGGGCTCAAGCCGGGTCGCGGCGTTCTTGGGTAAGGTGGATAGGTCCCGCGATTGGGTCCTGGGGGAATGCTAGCATAGCTCTTCAGGGAAAGCGCCGCCTTGCCCGACATCCTTCGCGCCGGCGGGGGAGGGGCGTTTGAGCGGCGGGATCAACGAAAGGGGATCGCAGCGTGCGTGTGCTCGGTATCGACTTTGGAGAACGGCGGATCGGCCTGGCGATCTCGGACCCCGAGGGCCGGTGGGCGATGCCGCTCGCCACCCTGGAGCGCACCACCGACCGCCGCGCCGCCTACGAGATCGCCGCCTTGGTGCGCCGCGAGGAGGTCCGCCGGCTGGTGCTCGGCGAGCCCCGGGACCCGTCCTCGGGCGCGCCGCAGGCGTTGGTGAAGCGGATTCGCCGTTTCGGCGCCCGCCTCGAGCGGATCACGGGGCTGCCGGTGAGCTTCCGCGACGAGTGCATGACCACCGTCGAGGCGAGCGATCGTCTCGCGGCCGCGGGCCTCGACGGCGGCACGCACCTCGACGCCCACGCCGCCCAGGTCATCCTCCAGGAGGCGCTCGAGGCGGAGGTCCGGCACCGCGACGAAGGAGGAACGGCTTGATGCGCTGGTTCTGGCGGGGTACGGCCTACCGGCTTTTCGGCCTCGCCTTGCTTCTTGCCCTGGCGGCGGCGGGCGCCGTGGCATGGGCCTGGCAGACGCTGCATCAGCCCTACCGCGGCTACGCGGGAACACAGGCCGTCGAGGTGCGCCCTGGGCAGGGGGCCGGCGAGATCCTCGCCGAGCTCGCCGCCGCCGGAGTGCTGCACCACGCCCGGCTGGCGCGGGCCTACCTCGTCTACGCCCTGGGGGATCCGCCGCTGCTCGCCGGCGAGTACCGCTTCGAGGAGCCGCTTTCGACCCCGCAGGTCCTCGACAAGCTGATCCGGGGCGAGGTCCTCGTCTATCCCGTAACCCTGATCGAGGGCCTGACGCTCGACGAGGCAGCCGAGTCGCTGGCGAGCCAGGGCTTCGGCGAGCGCGAAGCCTTCCGGCGTGAGATGGAGCGCGCCGAGCTCATCGCCGACTACGACCCGGAGGCAGCGAGCCTCGAGGGCTACCTCTACCCCGACACCTATAACTTCGCCCGCGGCACCACGGAGGCGGAGATCGTCTCGACCTTGCTCCGCACCTTCCGCCAGCGCTTCGACGCCGTCGCCACCGCTGCGCTCGACACACGAAGCGTCCGTGAGGTCGTGATCCTCGCCTCGATCGTCGAAAAAGAGGCGCTCCTCGACGAGGAGCGTCCGCTGATCGCCGGCGTCTACGCCCACCGTCTGCGCCGCGGTATCGCGCTCTACGCCGATCCTACGGTGATCTACGCCAAGAAGCTCCTGGGCACCTGGGACGGGAACCTGCGCCGAGTCGACCTGAAGCTCGACTCGCCCTACAACACCTACGTCTACCCGGGTCTGCCGCCGGGCCCGATCTGTTCGCCGGCGGCGGCGAGCTTGGCCGCCGCGGCGGCGCCGGCCGAGACCACCTACCTCTACTTCGTGAGCCGCAACGACGGCAGCCATGTTTTTGCCGAGACCCTGCGCGAGCACAACCGCAACGTCGAACGCTGGCAGCGGGCCTACTGGCGCAAGCGCTGGGCCGAGGAACGCCGGGCGCGGTAGGGGGGCGCTCCCAGTGGAAGAGCCCGGACATGGCCCTCGGCGCTTGCACGGCGGATGATGAGATGATACGACTCCGAGAATAGGGTAGCATCGGGGTATCGTCACCAACCGGCAGCGCCCTGCGCGGCTCCGCCCAAGGGATCGACGTGGGGAGGCAGCATCGGGGCCACGGAGTCGGCTATGAACACGCGAGAACAGTTCGGGAACTATCTTCTGCTCAAGAAGCTCACGGAGGACCCGCTCGGCGAGACGTTCCGGGCCTGCGTCCTGGGAGACAAGGGCATGGAGCGGGTGGCGCTCCTGCGGATTTTCAACGGGCAGGGGCTCGACGGTCAGCGTCTGTGGGCGCAGGTCAAGGACCGCCAGGGAGTCCAGCAGGTGCTGCGCAGCCCGAACGTCGGCGAGGGGATCGACCTTGGGGAGATCCAGTCGATCCCCTACGTGGCCTACGAGTACGTCTCGGGCAAGAACATGGCGGTGCTTCTGGAGCAGGCGGCGAAGAAGCGCAACTTCGTCCCCGCGGAGCACGCGCTCCTGATCACCGAACGGGTGGCGCTGGCCCTCGCCGCGGCCTGCGAGACCCGTTATGGCGGCGAGCGCATCCTGCACGGTTTCCTTGTGCCGCAGCTGACCTTCATCTCGAACGAGGGCGAGACGCGTCTGCTGGGCTTCGAGGTGGCCCAGGGCCTGCGGAGCTTCGCGGCCAACCCGGTCGTCCGCCAGCACTTCGGGCGCTACCTCTCGCCCGAGACGCTGGCCGGTGCACCGGGCGATCGCGCCGACGACATCTACTCCCTCGGGGTCTTCCTCTTCGAGCTTTTGACCGGGCGTCCGTTGCCGCCGCCGGGAGCCGGCGGCTACGGCGCGGTGATCGACAAGGGGGTCCTCGCCAACGAGGGCGAGCCGATCCCGGAGGAGCTGCGCGACCTCCTGAAAAAAAGCCTGGTGGCGCGCACGGAGCGTTTGAACGACGTGGCGGCCTGGCACAAGACCTTGAGCACCTGGATGTTCGAGGGGCAGTACAACCCGACGACTTTTAACCTGGCCTTTTTCATGCACAACCTCTTCCGCCAGGAGATCGAGCGCGAGAGCCAGGAGATCGAGGTGGAGAGGACCCTGCCCGTGCCGGTGCAAAAGCCGGCTCCGGCCGCCGCCGCGGCTCCTACCGCCGCGCCGCCCCAGGAAGGGACGCAACCTGGGGTGGCGAGCGAGGCGACCGAGAACTTCATCCCCGAGTACGCCCGCGAGGACTCGAAGTCGAAGATCCCGATGTTTCTCGGCATCGCGGTGGTGGTCGTCCTCCTCGCCGCCGTCGGCTACTTCTGGTGGAGCGCTCGCCAGGGCGCCCAGGAACCCTCGCCCCAACAGGTTGCCGGACCGCCGCCTACGCCCGTGGTGGAAGAGCCGAAAGGCCCGACGGAGGAAGAGATCCGGTTGCAGATCGCGGATCTCGTCGAGGCGGAGACGAGCGGCATGGAGGAAAAGTTCCGGGCCGAATACGAGCAGCAGCTGAAGGATCTGGAGAATCAGCTCGGGGAGGCCAAGAAGGCCGCGGAAAGGCGGCGGCAGTTGGAGCAGCAGAAAGCCGAGGAGGAGGCCGCGCGCCTCGCCGAGCAGCAGAAAGCCGAGGAGGCGGCCGCGCGCCTCGCCGAGCAGCAGAAAGCCGAGGAGGAGGCCGCGCGCCTTGCCGAGCAGCAGAAAGCCGAGGAAGAGGCCGCGCGCCTCGCCGCGGCGACCCCGCCGCCACCGGTGCCGACCACCGTCGTGCCGACTCCGCCGCCCGCCAAGCCGGCGCAGCCTCAGGTACGCCGCGGCGACCTCATCACCATGGGACCCGGCGTCAAGCCGCCGGAGGTCCTACGGGTCCAGACCCGCTTCCCCGAGATGGCCCGCCGGGCCAACAAGCTGGGCGCCACCGTCGAGGTCAAGGTCCTGATCGACGAGAACGGCAAGCCTCACGACGCCGAGCTGGTCGGCAAGCCGGCCGGCTTCGGCTTCGACACCGAGGCCCTCCAGGCGATCAAGAAAGGTAGCTTCCGGCCCGCCACCAAGAACGGTGTGCCGGTGAAGATGTGGTACACGATCTCCGTCGTCTTCAAGCCGTAGGAGGGCTCGCTCGCGGAGAACACAATACCCTGGCTGGCGCTGGCCCTGATCCTGGCCGCGCCTCTTTCCCTGGCAGGTCAGGAGACCCCCACGGCGCGGCCGCCTGCGCCGGTGCTCCAGGCGCGCGCCCTGGGCGGCCTGCGCGCCGACGTCGTGGCGCTGATCGCCACCGGCGGCGACGGCGGCGCTTTTCCGGCGGCGGTGATCGCCGTGCCGCGTCCCGGCACCGGGCAGCGCGTCGCGGTGGATCTATGGGTGGAGGTCGAAGGTGCAGGGCTCCTCGGCGAGCCCGGGGAAGAAATCCCGGAGACGCTACGCCCCGAGTTTTACGTCTACGCCATCGGCGAGGACGGCGGCGTGAGCGGCTACCTGAGCCAGACGGTGCGCATCGACCTCGCCGAGCACGCCGAGGCGCTTCTCGCCGGCGGCCTCAAGCTCAAAGGACGCCTGGAGCTCGCCCCCGGCCGCTATGAGCTGCGCACCCTGGTGCGCGAGCCGCGCTCGCAGCGGTTCGTCCTGCGGATCCTGCCGCTCGTCGTGCCGGGTACGAAGGGCGCGCCGGTCGTCCTCTCCCCGGTCTTCGCCGATTCCGGGACGGCGTGGATCCAGGTCCGCTCGGAAGACGGCAAAAACGCCGGGCAGGAGGACACGGGACTCGTACCGGCGGCCTTCGTACCGGCGGCGTTGCCGGTCCTCGCGACGGGCCGCGAGGCCGCCGTCGCCCTCACCGTCTGCGGACACTCCGGGACGCCGCGCCTCCTCGCGCGCCTCGTCGACGCGGCGGGAACGACGGCGGCGGATCTTGCGCTCCGCGTCGCCGGACGCGAACGGACAACGCTCCAATGCGAACGGATCGACGGCAGATTCGAGCTCGGTGGAGTCGCGGCCGGCAACTACCTCTTCGAGGCCTCCCTCGCCGGAGCCGAGAAAGCCTTGACGACACTTCAGGTCTACGTCCCCGGAAGCGGCATCGGCCAGTTCATCGAACGGGGTGCCGGGCTTCAGGTGGCGCCGTCCTCGTTGGCAGGGGTGATGTACCTCGAGGTGCAGACCCGCCGGGGGGGTTGCGGTACGCGCCGCCAGGAGGTCTCGGCCGCCTACCGCAAGGTGATCGAGAGGCTTGCCCGAAGCGGTTTCGAGGCGGCGGTGGATCGGCTCGTCCGTCTGGAGGAAAAGGCGGCGGGCTCGGTCAAGACGAACGCCGCCGGCAACCTCCTGGCCAAAGCCGAAGGCGACGTCATCGCGAGGCTTGCCAAGCACGATCCCGAGGTCCTGCTGCCGCTCCTCGTCCTGCACCTGGAGGCCCACGAGCGCTACCTCGCGGATTCGCAGACGGCGCTCGTGGCCTACGCCCGCGGCCGGCTTCGCAGCCTCTGCCGCCTCTACCGCGAGAAGACCAAGAAACAGGAGGAGTCCTCCAGGGTCCTGATGGCGGAGGGCATGGCGCTGTTCGGCGATTCGGTGGTGCTGATGGGGATGTACGCGGCGGCCCGGTCGGTCTTCGAGGACGCCCTGAAGCTCGACGAGCACAACACCTCGGCGCTGGTCGGGATGGCACGCACCTACGAACGGCTCGGGCAGTACGGCGAGGCGGCAAGCGTCCTGGAGCGGCTTCTCGATCGACGCCCGCAAAGCGACGAGGCACGGCTACGACTGGCTCTGTGCCGCGTCCGCATGGACCTCGCCGCCGACGCGATACCCCTGCTGCGTCAGCTGATCGACCGTGCCCGGGAGCCGTGGCTCGTGGTCCTTGCCTACCAGGAGCTGGCGCGGATCTATCTCGACCGCGAGCGCTTCCAGGCCGCGGTACGGCTCCTCGAGGAGGCCGTCGGCCGCCAGCCCTCGGCGGAGCGGCTCTACCTCGCGCTCGCCTACGCGTTGGAGCGCGGCGGCGACCGGCGCGGTGCCGACGACGTCCTGGCGCGTGCCCCGCGCCGAAAGACGGCGACGCCACGCTACACCTACGGCCGCAGGTCCCGGGGAGACCGCGAGGAGAGCCGCCGCGAGCTCCTGGGCGCGAGCCTCGCCCGGCTTCCGATCCTGCAACAGGCACTCGCCGCCGAGGCCAGGGAGAGGAAGGTGGAAGACGCGACAGAGACGAACAGGCAGCGACGGCAAGGAAACCGACCATGAGACGGACCCTGCCGCTCGCCCTGGTGCTCTTCGCCGTCGTCGCTCCGGCCGCCGCGATCGACGTCTTCGTGCGCAGCCCGCGCCCCAGCGACGCCGTCTTCGGCCTGGTCGAGGTGCGCGTCGAGGTCCTCGCGACCGAACCGGTCGCCGAGGTCGTGATCCGCCTCGACGGCGAGGAGGTGGCCCGGCTCGTGAAGCCTCCGTATCGCGTGGTGATCGACGCTGGCGAGGAGAACCGCGAGCGCGTCTTCGAGATCACCGCCCGCGACGTGGCCGGCGAGGAGGCGACCCGGCGCGTCGTGACCCGTCCGGTGGAGGTGGGCTTCGAGCTCGACCTGGGGCTCCGGCAGCTCTACGTCACCGTCACCCGCGGCGGCTCCCGGGTCCTCGACCTGGAACGCGGCACGTTCGAGGTCTTCGACGACGCCGCGGCACAGAGAATCGTGACGTTTGAGCGCGGTGACGTGCCCCTGACGGCAGTGCTGCTCGTCGACGCGAGCGTCAGCATGCGCGGCCGAGAGCTACGGGCCGCGCTCTCGGGGGCGTCGGCTTTCGCCGCAGAGATGCGCCAGCTCGACGAGGCGAAGCTCATCGCTTTTTCTGACCGGACGCTCGCCACGACGCCGTTCTCCGGCTCGGCGTCCGAGATCGCCACGGCGATCGACGCCACCGTCGCCATGGGGGGCACGGCGATCAACGATCACCTCTACATGGCTTTAAAGGAGCTCGACCGGCGCCAGGGACGGCGGGTGGTGATCCTTCTAAGCGACGGCGTCGACGTCGAGAGCACGCTTAGGATGAGCGACGTCCTGTGGAAGGCCGGGCGGACCCAGGCGCTCGTCTACTGGATCCGTCCCGGCTCCGAAGACGTGACGGAGAAGGACTTCTCCTCCTCCTGGCGCGATCCTGCGGCCCACCGCCAGGAGCTTGCCGCCTTGAAGCGCCTGGTCGAAGAAAGCGGCGGACGCGTCCTCTCGATCGAGAGCGTCGAGGAGGCACCGGCCGCCTTTCGCGAGGTGCTGGCCGAGCTGCGCGAGCAGTACGTCTTGGGCTATTATCCGACGAGTGACCTCGGCGACGGCGCCTGGCACGAAGTGCGCGTCAAAACGAGCGCGCCCGGTATTCGAGTCCGGGTGCGCGGTGGTTACTTCGACGACCAGCTGAAGTAACTCGTCTTTCCTCGAAGGAAAGCACCCGATGGCGAATCGGCAGAGCCTACAAGAAAGGCTCGGATAGAAGCTCCGTTTCGCCCTCGGTCAAGACATAAAGGAAACCCGCCCGCAAAGCCTTGTGAACGTCGACCTGCCCCGACGGCCAGACGACGCGGAGCTCGTCGGCTTTCTCCGCCGCACCGAGGCCGAAATAGACCTCGGCCGGCCCCTGCGACATGTAGCCCGAAGGACCGCGGACGACGCGCACCTGACGCTTCGTCGGCGTCCTGAGCTCGAGACGTGCACCGAGGCCCGCGGTGTTGCTGCCGACGCCAGCGAAAAGGGCGCTTTCTACGAAGCGTCCGCGGCCGTCGCCGAGGTAGAGGTAGTTCATGGTCGAGTCGTTGGCCACGTAGACGTCTTCGTGGCCGTCGCCGTCGAAGTCGCCGAACGCAAGGCCCAGGCCCTTGTCGGCCGCCGAGGCGACTACGCCTGCCTCGCGGCTCGCCTCGCGAAAGGTTCCGTCGCCCTGGTTCCTGTAATAAAGGTCCGGGATCCCGTCGTAGACGTCGGGATGGCAGTAGGCGCGCAGCTTCTTTTGCGAGCTGCCGCAGTATTTGTGGTTGTCGTAGGCGAAGTCGACGTAGTTGACGACGAAGAGAACCTCTGGGTGACAAGCACCTCCTACCGTCCCTCCTGCCGACGGTAGGCCGCCATCTGCTCCTCGCTTTCCTCCTCGCGGCCCAACCGCTTCAAGACCTCCGCATAGGCACGGCGCAGCTCGGCGCCGTCGGTGCCGGCGTCGAGCGCTTTGCGGAAGTGCTCGGCGGCCTCGTCGAAGCGGCCGCGGCTGGCGCCCAGGCGTGCGAGGAGCTCGTGCGCCTCACCGCGCGTCTCGTCGAGGGCGAGGGCGCGTCCGAGGGCTTCCTCGGCCTCGTCGAGGCGTCCCAGGTAGGTGAGGAAGAGGCCCTCCAGGTAATGGTGCTCGACCCGACTCGGCATAAGCTCCTGGGCCGCGACCGCGGTCGAAAGAGCCTCAACCTTCCGGCCCATGGAGAAGAGGACCTTGGCCTTGAGCCCCAGGGCACGGTCCTCGCCGGGATACTTGCCGATCATCTCTTCGACGCGTTTCAGGGCCTCGGAGAGGCGATTCTCGTTGGCGAGCGCCTGGATCTCGTTGAGCTCGGTACCGGCTTCTTTCGAGTCCCAGTCGGCGGTGTCGCTGCTGCGGCTGAGCTCCTGGTAGCGCCTCAAGGCGGCGCGGGCGCCGTCGAGGTCGCCCGTCGTCCTGAGCGCCGTGCCCAGGCGGTAGTAGACCTCCGGGATGTCGGGTAACAGACGCTCCGCCTCCCGCAGATGGACGACGGCTTCGGCGGCGCGTCCCGACTCGAGCAGCAAGGCGGCGATCTCCAGGTGGACCTTTCCGGGTCCGGGGGCGCCCAGCTTCAGGGCTTCTTCCAGCCAGGGCAACGCCTCGGCGCGGTGCTCGGGATCGGCGGCGAGCGCCAGGCCGACGACGAGCTTCAAGCCGCCGCGCTCGCCGTGCCTGGCGAAGGGCGCCCGTGGCCACCTCGTGGGCGCGTTCGGGACTCCCGACGGCAAGGAGGAGAAGTCCGAGCTCCTCGACGAGGCGTGGCTCCTCAATGCCGCGTCCAAGGCCCTCCTCGAGAAGCTCCACGGCCTCCTGATGACGCTCGACGTCGCGCAGCACGTAGGCGGCGAGGAGGTGAACCGTCGACGTTTTGGGGATCGATCGCACGGACCTCGGCGAAGGTCCGAAGGGCCTCCGGTGCGGCACCGAGGCGAACGAGGATCCCTCCGACCGCGAGGAGCACCGCGGGGTCGCGGGGCGCGAGCTCCTGGGCGCGACGGGCCGCTTCCAGGGCCTCCATGGCCTTGCCGAGCCGCTCACGGGCCTCGGCGAGGCCCAGCCAGGCCGGCATGTGCCGAGGCGCCGCCTCGGCTGCTTCTTGGAAGCGCTTCTCGGCGCTTTCGAGGTCTCCGGCGGCGAGCGAGCGTCCGCCAGCGGCGACGAGGGCCTCGACGGTGTCTTCGGTGGCGGCCGCGCCGAGCGGACCGGCGGCCAAGACCACGAGAAGGACGATGGCTTTCCAGGTCGTCACACTGATTCTTCTCCAGACCACAAAACCGAGAATATCACTTCGTTCAAGACAACTGCTCTTCAATCCACCGACTCGCCTGCGAGAAGAAGTATCGCCAGGCAAAAATGCCGGAATGACGGCGACTCGTTGGCGTCCTTACCCTGCCAATCTGTCCTGAGGTGGGACGCCATTCGCTCGGCCCAGCCGACCTTGTCCTCGACCTTTGCGTCGATGACTTTGGCAAACAGCTCCCAGGACCCGCAGACGCTGTCCTGGACGTAGTCGTCCATCTTGTAGAGCTTGGCCTTGGGGTAGGCGCTCCGGATGGCCCGGCGGTCGCCGAGGTAAAATGCCTCCGTCTCCTCGATGGCGATGCGGAACAAGACGGTCGGTCGCGGATTGCAGGCTTCGAGAAGGCTCTTCAGCCGACTCTTGAGATCCATACAGTCCTGCTGGTCAAGATCGACCAGGACGAGGAACCGATCCGTCTCGGGGCTGAGCCCCTTTCCGAAGGCTCTGAGCTTGGCAGGGAGCTGATCCAGGAGGCCCCGACGTCTGGGGTCCGGCGGCTGCGACGGATCCACCGGCAGCTGACCCTTGCCACTGTGCGGGATGACCTTGCACGTATGGTGCGGGAGAAACCTCCGCAGCCAGGGGTCCAGAAAGGCGAATTCGGAAGCACCTTCGACGAGGACGTGAATCTTCATCCGTCGAAGTGTTCCTCAAAGTGGTTGCTATACCACAGGCTGCCGAGAGGGATTTCCTCATCGCGGAGGGCGGCGATCATCGGCATGTCAGCGGTTTTTCGAATCGTCGTATGGCCCTCCTCGTTGCGCTCCATCAACCAGACCTGCTCGGGCTGGAGAGCATCGACGAAATACGGAGAATGGGTCGTGACGAAAACCTGGGTCTTGACGGACTTGGCCTCGGCGTGGAGCAGAAGCTCTCGCGCCAGCCCTTCAATCAACTTGTGGTAAAGTCCGTTCTCAGGCTCCTCGATGCCGAGGAAGGGGTGTGGCTCGGGATCTTCGAGAAGCAGCAGATACGCGAACATCTTCAGCGTACCGTCCGACATGTTCTGCTGATAGAACGGATCGCTGAAGCCCCGCTCGCCGAAGCTCAGCAGCAGGCGACGGTCATGAGTTTCGACCGTTTCGATCGATCGAATGCCAGGAATTCTTTTGGCGATTCGCTCGAGGACCCTTCGAAAACGGGATTCGTAGTTTCGCTGGAAATACTGGACGACGTTGCCCAGGTTCTCTCCCGTTCGGTCGAGGTGCCGCTGGGCTCCGGCGGGCGGGAGCTTCCGGGCGGCGTCCGGGACGAAGTAGGAAAGGTACCAGCTCTCGATGTACGCACGTAGCGCGACGATACGGGGATGTTCCTTCAGCTGCCCTAGCGTCGTGATGCCGAGTCGGCTCCTGTCTTCGAGCTCGACATCGATCTGAGTGGTTCCCTCTCCGTCCTCCGTTCCCTCGCCGGCCCAGGCAAGGCCACGGCCTGCCTTCAGGCGGAGAAAAATTTCCGTAGGGCGGTTGCGCGGGTGCTGGTGCAACGTCTCCTCGACCACCACTGGGAGTCCCCTTTCTTCGTCGACGACGAAACTGTAGGTGATCGGTCGATCGGTCCCCGACTGTCGGTAGTAGAGGACGAAACGGATCGGTTCGACTCGGCCCTGCGTCCGGAGTTGGTCGAAGCCCCCGCGTTGGGGCTTGTCACACGCCGCCTCCACCCCCTCGCGGAGACAGTCCGCTATGAAGCCGAAGGCATCCAGGAGGGTGGACTTGCCACTGCCATTAGGGCCGATGAAGCAGTTCAGCGCCGGCAGCGGCTCCCCTCTGCCGTAGCCAAGCTGGCCGATGCTGACGTCGGCCAGCGACCTGTAGTTTTGGATCTTCAAACCGAGCAATTGCGCCATGGTGCCTCACTTTCGACGACGCGAGGATAGCCGGATCTCCGCCTCAGGTCAAAACATCGACGCGTCCGCTCCAGGCACCAGTAAGCCGCCAGCGACCCGAGGACGTCTCCGAAAGACCCGGCGGCGAGTGGCCCAGTGGCAGGGACCGAACCGCGATGGCACCGTCGAGGCTCCACAGCAGGCCAGGACGAGGGCGCGTTCAGGATTCGGGTGGCCGATGAGCTCGTGGAAGCGTCCGAAGTGCTCCAGGAGGCGGGGCATCGCCTCCTGAACCGGCGGGAGGACGTCGCGCCGTGTCGCCACGCCGGCCTTGCCGGGCCTCGCCGGCGCCTGCCGGCGCGTCTTGCGGCGCTCGCGGGGCCGCAGGGCGAGCGCCCGGAGGAGGCCTCGGTTGCGCTGGTGAAAGGCGATCAGGAGCGCCGCGAGCTCGCGCATGTGGTCTGCGAAGATCCGTCCGGGGTCGAGCTGGCGGATCAAGCGGGGCTTGCCCCGTCGCAGCTGGTCGACGGCACCGATCTCGCGGTGACGACGGACTACCGCCAGGTCCTCTCCGAGATCCTGCTTGAGAGGTTGGGCAATCCCCACCTCGACGCGGTGTTCCCGGGCTATACTGGCTACCAGCCGCTCGGCGTCATCGCCGGAAGCTCGCTGCCGAGCGCGGTCTTCTCCGACGGCTTCGAGTCGGGCGATCTGGGCGCCTGGAACGTCTCGTCCTGAGCCCCGGAAGGGACCGCGAACCGAGCCCCTATGAAACTTGCCGTTGTTCTGTTCACTCTGCTCTTGATTTCACCGGCTCCGGCCGCCGCCGTGGAGCTCGGCTATCGCTGCCCCGCCGTCTTCACCGACGACGACGGCACGCTACGCACGCTGGCCCCGCGGACGACCGGTGCCTGGCGGGTCGACGAGCCGCTCCCCTTCGTCCTCGGCTCGGGACGCTATTGGCGTTTCGTCTGCGCCTACGTGGCCCCGGGCATTCCGGAGGTCGGGGCGGTGCTCCACTGGGTGGAGGTGCCCGACGCCGACGGCCGCGCGCTCATCGCCGGGACCTGCGGCGACCCCACACCGGCGGACGGCGGCGAGGTGAGCGTCGCCAGCCCGACCTACCAGGCGGAGGTCCGGATCGACGCCCCTTCGAACACGGCGCGGGGGCAGCTTGCCCGCGACCTCCTTGCCGCCGCCGAAGCCGTGGCCGCGTACTGTCCCGGCGAGGAGCCGCCGGTGTGCGCACGCTGGCAGTTGGACATCCGACTCGACGAGGGGACGAACCGCTGTATCTGGGAGATCCGGCCCCAAAGTGACGGCTTCTTCCTCTCCTACAACCTCAGGTGTGAGTCGGGAAGGGGGGGCATGCCCGCGACGATGAGGTTCCGCGTCTGGCAGATCGGCACCGGCCTCTACAGGCTGGAGAGCCATCCCACGGCCGACGGTTCGATCTTTGTGTACCGGGGCGATTTCGCCCAAGACCTCTTCGAGGGCGCTGTGGGCTGGCGTACGCCCGGCGGGCGAATGTTCAACGATTTGCCGTTCACGGCCCGGTGCCTTGAACGACACCCTCTGGAAGTGGTCTCCCCACGGTGAGGTTTCCGTTTGCATCAAGGCGCACCCTTTTCGTGGCAAGCACCCCGACGGCACGCGGCCCACCGGCGGCTCGCCGTCTGGGCTGGCGCCGGGGCGCTCGCCCTTGCCGTCGCCGGCTGCACGAGCCACGCCGGACGTCCCGGCTTGGACGCCTCCGGACGGAGCGCCGAGCCGACGAGCTTCACAACCCCCTTCTTCGACTACGAGCCCGGCTTCGCCCCGCAGATCCGGAACGGCGGCACGACCGCGAACGGATCGCACACCATCTACCGCCTGGAAGCGGCGTCGGAGGGCTACAACAACCAGCCGGGCAATCGGATCGGCGCCAGCTACTACCGCTCGGGGGCCCCGGGAGCGAAACGCCTCGTCGTCGTGCTGCCGATCTGGGGCGCCTCCGCCTATCCGCCGCGCGCCCTCGTCAACGGCCTCTTGAAGCGCAAGAACGCCGCGCGCACCAACATCCTCTGGCTCGACGGCGAAAAGAAAATGCTCGACCTCGACACCCTCCGCTCGCTCCAAAGCCAGGAGGAGCTCGACTGGGAGGTCGAGCGAACCGTCACCGCCATCCGGAACACCGTCGCCGACGTCCGCCGCTTCCTCGACTGGGGCCTCGCCGAAGACGACGTCGACCCGGCAAGCGTCGGCATCGTCGGCTTCTCGATCAGCGCCATGATCGGCGCGATGGTGATGGCGGTCGACGAACGGATCGCCTCCGGCGTCTTCGCGATGGGCGGCGCCCACTTCCACGAGATCCTCGCCCACTGTCCCCGGGGTACGGGCGAGGCCCGCGCCAACGTCCTCGCGCAACTCGGCTGGACGGCCGAGGAGTACGAGCGCTACCTCGAAGGACCCCTCGAGGCGATCAATCCCGTGAGCTACGTAGGCGCTATCCCGCCACGCCCGGCGCTGCTCCTCGACGCCGCCAGGGACGACTGCATCCCCGAGACAGCGCGCCACGACTTCTGGCAAGCCATGGGCCGGCCCGAACGGCTTTCGATCCACTGCAAGCACCGCATGGCCTTCCTCTCCTTCTCGCCCCTCGGCTTTCGCCACGCGGTCCGGCGCATCGCACGCTTCTTTGACGAGACCCTGCCGGCGAGCTGAACCGTCCGCGAATCCACGAGCCCACCCAGGACGAGATCCTGGTGAAAGCTAACCCAGGTGCCGGATATCGGGGTCTATACTCTGAAAAGGATTGGACTCTGGCAAGAGACAACGCTACCGGTCGAACCCTCCGGAAGGAGAACAGACGATGCACCGAATCGTTATCCTCGTCCTCGGCCTGCTGCTTTCCTCCAACCCCGTCCTGGCCGGTGCCGGATGCTCGGAGATCTATCCGGCGACCGACGGCTGGGCGATCGACCTCTGCGCCACCGATCCCAACGTGCCGGTACCGATGGCGGTGACCCTCGACGGAGCAAGCCAGGGCAACGCCGCCCTGGTGCGCGTCTACCACCGCACCAACGACGGCACCTCGACGCCCCAGGTGGCCGTCTTCTACGCCTCCGGCTTCATCCGCCTGAAGCCCAACGCCGACCCGGCGCCGCCGATCCCCTTCGGCAGCTCCTTTATCCTCGGACCCGCCTACTGGTCCGACGCCTCCACCTACCACCACAACCCGCAGCTCATGACCTTCGAGATCGACACTTCCTACCTCCCCGGCGGACCGCTTCGCCTGACGGCGGCCGGCACCAACCAAGATTTCGACGTCACCTACGCCATGGCCCTGCCGAAGCCCCGTGACCGCCTGACCCGGCTGCACGTGCTCCAGACCCACACCGCCACCGCCGGCGTCTCGATCGACGCGACCCGTCGCTCCGAGGCCCAGGGGTTCAAGCTCGTGCAGGTGTCCTCGATGTACGTCAACGAAGGCGCCACCTGCGACGGCGGCCTGAGCGATTGCCATGACAGCGACGGCGCCCGCTTCCTGAGCGGCGGCCGGCGCACCGAGGTGGCCTTCGCGGACCTCACGGCCCCGTCGTTCGTCTTCACGAGCCCCGGACCCCTGAGCAGCGGCTGGCTCGACACCCTGCACGGGGACGACTTGAGCTGGCAGGGCGACACGCCCAACGTCCGCATGGCTCTCGATCCGTTGCCCGGCGACCGCACGGTCACGCCCCAGGGTTACGTCAACGCGACCACCGATCCGAACGACGACAACCTGAACCTCTGGCTCCACGACGACGGCACCGCCTCGCAGTCCTGGAGCCTCGGCGAGAGCGATCAGGTGGGTTATTGGCTCGCCGCGACCGACGATCCGCCGCGTCCCTGGGACGAGCTCGGCCTACGGCCGGGCCTCACCTTCCTCGACATGGAAAGCGGCCTGTCCTGCACGGCGGTGCGCGACGCCGGGCAATCGACGAGCGTCGCCGTCGCCGCAATCGACGGCTATGCCGACCGCGCCCTGGAGCTCGGCTACGACCTCGGCTCCGACAACGGCAACTGGGCCCAGATCCGCTGCGACTTCGATCCGCCCCTCGACCTGACGGCTTACGATCACCTGCGCTTCGACTGGCGCGGCAGCGCCGGGGCCGCCAACTCGCTGGAGGTGGCGCTCATCAGCCACGTCGACGGCGAGGACCGGATCTTCGGCCGCGGCTTCCACCATGCAGCCCAACGCGCCTGGTGGGGGCAGATGGTCCTTCCTTTCCGCTTCCTCCCCCCGTGGACGCCCGGCACCACCCTCGATCCGAGCCAGATCAAGGCCTTCTTCGTCTCGGTGGTCAAGGATCCGGTCGCCGACCCGGGCGGCGCGGGGAGCCTCGCCATCGACGACGTGGGCGCTTTTGACGTCGCTTCGCGCAGCGTCCCGGCATCGCCGGAGAGCGTGGCGCCGCACGCGGCTGCAGCGGCGGCCGCCGCCGGCTGGCTGGCCGGGCAGCAGCAGGTCACCGGGCTCGTCAAGTCGTGGGAGGAGGAGGCGAGCTGTGTCTCCCACACCTACGACCAGGCCCTGGCGTTGCTGGTCTTCGTCGACGCCGGAAGCTCTTCTGCCGCCGACGCCGTCGCCGGCGCGCTCGCCGCGACCCAGAACCCCAACGGCTCCTGGTTCAAGAGCCGTGACTGCCTCACCCTCGATCCCGTGGGGACCGACGAGTGGGAAGGCGACGTCGCCTGGGCGATCTTCGCCCTCGGCCGCTACCTGGAGGCGGGAGGCAGCCATCCCCAGGCCGCTTCCGTCCGCGACGCCGCGGCCGATTGGCTCTTGACCCGCGTCGCCCCCGACGGCTGCCTGCTGATCGATCACACCGAGGGCATGATCGATGCCTGGTGGGCCTTCATCACCGCCGGCCCCCCCTACGCAAGCGCCGCGGCGGGCATCGCCGGCTGCCTGCGCCAGCACTACTGGGAGCCGGTCATGGGACGCCTCAAGGGGGGCCGCGACTGGTGGCAGCCCTATCTCGACAACCAGACCTGGGGCGGCGCTTTTCTGCGTGCCCGCGGCTACGCCGGCGACGACCTCCGCGCTCTCAGCTACGCGTACGAGGTGCTGCGCCTCCCCGCCCAGAACGGCGTCGCACACGGCTTCGACGGCCAGGGCGGTCCCTGGGCGCTGTGGAACGAAGGGACGGCTCAGTACGCCGCCCTCGGCGGCGAGGGGGCGGCGGATTTCCTCGACGAGCTCCTCGCACAGCAGCGCGCCGACGGCGCCATGCCGTCCTCGCCCGACGACTTCGCCGGCGGCGGCGTGTGGACCTCCCGGTGGCACGGCGTCGCGCCGACGTCCTGGCTTTATTTCGCGCTCACCGGCGGACCGTTCCCGGAAACCGCCGGCGAGATCTTCGCCGACGGCTTCGAAAGCGGCGACGTCTCGGTCTGGTCCTCGGCGGTCGGCGACGATTGAGCCGGCAGAGCTCTCAGGGGAATCGTCCAGGGGAGAGGAGGTCCTGGGCGTTGAGGGATCCCCTTACTCGAGGCCCGCAAAGGCCGCCATGAGGTCATCGAGGCGAGCCCGGGCTTCCGGGCTCGCCGTGTCGGTCACGGCGAAAAACATCAACGCCCCGTTGACAGCCGCCCGTGCGTAGTAGCCGTCGCCATCCACCATCTCTTGCAGGGCCTTTCCGACTTCGATGCCCTGCTCCTGTCTCGCGAAGACATAAATGTTGACCCGGACGTCAGGAGCCCGCGCCAGCCAGCCGATCCCGGTCAGCGCCCCCACCTTTTCCGCCGCCGGGTTGAGCGGTACAGTATCGAGGGTAAAGCCAATCCGTTCCGGCGCCAATAAGGCCATGGCCCGGCGGCGTTCAGCTGCAACCGTCTTCGCACTCACCGGAATTCACCCAAAAATCTCCATAGCTCCTGGCTCGTTCAAAGGTGACTTTTTGCTGTCTCGCGATCTTTGTCCCTTTCCAGGGCGTTCGTGAAATCGATCCACCGCCAGCGGGTTCCCGTTTCGAATGCCTGCTTCAAGCCCTCATAATCGCCGCCAAAATAGGCCATCGCCAGGGTGTCTCTCCCCACCACGTTGGCAAGCTTCACGGCAACGGAATGATCGCTCTCGTAGTTGCCCCGTTCGATGCCCAGTTTGCTCGTGATTTCGCGGGTGAAGTACTCGGTCAACCCCTCATCCAGATTGGAGATCCCCTGCAAGTCGTACTGCCCTATCAGGCGGTTCCGTAGTGTCGGGCTTGCATATTTATGAAACCCTTCGTGGATGACGGTACCCGCATTCCCTCTGTCTTTGTGCACCCAGACATGCCGCTTTGGTTGATTAACGTCAACAAAGGCGTTGCAGATCGTGGGGTCATCGTAGCCAAACGGCTTCCACTGACGCTCGAAGGCAAGGTTCCAGTCGCTGTCACCAACTACCGACACCTCGCCTTCGACTCTCCTCCCTCGGGTGATGGCTTCCATGGCAATCGTTTGCAGGTAACCCTTGATCTCTTGGTCGGCCTCCATGCTCGGCATGTGGCTTGTCCACTTGCCAGAGCCCTCTTCGATGGTGGTCTCCGGCGCGTTGAAAACGCGGAGTGCCGGCAAGAGCGCGAGATATGTATCCAGGTCGAGATTGCGCTTGGCCTTTGTCATGAGCTTCGCATTCTGCCAGACCGCATCACGAGCGCTTTGCGGCACCGCTTCGATAGAGGGTAGCAATAGGTCGATCGTCACCGTAGAAGCGTAATGATCAATAGCCAGCTCGAGCTGTCTGGCGAGCGACACGCGCTGCTTCTTACACATCCGTAGCAGCGAGGTGATGTCCGTCCTTACAGGATCGATCGTGAAGGTCCCTTGGCGCAGATAGGCATTCTGCGTCGCTATCTTGTACCAGACGGTGTCTTTGGCGTTTTCGCGATAAGCCTTGCCGCCAGGTTGGTCGGTCTGCAACCTGGATCTGAATGTAACGTTGTCGTGTATCCCTACGACATCATCTTTTTTTAATAATTCTCCAGAGCTGCCATGAACGAGCGAAGTTCGATCCTCCGCGATCATCCGGGGTCGTGTCGGGGTGTCTATGGTGACGTCGACCTTCTTTTTCTGAATCGCTTGACCCAGGCGCCCGGCCCGCTTCAACGATGCCGTTAGGTCAATGTCGCTCAGGGAACCTTTTGCTTGCGGCCTTGTCCGGCGGCCAGCCCTCTCCTGCCGCAGCGGCGGCGCGAACCGATACCCCGACCTCTTGGCCGGCTTGCTGGATTCCCCGGGTCTGGTAGCGTAGGTTCTGCGCATGCGAAATACCTCGGCTTCGTCGTCGACGTCGACTTTGCCGGACCATTCTACACGGAGACCTGCGCCTCGTCAAGTCCATCTGCGCTCGCGCGGGGCGCGCCCGCTCTTCCGGACCGAGCCCTTCCGAAAATTCAGACGCCTACCTCCTAGCCCTCCGCCGCAAAGGCCTGGACGTCGGCGCCGCCGCAGATCTCGCCCGGCGGATTGTGATACGTCCGCGTCTGCGACGTCTCGGTGTCGCTCACCGTGATCCAGTACTCGACGTCCGAGAGGCCGCCGTAGAAGACCCAGAAGTGTTCGTTCTGGCGCCGTCCGTCGAGGATCTTGACGTGGCGACGAAGTAGAGCGCGTCGCCCACCTCCACCGCCTGACGCGGGTAGGACGACGAGTTTCCGAACCCTGGAGCGAGGTCGGCCACCCGCCGGGCGGGGGTCTGCCCGGCAGCCGGGTAGGAGAAAGAGGCGGCGAGAAGGATCGCGACGAGTCGTCCGACGAAGTGGCTGCGCATGCTGCTGGCCCTCGATTGAATTCACCAGCAGCATACACGATGCGGTCGGCACCGTTTTTCCTCCACGCGACCCGGTACCTGAAGCCAAGCGGCGACATGGCCCCGGCCTCTAGACTCCCGGGCGCCTCGCCTTGACAGGAGCCCGGCCGTGGCCGATCATCGTCGGCGTGAGCTCCCCCCGTCCGCATCCCGACACGCTGGCCGGCCTCGCGGGACGCTTCGCGGCTTTCGTCGCCGAGCGCCACCCCCTGGCCCTCCGGCCGGCGACGGCGGCTTTCCTGGCCGTGGCCAGGGACGCTTCGACGCCCGAGGAGATCGACCGGCTTCGCGGTCCGCTCGCGGAGCAGCTCGGCCGGCAGCTCACCGGCGGCGAAGGCCGGGTCCCCGCGGTGTTGCCCGGCGTCTCGCTCGACGAGCGGCTCGCAACGGCCCGGCAACGCCTTGCCGAGGACTGCGACGGCTTCCTGCGGCGCGAGGCCCTCGCCGCTTCGATCACCGCCGAAGAGAAGCTGGAGATGCTGCGCGGGATGGTCCTGACGCGGGCCGTCGACAATCGGTTGAAGACGTTTTTCATGAGCGGCGAGGTGCGCTACGGCCAGCGCAGCTTCCAGGGCAAGAGCTTCCGCTCCCTGGGTCAGGAGGCGATCTACGCCGCGGCGCTCCGGCTTCGCCGTGGCGCCGAGCACCGCGGCGCGGACGGCTGGGAAGGCGACGTCGTCGCGCCGATGATCCGCGACGTCGGCGCGGCGCTTGCCATGCGTCCGGAGCCGGCGACGGTGCGCCAGATCCTGAACGCCCAGATGGCGAAGGCCGGTCCCCCGATGGACGGCAAGGATCTCCACCTCGGCGACTGGGAGTGGGGGATCCTTCCTCCGGCGGCGCCGCTGTCGATCGCCACCCTGAACGTCGCCGGCATCGCCTTCGCCATGGCGCGCGAGGGCAAAGGCCGCGTCGCGGTGAGCTTCATCGGCGAAGGCGCCACCTCGCTCGGCGAGTGGCATGAAGCGATCAACATCTGCGCGGTGAGCCGCCTGCCGGCGATCTTCTGCGTCGAGAACAACCAGATGGCGCTGTCGACGCCGGTCTCGGAGCAGACGGCAGCCGACTGCTTTGCCGACAAGGCCGTGGGCTACGGCGTCGCCGGCCTGCGCCTCGACGGCAACGACCCCGAGGCGATCGCCGCCGCTTTTGCCTGGGCCGCCGAGCGCGCCCGCGCCGGCGAGGGGCCGACGCTCCTGGAGCTCGTGACCATGCGGATGTGCGGTCACGCCCACCACGACGACATGCTCTATCTCGGCAAGGAGCCTCGCCCCGGCTGGGACTACCCCGAACCGAGCGAGGGAGGCTACGTCGACCGCGAGCGCTACGCCTTCTGGGCGAAGCGCGATCCGATCGCGCTCTACGCCGCGCGCCTTGAAGCCGAGGGCGTCCTCGCCGCCGGCGAGCTCGATCGGTTGAAGGAGGAGGCCGAGGCCACAGTCGAGTCGCAGGCGCAGGCGGTCGTCGCCGCGCCCTGGCCGGAAAAAGAGCAGGCCGGCGAAGGCGTCTACGCCGACCAGCCGGCGGCGCGTCACGTCGAGGTGCTGGAAGAGCGTCCGGGCGTCGCCCTCGACGCCTTTCCGGGCCTCCCGGAGATCGCCCCGGCGGCGCCCTTCGACCCCAGGGGAAAGACGTTCCTCGAAGCCGTGATGCTGGGCGTCGGCGACGCCCTGGCGGCCGACGAGCGGGTCTTCGTCTACGGCGAGGACGTCGGCGGAAGCTACGGCAACGCTTTTCTCCTACTGCGTCCCCTGCTGGAGCGTTTCGGCGACCGGATGGTGAGCTCGCCTCTCGCCGAGGCGGGGACGCTCGGTGTCGCGGTCGGCGCGGCGCTTTCGGGGCTTCGTCCGATCGCCGAGATCCAGTTCAACGACTTCATCGCCACGGGCTTCAACCAACTGGTCAACAACGCCGCGAAGATCCGCTACCGCTGGGGCGGCTCGGTCCCCATGGTGGTGCGCCTCCCCTGGGGCGGCTTGCGCTCGGCGGGTCCCTACCACAGCCAGAACACGGAGCCGTGGTTCTACCGGACGCCGGGTTTGAAGATCGTCGCCCCGTCGACCCCCGAGGACGCCAGGGCCTTCCTCGCCGCCGCGGTCGCCGATCCGGACCCGGTGCTCTACTATGAGCACATCGCGCTCTACCGCGAGCCGAAGATCAAGCAGCGCCTCGGGGAGGAAGCTCCGGCGCCGCTGCCGCTCGGCCGGGCGGCGCTTCGCCGGGCGGGCTCGGACCTCGCGATGGTCAGCTACGGCGCCTACGTCCACAAGTGCCTGGAGGTGGCGGAGAGCCTGGCGGGCTCCGGCATTGAGGCCGCGGTGCTCGACCTGCGGAGCCTCGTGCCGCTCGACCGGGAGACGCTCTTGCGCGTGGCGCGTCATTGCGGCAAGGTCCTCGTCGTCCACGAAGACACCCGGACGGGCTCGATCGGCGAGAGCCTGGCGGCCAAGGTGCAGGAGGAGGTCTTCGAGTACCTCGACGCGCCGGTCCGCGTAGTCGGTGCGCTGGATACGCCGGTGCCGTACTCGCCGCCGCTGGAGGAGGCGTTCCTGCCGGATCTCGGGAGGATCGAGCGTGCGGCGCGTCTCCTGGCGGCGTACTGAGCACCCCGATTTGCTGGAACCGAGGACGGCCTGGACGCCGCGGGGCCGCTCCTAGGCGGTTGCCGAATTCCGCCCGGCCCGAATCTCAACCACTCGGGAACAAAGGCCATTGTGCCACCGCGGACGACTCAAAGCGCGCTCGCGTCCGGTGTAGTGCCCTTGTTCTGCGGCCTTGTCTTCTCCCTCTCTTCTCCTGGCTCCAGGCTGCCGGACGCCTCGGCTCTGAAGCCCCTGAGCTCGGAAGAAGCCGCCGCTCCGGGAGCCGACGCCAGGGCGCGGTTCCCGAGGCTTGAGGGGACCGAGTCGAGAGGTTGTCACGCATGGCGTACAGGATACCACCCGACGTGGAGAGGGGCAAGGGACGGCCCTGCCGGAGCTCATGCAGCGAAGGGTCAGGATGCCGGCGCTCCCAGCAGAAGACGGCGCTCGGGCTCCATCCTCGGTCGGCGATGCGTGCCCGTGCGGTCGACGTTGTCCTCTTCGCGTCGGGCGGAAGTGCTGGGACCGCGTTCCGTCCCGCCCGCCCCGCGGCCTCAGGCCGCGGTCTTTATGCCTTTCTGCCTTTCTTGCCATGCCTTTTGTCTTTTCTTCTTCCGGCTTAGAACAACATCCGCTCCTCGTGCCGCCACCCATGGACAGGAAGAAGAAGAGGACATGGCAAGAAAGGCAAGAGGCAAGAAAGGCAAGCACGCCTCAGCCGCAGAACGGCCTGGGCGCTCAGCTGCCGCGCCCGGTACCGCGCTACAG
>CBDUYN010000115.1:0-32059 GCA_965371445.1 uncultured bacterium | reverse complement strand
GGGGATTTTCTTGGCAGGCGCAGCCTGCCGGATCTATGCCCTACAGGCTCCTAGCTAGCCGTCCCCACGCGGGTCACCTCCTCGATCGCCACGAAGAACCGCTCCGCTTGCTCCTCCGCCCAATGCCGCGTCGCCCAGGGACGCCCGTAGACGAACCCCACGTGCCCTCCCCGCTCCGGGAACTGCGCATAGAGACAGGGAGAGCTGCGCACCACGTCCCACGGCAAAGCGGACCCCGGGTTGAAGGGGTCGTCGGCCGCCGCGACGAGCAACGTCGGCCGCCGGATCGTAGGTCATCACCGCGAAACCATCACTGCGGCGGGCGCAGCTCGGCGACGAGCGCGTCGACTTTGCGGCGCAGCTCTTCGAGCGTGCCGTCGTTTCTGAGGATCCGGTGGGCGGCGCGGCGACGCAGCTCGCCGTCGCCCTGGGCCTTGAGGCGGGCGTGGGCCGAGGCCTCGTCCAGGCCGCGGGCGACGGCACGGCGCAGCTGCTCCTCGGCGGGTGACTCGATCGAGACGACGAAGTCGAGGTCGGGGGCATAGCCCGCTTCGACCAGCAGCGTCGCGTCAAGGACGACGATGCCCTCGCTTTCCCGGGCGATCTCGCGGAAGCGCTCCCGCACCAGCGGGTGGATCGCCTCCTCGAGGCGCTGTCGGGCGTCGTCGTCGGCAAAGACGACCTCGGCGAGCCGCGGGTGCTCGACGCCGCCTGCGTCGTTCAAGGGGCCGTCGCCGAAGAGCTCCCGAACGGCGGCGGCGCCGGCACCGCCCGGCGCGTAGAGCTCGGCGACGACACGGTCCGCGTCGACCACGGTGAAGCCGGCCTCGGCGAGCCAGGCGCCCACCGTCGACTTGCCCGAGGCCAGGCCTCCCGTCAGGCCGAGGACGCGTCTCACTCCTCCCCCATCCCCTGCCGGCGGTTCGAGGCGAGGAAGGTGTTGCCGATGACCTGCGCCACGGTCAGCGGTCCGACGCCGCCGGGCACCGGGGTGATGGCCGAGCACCTGGGCGCGACTCGGGTGTAGTCGACGTCGCCGGTCAGGACGTAGCCGCGCTTCTCGAAGCGGGCGCGGCGCTTCTCGTCGCCCGGGAAGAGGCGCTCGACCTCGGCCGCGTCGTCGACCCGGTTCATGCCGACGTCGATGACGATCGCCCCCTCCTTGACGAAGTCGGGCCCGATCATGGCGGTGCGCCCAATGGCGGCGACGAGCAGGTCGGCGCCGCGGCAGACGGCCGGCAGGTCGCGGGTCCGCGAGTGGCACATCGTCACCGTACAGTGCTCGCGCAAGAGGAGCGACGCCATGGGCTTGCCGACGATGTTGCTGCGTCCGACGATGACGGCGTTCAGTCCCTTCAAGGGGATCTCGGCGCGGTGGAGCATCTCCAGGACCCCCGAGGGCGTCGCCGGCACGAGGGCGGTCTCGCCGAGCCAGAGGCGTCCCACGTTCGTCGGATGAAGGCCGTCGACGTCCTTTTCGGGCACGACGAGGTTCAAGATCTCGCGCTCCGGCAGGTGGCCGGGTAAGGGCAGCTGGACGAGGATGCCGTCGACGGTGTCGTCGGCGTTCAGGCGCCGGACGTGCTCCATCAGGGTGTCGCGGTCGATGGCGGCGTCGAGCTTCAAGGTCTCGCCGAGGAGGCCGGCCTCCTCGCAGCCCTTGGTCTTGGATCGGACGTAGGCCCTGGATCCGGGGTCGTCGCCGACGAGCACCGCCACGAGCTTCGGTTGGCGGCCGCCGGCGGAGAGGAGCTGCTCGACGTCCGTCGCCACGTCGGCGCGGATCTCGGCGGCGAAGGCCTTGCCGTCGAGGATACGGGGGGAGGAATCGGTCGTCGTCATGGATGAAAGCCTCGCTAGGCTGTGGAAACTCGTTTGGGTGGACCGGAGCTTGGGTCCGGTTCGGGACGCTTAGCATACCAGCTGCCGGGGGTCGGAGGACGCCTGTGCCCGGCCTTCGCCGCGTGCGGTTTTCGGCATTCGTCCCAAGGCCCTTGACAGGGCTCGGCGCCGGGCCGTAAGATCGCCGCCCTTCGCGATGGCGACGGGGGCCTAAGTGCGCCCCACCTCCGCAATCGCGCTTCCAACGGAAAACGGACCATGAGAAAGACCTATAGCCCGAAGATTGCCGAGATCGACCGCCGGTGGCACGTCGTCGACGCCAACGGCCTCTGTCTGGGACGGCTGGCCACCGGCGTCGCGTCGATCCTGCGCGGCAAGAACAAGCCGATCTACACCCCGCACATGGACACCGGAGATTTCGTGATCGTCGTCAACGCCGAAAAAGTCGCGTTGACCGGGCGGAAGGAAGATCAGAAGGTCTACTACAGCCATACGGGCCGTCCGGGGAGCCTGCGTGCGGAGACGGTGAGGATGCGCCGCAAGCGCCGCCCGGTGAAGCTCGTCCAGGACGCGGTCTGGGGGATGTTGCCCAAGAACCGTCTGGGCCGGCGCCTCTACAAGAAGCTCAAGGTCTACGCCGGCCCCGAGCACCCGCACCAGGCGCAGCAGCCCGCGGTGCTGGAGTTGCCCGAGGCCCAAATCGGAGCGAGGATCCTATCGTGAGCGAGCTCACCAGGTATTACGGTACGGGGCGCCGCAAGACCGCGACCGCGCGGGTTTTTCTGCGGCAGGGTTCGGGGGAGATCCGGGTCAACGACCGGACTCTCGACGAGTACTTCCCCAACGACGTGTTGAAGATGATCGTCAAGCAGCCGCTGCTCCTGACCGAGACGGCGGAGACGTTCGACATCAAGGTGACCGTCAAGGGCGGCGGCTCCTCGGGCCAGGCCGGAGCCATCCGGCACGGCATCACCCGGGCATTGACACAATACGACGCCGAGCTGCGTGGCACGCTCAAGGCTTCGGGCTTCGTGACGCGCGATCCGCGCATGAAGGAACGTAAGAAGTACGGCATGAAGGGCGCCCGCGCCCGCTACCAGTTCAGCAAGCGCTAGGAGGATAGGGAGTTGATCCAGGTCAGGATGAGGGACCTGCTCGAGGCGGGTGTCCATTTCGGTCACCAGACTCGGCGGTGGAATCCGAAGATGCGGCGCTACATCTTCGGCAAGCGCAACGGCATCTACATCATCGATCTCCAGCAGACCCGCCGCCGGTTCCTGGAGGCTGCCGAGGTCGTCCACAGTCTTGGGGCCGAGGGCCGCAAGCTCCTCTTCGTGGGCACGAAGCGCCAGGCCCAGGAGGCGATCGCCCAGGAGGCGAAGCGCTGCGGCCAGTACTTCATGACCCACCGCTGGCTCGGCGGGACGCTGACGAACTTCGTCACCATCCGCAAGTCGATCGAGCGGATGAAGGACATCGAAGGCCGCCTGGCCGACCCGGATGCGGTGCCGACCAAGAAAGAGCGCCTGCGCCTCGACCGCGAGCGCAGCCGCATCAACCGCAACCTCGAAGGGATCCGCGACCTCTCCGGGCTTCCCGACGCACTTTTCGTCGTCGACCCCAAGAAAGAGGCCATCGCGGTGGCCGAGGCCAACAAGCTCGGGATTCCGGTGATCGCCATCGTCGACACCAACTGCGATCCCGAGATGGTCGACTACGTCATCCCGGGCAACGACGACGCGATCCGCACGATCCGTCTCTTTGCCCGCCTGATCGCCGACGCCTACCTCACCGGCGCCGGCAAGCTCCGCCAGGAGCAGATGATCCGGGAAAAGGACGCCCCGGCGGCCCGGAAGGCGGCTCCCGCGGCGGCGGAGGCCCCGGCGGCCGAGGCGGCTCCGGCTGCAGAGGCGGCTCCGGCCGCGGACGAGGCCGCGGCGCAGGAGGCTCCGGCGGAAAGCGGCGAAGGAGCCTGAGCCCAACGGCCCAAACCGCATCCGCGCCTACCTCGGATGGAAAGGTCACACGTGCCTAGCGGCCGGAGTGACCTTTTCTTGTGCTTGAAGGAATTCGAACAGGAGATCTACCAGAAATGAAAGTTACAGCCCAGATGGTCAAGGAGCTTCGGGAACGCACGGGCGCACCCATGATGCAGTGCAAATCGGCGCTCCAGGAGACCGGCGGCGCGATCGACGAGGCCATCCAGCTGCTGCGCAAGAAGGGCCTGGCCGCGGCGGCCAAGAAAGCCGGCCGGGTGGCCGCCGAAGGTGCCGTGGGCTCCTACATCCATGCCGGCGGCAAGATCGGCGTCCTGGTCGAGGTCAACTGCGAGACCGACTTCGTCGGCCGTACCGACGAGTTCCAGGAGCTGGTCAAGGACATCGCCATGCACATCGCGGCCGCCGAGCCGCGCTACGTCAAGAGCGACGAGGTCACAGCGGTTGACATGGGCCGGGAACGCGAGGTCTACCGCGAACAGGCGCTCCGGACCGGCAAGCCCGCGGACGTCGTCGAGCGGATCGTCGAAGGCAAGATGAAGAAGTTCTACTCCGAGACCTGCCTGCTCGATCAGCCCTACGTGAAAAACCCCGACCAGACGGTGGGGGAGATGATCACCGAAAAAGTGGCCAAGATCGGCGAGAACCTCCAGGTGCGCCGCTTCGCCCGCTTCAAGCTAGGCGAAGGCATCGAGAAGCGCTCCGAAGACTTCGCGGCCGAGGTCGCGGCTCAGGTGAAGGCCGCCGGCTAGGAGATGGCGATGGCGACGGCGCCGGTCTATCGTCGGGTGGTCCTGAAGCTCTCGGGCGAGGCGCTGATGGGCGATCTGTCCTTTGGCCTCGACAAGGACGTCGTCGCGGCGATCGCCGGGGAGGTCCGCGAGGTCCACGAGCTCGGCGTCGAGACCGCCGTCGTCATCGGCGGCGGCAACATCATCCGCGGCATGGCGGCCTCGGAGGCGGGCGTCGACCGGGTGACCGGCGACCATATGGGGATGCTGGCGACGGTGA
Source organism: uncultured bacterium (assembly GCA_965371445.1). Lineage (GTDB taxonomy): Bacteria > Acidobacteriota > Thermoanaerobaculia > Multivoradales > J023 > DASWIG01. The sequence continues at coordinate 27,209 of CBDUYN010000115.1, read as the reverse complement.
TCAACGCCCTGGCGTTCCAGGACGCGCTGGAACAGCGCGGCGTCACCACCCGGGTCCAGACGGCCATCGAGATCCGCCAGGTCGCGGAGGAGTTCATCCGCCGCCGCGCTATCCGTCATCTCGAGAAAAGACGCGTCGTCATCTTCGCCGCCGGAACGGGGAGCCCGTTTTTCACCACCGACTCCGCCGCGGCGCTGCGGGCCGCCGAGATCCACGCCGAGGCCCTCCTGAAGGCCACGAAAGTCGACGGCATCTACACGGCCGACCCGATGCGCGACGCCGAGGCCGAGCGCCTGCACGAGGTCAGCTACCAGGACGTGCTGGGCAAGAACCTCCGCTTCATGGACGCGGCGGCGATCTCCCTTTGCCGGGAGAGCTCGATCCCGATCGTGCTCTTCGACATGACCAAGAAGGGCAACATCCGGCGCGTGGTCTGTGGCGAGGACGTCGGCTCCGTGGTCCGGTAGGTGTCTCGGAGCCGGCGGCCGGTTGAGCGCCGAGGCGAGTTCGGCGCGTTCGGCGGTGTCCGGCCCGAAACCGTCCCACTTGTCCGGAATCGCCCGGAGATATAGAATCCTGGCTATCAAGGCGATGCCGTTTCCGGAGATGGACTGATGCGGCGTTGCGTGGAACCTACGCGATGAAGATCGAGGTCCTAGGAGGTTACGGCGGCGAGGCCCAGGGTCACCGGCTGACGTGTCTCCTGATCAACGACCGCATCGCCCTCGACGCCGGGTCCCTGTCGCAGGTCCTCTCCGTCGAGCGCCAGCTCGAGATCGGGACGATCGTCGTCAGCCACTCCCACATCGACCACACCTCCTCGATCCCGTTTTTTATCGACAACGTCTTCGGCCGCCGCGAGGACGCGCTCCAGATCTACACGTCCCAGCCCACGGCCTACGCGATCCGCAAGTACCTCTTCAACAACGCCACCTGGCCCGACTTCACCCGGCTCCCCAACCACCTCGACCCGGTGGTCAACTTCCACGAGCTCGGCGACGAGAAGCCGGTCGAGATCCACGGGGTCCGCTTCACCCCGATCCCGGTGAGCCACCCGGTGCCGACCCACGGCTTCCTGATCGAGCAGGACGGCAAGTCGCTCGTCTGGTCATCCGACACGGGTCCGACCCAGCGGCTCTGGGAGATCGCCAACAACGCCAGGAACCTCCAGGCGGTCTGCATCGACACGAGCTTTCACAACGCGATGCAGAAAATCGCCGACGTCTCCTTTCACCTGACCCCGGCGACCCTGGAGCGCGAGCTCACGAAGCTCGACCGCAAGGTCCCGATCCTGCTTCACCACCTGAAGCCGGCGTCGGTCGAGCCGATCCGCGACGAGGTCAAAACGCTTCGAAACCCCGACATCGACTACCTGGAACAGGGTAGGATCTACGAATTCTAGCGGCCCGGCACGGGCCGCGGTTCTTCAAGTCATGCGATTGGCCGTCCTAGGATCCGGCAGCGGAGGAAACGCGATCGTCGTCCACTCGGGCGACGGGCGCCTCCTCGTCGACGCCGGGTTCTCCTGCCGGCGCATCGAGCGGGAGCTCGGCCAGCTCGGCGAGGAGGCCTCGGTGCTCGGGGCGCTTCTCCTGACCCACGAGCACGAGGACCACGTCCGCGCCGCGCCGCGCCTCGCGAAGCGCTACGGAGTGGCGGTCTACGCCACCGCCGGGACGCTTTCCGGCGTGGCGCTCCCCGAGTCCGCCGCACCGCGGCCGATCCGTTCGGGGGAGCCTTTTGAGGCGGCAGGCTTTTGTGTCGAGGCGTTTCGGCTTCCCCACGACGCACGCGAGCCGGTCGGCTACGTGATCGAGGACCGGGAGGGTTGCCGCCTGGGCGTCGTCTCCGACCTCGGCAGCCGCACCCGTCTTGCCTGGGGACGCTTGCACGACCTCGACGCGCTCGTGATCGAGACCAACCACGACCTGCAGAAGCTACGGGGCGGCCCCTACCCCTGGCACCTGAAGCAGCGGGTGGCGTCGCGCCACGGGCACCTGTCCAACGACGACGCGGCCCTGGGCGTCGAGGAGCTCGTCAGCGAGCGCCTGCGCCACGTCGTGCTCTACCACCTGTCCCAAACCAACAACTCTCCCGCCCTCGCCGCCCAGGCGGTCGCCGAGAGGCTCGACGCCTGCGGTAGCGAGGCGGAGATCGTTTTGACCCGACAAGACGAGGCCACACCGTGGATCGAGCTGCGCTCACCCCCGGCCCCGCGCAAGAGCGCGGAGCGTTTCCGGACGGAGCGGGGGGACGAGGCACCGGCCGACGGTCAGTTGGCCCTCGCGTTGTCTTTTTCATGACGCGCCTCCCCGGGGTGCGATGAGGTAGAAGACCTTGGCCAAGAAAGTAGTCAAAGCGCGGGTTCGAGTCTATCCGCGTCTGGAAGTCCTGGATCCTCAAGGCAAGGCGATCGGCGAGGCCCTGGGCCGCCTGGGTTTCGACCAGGTGAGCCAGGTGCGCGCCGGCAAGAGCTTCGAGATTACCCTCGAGGGTGTCGCGAAGAGGAAAGTGAAGGCTTTGCTCAAGCAGATGGCCGATCGTCTTCTGGCCAACCCGGTGGTCGAGGAATACGCCGTAGAGATCCTGGAGGAGGACGCCTCATGAGATGCGGCGTCGTCATCTTCCCGGGCTCGAACTGCGATCACGACGTCTACCATGTCCTAAAGCACGTCCTCGATCAGGACACCGTCTTCCTCTGGCACGGCGACGCCGACCTGCGGGGCTCGCACCTCGTGATCCTGCCTGGCGGTTTCTCCTACGGCGACTACCTGCGGCCCGGAGCGATGGCGGCGTTTTCGCCGATCATGGCCGAGGTCAAGCGCCACGCCGAGGCCGGAGGGCTCGTGCTCGGCATCTGCAACGGCTTCCAGATCCTCCTCGAGGCGGGCCTTCTGCCGGGCGCCTTGCGCCAGAACCAGGGGCTCAGATTCGAGTGCCGCGACACCTACCTGCGCCTGGAGCGCAACGACCTGCCGTTTCTCACCGGCTACGAGGCCGGCCAGGTCCTGGCTATGCCCATCGCCCACTCCGGGGGCGGCTACGTCGACACCGAGGAGGCGCTCGACAAGCTGGAGGAGGCCGGGCAGGTGGTCTTCCGCTACGTCTCGCCCGACGGTGAGCTCGACTCCGGCTCGCCGGAGCACAACCCCAACGGCTCGGCCCGCGCCGTCGCCGGGGTCACCAACGCCGACGGCAACGTCCTCGGCATGATGCCCCATCCCGAGCGTTCGGCCGAGGAGATCCTCGGCTCGACCGACGGCCTGGCGCTCTTTGCCGTCGCGGCCGAGATCGCCGCCGCGGAGGTGAGGCGATGAGCCGCAAGAAGAAGGTCACGGCAGCCCCGGCCGAGCCCACCGTCGACGCGGAGCTCGCCCGCGCCCAGGGCCTGAGCGACGAGGAATACGGCAAGCTCCAGGAGATCCTCGGCCGCGTGCCGACCTATACCGAGCTCGGCCTCGCCTCTTCCCTCTGGTCGGAGCATTGCTCCTACAAGTCCTCGAAGCTCGCCCTGAACCAATTCCCTACGGAAGGACCCGACGTCCTGGAGGGACCGGGAGAGAACGCCGGAGTCGTCGACATCGGCCACGGCTGGGTGGCGGTCTTCAAGATGGAGAGCCACAACCACCCGAGCTTCATCGAGCCCTACCAGGGCGCGGCGACCGGTGTCGGCGGGATCCTGCGCGACGTCTTCGCCATGGGGGCGCGGCCGGTGGCGCTGATGGATTCCCTGCGCTTCGGTGAGCTCAGCGCTCCGCGCATGCGCCACCTCGTCGACGGGGTGGTGCGCGGCATCGGCGACTACGGCAACTGCGTCGGCATCCCGACCGTGGGCGGCGAGACGAGCTTTCACCCCGCCTACAACGGCAACGTCCTGGTCAACGTCTTTGCCCTCGGCGTGGCGCGGCGCGAAAGGCTGAGCCACGCCCGGGCCGAGGGCGCCGGCAATCCGCTTTACTACGTGGGCAGCCACACGGGACGCGACGGCATCCACGGCGCGACGATGGCCTCCGAGTCGTTCGACGCCGAGAGCGAGGCGAAGCGGCCGACGGTCCAGGTCGGCGACCCCTTCGCCGAGAAGACGCTTCTCGAAGCCTGTCTCGAGGTGCTGCGCACCGACTCCGTGGTGGCGATCCAGGACATGGGAGCGGCGGGGCTCACGAGCTCCGCGTTCGAGATGGCGGGCCGCGGCGGCATGGGCTTTACGCTCGACCTCGACAAGGTACCGCTGCGCGAGCCGGGCCTGACCCCCTACGAGATCATGCTCTCGGAGTCGCAGGAGCGGATGCTGATCGTGGCGCGGCGCGGCCGCGAGGCCAAGCTCGAACGTATCTTTCAGCGCTGGGGGTTGACCGTCGAGCGGATCGGCGAGCTCACCGACGACGGTCTGGCACGCATCCTCCACGAGGAGCGCGAGGCCGCGGTGATGCCGATCGCGGGAATCACCGAAGGCGCTCCGGTCTACGACCGTCCGAGAAAGGCGCCCGCCGACCTGAAGAAGCGTCAGGCACCGCCCGAGGTTCCCGCGGTCGACGACGCGGCAGGAACCTTGAAGAGCTTGCTCGCCACCCCCGACATGGGCTCCAAGGAGTGGATCTACCGCCAGTACGACCACACGGTGCGCACCAACACGGTCGTCGGCCCCGGTGCCGGTGCTGCGGTGCTGGTGCTCAAGGGGACGCCGTCGGGCCTCGCGCTCACCTCCGACGTCAACCCGGTCTACTGCTCGCTCGACCCGCGCCGCGGCGGCGCCCAGGCGGTGGCCGAGGCGGTGCGCAACCTCGCCTGCGTCGGTGCCGAGCCCGTCGGGCTGACCGACTGCCTCAACTTCGGCAACCCGGAGAACCCGGAGATTGCCTGGCAGTTCCGCGAGTGCGTCGAAGGCATGGCCGAGGCCTGCCGGGCACTCGCCGTGCCGGTCGTCTCCGGCAACGTTTCTTTCTACAACGAGACGGAAGGCCGGTCGATCCTGCCGACGCCGACCGTGGCGATGGTGGGGATCATCGCCGACCTCGGCAACCTGGCGGCACCCCATTTCACCGGCGTTGGGGACCGCATTCTGCTGCTCGGCGAGGACCGGGGCGAGTTTGGCGGCTCGGCTTACCTGCGGCTCGTCCACGGCGTCGAGCAGGGACGTCCGCCGGCGGTCGACCTGGAAGCCGAGGAACGCCTGGCGGACTTCCTGCGCGTGCTCAATTTCGAGGGCTGGATCTCGACCGCCCAGGACCTCGCCGACGGCGGCCTCGCGGTGGCGCTCGCCGAGGCGAGCTTCGGCAAAGGCCTGGGAGCCGAGATCGAGCTCGACGTCGGGCCCGTCGCCCTCTTTTCCGAGACCCAGGCCCGGGCGATCGTGGCGGTGCCGCCGGAGCACGTCGAGAGCGTCCTCGGGGAGGCCCGGGAAGGCGGGGTGCCGGCCGCCGAGATCGGCAGCGTCGGCGGGGATCGTCTGCGGATAGCGAAGGCGGGGCTCGACACCGGGGTCGAGGAGCTGCGCGAGGTCTGGGCGACCGCCCTGCCCCGGGCGCTCGATTTGTAGCTCATCGCGAGCAGGATCGCTAGACAGCCCTTGTTGCGGGCCTCGGGCTAGGACCCAAAGAACCGCTCGTACTCGTCATGGCTGCCAATCCAAAACCAGGTGACGGTATCACCTTCGACAGTGCCAACGGCACGGCCGCTGATCGTCACCCTCACCGACCAGATACTTTCTTCGGCATTGATGCACTTGAAGTGCAGTGATGGGTGAAAGGGGTTCTGTGCCCATAAGTGAAAGGCTTTCCTTGCCCGCTTCCGGACGGTGAGCTCGAGGGAGTCGTATGCCTTCCAAAAGGAAGGCAGCGTCGCGGATTTCATAGGCGATCATAGTCCATGGGACTCGCCTTGCCGGCAGCAATTTCCTCCTTTGCGCGGCGGGCGGCGGCGACCAGCTGCCCTTGTGTTCTCTTGAACGACATGTCCCATCGAAGCTCGTCCCGCTTTTCTGCGATGTACTCTCGCAGATGCTCCACGACGTCGTCCTGTGCAGCTTCGGGCAGCACTTCCAACATTTTCACCACGGTGGCAATCGACGCGGATCCCATAGCTGATCTCCTAGCAGTTGGCCGCACCTCGAATCGCGACGGACGCTCCTCGGGCTTCGCTAAGATTCCGAGGCCAAGGCGCAGGCCCTCGTTTGCCCGTCCTCCGGACTTCCTGCTCGACACGCGCGGCGACATCGTGGTCAAGGGTCAGCGTCGTTCTCATTAGGGACATAATGATGCACTGGCCAGATGCCGTCAAGATCAACTCGGCAAGACGACAGTGGCGTCGGGGGCCCCTCACCCTAGTCCGCGGCCCCGGCCTGCACGCGCCGCGGCGTCGCTGGGGTCGTCGGCACGGGCGTAGCGTCCCGCCGGCACCGCTTCGGGCGCGGCCACGGCGAGGTGACGGAAGCCGAGGCCGCGGCGAAGACGAGGAGGGGCTCGCCGTCGATCGCCTCGTCGTCGGCGCCGGCGAGCGCCACCGCGGCAAAGAGGACGAAGGACAGCTTCCGTCGCGTCACAGGATCTTGACCAGGGCCGCGACAGCTCCGACCGCGATGACGAGAAGCGCGCCGAGCCGGTTGAGGAGACGCATCTCAAGCTCCTTCATGTCGCGCCTCAAGTGAGATTCTACACGTCCGCCGGAAATCGTGGCTACAATAAGCACCCATGTGCGGCATCTTCGGCATCGAGGGCACCGACGAAGCGTCGAACTTCACCTACCTCGGCCTCTACGCTCTGCAGCACCGTGGCCAGGAGAGCGCCGGGATCGCCGCCTGGGACCGTGGCGAGATGCGTCTCCACCGCGGCATGGGCGAGGTCGCCGACATCTTCGACGCCACAGTCCTCGCGAGCCTTGAGGGCCAACGCGTCATCGGCCACACCCGCTACTCGACGGCCGGCCTCTCGGTCCTGGGCGACGCCCAGCCGATCGTCGTCAACACCGCCATGGGACCGCTCGCCGTGGTGCACAACGGCAACCTCGTCAACGGTGTGGGCCTGCGCGAGCGCCTCGAACGGGAGGGCTCGATCTTTCAGACGACGAGCGACACGGAGGTGATCCTCCATCTCATGGCGCGCAACCCACGGCCGACGGTGGTCGAGTCGCTCATGGTGGCGCTCGAAGAGGTGGAGGGGGCCTACAGCCTGCTGCTCGTCACCAAGGAGGGCCTCGTCGCGGCGCGGGACCCGCAGGGCTTCCGACCCCTGGTGCTCGGCGACGTCGAGGGTGGGGGGACGTGCTTCGCGTCGGAGAGCTGCGCTTTCGACCTCCTGGGCGTCCGGGTACGCCGGGAGCTCGACCCCGGCGAGGTGGTGGTGGCCTGCGGCGATCAGACCGAGAGCTACCGTCTGCCCAAGGTGCCGCGGCCGAGCCGCTGCGCTTTCGAGCACGTCTATTTCGCGCGTCCCGACAGCCGGGTCTTCGGCGACCCGGTCTCCGAGGTGCGCAAGGCCATGGGCGCGCAGCTTGCCCGGGAAAGCCCCGTCGAGGCCGACGTCGTGGTCGCGGTACCCGACAGCGGGCTTTGCCCGGCCCTCGGCTTCGCCCGGGAGTCGGGCGCCAAGTTCGAGTTCGGCCTCATCCGCAACCACTACGTCGGACGCACCTTCATCGAGCCCCAGCAGTGGATCCGCGACCTCGGCGTCCGGGTCAAGCTCAACCCGGTCCGCGAGCTCATCGCCGGCCAGCGGGTCGTCCTGGTCGACGACTCGATCGTCCGCGGCACGACGTCCAAGAAAATCGTCCGCATGGTGCGCGCCGCCGGCGCCACCGAGGTCCACATGCGGGTCTCCTCGCCGCCGACCTGTTGGCCCTGCCACTACGGGATCGACACCCCGCGGCGCGAGGAGCTGATTGCCTCACAGCACTCGATCGACGAGATCTGCGAATACATTACCGCCGACAGCTTGGCCTACCTTTCCCTCGAGGGACTCCTCGAGACCCTGAGCGGCGAGCCGGAGAGCTACTGCGCCGCCTGCTGGACGGGAGAATACCCGGTGTCGATCCGCCGAGTCGACCCGCGGCAGCGAGCGCTTTTTCCCGTTCGGACGGAGCCGTAACCGTTTGCAGGGTCGGCCTTGGCCCGCCCTTCGGAGGCCGGCTGTCGCCGGCTTGGTGGGCCAAGGCCCACCCTACGAGCCATCTCCCAGGACGTTGCGCAGGATCTTGAAGAGCTCGGGCGGCTGGAAGGGCTTCTCGATCAACGCCACGACCTCGCGCGTGCCGAGCTGGCGGCGGGTCTCCGGCTCGGGGTAGCCGGTCATGACGAGGATCGGGATCTCCGGGACGATCTCGCGCAGGGAGTCGTAGGTCCGGGCACCTTCGCCTCCGGGCATGGTGAGGTCGAGCAGCACGAGGCGAACGGCGGCGGCGTTTTCGCGCAGCGTCTTCACCGTCGAGGGGGAGTCCTCGGCGAGCAGCACCGTGTAGCCCGCCATCTCGAGGAGCTTTCCCGTCACCTCGCGGATTCCGGCGTCGTCGTCGGCGACGAGGAGCGTGCCGCTTCCCCCCTGCAGGTAGTTGCTCATGTCGGAAAACCTATCCGCAGGGTGGTGCCGCCGCCGGGCCGGCTTTCCACCTGGATCCATCCGCGGTGGGCGCGAACGATGCCCAGGACTTCGGCGAGCCCCAGGCCGCGGCGGCCCGAGCGTGTGGTGTAGAAGGGATCGAAGAGCCGTTCACGGCCGGCCGGATCCATGCCGTGACCGGTGTCGGCCAGCTCGAAGAGCAACCACTCTTCCCGGTCGCCGAAGTTCTCGGCGAGGTAGGTGGTCGTTTCTCCCGAGGGCTCGGGGGCCGGGGCGCGTTGCAGCCTTGCCGTCAGGGTCCCCACGCCGTTGCCGATCGCGTCGACCGCGTTGTCGAAAAGCTGGACGACGAGTGCTGCCAGCTGCCCGGAATCGCCAGCGATCTCCGGCAGGCCGGCCGCGACCACGCGGCGCAGCTCGACGGCCTCGTCGAGGTCGCCCTCCAGGGCGTCCAAGGTCGACGTGATCACCTCTGCGGCGTCGACCTGCTGGGCCACCAACTCGGCGCGCCCGGAATAGAGAAGGAGCTTCCTTACCAGGGCCGCGGCGCGCTGGGTCGCCGATTCGATCTGTCCCAGGGCGCGGCCGGGTAGCGAGCCCTCGTCGACCTTCATCCGTGCCAGGCTGGCGTTGCCCAGGATGCCGGCGAGGAGGTTGTTGAAGTCATGAGCAATGCCACTGGCGAGCGCCTCCAGGCTCGCCTGCTTTTTTTTCTGAAGGACCTCCGCGGCCCGCCACTCCTGCTCGGCGAGGCGTGCTTCCAGCCGGGCTACCTCTGCGACGAGCTCCACCTGGGTCTGCTTCCTGCTCGCCATCCTGTCCTTCTCGCCATCCTCTCCCCGGTGTACTGTTTCCTCGGTCTCCTCAGACGCAGCCCACCCTACCACTCTTCCTCGGCCTCATCTTCCGTCGAATTTGGCGAGGCGCTCCTCGACGGAGGCGATCGTCGTCCGGATCTTCTCGGCCTCGACTTTCGTCTTCTCCACGACTTCGGGTTTGGCGCGGGTCAGGAAGTCCTGGTTGGCGAGCCTCTTCTCGAAGCCGGTGAGACGCTTCGTTTCGCCCTCGAGCTGCTTTTGAAGTCGCGCTCTTTCAGCCTCGCGGTCGGCCTCGCCGAGGTGGATTGCGACGTCAAAAGCGGCGTCGACCGCGCCGGCACCCGCCGTCTCGCCTTCGCCGTGGCCGAGCTCCAGGCGCTCGGCACCGACCAGCCGCGCGACGATCTCCCGGGAGGCCTCGAAGATCTCGTCGTGCGCTTTGACGCGCACCGCGACGTCGACTTTGGCGTCGATCTTGAGCTCCTGCTCGACTCGCAGGCGGCGCACGGCGGCGACAAGCCGTTCCACCGCGTCGATCCCTTCGGCCTCCTCCGGGTAGTCGTGGGTTGGGTCGGCCATGGGCCAGGCGGCGCCGATCAGGAGGCCGTCGCCGACCAGCTCCATCCACAGCTTCTCCGTCACGAAGGGTAGGAAGGGGTGGAAGAGCTTGAGGTAGCTTTTGTAGGCGTGGAAAAGGACCGCCGCCGTCTCCTCGCGCTCGGCGAGCGCCGGGTTTTTGATCGCCTCGAGGTAGAAGTCGCAGAAGTCGCCCCAAAAAGAGCCGCGAATGATCTCGGCGGCGTCGCCGAAGCGGTAGTCGGCGAAGCGCGAGTCGATGCGCTCGACGAGCGCCCGGACGCGGTGGAGCATCCAGCGGTTGACGGGATGGTCGACGGCACCGGGCACGAGGGCCGAGCGGTCGCGTTCGCCGACTTTCATGTCGACGAGCTTGCCCGCGTTCCAGATCTTGTTGACCAGGCGCTTGCAGCCGGTGATGCGCTCTTTCGTCAGCTTCAGGTCCTGGCCCGGGGCGTTGCCGGTCATGAGCGCCAGGCGCATCGTGTCGGCCCCGTTTTCTTCGATCGTGTCGAGCGGGTCGATACAGGTCTCGGGTTTCGATTTCGACATCTTCTCGCCGTCGCGGTCGAGGATCAAACCGTGCAGGTAGACGACCTTGAACGGGATCTCGCCCGTACCGTAGGCGGTCGAGAGGATCATCCGCGCCACCCAGAAAAAGAGGATGTCGTAACCGGTTTCCATGACCGAGGTGGGATGGAAGCGCTGGTAGTCCGGGCTTTGCTCCAGGAGCTCGCGGAGCGAGAGGTCGCCGTTTCTCGCCAGCTCCGGGTCGACGAGCGTCGACCAGGTCCAGAGCGCCGAGGAGAACCAGGTGTCCAAGGTGTCCTCGTCCTGTGCCCAGCCGTCGCCCTCGGGGGGACGGTGGCCGACGTACATGTCCTCGTCGCCGCGGTACCACACGGGGATGCGGTGGCCCCACCAGATCTGTCGCGAGATGCACCAGTCGCGGAGGTTCAGGGTCCAGTGGAAGTACTTTTTCTTCTCGTGCTCCGGCAGGATCTCGACGTCGCCCGAGGCGACGGCGTCGTGGAGCACCTGGCGCAGGCTCATCTTTTGGCCCTTCCAGGGCACCGCCGGCTCGTTGACGTTGATGAACCACTGCTCCTTGGGGAGCGGCTCGATGGGCCTTTTCGAGCGGTAGCAGATCGGCGTCTGCTGCGTGTAGTCCTCGATCTTTTCCATCAGGCCGGCCGCCTCGAGCTCGGCCGCGAAGGCCGCCCGGCACTCAACGACGGTCATACCGGCGTAGTGGGGGCCGGCGGCGTCGGTCATGCGGCCGTCCTCGCCGATCACCTGGATCATCGGCAGGCTGTGACGCTGGGCGAGGTCGAAGTCGATCTGGCTGTGGGCCGGTGTCACGCCCAGGGCGCCGGTGCCGGTCTCGGGATCGACGACCGGGTCGGCCACCACCCGGACGGTGATCGTCGGCCCCTTGGGCCAGGGAACCTCGTAGGTCTTGCCGACGTGCTCGCGGTAGCGCTCGTCGTCGGGATGGACAGCGATCGCCGTGTCGCCGAGCTTGGTCTCCGGACGGCTCGTGCCGACGAGGAACGGTCCGTAGCGTAGGGTGTAGAACTTCGCCGGCCGGTCCTGGTTGTCGATCTCGTCGTCGGAGACCGTGGTCCTGAGATGCGGGTCCCAGTTGACGATGCGCGGTCCGCGATAGATCAGCCCGTCGCGAAACATGCGGGCGAAGACGGCGTTGACGATGCGGTTGAGCTGCGGGTCCATGGTGTAGCGCTCGCGCGACCAGTCGCAGGAGGAGCCCATGGCGCGGATCTGCTGACGGATGCGGTCGCGCGAGGCGGCGACGAACTCGGCGATGCGGCGGACGAGCTCCTCGCGTCCGAGCTCGCCGCGCGGGTCGGCCATGCCCTCGGCCTGGAGGTTTTTGATCACCACGCTCTCGGTGGCGATGGCGGCATGGTCGGTGCCCGGCACCCAGAGCGCCTCGTCGCCCGCCATGCGCCGCCAGCGGATGATCAGGTCCTCGATCGCCAGCATCACGGCGTGGCCGAGATGCAGCGTCCCGGTGGCGTTGGGCGGCGGCATGGAGATGGTGAAAGCGGGCTTCTCCGAGGTTACGTCGGCCTCGAAAGCGCCCGACTCCTCCCAGAGGCGGTAGATCTCCCCCTCGTGTTTCTGGGGCTCAAAATACTGCTCGAGAGCCATGCTCGTCGTCGTCTCCAGGGTTGTTCAGGATGAGCGGCGGATCGGGTACGGTGGGCCGCGCGAGGGGCGACTATAACCCACTTCGGCCGGGGCCGCCGGCCGCGGACGTCTCTCTGGCATAATCGACCGGAGATGACGGATTCGGCACTGATCGTCGACGGCTCCGCCGGAGAGGGTGGCGGACAGGTCCTGCGCTCGTCGCTGGCGCTCGCCATGGTGACCGGCCGGCGCGTCCGGATCCACTCGATCCGTGCCCGCCGTAAAAAGCCCGGCCTGCGCCGCCAGCACCTGACGGCGCTTATGGCCGCGCGCGACGTCTGCGGCGCCGAGGTCCACGGGGCGGAGGTCGGCTCGCGCGAGGTCGTCTTCGTCCCCGGTGACGTGCGGGCCGGCGAGTACCGGTTCTCGATCGGCACCGCGGGCTCGACGACGCTCGTCGCCCAGACGCTTCTGCCGGCGCTGGTGCTGGCCGGGGGACCTTCGCGTCTCGTCCTCGAAGGCGGTACCCACAACCCGCTGGCGCCGCCCTTCGACTTCCTCGCCCGGGCCTACCTGCCGCTTCTCGAACGGATGGGGCCGAAAGTTCGCTCGACGCTCCGGCGTCCCGGCTTCTATCCGGCCGGCGGCGGCGAGATGGTGCTCGAGATCGAACCCTGCGAGAAGCTATCCGGGCTGGAGCTCGTCGAGCCGGGGCGCGTCCGGCGGCGGACAGTGCGCTCGCTCCTGGCGCATCTGCCGCGTCACATCGCGGAGCGGGAGCTCCGGCTGATCGCCAAGCGCACCGGGTGGCCTCGGGAGTGCTTCGTGGTCGAGGAGCTTCCGAGCTCCCGGGGACCGGGCAACGCCGTCGTGATCGAGCTCGAGCAGGAGAACGTGACCGAGGTCTTCACCGGCTTCGGCAAGGTCCGGGTGCCCGCCGAGACGGTGGCGCGGGGGGCCGTGCGGGAGCTTCACCGTTACCGGAAGGCGGGCGTCGCAGTGGGCGAGCACCTGGCGGACCAGCTCCTCTTGCCGCTCGCTCTTGCCGGCTCCGGGAGCTTTACGACACTGTCCCCCGCGGGGGATCAAGGGGGGGAAACACTGCCGCTTTCGGGGCATGCGACGACCCAGATGGAGCTCATTCCGCGGTTTCTCGACGTCCGGTTCGAGGTCGAGCCGAGGGACGGCGGGGGCGTCCTGGTGGGGCTTCGTCGGGAAGATTCGACCTAAGGCACCTGAAGGTGCTGGATCAGGTGCTCGTCGACGTAGGTCTCCGCGTCGAGCACCAGACGCTCCTGCTGGAGCTGCAGCTGGTGGACGAGAAACATCAAACCGATCGAGATCAAGAGCGCGATAAAGGTCGAGTTGAACGCCACACCCAGGCTCTGCGTCACCCCGGCGATGTTGCCCTCGACCGCCTGGTGCGCTTTTCCCAACGCCTCGCCGATGCCTCGCACCGTGCCGATAAAACCGATCGACGGAATCGCCCAGGCGATGTAGCGCACCATCGAAAGCTCCGATTCCAGCCGCTCCGACTCCGCCTCGCACACTCCGTTCGCGGTGTCGGAGACGTCCTGGATGTTTTTCGTCGCCGCGAAGCGCTGGAGGGCCGAGACGAGTGAGCGCGACAAGAGCAAACGTGTGTCGGAGCCCGGCAGTGACTGGATCTGGCGGACGTACTCGCGCGCGTCCTCCGGCAGGATCCGCGTCCCTTCGGCGAGCGGCACGAGCTCCATCCCCAAGAGACGATGCTCGCGCACCGCGACCGCTCCCTTGTAGACCATGATCGCCATCGCCCAGAGCATCAGGATGAAACAAGCCTCCTGCTCGAAGTCGCGGACGATGACGTAAAACGAGCGCTCCTGCACGTAGTCCGGGTCGACCTGCATCTGTGCCGCCTGCTCGGCGAGGATCACGTCGGCCTGCGGCCGCAGCCACGCGACGTAGAGTGCATGCACCACGATCACCGCGACGGCGAGCGAAGCCACCTGGTAGACGAATTCGATCGGAAAGGATTTCTTCATCACATCCTGTTCAACACGGCTAGATGTCGACCGGAAAAGAAATCGCACTGTCGGCCGGAATCTCCTCCGACGGCACGAAGGTCTCGAGCTCCTCCTGGGCGGCTTCGTCCTGGGCCGGCAAGCTCGGACCGACAACGACGAGCGCCAGAACGAGAAGGAGGAGAAACAGCAAAGCCTTCCATTTTTTCATGGTCTGCTCCAACGGATCAGTCCAGGTAACGCGCGATACGAAAGCCCACGTCGGGCCGTGCGTCCTGGTGGTAGTCGCGGTAGCTCAGGCGCAGCTCGGTGACCGTCGAGTGCATCCAGCTCGAGCCGCGGATGACGTGAAAGTCGCCCTCCCTCGGTCCAAGGGGGTCCTTTGCGATCTGCCCGCCGCCGACCGGACGAATCGCGTAGAGGTCGTGGACCCACTCGGCGACGTTGCCGCCGAGGTTCTTGATGCCGAGCGGATTGGGATCGAAGCTCTCGACGGGAGCCGTCGTCACGAAGCCGTCGTGGTAGTCGGGCAAGACCCCCGGCAGGACGTCGCGCGCCGCCGCGTCGGCGTAGTTGCCCGAGCCCGGCGGCACGGGAAGCGACTTCCCCCACGGGTACTTCAAGGCCGCCTTGCCGTCGGGAAAGCGGGCGGCCCACGACCATTCGGCCTCCGTCGGCAGGCGGTAGCCCGTGTTGGGCGGCTGTGCCGCGACGTAGGTCCCGCCGCGCCGGACGTAAAAGGCGGGCAGCCCCTCTTTTTGGCTCAGCCAGTTGCAGTAGGCCGCTGCGTCTTCCCATTTCACGCGCACCACCGGATGGTGGTCGGTCTCCAGGCTCGCGCCGCTGACCTGACCGGAGAGGTGCTCGCTCTTGAAACGCCGGAGCTGACGGTTCGAGACCTCCAGGGTACCGAGGTAGAAGCGACGCACGAGCTCCACCTCGCGCAGCGTTTCGTTGGCGCGGCGTCCCGGCTCGCGGCGCGAGGCGCCCATGACGAAGCGTCCGCCGGGCTGGATCAGGCGAAGCTTGTGGCCCTCGGAGGTCTCGATCTCCGGCCGGATCGAGCGCTCCCGCCTCTCGGCTTGCGTCTCCAGCGTGACCTCGATCGCCTGCGCCACGCCGGGCATCGGCACGAGCTTCTGGCGGTAGGGCTCGTAGCCCGCCAGGCGGATCTCGATCTCCTGCTCGACCGCGGCAAGTGACAGGGTCTGCGACGCCTGACCCCGGAGCTCGCCGTTGACGAAGACCTCGGCCTCCGGCGGCCAGGCCGCGATGCGGACCTCGCCTTCACGCGAGACGAGCTTCAGGTCGAGCTCGTGGGTCTCGCCCGAGACGATCCTCACGTCGCGCGCCGCCGGCTCGAAGCCCGCTTTCGACACCCGGACGTCGTAGCCGCGGCCCGGTGCGAGCTCCAAGTCGAGCGGCGTCGTCCCGCGGTAGACGGCGGCCACGGTGACCGTCGCCCCCTCCGGGACGCTGCGCACGACGAGCATGCCGTCGGTCGGATCGAGGCGCAGCACCGGCAGCCTCTGAGGCTTGCGGGCGGTGACCGTGAAGCGTCCGCGGCGGGGCTTGTACCCCCCGAGGAGGACCTCATAGTCGTGGCCCCCCTCGAGCACGTCGGCGGCCAGGGTCGTCTTGCCGAGGAGCCGTCCGTCGACGCGTACCGAGGCCCCCGGCGGCGCCGAGTGGAAAACCACCTCCGCCCAACGCGGCAGGAGCTCCGCCACGAGCGTCTGGCTGCTGCCGCCCCCTCCGACCTCGACGACGGCGGTGAACTCCTCGTAGCGCGCCGCACGGATCCGCACTTCGTGGACGCCGGCGGGAAGCTCCAGCGGCGCGACGGGCGCCGTGCCCGCGGCCTCACCGTCGATTGAGACCTCGGCGCCCTCGACCGTCGAGACGTGAAGCGTCCCCGGCAGGCGCTCGAGGACGAAGCGGAAGCTCTGCTGCGCGTCGCGGCTCACCTCCACGTCCTCTTCGAGGCCGTGATAACCATCCCTGGTGGCCTTGACGGTGTAGCGGCCCGGCAGCAGCAGTCGGCGTCCGCCGATCTCGAAGCCGGTCAGGAAGCCCGCGACCTCGAGCCGGTCGGGGAGTGGCTCGACCTCGAAGAGGACCGAACGGGCGGTGAAGACGAAACCCGCCGCCAGCACCAGGACGAGGAGCGCCGCGAACGTCAGGACGACGAGGGGACGCAGACGCGCCCGCCGCCGTCGGATCGACGGCGTGGCGCCGGCGCCCGCCGTGCCCGCCAGGCCCTTGGGCTTGAACTCGACGGGCTGGATCGTCGCCCCGACGCGAGACGCACCGTCGCCGTGGCGCGATGGCGGCTTGATCTCCGGCACCCCGGCTTGGTTGCCGGCTCCCCGGCGGACGACGAAGCGCATCTCGCCGTCTTGGCTCTCGACCTCGATCCGCGTCCGGCCGGCGCGCAGCACGTCGCCGTCCTTTAGCCAGCGCGAGCCCTTGAGCACGGCTCCATTGACGGCGACACCCGCCGGCGCGCCCTCCTCGCCCTGGACGAAGACGTCGCCTTCGGCGAGGCCCAGGTAGGCCAGCGCGGCCGCCGTCGGCTCGCCGAGCTCGAAGTCGCTCTCGCCTCCGCCGACGACCAGCGGGAAGTCGTCCTCGGCGACCTGGCGGTTGCCGCGGGCGTCGTCGATCCGGTAGGTGACGCTCAAATCTCCTCCTCGCAACGCACCTCAAACGGTGCCGGCTCCTGGCCGGGCTCGACCACCAGCCGCCGGCGGACGTCGCGGTAGCCGTTGCGGCTGCCGACCACTGTATAGGTCCCGGGCCGCAGGTCGAGGTCCCGCGTCTCGAAGGTGCCGAGACGGCCCACCCGGTAGACGGTGACCTCGGTCAGGTTGTCGGATCGAAGCTCGACGCGGACCGGCTGCGAGTAGGAGTCGACGAGACGTCCCAGCGCCTCGACCTGGCGCAGCAGCCGTGGGCCGCCGGAGGTGAGCTCCGAGGCCTTGGCCAGGAGCAACGAGGCCTCGTGGAGGACCTCGGACGAGGACAGCCGTTCGGCGTTCGAGAGGTGGAAGCGGAGTCGCTCGTCGAGGCTGGCACGGTCGCGGGCGCGCTTGGCGCCCTGGCGCGCGAAGCTGACGGTGGGGTCGACCTTGAGCGCCGCTTCATAGGCTTCGACGGCGGCGTACCAGTCCTCGGCCTCCTCGGCGGCCATCGCCTTTTCGTCCAGCGCGGCGAGCTGAGTACGGCGCCGGCCCGCCTCGGCCCGAGAGATCCCGTCGGCGCTTTCCGGCGAGCCCGGGCGAAGCGCCTCGGCCCGCAGGAAAGCGTCGCGGGCCGCGGCGTAGCCCTCCCGGTCGAGGGCCGCGAGCCCCTGAGACATCGCCTCGACGAACGGATCTTTTTCCGGCCCCCTCTCCTCCTTGGAGGAGAGCCGTCCCGGGAGCGGGGTTGGGGCGAGGAGGGGGCGACGAGGCTCGACGCGCTTCGCCGCGACGATGGGCTCTGCCAGGGGCTCAGGAGCCTCCACCGGCTCGGCGTTCTCTTCCGGCTCCGCCGTCCGAACGGCATCGGCCGGCGGCGCGCCTCGGTATACGGCCTGCTGCGGCTCTACCAGGCCCGGAAGGACGAAGAGGACCGCCCCGGCGAGCCCCAGGAGGCCGATCAGGGCGATGGCGGCGATCCACCGCACGCCGCGCCGCCCGGCGGTCGACGGCTCCGACGCCGAAGCGAGGGGCGCCTCGAGACGGATCAACCGGTCCCGGCCGCCGCGGGGAGGCTTGAGCTCGACCACGCCCTCAGCTCTCCGGAGAAGAGACCGCGGCGCCCGTGTCAGGGTCGATCGGCAGCCCGGTCTCGGTGTAGAAGATCTCGCGCAGGAGCTTGCGCCATTCTTCGAACTGGGTTTCGACAGAGCCCGTCAACCGGAGCGTCTGGCCCTCGACGTCGACGAGGAGCGGCGCCACCTCGGCGTCGAACGAGGCGCCGAGCTCGCGCAGCGCCTCGACGTGCATCTTGGCCTCCTGTCCCTTGGCGATGCCGCTTCGGACCGCCATCGTGCCGGCGATGATGGCCGCGTCGCGAACGGCGGCCTCGCTGCTGTCGTCGGGCTGCATCAGGATGCCGCCGAGGATGGCGGCGGCGCCAAGGATCTTGCGCTTGCGCGCGGCGCGTTTGACCTCCTTTTTGGCCTTGGTCTCCTCGTAGCTGAAGCGGCGCCAGTTGTCGTAGGGCTCGACCATCTGCGCCTCGAAGGTGGTGTAGTGCTCGGTCAGGGCGTCGATGAACATGTAGTCGCGCTCGCGGATCCCGGCGATGCGCGCCACCATGGGGTCGGCGTCGGAGGGGAGGCGCGAGACGTCGGTCAACCCCTTGCGGTTTTTTTCCAGGTAGGAGGCGAAAGCCGCCGGCACGAGCTCGGCCGCAAACCGGATCCCGGAGATCTGGCGCAGCTCTCGCAACTCTTCGCCGTCGAGTTTTTGACGCCCCGCCAGCAGGTCGTTGGCGACCCGGTTGTAAAGGTTTTGAAAGGGATCGTGACGCAGCCGCGGCGCCTCCACGTCGAGGCCGTAGATCCGCGCGTCGGCCAGCTCCTTGTAGGTCTTGTCGAACCAGACGCGTCCCGCCGCGTCGACCGCCTTTAGGTCCACGACGAGTCTCATGCCGTCGGAGGAGACGATCTTGCCGGAGAGCGCCACGTCGACGGTGTCCATGCCGGAGGGGACGACGCGCACCGCGCCCCAGTGGCCGGTCGACTGGAGCGTGTCCATCAGGTGGACGGGGATGTAGCGCGCCTCGGAGCGGCGCACCTCGGGAAAGATCCCTTCCTCGGCCAGGTTGACCGCGGGGTTTGTCGGCACGCCGTCGCGGAGGACCTGGATGGCGACGTCGAGGAGCTCCTTCTCGGGGACCTCGGCCGTCGCCTGGATGACCTGGACCGGCGGCTTGGACGCAAGCGCCGCGCCCGTGGCAAGGATCGCCGCCACGGCCCCGACGGCCACGGCTCTGGTCGTGCGCAGCGCCCCGCAGGGGGCGACGGCCGCCGGGCGGTGGAATCTCGACCTCTCTCTACGTTCCTGCATGATGCTCCCCTGTCCCGGACCGGCGCCCGCCGCGCGGGCTCGCCGGCTCAGCTCCGATGGTCCTGGCGGCTACGGCGCTTGCCGGACTGGCCGCTCCTGTAGTCGCGGTACTCCTGCCACAGCTTCTCGCGCAGCTCGGGATCGTCCTCGTTCATGGCGGCCTCGCGCAGCTGGCGGGCCACGATGTCGTCGTCGTTGCCGTCACCGACGTCAGGCGGGATGCGGCGCTCGTGCTCGCCGTCGGCCTGGCGGCCGGGCGCCTGGTGACCGCCGGTGGCTGCCGACGGGGAGTCGCCGGTCGTCTCGCCGACGCCGGCGCCCGACCCTCCCGATTCGCCCTGGCGGCCATCGGCCTCGCCCCCACCTCCACCGGCGCCGCCACCGGCCCCACCGCCGCCACCGCCGCCGCCACCGGACTCGGGTGTGACGCGGCGTTTGGCGAGGACCTCTTGCTCGCGCAGCAGGAGGCGGTCGAATTCGCGTAGCGATTCGTCGAGCTTGCCGTCGAGGGCCTGGCCGCGCTCCTCGCCGGTCCGGGCGCCGCCGGGATCCGCCGGCGGGCGATCCTTCGAGCCCGCGGCCGGCGATTCGCCGGCCTTGGCGGCCTTGGCCGGGTCGGCGGCGGCTCTCGCCTCCGCCTTGGTGGCGGAGCCCGCCTTGTCCGCGGCGCCGGGCTTCGGCGGCTTCGACGGCGCGCCGGGCTTCGACGGCGCGCTCGGAGCCGATGGAGCACCCGCCGACGGCGCGCCCGGGAGCGACGGCGTGCCTGGCAGCGACGGCGTGCTCGGCGCCGACGGCGCTCCCGACGGTGTGGAGGCGCAGGCCGAGAGTTGCAGCATCCCCACGAGGAGGAGCGCGGTTTCGAGTCGGGTCACCTTTGTTCGCTGCATGGTCCGCTCCAGGCTCTCCATGGTAAACGATCCTCTGGTCGATCGAGATCCTCTGCCGAAGCACAATTCTATGCAAAGAAGGTTCCAACCTCGTTCCCGAGGGCGAGTATCGGCGAAATGGGGCGATCCCGGGACGGATTGTCTTCTCCGGGCGACGCCGTCGTCCGGTCGGGGAGACGGACAGACGCCGGAACCGGTGTAGTATGGTGCCATGAAACAGCTAATCACCCTGGCCGTCGTCGCTCTCGTCTTCTACGTGGGCTACACCCAAGGCCTTCCCTGGATCCAGCAGCAGATGGGCCAGGGTGCCGGCGCGGGCGACACCGCCCCGGCGCGGTGCGTCTACCAGGCGGACCGGGCCAGCAACACCTTCGGCGACGACGTCGGCCGGCGCTTCGCCCCGGGCGCCGGCACCGACGCCTGGGACGGCTTCGTCGGCTCGGTGAGAGACGAGATTGCCGCCGCCCGGTCGCAGTGCTCCTGCTCCGAGGCCGCCTGCGGCAAGGCCAAAGAGGCCATGGACCGCCTCGACGAGCTCGTCGAGGACTACGACGAACGCTTCCGTAGCGGCAGCGGAATGTCGGCGAACCCGGCCGGGGAGCTGGTCCGGGTCCACAGCCTGCTCAACGAAGCCCGGGCCCTCGCCCGTTGAGCGCCCCGCCGTCACCCGCCGCGCCGCGCCGTCCACCGGCCGCCGCGGCATGGGCCGTCTTCGGCTGGACCCTGCTCGCCCACCTCGTCTACCTGAAGGGGGACCTCCTCTGGCACCGGCCGGTCAGCGCCTTTTTCTTCGGCGACGGTCTCCACTTCCTGGAGACGGCCCGCCATCTCGCCGAGGGCACCACGGCCCTGGGCGGCAAGCTCCCCTTTCACCCACCGCTCGTCACCTGGCTCCTCCTGCCCCTCTGGGGCCTTTCTTCGGAGCCCGAGTCGGTCTACGTCGCCTCGAAGGTGATGATGGCGGCGATCAACGCCGCGAGCTTCGCCGTCCTCTACCTGCTGCTGCGCGAGAGGGTGGAGCATGCTCTCTGGATCTCGCTCCTCCTGCCGCTCGGTTTCGGCGAGCTCCTGCTCTCCTCCGTCGCCAACAGCGAGGCGCCCTATCGGCTCCTCGTCTTCGTCCTCCTCTACCTCGGCCTTCGAGGCGGCTGGTGGCCGCTCGCCGGAGGCCTCCTCCACGGCCTCGCGACCCTGGCCCGCGCCGAGCACCTCGCCGTCCTGGCGCTCGTCGTCGTCGCCGC
Source organism: uncultured bacterium (assembly GCA_965371445.1). Classification (GTDB taxonomy): domain Bacteria; phylum Acidobacteriota; class Thermoanaerobaculia; order Multivoradales; family J023; genus DASWIG01. Next base: position 5,921 of record CBDUYN010000115.1, on the reverse strand, counting down.
CGCGGTCACGCCGAGGCACCGGCGCTTCGCCGCCCTGACGGCCCTCGGGGCGTTTCTCCTCGTCGCCCCCTACACCGTCGCCAACGCCTTCGACATAGCGGCCTACAACGAAGCCCACGCCAAAACGCTCCCCGAGCCCCTGCCGACCCTCGTTCCGGTCTCCTTCTACGGTCCGCTCAACTTCGCCCTTGCCACGACCGAGGACGACATCTACTTCTCGCGCCGCAAGCTGCCGGTCACCGGGGACGGCGAAGCGATCCTCGACCCGAACCATCCGCGCCACAACGAGTACATCGTCCACGGCTACCGCATCGCCTTCGGCGAGATGGCCGCTCGCCCCGGACGCTTCCTCTCCCGCTCTTTCCAAAAGGCCCTCCACTCGCTTCAGGCCTTCGCCTTCGGCTGGACCTGGCGCGATTGGCCCAAGGGCGACGTCTGGACGCGGCGGCCGGTCGACATGGCCTCCTCCGAGGTTCCGACGCTCTACGCGATTGCCGTCGCCTGCCTCGTCGCTCTCGGGGTCTACCGCCTGCGGCAGGATCGGCTGCTCCTCGCCGTCGTCGGCGCCTTCGTCGCCTACCGGTTCGCGATCGCCGTCGCTTTTTTCCCCTACCTGCGCGGGATGACGATCGTGGCGCCCCTCGTCACGATGGTGGCGGCCTGTGGGCTCGCTACGCTCGGACGCAAGTACGGCGCCGAGATCCTGGCGGCGCTTCTCGTCGTCCTCGCCCTCTATCACCTGGGGCTCGGCTGGAAGCCCCGTAGCTACCTCCTGAAGGGCGAGCGCGACTCCCAGGGGACGATCCTCGACGACCGTACCGTGGTCCTGAAGTACGACGGCTTCGCCGACGGCGGCTAGTCACGGCCCCGCTGCCTGGATTCGGGCACCTCGGACCCGGAGTCCGAGTCGTGTCACCGTGCAAAGCCCAAGGGATCCAAAATGGTTCCACCGGGGTGTTTTCCAGCCGTTTTATTTCTCTCTACCATGAAATCGAGTCCGGTGAACAGCTTCAGGGACATCTCGTCTGCAAAAATCCAGGCAAATCGTCGCTTTAGGGGACAAAACGCCTGCCAATAGGGTATCTTGAGGCGGGAAGTCCAGACACCGAATCAGCCGGCGTCGTGCTCGGCTGAGGGTGAGGGCGAACCGTAAACCGATCTCTAGGAGTAACGTCATGAAGACGAAAACCGGAACGAAGGCAGGCGCACCCCCGGGTCTGGACCTGCTCGGCTGAAGGGGCTAGGCACCGATCGGGGGGTCGCTCAGACCCCCCTACCCGGGTAGCTCGGTCAGGGGGTCTCGACGCAACGAGGAGCGCAGGTCGCGAAGGATCTTCGCCGTAACGCGCGTTTCGGCGACGGCTTGGCTCAGCAATCGAAGGCTGACCACCGTCTCGTCGTGGAGCTTCATCGCGTCCAGAACCGGGCAGATGCTCCTGCAGATCTCGACGACCTTTATCCGCTGCCCCGCCTCGGCATACAGGACCGCCAGGTCGAGGTGCAAGAGTGCCGCATAGAACGTCTCTTCCAGAGCTTCCAGACCTTTCAGGGCCGAGAGATACTTCTCTTCCGCCCCCTCGACCCTGCCCAGCCCGTGGTCGATACTGGCTTGCAGCCATCGTGTCTGCCAATACCAGAGCTCCCTGCCGAAAGGCTGCCTCAGCGACTTGAGGCACGCTTCAGCCTGATTGAAGTGCTCGGCCCAGACGAGGGCGATCACCATGGTGTGGGTCACCCGGAAGGCCAGAGGCTCGTTCACGCCGCCTGCCAGGGCCGTGGCCTGGCGGAGGGGAGGCATGGCTTCCTCATGCCGTGTCGCATAGATCGACACCAGAGCACGATGAACCAACGCCGTGACCTCCCAATGACAATTTTCGGCCTTCTTGAAGGCCGGCACCGCGGCGTCCAAGATCTCGGTCGCTTCGTCGAAGCGGCGCTGAAACATGCGCAGGGTTCCCTGGCACACGTAGACGATCCCGGCCGCGAAGGGGTCCGCCGTCGCTTTCAGCTCGACGAGGGAACGCTGGCACGCCCGATCGGCACCGAGGAAGTCCAAGGCCAACCGCTGGGCGTTGCCGAGCCACGCCCAGCCCTGAGGGCGAAGCCTGTAGACGAGCTCTCCCAGGGACGCCTGGTTCGCGTCGAGGCTCTCCAGCGCCAGCAGCGAGAGATCGATGCCGCGCTGGCGGTCGTTGCGGCCCTCTTCTCGCGACTTACTGTGGAGGAGGTCGAACAGCGCCGGCGTCGAGAACGGACGGCATTGACGGATGAAATGACGCTGCTGGTCAAACGACAGGCCCTCCAGCCGCGGCCAGACCAACCTCTCCGCCTGGAGCCACTCGAACTCCTGGCCGGCCATGAGCCTGGGGACCGAGATCGCCGAGTCCTTGGCCGTCGGGAGCTCGTAGAGGACCCGGAGCCCCTGCACGATCCCTTCGAGGTGCTTCACGAGGTCGAGGCCGTCGTCCTTCGCGAGGCGGCCCTTCAGGCCTCTGAGGAGCTTCGACCCCAGAGGCGCCGAGGCGCTCGGAGGGGTTGGATTCCGGCGGTAGGCGGCCGGGGTTCGGCCCATCCGCTGCTTGAACGCGCGCCCGAAGGTCCGCTCGCTCGAATAGCCGACCGCTTGCGCGACGCGCCACAACGGGAGCGAGGTCTTCGCCAGCAGGCGTCCCGCGACCTCAAGGCGGGAGTCGGCGATGTAGGTGCTGGGGGTGGTTCCCAGCTCCTGGAACCGGGTCGAGGCCGACTTGTCGGCGATCGAGTGTTCCCGCCACAGGGCGGCGACGTTGAAGTCGAAGTCAAAAAGACGCCTGGAAATCGTGTCGAGAAGGGGCTTCAATCGCTGGCTGACGCGGTCACTATCGGCGTGAATGCGCTGAAGCGTGGGTTGTGCGGCTTGGTCTCGAAGCGTCCGGTCACGGTTGGTAGTCATGGCTCTCTCCTCTGGCCACCCAGTGTAACAGAACCGGCTCCGAGGGGAAAGGAAGTTCCTTCAAGAGGCGCCGGGAGCGTCTTCGCCAGGTGGGGCCGAATCCTCCCTAACTGCGGGCGACGCCCTTGGTGCGGGTGCCGAAACGTGCCGCGCACTCGGCGCACGGGCAGATCTCGCGCAGGAAGTCGAAGCGGTAGATGCCCGTGGAGTGGCCGTCGGTGAAGGCGAAGGAGACGGCGTAGTTGCCCACCGGCTGGATCGAGGCGACCCGCACGTCACGCTCCGGCCGGCGGTACTCGATACGCAGCGACTCGTGCCCCTGGCAGGTGGCGCAGGGACAGTAACCCCGCAGGTAGGCGTCGTCGAACTCGCCGCTGTGGCCGTCGGAGAAGCTCAGGCGGACCTGCCTCTCCTCCTTGAGCTGGCGGGCCTCGGTGAGATAGATCTCCATGGGGCGAGTCTACTCCACCCGGGGCCCGGGAAGTAGGGCAGAGCCAGAGCTAGAATGGGCACCATGAACGACAGCAAAGATCGAGACGACGCCTTCGCGTCCCTCGCCGCGCTCCTCGGAGAACGCTTCAGCACCGCCGACGCGATCCGCGTCGCTCACGGCAAGGACGCCTCCTGGCACCCCCCGCACCCCCCCGACGCCGTCTGCTTCACCGAGTCGACGCAGGAGGTGGTGCGAATCGTCGAAATCTGCGCCCGTCATCGCCTGCCGGTCGTCCCCTTCGGCGCCGGCACCTCGTTGGAGGGCCAGGTGCACGCCCTGCACGGCGGCATCTCGCTCGACCTCTCGCGCATGGAGCGCATCCTCGCGATCCGCGCCGACGACCTCGACGCCACCGTCGAGGCCGGCGTGACCCGCCAGCAGCTCAACCGCCGCGCCGAGGACCACGGCCTTTTTTTTCCCGTCGACCCGGGGGCCGAGGCGACTCTCGGCGGCATGGCCGCGACCCGCGCCTCGGGCACCAACGCCGTGCGCTACGGCACGATGAGCGAGAACGTCCTCGCCCTGACCGTCGTCCTGGGCGACGGCCGCGTCGTCAAGACCTCGCAGCGGGCGCGCAAGTCCGCGGCGGGCTACGACCTGACGCATCTCTTCGTGGGCTCCGAGGGGACGCTCGGCGTCATCACGGAGCTGACCGTGCGCCTCTACGGCATCCCGGAGGCCCTCTCCTCGGCCGTGGTCTCGTTCCCCGACCTGGAGGCAGCCGTGCGCACGGCGATCGAGACCATCCAGACGGGGATCCCGGTGGCGCGGATCGAGCTTCTGGACGCCCTCATGATGGACGCCGTCAACCGCTACGCCTCGCTCGACTACGCGCCGCGGCCGACCCTGATGCTGGAGTTCCACGGCAGCGCCGCCGGCGTCGAGGAGCAGGCGCGCGACGTCGAGGAGATCGCCGGGGAGAACGGCGGGAGCGACTTCCGCTGGGCCACCGAGGCGGCCCAGCGCGAGCGGCTGTGGGAGGCGCGCCATCACGTCTACTTCGCGGCTCTGGCCTTGCGGCCCGGCTGCGAAGGCTGGTCGACGGACGTCTGCGTCCCGATCTCGCGGCTCGCCGACTGCATCCTGGAGACGCAGCAAGACGTCGCCGGCACGGATCTCGTCGCGCCCCTTGTCGGTCACGTCGGCGACGGCAACTTCCACCTGCTGATGATCGTCGACCCCGAGGACGAGGCCGATGTCGCCGAGGCGGAGCGAATCCACACGCGCCTCGTCGAGCGGGCGCTTGGAATGGACGGCACGTCGACCGGCGAGCACGGCGTCGGGATCGGCAAGAGCGTCTTCATGGAAGCCGAGCACGGCAGGAACGCGATCGACGTCATGCGGAGCTTAAAAGCGGCGATCGACCCGGAAAACCTCATGAATCCGGGAAAGATCTTTCCGGCCTGACCTAGCGTGGTGGGCACCTCAGACCGACGAGCATGTTCTTCTGAGCCGGCTTCAGCCCGGGGCGCGCAGCCGGCTTCCAGGTCCATGGCACGGGCCTTGAGGCCCGTCGCGGGGGCGGCGGGAAGCACGACGATTCGAGGCTCGGCGACCTCCGCAACGGGCCTGAAGACCCGTGCTATGGGCTGGAAAGCCAGCTGAAGCTGGCTCCCGGAAGGAGCCGTCGAGCAAACTTGACTCGTTTGTACAGATGTTCAGGAATCTAGCGCACCTAGCGTGGGCCGCTCAATCTCCGTCGAGGCTTGTTCTGAGCCTCGGATCCAGAAAGCTCCCGCGAGCGAACGGAAAATGCCGGACGAGCGGGGTCTCCTCCCAGATCACGACCGCCGCCGGCTCGACGTCCGCTGGCAGTAGCAGTCGGATCGTCGCCTCGGCTGTCGCGTCGGGTGGAAGGGCCGAGTCCGGTAGAGGGGCGCCATCGAGGTGCCACTCCGCGGGGACGGGATCGAGAAGGTCGCCTTGCACCGTCTCGACGGCAAACCGAAGCTCGCTGAGATCGAAGGTGAGGTCCCCCCCCACGGCGGTGTTCGACGCGCGGATCACCAGCGACACGGCTTCCGTGCCCGTGTCAGACCGGGAGACGGAAACGTCCTCGGCGGTCAGGAACAGATGCGGGTCGAAGGTGTAGCGGAAGCTCGTCTCCTCTCCGGCGACGAGCGGTTGCGCGTCCCGAGGCTGGAGTATCCACAGCGCCAGGACGAGGCCGCAAGTCGCGGCGGCGAGGAATGCGAAAAGGAGCCATTGACTCGTGCGGGTCATGGGTGTCTTTCGCCTCAAAGCCGGAGCTTGACGAGCGGTCCGCGTCCCGCGGCCGGCGGCGAGGAGGGCGCCTTTTCCACTCGCCGTCGACCTGGGTGCCGGCTATATGCTATAGTGGATATACTGAAGAGCCCTGGGGGAGGTCAACGAATAGGAGACTTGCTTTATGACACACACATCGCTGTACCGAATGAAAGGCCTCTTGACGCTCGCCGAGCTCCTCGCTCAGATAGGACCGGAGATCGCCGAGAGGACGACGGCCTGGCTCCGCGA
>CBDUYN010000114.1:0-32513 GCA_965371445.1 uncultured bacterium | reverse complement strand
AGATTTGAGTCCTGTCCCGGGGTGTCTCGTCAGGACTCAAAAGATTTGAGTCCTGACCCGGGATGTCTCGTCAGGACTCAAAAGATTTGAGTCCTGACGCGCCCCTCCTCCAGCGGATCTAGTGGCCGGGTGCGTAAGTCCGTACCCACCTCGCAACAGGTGTGGCGGTCGTTGGCCGCTTGCGGCCGAATCTTCATCTGCGTCCCGGAGGGACGAAGAGCAGGCGAGACGCCTGCGCTCCCAGCGAAGAGTCGACCCACCCACCACCACGGCCACTGCGGGGTAGGGAGGGTACGGACTTACGCACCAGGCCACTAGTTCATCTCCCGCAGATAGCTCCAGTTCAGGATCGCGTTCCAGAAGAATCGGTGGTCGGAGTGGTTCAGGTCGCGGTGGATCGGGTTGAAGTTGTAGGCCACCACCCGGCCCTGTCCTACCCGGACGTCGAGGATCGTGGGACGCCCCTCGAGCGCCTCGCCGCCCTCGAGGCCGCCGCTCACCAGCAGCTTGACCGCGCCGTCGTCCTCGTCGTCCTCGTCGCGTTCCACCGCCGGCGGACGCGTCCCCCACTGCAGGACGACACGACCGCGGTCGGCCCGCCGGACGCCGTAGACCGGTAGCAGCGTCCGGAAAGCGGACGTGACCTCCGGGTAGCCGTAGGCGATCGGGTGGCCGGCTTTCCGCTGGGAGGCGGACACGGGCCGGTCTATCAGCTCTACCTGTTCGGCGAAGGCGTAGGATCTTGATGCAGGCGGTTTCAGCCGGACGATCCGACTCTGCCGGGGATCGAGGGCCTCGAGGCCCTTGACGGCGTCATCGACGGCGACCAGGTCACGATTCCACTTCGCCGGCAGACCGATCGCCTCGTCGAACGAGACCCTGGTCGCGCCTCCTCCCCGTCTGGCCGCCTGCCGCTTGCGGGCGTGGTCGACCAGGATGCGGCGCATCACCTCGGACACGTGGCCGAAGAACTGAGCCCGGTGCTTCCAATCGACCTTGTGGCGTTCCAGCAGGTGGAGGCAGGCCTCGTTGACGACAGCGGTGGGCTGGAGGCTGTGGCCCGGGGCCTCCCGCGCCAGGTGTTTTCTGGCGATCTGGCGCAGCTCGTCGTAGACCAGGGGCATGAGCTTGTCGAGGGCCTCCGGGTCTCCCTGGCTCCATTGCTCCAGGAGCCGGCTGGCCTCGCTCTTCGAGTGGGGCATGGTATGTGAAAGTCTAGCAGATCGGAGGCCGGCAAGCAAGGACTTCGGCCCCCGGGATCGGGGTCGTCGTCCGACCCTGCGCGAGAAATCTTCGCTCGTGTGTCCGTTTTCGGCTCCGTTTTGCGCGTCGGTATAGAGAAGACCAGTTGAAGCTCCCAGGTGAGCAGAGATTAACCTCGGGAGTTACCACCTGGAGGAGACTGAGTCCGAAGAGTCCGTCAGGAGAGCGCTGCGCAAATACCGAGCCGTCAACAGTTACAGAGGAGCAAAGCCATGAAAGACTTGCCTGAAAGAGCGGGAAAGTGCATGATGATCACGTGGGTGATTTTTCTAATCTTCGGAGGGACGCAGGTGGTGGCAGCTGCCTATCCTCCTAATGGATTAGTCGCCGCGTATCTCTTCAACGGAAACCCAGACGACAGCAGTGGAAACGGGAATCATGGCACCCTATACGGAGCAACAACGCCCATAACCGACAGATTTGGCAGCGCAAACAGCGCGTATCGGTTTAACAGTAAGAACGATTACATCGCCGTCCCGGGAATGGGATTTAGCGACACTTCGTTCACGCTCTCCGCGTGGATAAGGGTCTCCACTTACGCGACCGGGACGAGAACCTTTATCCGAAGAGGCAATCATGCGAATTACCTGCTCGGAACTCATAATACTGCACCCTACATCTCCGGCGCAGTGTTCGTATATTCGGCGGACCCTCCGCCAAATTACAATCCGAACCGGGTTCTTGCTAACAACGTCATCTCTCTGGATCAATGGATGTTGGTCACTGCTCTGTATGACCGAGGCCAAGGAAAGACGAGACTTTATGTCAACTGTGCGTTGGTAGGTGATAACCCGGGAGCGCTTGACCCTCATGACCCCGGTAGATCGCTTGAAATTGGCAACTGGTATGGAACGAGAAATGGGTGGAATTATCCTGCCTTTGTCGGTGATATCGACGATGTCTTGATTTATGGCCGCGCTCTATCGGATTTAGAAATCCAAAGCTTATGCCTCCCGGCGAATCAGACGCCTCCGGTCGCGGACGCAGGGTTCGATGAGACCGTGGAATGCACCGACGAGCGACGTACAGCGGTTCTGCTGGATGGTTCCGGCTCTTATGATCCCGACGGCGACCCGCTCGACTACGAGTGGACCTTCGACGACGGGGGGCGGGTGCTCGGCGAGCAGCCCACCGTTCTCCTTCCCCTCGGCACGTACTCCATCACTCTGACGGTGGACGATGGCAACGGCGTGAGCGACGACGATGAGGTGATGAAGAGCGTCGAAGACACGATCCCACCGGCGATCCAGAGCCTCACCGCCGATCCGAGTGTTCTCTGGCCGCCCAATCACACGATGCGGTCGGTCAGCGTGGACGTCGACAGCTCAGACCTCTGCGACCGCGATCCTGAGTGCTGGATCACCGGCGTGACGAGCAACGAGCCGGAGGACGGTCTCGGTGACGGTGAGACCGCGCCGGACTGGGTGATCACCGGAGATCTGACGGTCGACTTGCGGGCGGAGCGCTCCGGCAAAGGCAGCGGGCGGATCTACACCCTGGAAATCGCCTGTGGGGACGCCTGCGACAACGTCTCGACAGCTACCGCCACCGTGACGGTGCCTGCCAACCGTCGGTAGAGGCGAAGTAGCTTCGCGGAGGTCGCGAAGTCTTCTTCGAACACGGAGGCCTCTGTCGCCAGAGACCTCCGGTTGGACCCTGATCGAGAGCTGGTTGTTGGACCTCAAGCGGGTTCCTGGGCGGCGTTCCAGATCATCGGCGACTGGCAGTGAGGCTGGCAACAGCGCGAGGTGACTTTTCTGCGGCTCTTTGGCGTGATCTGGCTGCGGTTTGCGCGTATAGGTAGATGAACGGAAGGAAGAGGCGATGAGCCAATGAGAGACGCTGAAAGACTCCGCGCCTCCTGACCAATTTCCGCCCAAAGGGGTCTCATGCACTGAAGGCCACCAACTCAGCTCACCCAATGTGTCAATCTGATCTTTGCGGACGGCTTCGAGTCCGGAGACCTGTCCGCGTGGAGCACAGCTATGGGTGCTGTGAAAAAGTAGTCGCCGAGCCTCTTCTCTTCTCTTGGTCCCACGCACTTCGGCAAAAGTCGTCGACACGACGGGATGATCGCCGGCCGAAAGTCGAGCCTCGTCTTACACCCTTCCCTTCCGGTACAGATGGCCTTCCCACAGCAGTGACGGATTTCACAGCAGATCGACGTCAGATCCCGAACTCGCTTTCCGTCTTTATATAGGTGCACGCGAGCTCGACGCGGCGTGACCGCGGCCCCCCGAGGGCCTCCTCCTGGTTCCACCCGAGGGTGATATCGAACTCCGACCTGGATACGTCCGGCTTGGTCCAGGCTCTCGGTGGCCCTGCTCGGGCTCGCGTCAGCTTGGGTCGGTACTTAGGGCGCGACGACGCGGCCGACCTCGTCCTGGCAATCGTCGGCTGGCGCCGCGGACCCATACCGCGTCAGACCCTTGGCCGCTCTCGCATCCTCCGGGAGCTCGGCAGAGGCATGGGGGTCGTCTATGAGGCCGAAGACTCCGGGCTCGGCCGCAAGGTGGCGCTCAAGGTCCTGGCGGCGGTTGCTCCTCGGCGGTGCTGCTCCTCGGCGGTGCCACCCATGTCGCGCTGGGAGCGTCTTTCGCTGGGAGCGCCGGCGTCTCGCCGGCCCCGCGGGCGACGCCCGCGGATAGAGCGTGGCAAGCCGGTGGACGTCGTCCTCTCCCCCTGGTGCTCCCGATGCGCGGGTCGTCGACAAACGGCCTCGGCGCCGCGCCGAGGCCAGCCCCACTCTTTCCGAGCCCGGCCGGACGGTTTCTGGTAGCATGGGGTCATGGCCAAAGAGTCGGACCCGCACGCGTACCTCACTTCCCCGGCCTCCCCTGCCGGAAACGTCGCGGCCAAGCGTCAGCCGTACGTTTCCGGGGCGATCCTGGAGAAAGCCGCGGCGGCCGAGCCGGAGCCGTCGCCAGCGTCGGCCGAGCCGCTGCCGGCGAGCCTCTGGCCCCGGGTCGACGAGTACCTGGACGAGCCGGACGAGACCCGTCGCTGGGAACGCATCGGCGACGAGCGGAAGGAGGCCTCGCCGGCGACGTCGCACCACGGCGATCCCCACTTCAGGCTCGACGCGCTGGTCGACGCCCATCTGGCCGACGGCTATACGGGCTCAACGGATTTGAAGACCCGGGTCAGCCAAGGCCGAGAGTACGCGAGCGACACCTGCGTGCGCCGGGAGGGAATCGACCCGGAGACGGGGAGCCGCTACCTGGAGGAGCTGGTCTTCGAGGTGGTCCACAAGCGCTCGGCGAAGGAGACGAAGGAGCGCGCCATGGGCTTTGCGGCGCGCGGGGTGCATCGTCAGATCGGCATCTTCGTCCAGGAGAAGAAGGTTCGCGAGTGGCGCAAGAGCCAGGGCGACTGGGGCCAGCCTTTGGATCTCGGTCAAAGCCTTCAAGATTCGTGTCTGGCCGTCCCCCTGCCGCTTGCCGCCCTCTTTTCTCCGGCGCTGGCCAAGGTGGCGATCACGCGGGCGCTCGCGGCGAAGGACGATCCCGTCATCCTCGAGATCAAGGACAAGAGCGAGAGACGCGGCGAGAAACGGGGACGCGCCGAGTCGATCTTGACTGTCCTCAGTGCCCGCGGCTTCGTGACGCCCGAGCACCTGCGCGAACGGATTCTCGCCACCACCGATCGAGAGACGCTCGAGCGCTGGCTGCGCCGGGCTGCGTCGGCGGCCTCCCTCGACGAGATATTCGACGAGGTGTGACGCTGGGAGCGCCGGGCGCCTGATTCGGCCCAGAGAGCTTCGATCGTGTGACCGTCTCCGTTTCACGCGTCAGTGGAGTTGCCCCGGTTCGTGGACACCTCATCCTTAGGGAGAAAGGAGTCCGACAATGGCGAAGTCAAGACAGCCGTATCTGCCCGAGTTCCGGAGGCGGATGGTCGAGCTGGTGCGAAGCGGTCGATGCCCCGAAAAACTCGGCTGCGAATTCGAACCCTCTGCGGAGTCGATCCGCAACTGGGTGCGCCAAGCCGACCTGGATGAAGGTCGGCGGGAAGACGGTCTGACGACCGCCGAGCGCAAGGAGCTGCGACAGCTGCGTCGGGAGAATCGGCGGCTGCGCCAGGATCAGGAGATCTTGGCAAAAGCCGCGGTGTACAGCTGGCGGCTCATTTACCGCATCGTGAACGACAGGATCCTGGAAGTCGCCGCCGTCGTTCATGGCAGGAGGCTTCTGAAGCGGTCGCTCCTGGGGTAGGCGTCCTGTCCGCCACTCCCCGGAGAACACCGTCATGGCGATCTCGAAGACCCAGCTCATCAACGTTGCCGCCGGACGGAGAAGGCTGTACGCATCGCCCAGAAATTGACCCACCCAACGCTCCGGCCGGCGGGCCTGTAGAAGGCCCTGTGCCAGCACTGAGAGACGCGGCCCCGGAAGGTGGTGAAGGCCACCGACTCCCGGGTGCAACCGCCGAGCAGACCGCGGCCGTTGATCAGCACCCCGCGCATCTTCCCGGCCGCCTGGTCGCGCAGGCGACGGGCCACGGTCAAGGCGGTGAGCGCCCGGTTCAGCCGGCTGTCTCTTGCCCGCAAGCGCTCGCGCAGCCGGAGTAACCGGCGCTCGGCCGGACGGTGGTGGACCTCGCCGGGGCTGCCGCTATCTCATCGGGTGGGCCAACCACCCCCGATGGGGTGTTGACCAGGGCCCCGAGACGGGCGACCATGGCCATGCTGCTCCGGCACACCCCCGCACGGTCTCGGGTGGATCACGGGGAAATGACCATGAGGGTAAACGACCTCCACTGAACAGGGAGACAGACGGTCCCCACGGACCGGCGTTCTTCCCACCGGGAAGCTTTCGGCTATAATGGGAGAAGAAGGTCCCGCTTTCTGTGAGTCATGAGCATCTATCGAGAGCACCTGCCGACCTACCTTCTCGCCGCGGCCTTCCTGCTGTGGACGGCGGTGGCGCCCCTGCGCCTGGCCGTGGCGGCCGTCGAGGAAGAAGCGGCGCGTCCGGCGAGCGCGGTCAAGACGGCGCCGTTGCCGGACGGCGCTCTGCCGTTGCCGGACGGCAGCGTCGTCACCGTCCGCGACGGCGATCTCTACCGCCGGGCGCCGGGCGCCGAGCGGGCGGAGCGGATCACCTTCACGGCGGCCCGCGGGGCCGGTGGCCGCCTGTCGGCGCCGGGCCTGCTGGAGGACGGACGGCTGACGGCGTTCCTGGTGCAGGGCGGTGTCCGGCGCCGCGTCGTGATGCTGCCCGACGGCACCTGGATGACGGCTTGGCCGGCGGGCGTCGAGCCGTCGCTGGTGCCGATTCCGGGGAACGCCCCCGTCCTGCCGTCGATTGTCAAGCGCCCCGCGGAGGCGGCCCGTCCCGATGGAGGAACGATTGGTCCCGGCGCCCAACCGACTGGTTTTCTGGTGCTCTACGACGTGGCGCGAAGCGACGATCCCATGATCGAGCTCCGCTCGGACGAGATCGCCGCCGTCCGTCTGCTCGACCGGAGCGCCGACCGCGTCCTCGGCGAGCTGGCGCCCGAGGACGACGGCTCCCTCTTCCTGGAAGTGCCGGCCGACCTGCCCCTGGGCCTGGAGCTCCTCGCCGCCGGCGGGCGGGTCCTGGCGCGGACCGAGACGCCGTTCTGGGTGCGTCCCAACGAGCGCCGCATCTGTTTCGGCTGCCACATGAGCCCGCGCTACGCGCCGCCCAACCTGCGGCCGCGGGCGCTCTACGCCGAGGCGCGGCGCGTCCCCGGAGAGGCGAAGGAGTGATGCGGCGGATTCTGGTGGTCCTGACGCTCGTGCTGCTGGCGGCGGCTCCGCGGATCCCGTCGCCGGAGACGGATCCGGCCGTCCTGGCGCTCGATCCTGCCGCGGCGGCGAAGCCACGTCGCGAGGTGCGCGACGTCTTCGCCTTCATCGCGGTTCCCGAGCCCGGCCGGCCCGCCTGGTGGGACGAGGTCTCGGGACGCCTGTCGCGCGAGCCAGAGCCCGGCGACCTCGCCGGCCAGTTGGACTTCGTGATGCGCGCCTACGCCGAGAAGGGACGTCCGCGCGAGGCGATCAAGCTCTACACGGAGATCGCCGGCCAGGCGGCGAAGGCCGGCAACGACCGGCTCCGGCTGCGGGTGTTCTACGAGATCGCCTATCTCTACGAGGTCCACCTGCGGGACGTCGAGCGGGCGCTCGCGGCCTACGCCGACTGTGCCCGCTTTCCCCTCGCCGACGCTGCCGAAGCGCGACAGAACCGCATCGCCGCCGGCTTCGGAGCGCTGCGGGTGTTGCAAGCGGGCGGCGGATCGGCACGCCGGCCGCCGGAGCGCCGGCCACCGGAGCGCCGGCCGCCGGAGCGCCGACCGCCGGCGAGCCCGGCGGAGGTGGTGGCGCTCTACGAGCTCTTCGCCTACGACCTCGTCACCTGCGCCGACGCCTACGCCGGCCTGGTGCAGCCCGAGGTCTTTCTGCGCCTGGGCGACCTGCTGCTGTGTTCGACCGGGGGTAAAGCGGCGGCGCGGCGCGCCTACGAAGCCGCGGTGGCGACTGCCGAGCGCATCTCCGAGAAGCTGCCGCCCAACTACCGGGCGCCCGGCTCGGCCGCCCGGGTGGCCCTACGCATCTTGGACATCGACGCGATCGACTTCGCCCGCGTCCCCGACGGCGCCTTCGAAGGCCGCGCCCTGGGCTACAACGCGCCGGTGGCGGTCAGGGCCGCCTTCCGCGGCGGCCGGATGGTCGAGCTCCACGTCACCGAGCTCGGCGACAAGCGTCCCCTCGACGCCTATCGCGTCCTGCCGCAGCGGCTGCTCGACGCCCAGCGCCTCGAGGTCGACGGCATCTCCGGTGCCACCGTCACCTCGCGGGCGATCCTCTCGGCGACGGCCGGAGCGCTCCTGAGCTCCGACGTTTTTGGCACGTCTCCTAACGGCGGGGGAAACGCCCGATGAAACGCCGCCTCCACCGCGTCCAAGCCGTTTCGCTGGGCCTTTTTCTGACCTGCCTGGTCCTGGCCGCGGCGGGGGTGAGCGCCTGGCCGGCCGACCTCTACTTCTTCATCGATCCGCTGCTCGCCGCGAGCGCCGTGCTGGCGACGCGGGAGCTCCTGCCGCCGGCGTTGCTGCTCGCCGCCGTGCTGGTCGCCGCGACGGCCGCTTTCGGCCGCTTCTTCTGCGGCTATCTCTGCCCGCTGGGCGCCTGTCTCGACCTGGCGTCGCCGTCCGAGCGGTCGCGGCGGTTGCCGGAGTGGACGCGGCACGTGAAGACCGGCGTCTTGGCGGTGATGCTGGTCGCGGCGGCTGCGGGCCTCGGGCCGGCGCTCGCCGGGCTCCTCGACCCGCTGGCGATCCTCTGGCGCGGCGTGGCGCTAGCGCTCTACCCGCTGACCCTGTGGAGCGCCGAGCTCGGGCTCGCCGCCCTGCGCACCGCCACCGAGACGCTGTGGGCGGGATCGCCGCTGGCTGTCGCCGTGCCCCAACGCCTGTTCGCCGGTGGCGTGTTCTCGTTCGTCCTGCTGCTCTTCGTGGTGGCGGCGAATCGGATCGCGGCGCGCTTCTGGTGCCGGGTGCTCTGTCCGCTGGGAGCGCTCCTGGCGGTGGCGTCGCGGTGGGCGCCGTTTCGGCGGCGCGTCGACCCGGCGAGCTGCCTCGCCTGCGAGATCTGCTCCCAGGCCTGCCCGATGGGTGCCATCGCGCCGGGCGGCGGCCAGGTCTCACCCAGCGAGTGCCTGCTCTGCCGGAGCTGCGCCGCCGCCTGTCCCAACGACGCGATCGCTTTCGGCCAGGGCGCGGAGCCCGCCGCGGCGGACGTCCCGGCGGTTGGCGACGCCGCGCCCGCCCCGTCGGGCGTGCCGCGGCGCGCGGTCCTCGCCGCCGCCGTCGGCGCCGCCGCCCTCCTGATCCACGACCGGACGGCCGTGGCCGCCGGCGCTCGCCGGGCGTCGCAGGCTCTGCGTCCGCCGGGTTGCCGCGGCGAGGACGACTTCCTGGCCCGCTGCCTGCGCTGTGGCGTCTGCCTCCAGGCCTGTCCGACCAACGTCCTCCAGCCCGACGTGGCGCCGGCCGTCCTGGCGGGGCTCATGGCGCCCCACCTGGTGATGACGCGCGGCGGCTGCGACCCCGAGTGCAACGTCTGCGGCCAGGTCTGCCCGACCGGCGCGATTCCGGCGCTCCGCCTCGCCGCCAAGAACGAGGCGGTGATCGGCCGCGCCATCGTCGATCGCGAGGCTTGCGTGCGCCCGGGCGAAGACTGCCGCATCTGCCTCGAGGTCTGTCCCCGCGAGGCGCTCACCCTTTCCGGGGCCGTTCTCGTCGCGGCCGAACGCTGCAACGGCTGCGGCCTGTGCGAGCTTCCCTGTCCGGCGACGACGGATCAGGGTCTGCGGGCCATTCGGGTCGTCACGGTGGCCGGCGCCGCGCACGCCGCCGAGCATGAAGAGGCCGACCCGCGGAGCGACGACCACCTTCCCCCTTTCCTGCGAGGTGCCTGATGACGCTGCGTTTCAGATACGTCCTGATCTTCACCTTGGTCTCCCTCGTCGTTCTCGGCAGCTCCGCGTCGATGGCCGACGAGGTGGGCGACGTCGCCATGGATCCGCCGCCTCCCGTGGCCGAGAAACGCGTCTTCACCGACGTGCGCGAAGGTTCGGGCATCGATTTCGTCCACACCTTCGGCGACGACGAGATGTCGAACCTGGTCGAGGCGAGCGGCGTCGGCGTCTGTCTGCTCGACTACGACGGCGACGACCTGCTCGACGTCTATTTCGTCAACGGCAGCCTCCTGCCCGAGATCACCTCGTCCCCCGGCCAAAACGGCCAGCTACCGAGTAACCGTCTTTACAAGAACCTTGGCGGCTTCCGCTTCCGCGACGTCACCGACGAGACCGGCACCGGCGACACCGGTTTCGGCATGGGCTGCGTCGCCGGCGACCTGGACAACGACGGCGACCCGGACCTCCTGGTGACCAACTACGGCGCCAACCGTCTCTACCGCAACGACGGCGGCAAGGAATTCGCGGAGATCGCGGCGGCGGCCGGCGTCGACGATGCGTCGTGGAGCCTGGGAGCGGCGCTCCTCGACTACGACGGTGACGGCTTACTCGACGTCTACGTCGGCAACTACGTCGTTTTCGATCCCGACTATCGCGCCTTCTACGTCGCCGACCGTTTTCCCGGACCGCTCTCCTATGCCGGGGCGCCGGACCGCTTCTACCGCAACCTGGGCGATCTGCGTTTCGCCGACGTCACCGCCGAGGCCGGTCTCCGGGGAGACGAGCAGGACGAGGGACGTGCCATGGGTGTGGCCGTGGCCGATTTCAACAACGACGGCCGGCTCGACATCTTCGTGGCCAACGACGCCATGGCCAACGACCTGCACAAGAACCTGGGTGGTGGCAAATTCGAGGAGGTGGCGCTTTTGGCCGGCGTCGCCTACGGCGAGCGCGGCGACGCCACCGCCGCCATGGGCGCCGATTTCGCCGATTACAACGAGGACGGCCTCTTCGATCTCGTCGTTCCCGACATGACGTTCAACGCCCTGTACCAGGGGCAGGAAGGCGAGCTCTATCAAGACGTTTCACGGCACGTCGGCCTGGCGACGGCGGTGGCTCAATTCGTCAGCTGGTCGGGTCATTTCCTCGATTACGACAACGACGGACACCTGGACCTTTTCCTGACCACCGGCGACCTGCACGACCTGGAGCCGATGGAGGACGTCCTGATGCGCGGCGACGGCACGGGCCGGCTCGTGGACGTCTCGGTGGAGAGCGGCGATTACTTCCGGCGTCCGACCATGGGCCGCGGCGCCGCGGTCGGCGATCTCGACAACGACGGCGATCCGGACGTCGTCTTGAACATTCTGGCCGGGCCGCCGGTGCTCTTGAGCAACGACGGTGCGCCGGCTCATTGGTTGCAGGTGCGCACCGTCGGCACGGTGTCGAACCGCGGCGGCATCGGTGCCCGCGTCACCGCGGACGGCCAGGTGCGCGAGGTCCGGGCCGGCTCGGGGTACTTGTCCTCCGGCGATCCGCGTGTCCACTTCGGGCTCGGTGACCAAAAGACGGTGCAAAAGCTCACCGTTCGCTGGCCGTCGGGACGGACGCAGACGTTCACAGACGTCGCGGCGGACCAGGTGCTGGTCGTGGAGGAAGCGGAATGAAGCTCTTGAGCTCCCTCTTGCTCCTGGCAACGGCCGCTTTTGCCGAGCCGGTCTACAAATCCCCCGTCGACCTCGCCCTCGACGACGGACGCCTCCTCGTCGTCTGCTCGGGCAGCGACACCCTGCAGATCTACAACCTGGCGGACGACGAGCTGACCGCCGAGGTGGCGGTCGGACACCAGCCGTCCGGCGTCGCCGTCGGTGACGGCTTTGCCTACGTCACCAACGAGGACGACGACACCGTCAGCGTCGTCGACCTCGAGAGCTTCGAGGTCATCCGCACCCTGCCCACCGGCTGGGCGCCGCAGGACGCCGCCGTCGACCCCGCGGGGCGCCGGCTCTACGTCGCCAACGGCCTGTCGAAAAACGTATCGGTCATCGATTTGGAGAGCGGCACGGAAACGAAACGCCTGCGCGCCGGCGAGTTTCCGAAGGCCCTCGCCTTCTCCCCCGACGGCACGCGCCTCTTCGTCGCCAACCTGATGCCCCAGCCGCACGCGCCGGACGAGCCGCCGGCGCCCGAGGTGACGGTCGTCGACACCGTCGGCGGCCGGGTGGTCGAACGGCGCTTGCTGAACGCGGCCAACCTCCTCCAGGACGTCACCGTCGCCGCCGACGGCACCGTCTTCGTGCCCCTCCTGCGGCCCAAGAACCTGGTGCCCCTCGTCCAGGTGGCGGGCGGCTGGACGATGACCAACGGCGTCGGAGTCGTGAGGAATGGGACAACCCAGCAGCTCCTCATCGACCGCTTCCACCGCCACTACGCGGACCCGATGGCGGTCGCCGTCAACGCGCGCTGGCTCTTCGTCGCCGCCGGCGGCGCCGACCGCGTCGTCGTCGTCGACCGAGAGGCTTTCACGGCCGCGCTGAAGGAAAGGGACCCCCACCTCGCCAACCGCCTCGACGTCGCCGCCCGTTTCACCCTCGGCGAGGTCGAGACCGGAGCGCACCCGGTCGCCCTCGCCTGGGACGGCCAACGTCTCTACGTGGCCAACCGCCTCAGCGACAGCGTCACCGTCGTCGATCCGCAAGCGATGAAGGTGGATCGGACGATCGATCTCGGCGGCCCGGACGAGCCGACGGCGGTCCGCCGCGGCGAACGCCTTTTCTACAACTCCGCGGCGACTTTTCACGGCCAGTTCTCCTGCGCCTCCTGCCATCCGGCCGGACGACACGACGGCCTGGTCTACGACATCTCGCCCGACGGCCTCGGCAAGGCGCTCGTCGACAGCCGGACGCTCCTCGGCGTCCGCGGCACGGCACCCTTCAAGTGGTCGGGATTGAATCCCGACCTGCACACCCAATGCGGGCCGCGGGCCGCGAAGTTCATCAATCGCTCCCCGGGGTTCACCCCGGCGCAGCTCGACGACCTGGTCGAATTCATGGCTTCGTTGCCGCTCAGCCGCAACCGTCATTCCCGCGGCAAGTTGACGCCTTTGCAGGCGTGGGGCCAGCGGATCTACGAGCGCACCCTCGACAACACCGGCACGCCGATCCCCGAGGCCAATCGCTGCGGCTTCTGCCACCCGGGGCCGCGATTCACCAACAACCGCGCCTTTGACGTCGGCACCGCGGCCGGGCACGACAAGACCGGGCTTTTTGACACGCCGCCCCTCAACAACCTCCTGGAGACCGGGCCCTACCTGCACGACGGCCGCGCCCTCACCCTGGAGGAGCTGTGGACGCTCTACAACCCCGAGGACCGCCACGGCCGCGCCAACGACCTCGGCAAGGACGAGCTCAACGCTCTCATCGAATACCTGAAGACCCTGTGAGGATCATGGAGATGACGAGAAAGGTTCTGATCAGCGTCCTGGCCGCGGCCGTCCTGGCGCCGGCCCTGACCGCCGCCGTCTCCCCCGGGACGCGGGAGGAGGCCGCCGATCCGGCGGCCAAGGGCACGACGGCCGTCTTCCGCGAATGGACGACCTGGACGACACACGATGGCCTGCCCAGCGACAAGATCTTCGCTCTGGCGGCTGAAGACCTTGACGGTCACGACGGCGTCCTCTGGGTCGGTACCGACAGCGGCCTGGTCAAGATGGAGGGCGACGGCGCCAAGATCACCGTCTATGACCGGGACGACGGTCTCGTCTATCCGGTCATCTCGCACCTTGCCCACGACCCGGCGACGGGCGACCTGTGGATCGCGACGTTCGCCGGCCTGTCGCGCTTCTCGGGCGACCGCTTTGAAAGCTTCACCCAGTTGAACAGCGGTCTTGCGAACGACGTCGTCTACGGCGTCGCCATGGAGGGGCGTTGGCTGTGGGCGGCGACCGCTGCCGGCACCAGCCGTTACGACACCTGGACCGGCACGTGGGAGATCTTCAACAACAAGAACGCGCCGATGCACGAGATCTGGTGCTACGGCGTGACGGCGAGCGAGGAACACGTCTACCTCGCGGTCTGGGGCGGCGGCGTGTTGCGCTGGGACCGCCAGCGCAAGCGCTGGCGCGAGTTCCGTGACCCGGACGGCGAGATGGAGCTCGATCTCATCAACGACGACGGGCCGGTCAGCGACGTCGTCGCCTCGGTCGCCTACGGCGAGGGCTACCTGTGGCTCGGCACCTATTTCGGAGCCAACCGTTACGACGGTCGCCATTGGAGCGGTTATTCGAAGGATAATTCCGGCCTCGCCAGCGATTTTGTCAATTTTGTGCTCGCCGACGGGGCGAGCGCCTTTTTTGCCACCGACGATGGCCTGAGCCATTTCGATGGCGTGACATGGACCACCTACCGTCGTCAAGCTGCCCCTTTGAGCGGCGGCTCGATCGTTCTCTTCCGCGACGGCGAGGAGGTTCTCCACGTAAAAACCCCGACCGCCCTGGCCCACAACTTCGTCTCCACGGTGCTGCGCCGCGGTGACGAGATCTGGGCCGGGACCGTGAAGGGACTCAGTCGCGGAAGAGATCTGAGCCAGCCTTGAGTGACAACGTTGAAAATGGAGGACAGGCATGACGATGCAATTGGTAAAAGACGAGACGGACGTTGAAATCCCGGTGCGCTTCAAGAAAAAGCAGATCAAGGCACCGGAGGCGTTGAACGAGGCGTACGACTATGGCTCGTCGTTCTCACGCGCCATGCGGGTGGAGATCCCGGGGGCGTCGTTGATTTTCATCTCGGGAACGGCGAGCGTCAACGAGGACGGCGAGACGGTCCACAAGGGCGACTTCGAGGCCCAGTGCTGGCGCACGTTCAGCAACATCGAGGCGCTGCTCGCCTCCGAAGGCGCCGACTGGCACGACATCAGTCGTACGACCTGTTACCTGCGTGACATGTCGCGCGACTACGCGGCGTTCAACAAGGTGCGCACGGACTACTACCGCGAGCAGGGGCTCGATCCGATTCCGGCGTCGACGTGCATCCAGGCGACGATCTGCCGCGAGGACCTGCTGGTCGAGATCGAGGCGATCGCCGTGGTGCCGTCGGAGCGCCAGCGGATCATCTGACGCGGAATGCGTCGACAGAGGGTGGCAAGGGCGTGCCCTTGCCACCCCCAGGCGTATCGGAGTGATCATGAAACCACACCTTTTCCTCGGGTTGCTGCTTCTCGCGTTTCTCACCCCCGTCCTCGCCCAGGACGCCGCCGAGCAGCCCTACGCGCGGACGCCTGAGGAGCTCCTTCCTTTCCGAGGTTACGGCGAGCCCTACCGGCTCCTCTTCCGCGAGCCCCTGGCCTTCCGCGGCGCCGGCCGCGACAAGGCGCCGCCTGAGGGTTTGGAGGAGATTCGCCTCGGGCTGCTGGTGCCGCCCGAGGGCTCGCCCGAGGGCTACCAGGGCCGCGGCATGCGCCAGGGGGCGATGCTGGCGGTCGAGGAGGCGAACGCCGGCGGTGGCTACACGGGCCTGGCGTTCCGGGTGATCGAGCACGCCGACCTGCCGATCTGGGGCGCGTCGTCGAACGAGATCGTGGCCATGGCCTGGGAAGAGAGGGTATGGGCGATCCTCGGCTCGGTGGGCGGCGATTCGTCGCACATCGCGATCCGTGTCGCCCTAAAAGCCGAGGTGCCGGTGATGAACACCGCCACCACCGACCCGACCTTTACCGAGACGGGCATTCCGTGGGCGTTCCGCTGCATCGCCGACGATCGCCAGCAGGGCTACGCTCTGGCGCTGCACATCTTCCGCGACCGCGGCTTCAAGAGGGTGGCGGCGATCCGCTCGAACGACCGCTACGGCCGTTTCGGCATCGCCGAGCTGCTCGACTCGGCGCGCCGTTTGGGTCATCCGCTGGTCGCCGAGCTCAAGTGGCTGCCGGGGGCCGAGGACTACACGGCGATCCTCGAAAAGGTCCGCCGCGCGCAGCCCGACGCGGTGGTGGTCTGGGGTGGCGCCGAGGCGGCGGCCGGTCTCTTGAAGCAGATGCGCGAGATGGGCCTCACGCAGCCGGTCTTCGGCTCGGCGGGGCTCGTCGATCGGCGTTTCCTCGAGCTGGCCGGAGATGCGGCCGAAGGCGTCGTCGCGGCGGCGTTTTTCGATCCGACCGCGCCCAACCCGCGCTACGACCGTTTTCGCCTTATATATGAGGAGCGTTTCGGCGAGGAGCCGGACGCCTACGCGGCCCACGCCTACGACGGCATGAAGCTGGTTCTCCAGGCGATCGCCGAGGTCGGTTTGAACCGGCCGTTGATCCGCGACTTCCTGGCCAACGTCCGCGAGAGCGACGGCGTCACCGGCCCGATCATCTTCGATCCGACCTTCAACGACGTCGCTCCGGTGCCCCTGGCGGTGGTCCGCGACGGCGAGTTCCGCTACGAGCTCGGGACCC
Source organism: uncultured bacterium (assembly GCA_965371445.1). Taxonomy (GTDB): domain Bacteria; phylum Acidobacteriota; class Thermoanaerobaculia; order Multivoradales; family J023; genus DASWIG01. The sequence goes on along the minus strand of CBDUYN010000114.1, from coordinate 16,371 downwards.
CGACGAAGCCGGCGAGCCAGGAGGGCGCGGCGACGGTGGGCCTGCTGCTGGGCGCGGACGACGAGGCCGACGACGTCGAACGGGGGCTCCGGCTGGCCCTGGCGGAGTCTCCGGCGCCGCCGCGTCTCGCGGTCCGTAAGGTCACCGGTCCCTGGACGACGGCGGGTGAGCTCGCCCGCGACCTGATGGTCGACGATGGCGCCGCCGTCCTGGTCAGCGCCCTGGACCGCGCCGGCAGCCACGTGGCGGCGCAGGTGGCGACGAAGCTGCGGCGTCCGCTGGTGGTGGCACCGTTCGCCGAGGCGTCGTCGCCGCGGCAGCTCCTCGCCCACACCGGGGTGCCGTGGATCCACCTGCTGGCGTCGGAGGGCGTCGACGTCCTGGTGCCGGCGGCGTTCGCGTCGCGCTTCCGGGAGCGCTACGGCGTCGATCCCAGCCCGTCAGCGCGGGCCGGCTACCGCGCCGGCCGTCAGTTGCTCGCCGTCCTTGCAGGATCCTGACCTCGGAGAACCTCCCCGGACTCGAGTAGACGAAACCGCTCAAAGCCGCAAGACGGTAATCTGGGCTTCGGGAACCGGGTACGCCCCAAGGAAGAATCAGTGGTCGGCAACGTCGGCAACCGGCCCAGTGGCGGGGCAAGACATCGCTCTGCTAGACTGTGGGCGATGCCGCAAACAGGAGAGCATGATGGCTGAGCCCGCCTACGACTTCCATTACGACGACGCCGGGGCTTCCTGGCCCGAGCAGGGCTCCTGGACCTGGAACGACTACCTGCGCCTGCCCGACGACGGACAGCGTTACGAGATCATCCACGGAGTCCTCTACGTGTCCCCCGCACCGCGCCTGATCCACCAATTCGTGGTGAGCAGCCTCATCCACCTCCTGAGGGCTTTCGTCCTCGAAGGCCGCCTTGGAATCGTGTTGACCGCCCCCATCGACGTCCTCTTGCCCGGGGTCGCGAATCCCGTTCAACCCGATGTCCTCTTCCTCAGGAGCGACAACCTCCCCAACGTGGAAGAGGCGAAGAACTTCGAGGGGGTGCCGGACCTCGTCGTCGAGGTGCTCTCGCCGGGGACCAGCCGGGTCGACCGAAAAGTGAAGCTCCGGGCCTACGAGGAGGCCGGGGTACTGGAGTACTGGATCGTCGATCCGAAGCAGCGCAGCGTCGTCGTCCGCCGTCTCGACGAGGCCCGCGGAAAATACCGGGAGCCGGGCTCCTTCGAAGTCGGCGAGACCGTCCGCTCGACGGTCCTCGAGGGACTCGCGCTAAAGGTGAGCGAGCTCTTTCCGTAGCCAGCGCACGGTGACCTCCACCTCCTGACCGGGAGGAAAGGGTAGATGGGCCAAGTGGAGATTTCCAGCCTTGTTGATCCTCGCTGCCAGCCTGTAGGTCTGCATCGCAACTCCTCGTCGATTCCTCTCTAGGATAGCAGAATCTCTGTCCTCTTGCCCGTCGATCTCGGTCTCCGTTGGGAGCGCAGGCGTCCCGCCTGCTTGTCTTGCTTCGGTGGCAAGGGCTTCGGCAGGGAAGGCCGAAATCCTCAGGACCGAGCCCTCGTTCTACTGAGCCTCAGAGCCCGGGCCCGACAAGTGATAAACCAGAGGTCTGAGCCTCAGCGCGCAGCCCCTCACGGACCGCGAGAGCCTTCCGCCACCCCGTCTCGTCGATCAGCGCGGGCGGCGCCAAGTCGTGTCGGGCGATCCACTTGACGAGCGCCGACGGGGCGTCGAGGACGTCGCGCCTGCCCTCCATGTCGCGCGTGTTGACGAACGCTTGGACGATCGCCAGCTTCCAGGGCACCGAATCGGGCTTCGGGGGACGAGGAGCGCCCGCACGACGAGAAGGTCCGCCGTCCCATCTCGGCCGAGATGGAGCTGAACCTCGACCTGGGGGAGCACGCCGGACACGACGTCGAGCTCGAGCGCCTTCGCAGCCTCGGCTACGTCAACTGAGACTCCGCCTCGTTGTGAGCCCGCGGCGAGTAGGGCACGAAGAGCCGGACGTACCCTTCGAAGACGATGGCCGACTGGATCGAAGGAGTGACCCGGTAGATCTCGGTCGACGAACACGCGTTCGACCTGCGTGAGCTGTGTCTGCGTCGACCCACGTCGCCACGACCACTCGTGTATGGGGTGGGTGGGGTCCTCTTGGAGCCTCGGTCGTGCCTCGGAGGCCGCGGCTCGTGGGCCACGACCTTGTGCTACACTTCCGCACCGGAGGCGGGAGCCGTGAGAGCACTCTCGCCGTTGCGATGGATTGAAGAAGGAGAACGTCCCTATGAGCCTGGAATCGATACGCGTGGTCGTGGCCATCGACTTCGGCACCTCGCGTTCAGGGTTCGCCTACGCCTTCACCGTCGACCGCAAGGTGATCGGCTGGACCGACTGGCCGGGTCAGTCGACCGCCTATCCCAAGACCCTGACCCAGCTGCTCTACAGTCCTGAGGGCGAGGTGCTGGAGTGGGGGTACCTCGCGCCCCAGCGCATGGCGGAGCTGCGCCGCGAGGCGGACGCCGCCAAGTACCACCTGCTCCGGAACTTCAAGATGGAGCTCCACGAGTCCACGGCGAGGAGCTACCGCGGCCCTCTCATCAAGCAGGGTGGACGCGAATACGCGGTCGTCGACGTGATCAGCGACTACCTCCGTCTCCTGAAGGAGATGGCTTGGCGGTCCATCGAGGAGTCGACCGCAGGACACCTGCGCGAGGACGAGATCCTCTGGTGCTTGACGGTGCCGGCCATCTGGGCCGACACGGAGAAGCAGATCATGCGTACGGCGGCGCGCGGCGCCGGGCTCATCGGCACGGGTCCCCACGAGGCCGAGCGTCTGCTCCTCGTCCTCGAGCCGGAAGCCGCCGCCATCCACTGCCAGGAAAAGGACCGCGCGAGCTTCGGCCCGGGCACCCGCTTCATGGTCGTCGACTGCGGCGGCGGCACGGTCGACATCACCGCCCACGAGATGGCGCCGGGCGAAGGCATGAAGGAAGTCGCCGCCGGCACCGGCGGCGCCCTCGGCTCGAGCTACGTCGACAAGGTCTTCGTCGAGAGCGTCCTCCACGCCGAGCTTGGCGCCGAGCTCCTCGACGCCTACCGCGAGGAGGAGCCCCTGGAGTTCTTGGAGATGATGACCGACTGGGAACGACTGAAGTGCAACTTCGACCCGCGGAGCGTCCTCGGAGCGAGCTGCCTGCCCTTCCGTCCCCGCCTCTACAGGATGCTCTCCACGCGCTTCCCCGAGACCTACGAGAAGCTCATGGACGAAGGCCACGACGACGGCATCTACCTCGAGCCCGCCCAGGTGGAGGCGATCTTCACCCCGATCCTCGACCGCATCGTCGAGAAGGTGCGCGAGGAGCTCGAACGCATGGGCGAAGGCGGCTGCGACGTCCTGTACCTCGTCGGAGGCTTCGCCACCTCGCCGGTGTTGCGGCGGCGGATCCGCGGCGAGGTCGAATCGGTGGTGGGCAAGGTGGTGGTGCCGCCGCTGCCCGGTGCCGCGGTGGTCGAAGGGGCGGTCGCCTTCGGCCTCGACCCGTCGCTGATCCGCGCCCGCCGCAGCCGCCTGACCTACGGCTGCGGTTGCGAGATGCCCTACGAGCCGGGCAAAGACCACGAGATCCGCAAGGTCTACGCGCAGGAGCTCGAGGAGTGGTTCTGCGACGACCGCTTCCGCGTCTACGTCCAAGCCGGTGATGTCGTCGAGGTCGACCAGTGCGTCCGCAGGACGTTCTCGCCCGTCGAGGAGGACCAGACCGAAATCGTCCTCGACTTCTTCGTCACCCGCAAGCGCGACGTCCGCTACATCGACGAAGACGGCGTCTGGAAAATCGGCAGCTGCCAAGTCGAGATGGCCGACACCCGCGGCGGGCTCGATCGTGAGGTCGAGGTCTCCATGTACTTCGGCAAGACGGAAATCGAGGTCAAGGCGGTCGAGCTCGAAACCGGCAAGGAACACCTGACGACCCTCGACTTCTCGCCGTCCTTCGCCTCCGACCTGCTCGGAGAAGACGCGTGAACGACGACGAAAGACCGCCCGCGCCCGAACCCCAACCCGTACCGGAACCCGAGCCGGAGCCCGCGCCCGAACCCGAGCCCACGCCGGAGCCCGAGCCCGAACCCGAGCCCACGCCGGAACCCGAGCCCACGCCGGAACCCGAACCCGCGCCCGAGCCCACGCCGGAGCCCGAGCCCGAGCCCACGCCGGAACCGGAGCCCGCGCCGGAACCCGAACCGGAGCCCGCGCCCGAGCCCGAATCCGAGCCCCTGGACACGGCGGACGAGATGGAGAGGCTGCAGCAAGAGAACGTCCGGCTTGCTGACCGCGTGGTCGAGTTGCGCAAGGCGCGCCGCGAGCTCGACCGCCGGGTTTCGCAGCTTCTCGGGGAGCTGGCGCACCACCGGCGGGACCGGGCCCGGACCTACGCCGCGGACTCTCCCCAGGCCCACCTGGTCAGCGACGAGCTGCGGCACATGAGGGACCAGGACTTCCGGGCCGTCGTCCGCGAGCTGCGGCGCTTCTTGCCGAAGCCGGCGGAGCTTTCGGCCGAGCAGCGGCGGGAAGCCACCGCCCGCCTGCGCGAGGTCCTGGCGCGCGGCGTCCTGGTGGAGCCCTTCGAGCGGCGGCGGACCGCGGCGCGGCAGGCCGAGCTTCTGCTCTTCGCCGACTCCCTCGCCCAGGTGCCCCTCAGCGACGAGCAGCGTGGCGCGATCTTGCAGGTCATCACCGAGGACCCGGCGGAGGACACCCATGGCGAGGACCGGCTCGAGCGGCTGCGGGGCGCTCTCGCCGTCGATGCCTTCCCCGCCGACACCGCGCTCGCCGGTCATCTCGAAGCCCTCTTCGACAAGGGGGATAAAGTGGTCGAGAGGGCGCTCAGCACAGATCCGCCCGGCCTCCTCTTCATTGAGGAGCCGGGCACCCCCTTCGACGCCGGACGCCACGAGGCGGAGCTGGGCTGCGACGACGGCGGCAGCGTCCGCTGGACGCCGTTTCCCGGTTTCCAGATCGGCGGGCGCGTGCTCTTGAAGGCCACGGTCTTCACCGTCCCGGTGGCGGACGACGGGGAAGAGGAGTAAAGGAGGCACCGCGATGGCGAAGCGAAAGCGTCCGGCGCGGGTGGCCGTGGCTGTCGACCTGGGAGCGACGCGGGCAGGGTTCGCGTACGCCTTCGCCGCCGACCGCCGGATCGTCGCCTGCAACCTCTGGCCCGGTCAGCCCCGGGCCTACCCGAAGACCTCGGGCCACCTGCTCTACGGCCCGCGGCGGCGGCTCCTCGCCTGGGGCTACCCGGCCGCCCGGCGTCACGCCGAGCTGGTGGCCCAGGGCACGGACGGCGGTCACGACCTCTTCACCGGCCCCTACGACGTGCTGGGCGAGGCCGGGGTCACGACGCCGCGGGGTCCGGCCGTCGAACGCTCCGGACGGCGCTATCCGGTCGTCGAGGTGTGGAGAGATTGCCTCCGTGAGCTCCGGGAGACCGCCTTGCGCACGCTCCGCGCGGCGACGGTAGACGAGCTCCGGGACGACGACGTCCTCTGGTCGCTCACGGTACCGCCGGACTGGAAGCCGCGTCAACGGGAGCTGCTGCTCCAGGCGGCACGCCGCGCCGGTCTCACGAGCGCCCGGTCCTCCGGCGCCGGACGCTTCGTCCTGGTCTCCGAGACCGACGCGATCGCCGTCCACTGCCAGGAGGTCGACGGTCACGTCCTGGTCCCGGACGAGCGGATCGTCGTCGCCGACGCCGGCGGGGCCGAAGTCCGCGTCGGGGCCTATCGGATGACCCGGCGTCGGACCTTGAGCCGTCTCGACTCGCCGACGCCGGAGAGGCTCCCCGGCGCCGCCGAGATCGACCGGGCCTTCGTCGACGGCTTCCTGCGCGGCAAGCTCGGCGACGAGCTCCTCGCGGCCTACCGCGGCGAGGAGCTTGTCGACTTCTACGAGGTGCTCGCCGAGTGGGAGCGCGTCAAGTGCCACTTCGATCCGGCGACGAGCCTCGGGGCGAGCTGCCTGGCCTACCGTCCGCGCCTGATGCGGCTTTTCATGACGCGTTTTCCCGAGGTCTACGACCGCCTGACGGCGAGCGGTCACGCCGACGGCCTCTACCTCGAGCCCGCGGACATAGAGGCGCTGTTCGAGCCCGTGATCGCGGCCACGGCCGGGGGGGTCCGCCGGGCGCTGCGGCAGGCGGGGCTGCGGAAGGCCGATTTCCTCTACCTGGTCGGCGGGCTGGCCGGCTCGCCGCTCTTCCGGCAACGTCTCGAGAGCCGCCTGAAGCCGTGGTTCCGGCGTATCGTCGTGCCGGGGGTGCCGGGGGCGGCGGCGATGGAGGGAGCGGTTTCCTACTCCTTCGAGCCCCGGGTGGCGCGCTTGCGCCGCAGCCGGGTGACCTACGGTTGCGGCTGCGAGATGCCCTTGGATCCGTCGCGGGACGGCGACGGGCGCAAGGTCTTCTGCCGCGACCTCGACGGCTGGTATTGTCGCGAACGCTTCCTCCCCTTCGTCAAGACGGGCGAGGTGGTCGAGCCCGGACACCAGGTGAGGCGCGTCCTCTCGCCGATGACGAGCTTGCAGGAGGAGATCCTGCTCGACCTCTACGCCTCCCCCGACGCCGGTGTCCGTTACCTGGACGAGGACGGCGTCCGCAAGGTCGGGGAGCTGCGGGTCAAGCTTGCCGACACGCTCGACGTGGACCGCGAGGTGGAGGTCGTGATGACTTTCGGCGACGCGACGCTGGAGGTGCAGGCCCGCGGCCGCGGGACGCCGCGGGGACGGCGGCTCACGCTACCCTTTTCCGCGTCGTTCTCGCCGGAGCCGACGCAGTAGGTGGCCGCGGGCACTTGGGGGTGGGCCGCCTACCCAGCACGAGACCTGACGTGGGTGGGACGGGCCCCGGCGCGGCCATCAGCTCCGGTCGCCGCCCGTCAAGCCGAAGGCCTCTCGTGCGACGGCCGTAGCGTAGGACTCAAGTTGTCCGAGGTCTTCCTCCAACACTTCGAAAAGGATTTCGTGGTCGATGTCCAGGTAGAGATGGGTCAGGACGTTGCGCAAACCGGCCCAGCCCACCATCTGTTCGGCCAACTCGTCCGTCAGGACACCGTGACGGCCGAGGGTCTGAAAGGATTCGCGGTTGGTCGCGGGCGAGCTCCAGCCGCAGTCGGCGATGAGGTGGTTCGCCAGGTCGAGGCAGCATTCCGCCGCGAGGTGAAGCCAGCGCTCGGCCAGGCTCTGCACCTGGTGGTTGGCGAGAAACTCGGCCCGGTCCATCTCGGCGAGGGGTCGGAGATCGGTGAGCAGCTGCTCCAGCTTGGTGAGCCGCCGTTCAAAGACGCTTCGGTCGACCAAAACGACCCTCCCGGAGCCGGCGCAGCTGCGCTTGCAGATGGATCTCCGACCAGTAGCGCTGATCCTCGGCCAACGCCAGCGTCCGGACGATGAACCGGACCAGGACGACGGAATCGCGGACGAGGAGCCGCTGGCCCTGAATCGCGCGGTGAGCGAGAAGCGGCGGCGCGTCGTTGAGCACCGCGACGTCGACTCGGCCCAGCCTCTCAAGCTCAGCCATGATGCGCAGCCGCAGGTCCAGCCGCTGGCGCGCCTCGAGCGGCTCGCCGACGTAGACCGCCAGGTCCCAGTCGGAATCCGGCCGTGGACGGCCAGCGGCCCGCGAGCCGAAGAGGAAGGCGAAAAGCACCTCCTCAAGGTCCTCGAGACAATGGCGGATCTGGTCTTGGGCGGTCATGGTCAAAGGGTACCACGGGTGGGCACATTGCCTGCACGACGACCGCGGCTCCGCCGTCAGGCCGTCAGGCTCCCGTCACTAGAGGGAGAGGCGTCTTTTGGTAGGATCGACGTCATGCCGCCGAAGAGCCGACCCTTGCCCTGCGAGCCGCCGCGCTTCTCGAGGGACGACGCCGTCGCCATGGCCCGCGAGCACTTCGGCCTCGAAGCCGAAGTGCGGGAGCTGGTGAGCTACGCCGACCAGAACTTCCGCCTGCGCGGCGCGGACGGCCGCGACTGGGTGCTCAAGGTCGCCCACAGCGGCGAGGAGCGCGGCGTGCTCGACTTCCAACACCGGGTGATGGAGCGCCTCGCCGCAAGCGGGCTCGCGGTCCCGAGGCCCCGTCGGGCGCTTCATGGCGGCGAGATCGTCGAGGTCGGCGGCGACGGGGTCCGTCACCTGGCGCGCGTCCTCTCCTTCCTGCCGGGGACCTTTCTGGTCGACGAGCCCCGCCACACACCGCAGCTGTTGCGCAGCCTCGGCGCCTTCCTCGGCCGGCTCGACCGCGCCCTCGCCGGTTTTTCTCATCCGTCCATGCACCGCGATGTCGTCTGGGACCTCCGCAAGGCCCTGGCGGTACGCGAGCGTGCCGCCGACATCGAGGAGCGCGACGGCCGGGAACGCGTCGAGGCGCTCTTCGACGCCTATGCCGAGCGCGTCGTGCCGCGGCTCGGCGAGCTGCCGTCAAGCGTCGTCCACAACGACGCCAACGACTACAACGTGCTCGTGGGCGACGGCGACGGCGGCGGGCGCGAGGTCGTCGGCCTGATCGACTTCGGCGACATGGTGGCCACCGTCACGGTGTCGGAGCTCGCGACCGCCGCGGCCTACGCCATGCTCGACAAGGACGACCCCCTGGCCGCCGCGGCCGCCGTCGCCGCCGGCTACGACAGCGCCTACCCGCTTGCCGGCGCCGAGCTCGAGGTGCTCTACGACCTCGTCCTGACGCGGCTGGCGACGAGCGTCGCAAGCTCCGCCCATCTCCGCAAGCTCCATCCCGAAAACGACTATCTTGCCGTCAGCGAGCGTCCGGTCTGGGCGCTGCTTCGACAGCTCCGAGACGTCGACCCAGGACTCGCCTACGAAACCTTCAGGAAGGCCTGTTCCATGAGCCCGACCCCTTCCGTCTCCCCTTCGTCCGCCGCGGGTCTGCCGCCGGCCGAGATCCTCGCCCGGCGCAAGCGTTACCTCGGCGGCTCGCTGGGCGCCTCGTACCGCAAGCCGCTCAAGATCGTCCGCGGCGCGGGACAGTTCCTCTACGACGAGAACGGCCGCGCCTACCTCGACACGGTCAACAACGTCTGCCACGTCGGCCATTGCCACCCCAAGGTCGTGCGCGCCGCCCAGGAGCAGATCGCGACCCTGAACACCAATTCGCGTTACCTGCACGATCACCTGGTGAGCTACGCCGAACGGTTGACGGCGACCTTGCCCGATCCGCTCAGCGTGTGCTTTTTCGTCTCGAGCGGCAGCGAGGCCAACGAGCTGGCGCTGCGGATGGCGCGTACCCACACCGGCGGCGAGGACGTCGTCGTCGTCGACGGCGCCTACCACGGCAACACCTCGGCGCTCGTCGACTTGAGTCCCTACAAGCTCGACGGTCCGGGCGGACGCGGCGCGCCTCCCTGGGTCCACAAGGTGCCGTCGCCCGACGTCTACCGTGGCCCGTACAAGGCGGACGACGCCCAGGCGGGGAAGAAATATGCCGCCCACGTCGCCGAGACGGCGCGTGCCGCGGCCGACGGAGAGCGCGGCTTCGCCGCGTTCTTCTGCGAGTCGATGGTCTCCTGCGGCGGCCAGTTTCCGCTTCCCGAGGGGTATCTGAAGGCCGCCTACCCCGCGGTACGCGAAGCCGGCGGCGTGTGCGTCGCCGACGAAGTGCAGGTCGGCTTCGGACGGGCGGGCTCGCGCTTCTGGGCCTTCGAGCTCCAGGACGTGGTGCCCGACATCGTGACGATGGGAAAGCCCATCGGCAACGGTCATCCCTTAGCGGCCGTCGTGACGACGCCGGAGATCGCCGAGTCGTTTGACAACGGCATGGAGTATTTCAACACCTACGGCGGCAACCCGGTCTCCTGCGCCGTGGGCCTGGCGGTCCTCGACGTGATCGAGGAGGAGGGGCTCCAGGCGAACGCCCTCAAGGTCGGGACGCATTTGAAGGAGAAGCTCGCCGGCTTGTTGGAGCGTCATCCGCTGATCGGCGACGTGCGGGGCGAGGGGCTTTTCATCGGCATCGAGCTGGTCCGTGATCGGACGACTCTGGAGCCGGCGAAGGAAGAGGCCAAGGAGATCGTCGAGCGGATGAAGGAGGAGGGAATCCTCCAGTCGGTCGACGGGCCGCTCGAGAACGTCCTCAAAATCAAGCCGCCGATCGTCTTCACCGAGGACGACGCGGACCGGCTCGTCGCGACGCTTGGCCGAGTAATGGGGGAGCTCGGCTACTGAGCTCGGCTCACCCGGACGTCCACCAACTCGGGAGCTCGCCTCAACCGCGGGATCTGACCGCCCTGAGCCCCAAGGCCAGGAGGCCGGAAAAAGCCCCGCCACCTCTACCTCGGCACCTGGAGAGGATCTGTGCTACAATACCTCCACCAAATCCATCAACGGCGGGACTTTCGTCGCTCTCTCGACGACGGGGGAGGCGATCGGCCCGTTACTTGCCGGACGAGCGGCTCGTTGCTTGCTGTCCGGCGGAAGGAGGAAGTATGACGAAGCTCAGGGTGGGAGTTCTGGAGATCATCAACGACTCGACGTCGCAGGGCTATCTGGCCCTCGTCTACGAAGCCCGGATGCGGAAAATCTACGCCAGCATCACACCGCAGGCGGTGAGTGTCTGGTGCCGCCAGCTCGGTCATAAGGTCCACTACGCGACCTACTATGGCCAAACGGACCCCGAGCGCCTGTTGCCCGAGGAACTGGACATCGTCTTCATCTCGACAGACACCCGTTCGAGCGCTCTCGCCTACGCCCTGGCGAAGCTCTACCGCCGCCGGCAGAGCCTGACGGTGATCGGCGGGTCCCACGCCCGGTCCTTTCCCTCAGACTGTCTCCGGTTCTTCGACCTGGTGGTCCTGGACTGCGACAAGACTCTCATCCGCGACGTCCTCCAGGGGACCTACGCTCAGAGCTCGATCATCACCAGCGGCCGGCCGTTGACAGAGATCCCGAGCGTCGAGGAGCGCCTGCCGGAGGTCGTCGCCGCCACCTTCACCAAGCACGGCAAGCCCGGGTGGTTCAGCACCGTCGGTCTTCTTTCGAGCGTCGGCTGCCCGTACCGGTGCAGCTTCTGCATCGACTGGGACAGCACCTACGTCATGCTACCCCGCGAGCACTTGGAGGCGGATCTGCGCTTCGTCTCGGAGCGTTGGCCGGGGCTCCTGGTCGGCTATCACGACCCGAACTTCGGCATCCGCTTCGACGAGGTTCTCGACGTCATCGAGAGCCTACCCAACGGGGCCCGGAACCGCTACGCCATGGAGAGCTCGCTGTCGGTCCTCCGCGGGCCGCGGCTGTCGCGCCTTCGGGAGACGAAGTGCGTCTTCGTGGCACCCGGCGTCGAGTCGTGGGCGGACTTCTCGAACAAGGCCGGTGTCGGCAAGAAGTCGGGGCGGGAAAAGATGGAACGGGTGGTCGACCACTTCCACGAGCTCCACGAGCACATTCCGGGGCTCCAGGCGAACTTCATGCTCGGCACCGACGTGGACGAGGGCGACGAGCCCGTCGAGCTGACAAACGAGTTCATCCGCCGGACGCCCTTCGTGTGGCCCACCATCAACATCCCGGTACCCTTTGGCGGCACGCCGCTCTACGAGACCCAGCTGGCGGAAGACAGGATCTTGAAGTCCATGCCGTTCAGTTTCTACTACCTGCCGTTTCTGGTGACCAAGCTCAAGAATTACCACCCGATCGAATACTACGAGAAACTGATCGAGATCCATGTCGAGGCGACCACGACCCGGATGCTGCTGCGCCGGCTGGCGACGTCCCCGACTGCCGGCGCCAGAGCCCACCACACGCTGCGCACACTGGGAATGCGCAGCGACCTGGGGGAGCTGCGCGGCATCCTGGCCCGGCTGAGGAAGGATCCCGAGCTCTTGGCCTACCACGAGGGACGCGGGAACGGGCTACCTGCCTACTACCGCCAGATCTACAAGCAGAAGCTCGGCCGTTATGCCGAGCTGATCTCCGAGGACGAGATGCGCCCGGTGTTGGACTCGCCGCGCCCGGTGTTGGGCTCGCCGCGCCCGGCGAGCCCGGCTGCCGTCAGCGGCCGGCTCGCCGAGCCGCCCGGCACGGAAGTGATCTCGATCTCATGATGGCTGCGGCCGGGCGGGAAGCCGGCCTCATGAGCTTCAGTAGCGTCCTACGAAGGGGGGCATGCGCTGCGGCAGGAGCCGGCGTAGCCGCTCCGTCGTGCGCTTGACCGGCAGATAGGCGCGGCTCAAGGCCGGATGGGCCAGGAACTGACGCTCGGCAAGAGCAGCCAGACGGGCCCCGGGTCCCGTCTTCCCGCTCCTCAAGTCCCCGGCCACCGCCTCCGGATCGACGTCCTTGCGCTCGGCGTACTCGCGCCAGCTGCGCACGAACTGCCCGAGCTGCGGCACGACGTCACCTGTGGACTCCTCGGTCTTCGTCACCACCACAAAAATCGCCGCCTGGCGTCCTCCGAAGCGTCCGTAGCTAAGGTGGTCGAGGCATCCCGGCTCGTAACGGTAGACCTTCCACGGCGCCGAATAGAGCCGTCCGAGGTGCCAATAGGGGTAGCATAGACAGAGATAATGGGTTTCGACACGGTAACGGTTGGCGTGGTAGAAATCGTCGAAAAAGGTCGGCGAGAACATGTAGAACGCGAGATCGACGTGGTTGTTCGACGGTACCGCGGCGTGGACGATGCGTCCTCCGACTTTCAAGAGGTCATGAAGGTTCTTGAGCACGTTCGGCAGGTGAAAGATAAAGTTGAGCGAGCCCGGGTCGAGGATCGTGTCGAAGCGGCCGTGAAGCTCTTTCGGGGCCGGCGCGTTCAGGTCGAAGACGTGCTCGGCGCTCTCCCAGTCGGAGACGTCGCAGGCCTCGACCTCCTCGAAGCCGAGCATGGAGCAAAAGCTGCGGTCGCTCATGCAGCCCTGCCGGGCGAGGCGCGGGTCGTGGGAGAGGGTCACCTCGCCGCCCTCGCGCAGCTCGACGCCATCGCGGCGGGCCCAGTACCGGAGCTCTTTCTCGCTCAGGTAGACCGAGGAGCGGCCGATCTGGAGCACCCGGCCCGTGAACGGACGGCGCCGGGTCTCTTCGAGCAGCAGGCGGGCGGTGCCGCGGGGGATCCCCATCGTCTCACTCCGTGTAGCCGAGGGCGCGCAACGCTTTCTTGGTCTCCTCGCTCTGGGCGTCGATCTCCTCGCGAGGACGGCGGATCCACTCGCTCCCCTTCATCCACGCCCGCAGCTCCCGGTGCAGCCGGCGGGCCTCGTCCGGGGGCTCTCCCATGGCGAGGTTCGCCGTCTCCCCGGGGTCCTCGTCGAGACGGTAAAGCTCCCAGCGGGGCGGGATCTCGCGGTTCTTGAGAACGAGCCGCGGGTGGTAGATGAGCTTCGTACATCCGTCCTGGACGCTTCGGAAGTGGGTCAGGGGCGAGCCGCCTCCGGCCTGCGAAAACGCGAGGTGAGCCCGCTCCACCTGCGCCTCTCCGCGGAGGAGCCCCAGAAGGCTTTGCCCTTCGAGGCCCGGGACGCCGCGCTCCGGTAGAAGCCACTCGACGAGCGTCGGATAGAGGTCTAAAAGCTCGACGACCTCCGCGACGCGGCGTCCGCCCGGTAGCGCCGCGGGATAGGAGACGACGAGCGGCACGTGGACGCCGTCGTTGTAGGGCAGGCGTCCGTGGCCGAAGAAGTAGCCGTGCTCGCCGAGGCTCTCGCCGTGGTCGGAGGTTATGACGACGAGCGTCTCGTCGAGGATCCCGAGCTTCTCGACGTGGGCGAGGAGCTCGCCGATGTGGCGGTCGGCGTAGAGGACGTTGGCGTCGTACTGAGCCACGTAGTGCTTCAGGTCGCGGCGCTCGCCGAGGGCCGTGGCCCGCGGGTCGTGGAGCTCGGCCTTTTCGTCGCCCTGGTAGTAGGGATCGTCGAGGAACGGGTTCTCGACCCCGTCGGGCAGGAAGTAGGGCGCATGGGGGTCGGAGTAGTGGATCCAGGCGAAGAGGTGCTCCGCGTCGCGGTGGCGTTCGAGGAGCGGTAGGGCCATCTCGTTGACCCGCCCGGCGTTGATCCACTTGCGGTAGGCGCGGGGGTCCTCGGAGACCTCCTCGGCCGTCTTCCAGGTCTCGAGGTATTCGCTAAAGCCTGTGTCCCAGCCCATGTCCTCGCTGAGGACGCCGTTCGAGACCACGGCGACGGTGGTGAAGCCGCCCTCGGCGAGGTACTCCGGCAGGGTCAGGTAAGCGTCGGGGAGGTGGAGCGCGGCCTTGTGGGTGAGGCCGGTCGTCTGCGGATACTGCCCGGTAAAAATCGACGCGAACGACGTCCCGGTCTTCGGCCACTGGGCGATGGCGCGCTCGAAGACGACGCTTTTCTCTCCCAGCGCGTCGAGGTGGGGGCTCGTTGCGCGCGGGTAGCCGTAGAGGCCCAAGTGGTCGGCGCGCAGGGTGTCGACGGTGATGAAGAGTAGGTGCTTGGGCGTCGGCGGCTCCTCGGGGGGCGACGGTCCGCAGGCGGCCAAGCCGAGGACGGCGACGAGGGCAAGGAGGTTGGAGGCTCGGTGGGTGGCTTGGCTCAACGCGACAGGGCTCCGAAGTGGCGCCGGAAGACCGGCGGCAGGCAAGCTTAACATCGTCCTTTGGGATATGCTGAGAGCGTCATGGAACGTTTCTTCAACACCGCCGGCCCATGCCGTGAAGACGACCACTACATGCTGCCCGCCGAGCGGCGGGTCACGGACCTGCGGCGGCTCGTCGACCAGAAGCTCTATTTCGTCGTCCATGCGCCGCGCCAGGTGGGCAAGACGACGTCGCTCAAGGCCCTGGCCCAGAGTCTCACCGCCGAAGGACGCTACGCGGCGCTTTTGACGACCTTCGAGGTCGGCCAGAGGATTCGGCCCGACCTCGAAAGCTCGATCGCTTCGATACTGGGCGTCTTGCACCAGCGTGCCAAGCTCTACCTGCCGGAGGAGCTGCGGCCACCACCGACTAATTCGGAGCAAGATCCCGGAGTCCGTCTGCAGGATCTGTTGAACCGCTGGGCGGAGACCTGCCCGCGTCCCGTGGTCCTCTTCGTCGATGAGATCGACGCCCTCTTCGACGACGCCCTGATCTCAGTGCTGCGCCAGCTACGTGCCGGCTATGACGGCCGTCCGGGAGGATTCCCCCAGTCGATCGCGCTGATCGGTCTGCGCGACATCCGCGACTACCGCATCCTCGCCCGCGCCGACGACGAGAGCCTGGGGACGGCGTCGCCCTTCAACGTCAAGAGCGACTCGCTCCTGCTGCGCAACTTCACCGAGGAAGAGGTCGCGGAGCTCTACGACCAGCACACCGCCGAGGCGGGGCAGCCCTTCAGCGAGGAGGCGAAAGCCTGGGCTTTCGAGCTGACGCGCGGCCAGCCCTGGCTCGTCAACGCCCTCGCACGTCAGCTCGTCGAGGCGTTGGTGCCCGATCGCGGGACGCCGATCGAGGCGGCCGACGTCGAGGGAGCCCGGGAAGCCCTGATCCTCCGGCGCGACACGCACCTCGACTCGCTGATCCACCGCCTGCGGGAGAAGCGGGTGCAGCGAGTAATGAGCGCCATCCTGTCCGGGGAAGTCCTGGGCGAAGACGTCCTGAACGACGACGTCGAATTCGTCAAGGACATGGGGCTCGCGAGATCGGGGCCCCAGGGCCTGGAAATCGCCAATCCGATCTACCGCGAGATCATTCCGCGGGCGCTGACCTCTTTGATGGAGGAGTCGATGTCCCTGCCGCGTCCGTCCTACGTCGACGGCGAGGGACGTCTCGACTTCGAGCAGCTCCTGCGGGACTTCCGCGAGTTCTGGACCGAGAACGCCGAGGTCTTCCTACGCAGCGCTCCCTACTCCGAAGCGGCGGCGCAGCTCGTCTTCATGGCCTTCCTGCACAAGATCACGAACGGCAAAGGCGGCTGGGTCGACCGGGAGTACGCCGCCGGCAGCGGGCGGCTCGACCTTTGCGTCCGCTGGCCTCGCGGCGACGGGACCGTCGACCGCTGGGCGCTGGAGCTCAAGGTGTGGCGTGAGACGACCTGGGGCGATCCGGTCGCCAAGGGGTGCAAGCAACTGGCCGGATACCTGAAGCGTCTGGGCCTCGACGACGGGACGCTCGTCGTCTTCGACGGCCGCGAGGACGCGGCGAAGCTCCCCGATCGCATCAGCGAGAAAGAAGTCGAGCAGGACGGGCGGCGGATCACCGTCCTGATGCTTTGATTTGCTTCTCAGTGGCTCTGGGCCGGGACGGCCCTCACTCTATGGCGTTAAGATGAGTCATTGCCGTGCTGGCCGTACCAACATAGCTGACCCCTTCCCCGGTCTTTTTACAGAGGCTCCAAGTCGTCCCACAGCCGCGACAGGGCCACCGCCCGAATACCTTCGGCAAGGG
>CBDUYN010000113.1:0-32666 GCA_965371445.1 uncultured bacterium | reverse complement strand
TACATCTGGATGCTTGCATCTACATCTGGATGCTTGCATCTACATCTGGATGCTTCTACACGATTCAACCCTCCAGGTCCCGGTGCGCGAGCCGGTCCACCGCGCTGCCCAGAACTCCTGCCGGAGCTCCCGGCGGCCACCTGCGGCCTCCGCCGCCGTCCGGACCGCTCTCGCCTTCGACCGTGTCTGCCCACGCATCTGCTCCTTTGGCTTGAGGCGCCGGGCCGTCAGATATTGCCTTTGTAGGCCCCATTGCGCCTTCTTGGTTCCTCGTTGCGCCGACGTCAAGCCTAACCGACACCGCCGCCGCTGGGCAAGGGCTGAGCCGGGCCGAGCGCTGCGGCAAGCCCCGCGGCGCCGCTTGTCCGACCACGGCCTCAGATTCCGCCCGTTCAGGGCGGGGGAATTGGGGGGGCTGCCAACTTCCGTCCCTCCGGGACGAAGAGCCGGCGAGACGCCGGCGGTCCCAGCGGGGAAGAAGTTTCACCCAGATGCTTGCATTCTTGCGCAAACGTGCTATGGTACTCCCATGAACGAGACGACGACCCCCTGCCGAGCCCCGACAGCCGCCTTCGACTTCGAGGAGATCCTCGACCCGGCGATCTTCCGCGCCCTGGGCGACACGACACGTCTGAGCGTGTTGGGACGTCTGGCCATGACGCGGGGACCGCTGACGGTCACCGAGGTGGCGAGCTGTTGCGGAGTGCACCTCTCGGGGGTGTCGCGTCATCTGAAGACGCTCCATGACGCCGGGCTGGTGGCGGCGGAGCGGCAGGGCCGGGAGGTGCGCTACCGGCTCCGCTGCGACGCCCTCTCCGGTGCCCTGCGCGAGGTGGCCGACGCGCTCGACCGCTGTGCGGCGGCCTGTTGCGGCCCTGGAGCTCAGGAAGATGGTACCGACAAGAAAGCTTGAAAGGAGCTTCAACATGACGAGTGTGGCGAAAACGAGTGAAGAGGTCCGTTCCCAGGTGTCGGATGCCTACGCGGCGGCGATCACGAAAGCGGGCGGCTGCTGTGGCGGCGACACCAGCGGCGGCGATGCCCTCATCGGTGTGGCAGCGAAGCTTGCCGGTTACGGCGAGGAGGCGCAAGAGCACGCCGAGGTGAGCTCTTTCGGGTGCGGAAATCCGCTGGCCTTCTCGGGCGTCGAGGCGGGACAGACGGTCCTCGACCTGGGATCAGGAGCCGGCTTCGACCTCCTGATCGCGGCGAAGAAGGTGGGGCCGGAAGGCAAGGTGATCGGCGTCGACATGACCGACTCGATGATCGAGGTGGCGCGCAAGAACGCCGCCCGGGCCGGATACGACCAGATCGAGATCCGCAAAGGCATCATCGAAGAGATGCCGGCCGACGACGCCTCGGTCGACTGGGTGATCTCGAACTGCGTGATCAACCTCTCGCCCGAAAAAGACCGGGTCTTCTCAGAGATCCACCGGGTGCTGCGCCCCGGCGGGCGGTTCTCGATCTCCGACATCGTGACCGAGGAGCTGCCGCAGGAGATCCGCGAGCACGCCGCGGCCTACGCTGCCTGCGTGGCGGGGGCGATCTCCGAGGAGGCCTACGTCGCGGGCCTCGAAGAGGCGGGCCTGGAGGACGTCGAGGTGACGGACCGGCTCGTCTACACCGTGGAGCAGGTCCGCGACCTCGTGGGCTCGGACCTGGAGAGCTTCGGGATCGACCCCGGCCTCCTCGACTCCTATCTGGGCCAGCTCGAGGGCAAGGTGTGGAGCGCCAAGCTCACCGGCCGGCGCCCCGGATGAGGGTGGCGAGCCACTCGTAGAGCCACTCGCCGACGACGGCGTGCCCGGCGTCGTTGAAATGGATCTCGCCGCGGACGTAAAGCTCCTCGCGCTTCTCGGCGGCCTGCTCCCGCAGGGGTGGGAGCAGGTCGAGGTAGCTGACGCCGCGGCTTTCGGCCCACTCCTCGACGAAGCGTTGCGGCCGCGCGGCGTCGTAGCCGGGACCGCTCGGCGCCCGGACGTAGACTTGGTCGAGGTAGGGAACCGCCACCACGAGGAGCTGGGCGTCGAGGCCTTCGGCGAGGCCGTGGATCTCGTCGAGGCTCCGGAGCGAGGCGTCGCGGGCCTCCCTGGCCACCGGCGGATAGGGCATCTGCGACCAGAAGGTGTAGGAAAGGAATTCGGCGCTCGGAGCGAGAGAGTCCTGGAAGAGGTCCTCGACGTCGAAGAAAAGCACTCGCTTCAACCCGGCGATCACGTGGTAGGTCGCGAAGCGCTGGCGCAAGAACTGCCGTCCGGACTCGACGCGCCCCACGTGGCGGCGGTGCTCGGCGGGGATCTTGCGCTTCAGGTTCTCCTCGTCGAAACGGACGGTACCGCCCTTGAGCGCCATCTTTTCGAGACCGAGATGGGTGTCGGCGAAGTCGTTGCCGGCGTAGAAGGTGACGACGATGAAGCGTGGCGCAAAGGCGGCGGCCTCTTCGCGTAGGAGCAGCGCCATGTCGTCGAGGCCGTAGCCGGTGACGCCGAAGTTGAGCACCTCGAAGCGCTGGGTGCCGAGGCGCTCGGCGACGACGCCGACGAAGCTCCTGGTCGAGTCGGTGGCCCAGAGGCCGAAGGTGAACGAATCGCCGAGGAAGGCGATCCGCGTCCGGCCCTGGGGGCTCTCCCGCGTCACCGGGCCCTGAGGCATGCCGTAGGTGTTGGTCGTAATCGTCACCGTCCGGCTTCCGATGTGGGTGGTGACGTCGAGGTCGCGGCGTAGGCGGTAGGAGCCGGTGCCCTGGGGGTTTTCCCGGAGGAGGGCAAGCTGCGCCCGCACGGCAGTGCCCTGGCGAAGCCGCAGGACGAGCTCGCAGACGACCAGGCCGAGGGCCGCGGCGAGGACGACGGCCAGAGCGGCAAAGCCAGCTCGTCTGGTGAGAGACAGCTCGGCTGTCGTCGTCTTCGTCATGGCCCGGCCGGATCTTCTAGCCGCGCACCGCCGTCTTCATGGCCTCGCGGGCCTCGCGGTCCATCTCGCGCTCTTTCTCCGCCTGGCGCTTGTCGTAGAGCTTCTTGCCCGAGACGAGGGCGATCGAGACCTTGATCAGGTTGCCCTTCAGGTAGAGCTTCAACGGGACGACGGTGAAGCCCTTGGCCTGGACCCGGCCGCAGAGGCGCTCGATCTCGCGGCGCTTCAAGAGGAGCTTGCGCGGCCGGTCCGGGACGTGGTTCTCGCGGTTGCCGTGGCTGTAGGGGCTGATGTGGACCCCGACGAGGAACGCCTCGCCGTCCCGAAGCTCGACGTGGGATTCCTTGAGCTGGACCTTGCCCGAACGCGCCGCCTTGACCTCGGTGCCGGTCAAGACGAGCCCCGCCTCGAAGTCCTCGTGGATGTGGTAGTCGTGGCGGGCCTTGCGGTTCGAGGCCAGCTGGCGGATGTAGGGGGTCGTAGACATCGTCCGTCTCCGGCGCGCATTCTAATGCCCGGGAGGTGGGATGCCTAGCCGCCGCCTCAAAAGGTGCTAGAGTTTTGCAGGCTATGCGAAGGCTCCTCTTCCCATCTCGCAAGATCCTCCTGGCCGGTGCCCTGCTGGCGGCGCTTGCCCTCGTCCTTCCCGCGCCGGCCAAGGACGGCGAAAAGGCCCGGATCGTCGACCTTTTGATGGAGATCGAAGGACAGAAAGTCTTCGTCTCCTTCAAGCTCGAAGGCGCCCTCGACGAGAAGCTGCAGCAGAGGATCGCCAGCGGCCTTGCGACCGGGATCGTCTTCGACTTCGATCTCGTACGGGTACGCAAGGGCTGGTTCAACAAGAACGTCGAGACCGGCAGCCTCCAGGTCATCGTCATGTACAACGCCGTCAGCCGCGAGTACCTGGTCAACTACAAGCACGACGGCGATCTGATCGAAAGCCGCCTGATCCGCGACCTGGAAGAGCTCTACGCCACCCTGGTCGAGGTCGGGCGGCTCGAGATCTTCTCCCTCGAGGGTCTTTCCGGCGAGCACCTCTACGTCCGGGTGCGGGCCGAGCTCGGCACCCGTTCCATCCTCTTTTTCATCCCCTCGATCCGCACCACCGACTGGGTCGAGTCCCAGCGCTTCAAGGTCGGGCCAAACGGTCATACCGAGGAAGCCGCCGAGGAGGAGAAAGCGCAGGAGGACGAGGAGTGAGCCGCGCGGCCAAGGGCGACCTCGGCGAGCAGTTTCGGCTTCACAAGACGGACAACCGCGTCGTCTTCGCCGGCCTGGCGGCTCTGCTTGCCGTCTTCTTCGGTTTCCTCTACCTGCTGCAGCGGGGCAAGGGCCTGCCTGAAGGCGTGCTGGCGAACCGCGTCCTCCTCTTTGCCCTCTGGTACGTCAACATCATCCTCATCCTGACGATCCTTTTCATCCTCTTCCGGACGGTTTTCCGCCTCCTGGTCGACCGCAAACGCTCGAAGTTCCAGACCAAGCTCGTCGCCTCGGCGATTGCGCTCTCGCTGATCCCGGTGCTCATTCCTTTTCCCTTCGCGACGTCGTTTCTCGTTGACGTCTTCGACCAGTGGTTCAGCCTGCCGATCGAGGACGTCGTGGCCCAGGCCGCCGCCACCGCCGAGGCGCTGGTCGAGCAGATCGAGACCACGAACCTCCGCGACGCCGGCCGCTTTCTCGAGGACGCCAAAGGGTTCGACCTGGGGGACCTGCGCGACACGGCGGAGCTCTTTCACCACATGCAGGAGCTGCGCCGGGAGCTCGGAGTCCACTACCTGGCGATCTACGACGGTACCGAGGCGATCCATGCCATCGCCGACCCGCGGGTATTACGCCGCGACCCCAGGTTCCGGAGCCTCAACCGCTTCCTGAACGAGGCCATGGAGCGCGGCGAGGCGATCCACATCGAAACCTCGCCCGACATTGAGGGCCGGCTGATCCTCGCCGCCCGTGCCGCCCGCCGTGACGGCGACGCCGCGGCCGACCCCGACATCGACGGTCCACCGGCTCCCGAGTACACCGTCGCCGTCGCCGGGACGGTCCTGCCGCGCGACATCGCCGAAAAACAGCGCCAGCTCATCCTGACCTACCAGCAGTTCCTCCAGGTCAAGGCGCAGAAAGAGGACATCAGGATGAGCTATCTCCTGATCCTCCTGATGGTGACGCTGCTCGTCATCGTCGCGTTCTCGTCGATCGGCCTGCGCCTGGCGCGCCGGTTGACGGAGCCGATCCAGGAATTGGCAGAGGCGACCCGGCGGGTGTCGAGCGGCGACCTGGAGTACCGTGTCGAGATCGCCGTGGACGACGAGCTGGGCGTTTTGGTCGACGCGTTCAACAGCATGACCGAGGAGCTCCAGCGCAACAAGCTCCTCGTCGACCGGCGCAGCCGCGAGCTCCTCGAGGCCACCAAGCGCATCCGCGCCGTGATCCAGAACGTCGCCGCCGGCGTGCTCTCGATCGACGCCACGGGCACGATCCGCACCTGCAACGGCGCGGCCTTGAAGATCTTGAACCAGACCGACGAGGACGTCATGGGGAAACCGGTCACGGAGACCTGGAGCGATCCGGAGCGCGGCAAGCTCCTCGACGTCCTGAACCAGGAGATGGCGGCCGGCGAGATGGCGAGCGACGAGGTGCGCCTCGTCGTCGGCAGCGTCTGGAAGACGCTGGAGGTCAAGGTCACCCTCCTCCCCTCGACCGGCGACGCCCCCGGCGGACGGGTCATGGTGCTCGAAGACCTGACCGAGCTCATCTACGCCCAGAAGATGGCCACCTGGACCGAGGTGGCCCGCCGCATCGCCCACGAGATCAAAAACCCCCTGACGCCGATCAAGCTCACCGCCGAGCGGTTGCTCAAGAAACACCAACAGGGCGACCCGCAGCTCGGCAAGCTCCTCGAGGAAGGCTTCGAGATCATCGTCCGCGAGGTCGAGACGCTTAAGAACATGGTCGACGAGTTCTCCCGCTACGCCCGCATGCCGCGGCCGCAGCCGCAGCTGATCGACCTCGATAAGTTCGTCCAGGAGACGGTCAGCCTTTACCGCGGCGTCAAGCCCGGCGTCGAGGTCGAGGCGCGCATCGACCCGGAGGCGGCCGAGGCAAGCTTCGACCCGGATCAGCTCAAAAGCGTCCTCACGAACCTCCTCGACAACGCCGTCGACTCGACCGAGGCTCCCGGCGAGGTCGTCGTCTCGACCGTCCGCTCGAACGGCGTCCTCCTGCTCCACGTCGCCGACACGGGCAAGGGTGTCCGTCCCGAGGACAAGGAGAAGCTCTTCCTGCCCTATTTCTCGACCAAGGGCCGCGGCACGGGCCTGGGGCTCGCGATCGTCCAGCGCATCGTCGCCGAGCACCACGCCCGCATCCGGGTCGAGGACAACCGTCCGAAGGGGACGGTCTTCACCCTCGAGATCCCGTTCTACTAGGAAGCCCAAGTGAGTGAGAACGGCTTCGACTACGACTGGATCGTCATCGGTTCGGGCTTCGGCGGGAGCGTCTCCGCCCTGCGGCTTGGACGACGATCGCCACGGCTCTGAAGCTCCACTTCCTGGTGGTCTGGGACGAGTTCCAGGAGCTGGCGGCCCTGCCGTCGCGGGGTCCGGCGGGCGACCTCCTGCCCCTTCTGCGCAGCCGCTGGCAGCAGCACCGCCGGACCGGCTACGTGATCTCGGGCTCCGCCCGCGCCATGTTGACCCACCTCGTCACCGACGAGCACTCGCCTTTCTTCCAGCACTTCTCGACCCTGGAGCTGGGACCCTTCCGCCGGCCGGAGGCGATCCGGTTGCTACGGGAGAACGCACCGGCCGAGCGGCCCTTGTCCGCGGAGCTGGCTCGGCGGGCATTCGACGTGATGGGCGGTCATCCCTTCTATCTTCAGCTCTTGGGCGAGACACTCGTCCGGCAGGTGGCGCCGGAAGAGGACGGCGCGCTGAAACAGGCTTTACAGAACCTCGTTTTCTCGCGCACCGGCAGACTGGCGCTCTACTTCGAGAACGAGCTTCAGCGTCTGGTCGGCCGTTCCGGCTACCTGGCGAAGACCCTGGAGGCTCTCGCCAGCGGACCGCTCCGGCTCTCCGAGGTCGCGAAGGCGATCCACAACCCCTCGGGCGCAACGGTCCGCTACCTGGAACGTCTCCAGGACGCGGTGGTCCGCGACCCGGACGGACGTTACCGTCTCGCCGACCCGGTCTTCGGCCTCTGGCTGTCTTGGCGCCGTCCGGGCGGGACCGTGACGGCGATGCGCGTGATCGGCGACGAGGCGGAGATCGCGGTCGCCGAGCACCTGGCGCGCATGGGCTTCGGCCTGGTCTATCAGTCGCGGGCGTCGCGGGGCGCTTTTGACCTGCTGGCGACTCGCGGTCCGCGTCAGCTCGGCGTGCAGGTGAAGCGTTCGTCGTTGCCGTTTCGTTTCAGCAAGGCGGCCTGGAAGAGAATGGAAGCGGAGGGCGAACGCTTCGGGTGGCGTTGGGTGGTGGCGGTGGTGACGCCGCCGCCGGAGAACCGGTTGGCGCTGCTCGATCCGTCGGCCGCGAGAGTTGGGAAGACCGTGAGCCTCCATGCGGACGCGGAGATCGACAACCTCTTGCTGTGGCTCGACCAGGGAGACGGCGCGGTCTGAAGAAAGTCTGCGTCCATTTGCGGCGGGCTCCGTCTCCCCGGGTGAGCGCCCCGCAACGGAGGGCGCACCGAACTTCGAGAAAGGAGACACCTGATGAGCACCGAGACCCAGGAAAACCGTAAGGGAGCGAAGGACGAAGAACAGGCGGCGTGTCGCTGCATGCCGTCGGCGTGCTGCGCGCCATCGCAAGGTGAGGGCACGTCGTGCTGCGCACCCTCCGGCAGCCGCTCGTGCGGCTGCGGCACCGTCGATTCCAGGAGCTGCGGCTGCGGCTGCGCTTAGGCTCCGTCCGGCCGATCCCCGCGCGGGGCTCCCGTCGGGGATCGCCCTCTGATAGAATGGATTCCGCCATGGACGAGACAGAACGGATCTGGCACGAGCTCCATGACCAGCTGCGGCTCTTCATCGCCCGGCGGCTGGCCAACGAAGCCGACGTGGACGACGTCCTCCAAGAGGTCTTCCTCCGCCTCCAGCTGAGCCTCGACACCCTGCAGCGCTCCGACCGCCTGGTGGCCTGGCTCTACCAGATCACGCGCAACGCGATCGCCGACTACTACCGCGCACCGGGAAGGCGGCGGGAGGTGACGGCGGGATCCGCCGCGGAGATGGAGGAAGAGCACCTGGCGGTCGCCCCCGAAGCGGCGCTGGATCACGAGCCGGCGAAGGTGCGCCGGGAGATGGCCACCTGCCTGCGCCCGATGCTCGAGGGCCTTCCCGCTTCCTACCGCGAGGCGCTCGTCCTGGTGGAGCTCGAAGGCCTCACCCAGCAAGCCGCGGCCGAACGGCTCGGACTGTCGGTCTCCGGCATGAAGTCCCGCGTGCAGCGTGGCCGCCGCAAGCTCGAAGCGGTGCTGCGCGACTGCTGCCGCATCCACGTCGACGCGCGCCGCGCCGTCACCGGTTACGAGGCGCGCGACGGCTCGTGTGACCCCTGTGCAACGACGCCTGGGGCGTGTACGTCCTCTTAAGCCCCTTCTCCGGCCGGTCCACGCCCGACGGCCTCGACGCCGTCACAGAGCCACCGCCAGAGCGGCAGCGCCCGGATCCGGCAGCCTTCGTCGTCACGGACCGCCTCGTCGAGCCCTTCCGTGAGAAGGAGCCCCTCGCTCGCTCCGACCGCGGCCATCGCCTCTTCAAGACCGGCAAGCTCGCGCTTGGGGAGCGTCTCGTCGGCCTGGTAGCAGACCTGGATCGCCAGCTCCGGCCGTGTCCCCTTCCAGACCAGGAAGTCGCACTCGCCGCGGCCTTGGAAGTAGAAGATCCGCGCGTCGTCGTCGCGGGCGAGGTGGTTGAAGACCACGGTCTCGGCGATCCGTCCGAGATCCGGCGAAAAGCGGAAGGCCACGGCGTTGCGCAAACCGACGTCGGTGGCGTAGACCTTGCGCGGTGCACGGGCCTGGCTCGCCGTCTTGTAGGAGAAGCGCGGCACCGTGCGGATCAGGTAGCTCTCCTCCAGGTACCTCGTGTACGAGCGGACCTGGTCCATGGCCAGGCCGAAAGTGTTCTTGAGCCGGTTGTAGGTCACCAGGTTGCCGGTGTTGGCGAGGTAATGGTGAGCGAGCGTCTCCAGGGCGCGGACGTCGCGGATCTGGTGACGGCTCACCACGTCGCGGTAGAGGAGGTCCCGGAAGTACTGCTTCAAGAGAGGAGCGCGCAGCTCCTCCTCGGCCAGGAGGACCACCTCGGGCAGGCCGCCGTAGCGCAGATACCGGACGAGCTCCTGGCGGATCCGCGAGGCCCCGGCCAGCAGATCCGCCCGGTCCCGCAGCTCGATGCCGCTGAAGCGGAGCAGCTCGCCGAAAGAGAGCGGCCAGAGCGTACGGGTGAAGTGTCTTCCCGTAAGGACTGTCGCGAGGTCCGGATCGGTCAGCTGCGACGACGAGCCGCTGACCGCGATCCGGGCGCGGCCCGTCTCGCTGCGGGAGCGGACCCACCGTTCCCAGCCGTCGACGTTCTGGATCTCGTCGAGGAAAAGATAGGGGACCGCACCCGGCCGGCCGAGCTCGAAGTAGGTGTCGAAGACCCGATCGAGCGCGGCGACATCGAGAGGCCGTTCCAGGAAGATCGGCTCCTCGAAGCTCACGAAGAGAGTGTCCCTCGGCGGGACACCCCTCTCCACGAGAGCTTGGACCAACTGGCGCATCAAGGTCGACTTACCGCAGCGCCGCATGCCGCAGACGGCGATCACCTCGGGCCGGTCAAGCCACGGCAAGAGCTCCTCGCGGGCGTCGCGCTCGATTCCGGATTCGAACGTCCCTTCCCCCCAGAGGTTCCAGAAAGAGAGTGCTTGGAAGAGCCGTTCGTCTGCCATTGATGACCTGTATGAAGTTCAAGATCCGGCTATCTTAACCTGTATACAGGTTACAGGCAACGGATTTCAGCCTTCATACAGGTTACGAGGAGATCGTCCCTGGGCTCGCTAGATGTGAATCGGCCGCCCGTCGACGGCAAGCGCCGCTTCCTTCATGACCTCCGCGAGCGTCGGATGCGCGTGCACCGAACGCGCCACGTCCTCGGCCGACGCGCCGAACTCAATCGACACCGCCGCTTCGGCGATCAGCTCGCTCGCCCGCGGTCCCAGGATGTGCACCCCCAGGACGCGATCGGTCAACGCGTCGGCCAGGATCTTCACCTGCCCCACCGCCTCTGCCATCGCCTTCGCCCGGCCGTTGGCCAGGAAGGGGAACTTCCCCGTCCTGTACTCGACGCCGGCCTCCTGGAGCTCCTCCTCGGTGCGGCCCACCGAGGCGATCTCGGGATGCGTGTAGACGACGTTGGGGATGGCCTCGTAGGCGACGTGGCCGTAGCCCGTCACCAACTGCTCGACCATGGCGACGCCTTCCTCCTCGGCCTTGTGGGCGAGCATCGGACCCGCGATGACGTCGCCGACGGCGTAGATGCCGTCGATCGAGGTCTTGAAGTGCTCGTCGACCGGGATGCGTCCACCGCGGTCGAGCTCGATGCCGATGTCCGCGAGCCCCAGGCCCTCGGTGTTCGGCCGCCGTCCGACGGCCAGCAGCACCCGGTCGCAGGCGAGAGGCTCGCGTCCCTCGGCCTCGACGACGCAGCCGTCGCCCTCGCGGCGCGCCGCGGTGACCCGGACGCCGAGTTGGAAGTCGAGGCCCTGTTTCTTGAAGGTCCGCTGGGCGAGCTTCGCCGTCTCGCCGTCGATTCCGGGCAGGATGCGGTCAAGGTACTCCAGGACCGTGACTCTTGAGCCCAGTCGAGCCCAGATCGAGCCTAGCTCCAGGCCGATCACCCCGGCGCCGATCACCACCAGGTGTCCCGGCACCTCGGGGTAGGAAAGCGCCTCGGTCGAAGTGCCGATCCGGTCGCCGTCGAGCTCGACGCCCTGGAGCTCGGTGACGACGGAGCCGGTCGCGATCAGGATCGTCTTCGCCGAGATGCGGACCTCGTCGCCACCTTCGACGGCGACTTTCCCGGGAGCCCCGATCCGTCCATGTCCCTCGTAGCGTGTGATCTTGTTCTTCTTGAAAAGGCCCGCGACGCCCTGGGTGAGCGATTTTACGGTCCGGTCCTTGTGCTTCATCATGGCGCCCAAGTCGAGCTCGACGCCGCTCACCTTGACGCCGAAGCGCTTCAGCCCCTTTTTCGCCTCCTCGTAGCGCTCGCTCGCTTCGAGAAGCGCTTTCGAGGGAATACAACCGATCCGCAGGCAGGTCCCGCCCAAAGCGCTTTCCTTCTCGACGCAGGCGACGTCGAGCCCAAGCTGTGCCGTGCGGATCGCGGCAACGTACCCCCCGGGACCTGAACCGATCACCACCAGATCATGCTGTGCTTCTTTCATCCGATCCTCCGATGTAGCCGGCTTGAGCCGGCTTTTCGTCCATAGCACGGGCCTTGAGGCCCGTTGCGGGGGTGGCCGCTACACCTCCAGCAGGATCCGTGAAGGATCCTCGATCCCTTCCTTGACCCGGACGAGGAAGGTCACGGCCTCGCGCCCGTCGACGAGCCGGTGGTCGTAGGTGAGCGCCACGTACATCATCGGCCGGACGACGACCTCGCCGCCGATCGCCACGGGACGCTCCTCGATCTTGTGCATCCCGAGGATGCCCGACTGCGGCGGATTCAGGATCGGCGTCGAAAGAAGCGACCCGTAGATGCCGCCGTTTGAGATCGTAAACGTTCCGCCCTGGAGCTCCGCGAGCTGGATCTTGTTGGCCCGCGCCCGGGCGGCGAAGTCGCCGATCGTCTTCTCGACCTCGGCGAAGCTCAGCAGCTCCGCGTTTCGAATCACCGGCACCACGAGGCCCTTGCCGCCGCCCACGGCAACGCCGACGTCATAGTAGTGGTGGTAGACGATCTCCTCGCCGCGGATCTCGGCGTTGACCCGGGGGACCTCCTTCAAGGCCTCGATCACCGCCTTGACGAAAAACGACATGAAGCCGAGCTTGACGCCGTGTTTTTCGAGGAAGGCGTCGCGGTAGCGCTTGCGGAGCACCATCACGGCCGACAAGTCGATTTCGTTGAACGTGGTCAGAAGCGCCGCGCTCTGCTGGGCCTCGACGAGACGCCGGGCGACGGTCTTGCGCAGCGGCGTCATCCGCACCGCCTCCTCGGCCCGCGGACCCGGATCGCCGGCCGCCGGATCGCCGGCCGCCGGGTCGCCGGCCGCCGGGTCGCCGGCCGCCGGAGCGGCGGCCGCGGGTGCCGGCGCTGAAGGCGGCGCGCCCTTCTCGAGGTGACGCTCGACGTCCTCTTTGAGGAGGCGTCCGCCGGGACCGGTGGCCTGGACGTCGGCGGCGTCGAGGCCGGACTGGGCTAGCACCCGCTGCGCCGCGGGCATGACGCGGACGTCGTCGGCCTTGGGCGCCTCGGCCGGCGCGGGGGCGGCTGGCGCGTCGGCGGGGCGCTCCGAGGCCACCATCAAGCCGATCACCTCGCCGATCTCAGCGCTTTCGCCGTCCTTCTTGAGGATCTTCGTGATCGTCCCGGCCACAGGCGCCGGCACCTCCATCGACGCCTTGTCGGTCTCGAGGACGACGACGCCCTCGTCCTGGTCGACCCAATCGCCCTCGGCCTTGAGCCATTCGTCGACCATCGCTTCGGTGATGGACTCGCCCACCGCCGGTACCTTGATCTCGATTGTCATGACGGTCCTCTGTCTCAGGGTTGGTACAGGGATTCTAGCGGGTCAGTCCTTCAGATCCATGCCCATGACGTGGAAGCCGCTGTCGACGTAGACCGTCTCGCCGGTGATCGCGGCGGCGAGCGGCGAGAGGAGGAAGAGGCCCAGGTTGCCGACGTCCTCTTGCAGGACGCCCCGGCCGAGGGGGGCGACCTCGGTGAAGCGCTTGTACATCTTCATGAAGCCGGGGATCGAGCGGGCGGCGATGGTCTTGACGGGTCCCGCGGAGACCGCGTTGACCCGGACGCCTTTCTCGCCCAGATCGTAGGCGAGGTAGCGCACGCTCGCCTCGAGGGCGCTTTTCGCGATGCCCATGACGTTGTACTTGGGCACCACTTTTTCTGCCGCGTAGAAGGAGAGCGTCACGATGCCGCCGCCCTCGTTCAGGAGCGGCTCGGCCTCGCGCGCTGCCGAGACCAGGGAGTAGGCCGAGACCTCGAGCGCGGTGACCCAGTCGTCGCGGGTGGTCTCGACGTAGCGCCCGGCCATGGCGGCGCGGGGGGCGAAGGCGATCGAGTGCACGAGGTAGTCGAGGGATCCCCAGGTGGCCTTCAGGTCCTTGAAGAGCGCCCCGAGCTCCTCGGGGCGGGTCACGTCGACCTGGTAGAGCCGTGGGTCCGGCATGTCCCGGGTCAGCTTCTCGAGCTCGCCGCGCAGGCGCTCGCCCTGGTAGGAGAAGGCGAGCTCGGCTCCGGCGTGGTGGAGCTTCTCGGCAATCGCCCACCCGAGGCTGCGGGCATTGGCAACGCCCATGACGAGGCCACGTTTTCCGGTCATATCGATTCGAATCATGTCGCGGCGTATCTTACTCGCACTTCCACCCCGTTGTCAGGGAGCCTACGACTAGGAAGGGATGGGGCGATCCGATAGAGTCCATCCGGGAGATAGAGTCGCGCCGCAGGAGGCCTCTCGCTCCCCCCAGAACGTCCGGGAGAGCAAGTGTTGAAGAAGGATCGCCTGAGAGTCCTCCTGCTGCTGACGGGGCTCAAGATCACGGCCGCGATCGCCGTGATCCTCGTGGCGTTGCCCGTCGGCCCGGCCAGGCCCCAGGCCTTTCTCTCGCTGGTGACCCTGGGCCAGATCCTCGCCCTGACCTCCGCCGGGACGCTCTCGTCATCGGCGGACGCCACGACGCCCGGGCGGTCCATCTCGGCAGCTTCTTCCTGCTCGTCGCCTCGGCCTTTGCGCCGGCCGACGCCATGGGCCTCCCCGAGCGGCTCGAGGCTCCCTGGTCGAGCCTGCTGCTCGCGTTTTCGAACCTGCGCCTGGAGGTCTTCCTGGCGGCTTTCATCTGGCTCTTCGTCCGGGATTTTCCCGCGGCCCCGATGTCATTTCGCCTGCGCCATCGGCTCGGGGACCTGATCCGCGTCCTCTGGGCGGTAGGCGCCGTGCTTCTCGTCGCCGAGCTCTACTACCTGGCGGGCTTTTTCCGCGAGACCGGCCCCGGTCGCGACTTCACCCTTGTGCCGACCAGAGTCTTCGTCATCACGCTCGGCCTCGCTGGTCCGCAGCAGCCGGGACTTGAAGGAGCTCGCCCACCTGATCGACCGCGCCGTCTCCCTGGCCTGGCAGATCGACCGTGCGAGCCTTCTCGTGCGCGACGAGGAGAGCGGCGAGCTCCACGACGTCGGACGGGGGCTGGGGCCGCTCGACGTCGAGTCGAGCCTCCTCGACCTCCTGGCGCGCGAGCAGAAGCCTCTGGTGATCGATCTGACCTCTTGGAGCTCGCCGTTTCGCGGCTTGCCCGAAACCGAGCGCCACTGGCTCGTCGATTCCCGGACCCAGCTCCTGGTGCCCACCTTCACCATGAACGGACGCTTGAACGCCGTCATCTCGCTGAGCGACAAGCCCGGCGCCCTGCCTTACGTGACCGAGGACCTCGACCTCCTGAGCACCGTGGCCTCGGCGGTGGGCCTCGTCATCGAGCTCCTGGAGCTGAAACACCAGGAGAGGGCGACCGAGACGGAAGGCGGGGAGATCCTCGCGAGCAACCGCAAGGCTTCACCCCGCGGCTGGCCGACATCCTCGACAAGATCCGTGCCGCCGACGTCCCCGACATCCGGGAGCAGGTGCCGGGCTGTCCCGATTCGCTCTCGCGGTTTTTTCGCTACGAGCTGCACCGCGACAAGAAGCGCCGCTCGCAGAGCGGAGGCGAGTACTTCTCGCGGCTGCGGCGCGTGTGGCGCGAGCTCGGCTCGACCTCGGGGACCTACCCGGCCCCGGTCGCCAGGGTCTCGTGATTAGCTCAACGGTTGACGCAGCGCTCCCGGAAGCGCGACAGAACGCGAAAATAAGCCCGCCCGCCGTGGACGTGCAGGTCGTTGTGCCCGGCCCCCTTGACCGGGAACCAGGACTTCGGGCTCGCCGCCGCGGCGTAGAGCTTTTCCCCCATCTCGAAGGGTATCGTCTCGTCGGCGTCGCCGTGCAGGAAGAGCTTGGGACAGGTAATCCCGGGGACCTTGTCGATCGAGCGGAACTGGTTGCGGGCGATCCAGTGCATCGGGACGCTGGTGTAGGCGTGACGCGCTATCGAGACGACGTCGGTGAAGCTCGACTGCACGACGAGCCCCGCAACCGTTCGGTTGTGGGCACCGTCGACCGCGACAGCGCCGCCCATCGAATGGCCAAAGAGGATGAGCCGTGCCGGGTCGACCCCGAGCGATCCGGTCACGTAGTCGACGGCCGCGCGCACGTCGGCGCAAAGTCCTTTTTCGCTCGGCTCACCGTCGCTCTTGCCGAAACCGCGGTAGTCGTAGGCGAAGACGTTGACCTTGAGGCGCCGGAGGTTGGCGAAGATCTCGATGCGGTCGCCGATCGATCCTGCGTTGCCGTGACAGTAGAGGACGGTGGCGCGTGCCCTGGGTGTCTCGAACCACCAGCTGTGCAGGCGCGTGCCGTCTTCGCTCCGGAACCAGATGTCCTGGTAGGCGAGGCCGTGACGGCCCGGATCCCAGTCGCCCTCGGGATAACGCGTCGGGGCAAAGAGGTGGCTACGCTGGAAGCGCGCCCGCAGGATCTCCAGCCCGCCGAGGGCACCCGCGACGGCGAAGGCGGGGAGCGAGTACCGGCGCAGGCGCGCCATCGCGGTGCTTGGCGCCTCGGCGTCGAGAGCTTCGGCGTCGAGAGCTTCGGCGTCGAGAGCTTCGGCGTCGGCGGCCTCCGCCGTCTCCGGAGGTGGTTCCTTTTCCGGGGGCAGCTCGTCGGTCGTGGGAGAGAATCTCTTGGGGATGAGCTCGTCGTGCGACGTCATTCGCGGTCTCCGAGATAGAATCCTTTTCCGCCGCCAGATAGCTTACACGATCGACTGGAGGATCAAGAGATGCCCGACGCCGTTCTGGCCATCGACCAGGGGACCACCGGCTCGACCGCGCTGGTGTTCTCCCACGAAGGAGAGATCCTCGGCCGTGCCTACACCGAGCTACCCCAGTGCTATCCGCAGCCGGGCTGGGTCGAGCACGACCCGGAGCAGATCTGGGAGACGAGCCGCCGGGGGATGGCCGAGGCCCTGGCCGCGGCCGGCGTCGGCGCCGGGGAGCTGCGCGCCGTCGGCATCGCCAACCAGCGCGAAACCACCGTGGTCTGGGACGCCGCAACGGGCGAGCCGGTCCACCGCGCCATCGTCTGGCAGAGCCGGCAGAGCGCCGAGATCTGCGAACGGCTGAAAGCCGACGGCCACGAGGAGCTCTTCCGTGAAAAGACGGGCCTCGTCGTCGACGCCTACTTCTCGGGCACCAAGGTCCGCTGGATCCTCGACCGGCATCCCGAGCTGCGGCCGCGGGCGGAGGCCGGGGAGGTGCTTTTCGGCACGGTCGACTCGTGGCTCCTCTGGAAGCTCACCGGCGGCGCGGTCCACGCCACCGAGCCCACCAACGCCTCGCGGACGCTCCTCTACGACATCCACCGCCAACGCTGGGACGGAGAGCTCTGCGAGATCGTGGGGGTGCCGGAGGCGATGCTCGGTGAGGTCCGCCCGAGCGCCGGCGTCTTCGGCGAAACCGTGGGGCACGTTGGGATCCCGGCGGGCGTCCCGGTGGCCGGTATGGCCGGCGACCAGCAGGCGGCGCTCTACGGGCAGGGCTGCTGGGAGCCGGGACAGGCCAAGAACACCTACGGCACGGGGTGTTTCCTCCTGATGATGATGGGCGAGCGGGCCCCGCTGAGCGACCAGGGGCTCTTGACGACGATCTGCTGCGACGCGACCGGCGGCACAGCCTATGCCCTCGAGGGCTCGGTCTTCGTCGCCGGCGCCGCGGTCCAGTGGCTGCGCGACGAGATGGGGCTCGTCACCGACGCGGCGGAGACGGCGGCGATCGCCGCGAGCCTCGATTCGAACGGCGGCGTCTACCTGGTGCCGGCCTTCGCCGGCCTCGGCGCCCCTTATTGGGACATGGAGGCCCGCGGCGCTCTCCTGGGGCTCACCCGCGGCACCGGACGCGCCCACGTGGTACGCGCGGCGCTCGAGGCGATCGCCTACCAGACCCGCGACGTCGTCGACGCCATGGACGCCGACTCGGGCATCCCCTTAAGCGAGCTGCGGGTCGACGGCGGCGCCTCGGCGAACGACTTCCTGATGCAGTTCCAGGCCGACGTCCTGGGCGTTCCGGTCAAGCGTCCGCGGCTCGTCGAGACGACGGCGGCCGGCAGCGCCTACCTGGCGGGCCTGGCGGTAGGTTTTTGGTCGGGGCCCGAGGAGCTGCGGGACGTGTGTCGGATCGAGCGGTGCTTCGAGCCGGTGATGTCGGAGGAGGCAAGCGATGCCCTCTACGACGGCTGGCAACGCGCCGTCGACCGGGTGGCTTCAGGGCGCGTTTGAAGCGTCCCTCGTTGCCGATTCGCCGTCCGCGCCCGCGCTTCTCAATTCTGAGAATCGCCAACCCCTGGAAATTCTCAATTCTGAGAATCGAGGCCCTCACCGCGGGCCGTCGACCTGTGCAAGTGCCCATGAATGAACGCTTCCCGCCATTTCATAGGGATTTCTCCAACCTGGCATGGGAATTGCTTATTTCTGACATTTCAGAGAGAAAGCTCCGGATAACGACTGCGGCCGTCGGCGAACCGACAAAGCCGCGGAAAAGGAGAAGACATGTACGAGAGGACGTTGCCCCGCCGCTGTGCAGGCCTGCTTTCGCTGGCCTTCCTTCTGACCCTTCCTACCACGGGAGCCCTTCAGGCCCAGGTGAAGCCGGAGAGGGCGCCTGCCCTCGCCGAAAAGGAATACCGTCATCCCGACCTGGACATCCTCACCGCCTACCAGCCACCGAACGAGCTGCCGGAGCAGGCCGCGGCTCAGGCCCGGCGGGATCTGGCCGACCTGGGGATCGCCGCCGAGCACGCCCGCGTCGACGTCCGCAGCCAGCGCTGGGGATCCCTGCTCGCCGCTCACCCGCTGGTGCCTGGCAACGGAGTGGGCAACAGCCTGCGATGGGAAGACCTGGGTACCGTGCCGCCGCAGGACACCGCCGCCTTGGAGCATGCGTCCTGGAACGCCTTCCACGGCTTTCTCGCCAACCACAAGGCGCAACTCGGCATCGAGCTCGAAGAGCTGGCGGAACAGGCCCAAATGAGCGTGGGCAACGGCGGCGACTTGGTGCAGATTCACGTCCCGCGCGTGGTCGACGGCATCCGGGTCCGCTCGAGCTATCTGACCGCGGTGATCGGCCACGGCAACCTGGTGCTCTTCGGCACCCACAACTGGGGCGACGTCAAGGTCACGGGGCGGCCCCAGTTGAGCGCCGACGAGGCCTTCGCCAGCGCGGCCGAGTACCTGGAGCCCCTTTTCGTGAGCGGCTCGTGGGGCGAGCCCGAGCTGATCCTCCTCCCCATGGCCCGCGGCCACAACCCGCACGAGATGCCGGTCGGCCAGGGCTACGAGTACCGCCTGGCCTGGGCGGTACGGCCACAACTCGACGGAGAGGCCTCCTGGGAAGCGCTGGTCGACGCCCACGACGGCGAGGTGCTGGCCTTCGAGGACACCCGCCACTACGCGGCCACCAACCGCCGCGTCCAGGGTGGCGTCTTCCCGGTGTCGGACGACGGCCAGGGCCCCGAGGGCGTCGAGCAGGCCGGCTGGCCGATGCCGTTTGACGACGTCACGACGCCGAGCGGCACGGTGACCGGCGACAGCGGCGGCAACCTGCCGGCCCCGGTCGACGGCACGATCACCTCGTCGCTCAGCGGTCCTTACGTCCACGTCAACGACTACTGCGGCCCGATGATCAGCCTGTCCTCGACCGGCGACATCGACTTCGGCACCTCCTCAGGTACCGACTGCGCGACGCCGGGCTTCGGCGGTGCGGGCAACACCCATTCCGCCCGGACGAACTTCTTCGAGCTCAACCGGATCAAGGAGATCGCCCGCTCACACCTGCCTGCCAACTCGTGGCTGCAACAGACGTTGACGTCGAACACCAACATCAGCCCATACTGCAACGCCTATTGGACCGGCTCGGTGAACTTCTTCCGTTCCGCGAGCCAATGTCGCAACACGGGGGAGATCGCCGCGGTCATAGACCACGAGTGGGGCCACGGCATGGACGCCAACGACGCCACGTCCGGGGTCTCCTATCCCGGCGAGGGCATCGCCGACCTCTACGCCGCGCTGCGGCTCAACACCTCGTGCATCGGCCGCGGCTTCTGGCGGTACCAGAACTGCACCGGCTACGGCGACCCGTGCATCGACTGCACCGGAATCCGCGACATCGACTACGCGATGCGCGCCTCCGGTGTGCCCCATACCTACACCTGGGCCAACGGTTCCTACTGCGGCAGCGTCCACTGCAAGGGAGCCATCTACGCCGAGGCGGTCTGGGACCTCTGGAAGCGCGACCTGCCGGTGGCGCCCTACTCCATGGACGACAACACGGCGTTGGAGGTCGTCACCCGGCTGACCTTCCTCGGCGCCGGAGGGGTCAGCACCTGGTTCTCGGGCGGCCCGCCGTGGGGCGGCTGCTCCGCGAACGGCGGCTACCTCAACTACCTCGCCGCCGACGACGACAACGGCGACCCCACCGACGGCACGCCGCACATGACGGCGATCTACGACGCCTTCAACCGGCACGAGATCGCCTGCAACACCCCGGCGGTCGTCGACTCCGGCTGCGCCGGCACGCCGACGATCGCCCCGGTGGTCACCGCCACGCCGCAGGACCGCGGCGCCATCCTCTCCTGGAGCGCCGTCTCCGGCGCCACCAAGTACCAGGTCTTCCGAACCGACTCGGTCTTCGCCTGCGCCTTCGGCAAGGCGAAAGTGGGCGATACCCCTTCGACGTCGTTCAGCGACAGCGGCCTCCAGAAC
This sequence comes from uncultured bacterium, assembly GCA_965371445.1. Taxonomy (GTDB): domain Bacteria; phylum Acidobacteriota; class Thermoanaerobaculia; order Multivoradales; family J023; genus DASWIG01. The sequence goes on along the minus strand of CBDUYN010000113.1, from coordinate 12,692 downwards.
GGCCGTGAGTACTCCTACGTGGTGATCCCCATCGGCGCGGCCGACACCTGCATGGGGCCCGCCTCGGCCTGTACGACGGTGATCCCGAGGGACAACATCCTGTGGGTCGACCTGGGCGGCCAGGGGGACTTCACCGACATCCAGTCGGCCGTCGACGCGGCCTCGGCGGGGGACGAGATCCGCGTCGTCCAGGGCGTCTACACCACGGCGTCCGGGGACGTCGTGACCTGGCAGAACAAGGACCTGACGCTCCAGGGAGGCTACGAGTCTGTCGGCGGCGCCCTCGACTCCGGGCTCTACGAGACGGTGATCGACGGTGGCGGGGTTGCCTTCCGCAGCGGCGTCTTCACCTCCGGCCTCACCGCGGCCTCGCGCCTCTCGGGTTTCACGTTCCTCGGCGGACAGAACGGCCACTTGAACAGCGGAGCGGGGATCCACAACGACAACAGCGACCTCGTCATCTCCCACTGTGTCTTCCACTCCAACTACGCCAACTGGGGGGCCGGGGTGGCGAGTTGGAACGACAGCGACGTGACGATCACCCACTCGTACTTCCACGACAACTCCGCCTACTACGGCGCCGCCATCCACAACGGCAGCGGCAGTGAGGCGACCATCGTCAACTCGGTCTTCTACAGCAACTCGGCCGGCTACGGCGGCGCGATCCGCAACGTCAGCAGCAACTCCACCACCGTCAACTGCTCGTTCGGGGGCAACAGCGCGGCCTTCGGCAAGACCATGAACAATCGCCTCAGCGAGCCGGTGATCCTCAATTCCATCCTGTGGAACGGAGGCGGCGAGATCTCCGACAACGACGGCCTGGTGACGACGGTGACCTACTCGGACGTCCAGGGAGGATTCCCCGGCACCGGCAACATCGACGCCAATCCGCGTTACTTCAACGTCGCCGCGGGTAACCTGCGGCTGGGCTTCCTGAGCCCCGCCATCGATGCCGGAACGAGCCAAGGGGCGCCGCCGGACGACATCGTAGGGGTTTCGCGTCCCCAGGGCCGGAGGTTTGACATGGGAGCCTACGAAACACGTAAGAAGATCATCAAACCCACCGAGCTCTAGTCCTTGGGGAGAGCTCGATTCTTTGTAGGTAGAGCTGCACGTCAACAGTGAGTCGAGATCTCCGCGTAGTCGAGATCCCGGCCGGGGATACCGGTCGGGATCTCGTGGCAAACTCTTTCAGCTCCGGAGAAGGATCTTTGCAGCCGTCAACGAATCGACAAAGCCCCAGGCAAGGAGTAGACATGTACGAGAGGACGTTGCCCCGCCGCTGTACCGGCCTGCTTTCGCTGGCCTTCCTTCTGACCCTTCCTACCACCGGAGCCCTTCAGGCCCAGGTGAAGCCGGAGAGGGCGCCTGCCCTCGCCGAAAAGGAATACCGTCATCCCGACCTGGACATCCTCACCGCCTACCAGCCACCGAACGAGCTGCCGGAGCAGGCCGCGGCTCAGGCCCGGCGGGATCTGGCCGACCTGGGGATCGCCGCCGAGCACGCCCGCGTCGACGTCCGCAGCCAGCGCTGGGGATCCCTGCTCGCCGCTCACCCGCTGGTGCCTGGCAACGGAGTGGGCAACAGCCTGCGATGGGAAGACCTGGGTACCGTGCCGCCGCAGGACACCGCCGCCTTGGAGCATGCGTCCTGGAACGCCTTCCACGGCTTTCTCGCCAACCACAAGGCGCAACTCGGCATCGAGCTCGAAGAGCTGGCGGAACAGGCCCAAATGAGCGTGGGCAACGGCGGCGACTTGGTGCAGATTCACGTCCCGCGCGTGGTCGACGGCATCCGGGTCCGCTCGAGCTATCTGACCGCGGTGATCGGCCACGGCAACCTGGTGCTCTTCGGCACCCACAACTGGGGCGACGTCAAGGTCACGGGGCGGCCCCAGTTGAGCGCCGACGAGGCCTTCGCCAGCGCGGCCGAGTACCTGGAGCCCCTTTTCGTGAGCGGCTCGTGGGGCGAGCCCGAGCTGATCCTCCTCCCCATGGCCCGCGGCCACAACCCGCACGAGATGCCGGTCGGCCAGGGCTACGAGTACCGCCTGGCCTGGGCGGTACGGCCGCAGCTCGACGGCGAGGAGGGCGCCTGGGAGGCGCTGGTCGACGCCCACAGCGGCGAGGTGCTGGCGTTCGAGGACACCCGCCACTACGCCGCCACCCACCGCCGGGTCCAGGGTGGCGTCTACCCGGTGTCGAACGACGGCCAGGTGCCCGACGGCGTCGAGCAGGCCGGCTGGCCGATGCCGTTGGACAACGTCACGACGCCGAGCGGCACCGTCGGCACCGACAGCGGCGGCAACCTGCCGAGCCCGGTCGACGGCACCATCACCTCGAGCCTGAGCGGTTCGTACGTACACATCAACGACCACTGCGGCCCGATCAGCCTGTCGTCGTCGGGCGACCTCGACTTCGGCACTTCGACCGGCACCGACTGCGCCACTCCTGGCTTCGGTGGCGCCGGTAACACCCACTCCTCGCGCACCGGCTTTTACGAGCTCAACCGGCTTGGTGAGAGCGCGCGCGCACGTCTGCCGTCGAACACCTGGCTGACGCAACAACTGACCGCCAACGTGAACATCAATTCGAGCTGCGGTGCTTACTGGAACGGCACGGTGAACTTCTTCCGTTCCTCCAGCCAATGCGGCAACCCGGGCGAGATCGCCTCGGTGTACGATCACGAGTGGGGTCACGGCCTGGACCAGAACGACGCCACGCCCGGGGTCTCCTACCCCGGCGAGGGTATCGCCGACCTCTACGCCGCGCTGCGCCTCAACACCTCATGCATCGGCCGCGGTTTCTTCCTGAGCCAGAACTGCACCGGCTACGGCGACCCGTGCATCGACTGCACCGGGGTCCGTGACATCGACTACGCGATGCGCGCCTCCGGTCTGCCCCACACCTACACCTGGGCCAACGGTTCCTACTGCAGCGCCGTCCACTGCAAGGGGGCCGTCTACGCCGAGGCGGTGTGGGACCTCTGGAAGCGCGACCTGGCGGTGGTGCCTTACTCCATGGACGACAACACGGCGCTGGAGGTCGTCACCCGGATGACCTACCTCGGCGCCGGAGGGGTCGGCACCTGGTTCTCGGGCGGTCCGCCGTGGGGCGGCTGCTCCGCGAGCGGCGGCTACCTCAACTACCTCGCCGCCGACGACGACAACGGCAACGTTGGCGACGGCACGCCCCACATGACGGCGATCTACAATGCCTTCAACCGCCACGAGATCGCCTGCAACACCCCGGCGGTCGTCGACTCCGGCTGCGCCGGCACGCCGACGGTCGCCCCGGTGGTCACCGCGTCGGCGGGGGACCGTGCCGCCGACCTGAGCTGGAGCGCGGTCTCCGGCGCCACCAAGTACCAGGTCTTCCGTACCGATTCGGTCTTCGCCTGCGCCTTCGGCAAGGTGAAAGTGGGCGAGACCACCTCGAAGTCGTTCAGCGACAGCGGCCTCCAAAACGGTCGCGAGTACTCCTACGTGGTGATCCCGATCGGCGCGGCCGACACCTGTATAGGCCCCGCCTCCGCCTGTGCGACGGTGATCCCGAGAGAGCCCGTCCTGTGGGTCGACCTCGGCGGCCAGGGGGACTTCACCGACATCCAGTCGGCCGTCGATGCGGCCCAGGCGGGGGACGAGATCCGCGTTGTCCAGGGCGTCTACACCACGGCGTCCGGGGACGTCGTGACCTGGCAGAACAAGGACCTGACGCTCCAGGGAGGCTACGAGTCTGTCGGCGGCGCCCTCGACTCCGGGCTCTACGAGACGGTGATCGACGGTGGCGGGGTTGCCTTCCGCAGCGGCGTCTTCACCTCCGGCCTCACCGCGGCCTCGCGCCTCTCGGGTTTCACGTTCCTCGGCGGACAGAACGGCCACTTGAACAGCGGAGCGGGGATCCACAACGACAACAGCGACCTCGTCATCTCCCACTGTGTCTTCCACTCCAACTACGCCAACTGGGGGGCCGGGGTGGCGAGTTGGAACGACAGCGACGTGACGATCACCCACTCGTACTTCCACGACAACTCCGCCTACTACGGCGCCGCCATCCACAACGGCAGCGGCAGTGAGGCGACCATCGTCAACTCGGTCTTCTACAGCAACTCGGCCGGCTACGGCGGCGCGATCCGCAACGTCAGCAGCAACTCCACCACCGTCAACTGCTCGTTCGGGGGCAACAGCGCGGCCTTCGGCAAGACCATGAACAATCGCCTCAGCGAGCCGGTGATCCTCAATTCCATCCTGTGGAACGGAGGCGGCGAGATCTCCGACAACGACGGCCTGGTGACGACGGTGACCTACTCGGACGTCCAGGGGGGATTCCCCGGCACCGGCAATATCGACGCCGATCCGCGTTACTTCAACGTCGCCGCGGGTAACCTGCGGCTGCGCTTCCTGAGCCCCGCTATCGATGCCGGAACGTGCCAGGGGGCGCCTCCGGACGACATCGAAGGGACTTCGCGTCCCCAGGGCCGGAGGTGTGACATGGGAGCCTACGAAACACGTAAGAAGATCACACCCACCGAGCTCTAGCCGTTTCCCTGGGTTTCAACCCAGGGCTGGACCGTCCCTTCGGGACGACGTCTCTCAGTCGACGACGAAGAAGCTCTTCGACGTCTTGTAGGCGTCGTCCCCGGACCCGGGATCACCGATCGCCACCAGGAAGGTGTACTCGCCCGGCTCCAGGCCCTGGGGACGGAAGTCGAAGAAGAAGCGGTCGAGCCCGTTAAAGGAGGTCTCGCTACGGCCGGCTACGGCCAGGCGATCCTGCTCGACCGGTGTGCCGTCGCGGCGGGTGACGGCGGCGCGCATCTGCATCCCCTCGAGGAAGAGGTGGTAGGCCATGAGGCAGAAGCGCGCGTCGCGACCGGCGCTAAGCGTCGGCCGGATGGCCGGGAAGAACGCGTCGGAGCCGAAGGTGAAGGGATCTTCGCCCTTGTCCTTCGCGAAGTCGGGCTCGGTCTCGCGAAAAGCGGCGTAGAGGCGCGTCGGGTCGTCGAAGAGGATGGGTTCGAGAAGCCGCACCTCGGCGGCCGAGAAGGGCTCGACCTCGACCGGCACCGTGCCGACGCCGTAACGGCTGCTCTTGGCGTCGCGCACCAGGGTCCGCAGCCGGTAGCGGCCCGGCTCCAGGACGAGGTCGCCGTAGACCTTGAGCTTGCCCTGGGTCAGCGTCGCCTCGGCGGTCACCGCGTCGAGCTCGATCCGCTTGGTGAAGAAGTCGTGGATCTTGCCTTCCGGGTCGAGGGCGTAGACGAAGACGTCGGCTTCGACGGCCTCTCCGAGGTGGCCGGCGAGAAGCGCGTCGCCGTCGGCCTCGAGCCAGACGGCGACACCGGTTTTTCCCTCCTCGGCCTTGAACTCGGCCACCAGCGTCGCGATGTCGAGCTCGCCGCCGTCGTCGTCGGAGAGGATCATCTGGGCGATGGCAAAGCTCGTCGCCTCCTCCTCGACGCTCTTCCAGGGCTCGGGCGCGTAGTAGCCCGGCTTGTGGACGACCTTGGCGCCGCGGGGAGCGTTTTTCAAGACGACCTTGATCTCGTGGTAGTCGCCGTCGAGGGGGATCTCGCCGGTCTGGAAGGAAAGGAGGTAGGTGACGGACGTTTTCGCGAGCATGCCTTCCATGGCGACGCCGAGGTTGTTGAAGCTGCGGTAGAATTCGCCGCCGGTCTCGTAGGCGAACATCGAGAGGCCGTTCGAGGAGTTGAACTTGTTGCGGATGCCGTCGTCGGTGAAGCCGGTGTCGTCGAAGAGGTAGTCGCGGTCGCGGGCGCCGCCCGGGTCGACGGCCTGGATCACCCAGCCGGCACGGCGGAAGCGGTCGGTCATCTTCTGGACGACGTGCGCGGCGCCGCCGCCGAGCGTGAAGGTCTGGTTCGCGGCCGAGGCGTGGAGGGAGCGCAGCGTCGAGTAGTCACCGTGGAGGACCGCGTCCTCGAAGCCTTCGGAAAAAAAGAGGAGGTACTTGCGTCCTTCGACGTCGCGGGTCTCTTCGGCGAGCGCGCTCAGGGTGTCGGCGAGGAGCTCGACGTCGTCGCGCCGGCGCTCGAGCATGGCCTTGCGGCTGTGTTCCTCGACCTCGGTGAGGACTTCCTCGAAGAGGTCGGGAGCCATCTTGCCGAGAGTGGACATGCCGTCGAAGAGCATTTCACCGGCGCCGGAGAGCTCGATGCCGGCGGCGCGGCCCACCTCGGCGGCAACGGCGGCGGGCGAGGTCTGGAGGTTGAGCGGGTCCTCGGGTCCGTCCTCCTCCAGGTCGGCGGCCTTGAGCTTGCCGTCGAGGAGGCGGTCGATTATGTCGAGGGTACGCTCCAGCTGGCGCCGGTCGGCGCTAAAGCCCAGCACCGGGCGGGCGCCGCCGGAGAGGCCGAAGACGCCGACGCCCACGAGGTCGGAGCCATGCAGGCCCTCGAGCAGCCCGCGCGCCGCGTCGACCGCCTTGGCGATCGAATGCGGCCGGGTGAAGGAGAGGTCGAAAAGCAGCAGGAAGTGCCGGCGTCCGGCAATCGGCACCGAACCGGATGTGCCTTCACCCGTTCCTCCTTTGCCGCCGAAAAGCTCCAGGTCGACCACCTCGAAGCCGACGAGCTCGCAGCGCTCGCCCTTTTCGCGGATCTCGAAGTTCTCGGCCGTCAAGCCCCGTACGGGCAGCCGATCCTTGTGGACGGTGACCGGCACCTCGACGACGAGGACGGTCGTCGATTCGCTGAAGGTCTTGGGGATCGCTTCGTCGGCCTGGGCAAGACCCGGGAAGGCTGCCAGGGCGAGAGCGCCGAGGACCGCCGGGAAACGCAGGATCGATCTCGTCGTAAGCGTGCTCATTTCGTTCTCCTTCAAGGGGCGCCACCTCCGCATGGGTCTGAAGACCCGTGCCATGGATGGGAAGACTACATTCTACTCCTCATTCGACGACGCGGAGACACTTCGACACCGTCTGCACCGTCTGGGCGCCGCTGGCCCCGGCACGGGTCATTTACACCTCCTTGAGATACTCCCGGACCATCAACGCCACCGTCGCTCCCTCGCCCGCTGCCGACGCCGCCTGGGCGGTGGCGCCCTCGCGCACGTCCCCGGCCGCGAAGACCGACGATCGAGGTCTCGAGGGTCTTCGACGTCCGCAGAAAGCCGAAAGCGTCGCGTTCGATGTCCTCCGGTAGCCAGGCGCTGTTCGGCGACAGGCCGACGAAAACGAAGACACCGGCGGGCGCGAGCGTCTCGGTCTCGCCACTCTCGCGGTTGCGCACGACGATGCTGTCGAGCGACGACGCGCCCCGCAGCTCGACGACCTCGGTGTTGTAGCGCACCGTGATCTTGTCGCTGGCCTCGATCTTGTCGACGACGAGCGGTGCCGTCTTGAGCTCCTCTCCGCGCACCAGCAGGGTGACCTCAGACGCGAAGCGGGTCAGAAAGAGGCTCTCCTCGGCGGCCGAGCTGCCGCCGCCCACCACCACGACGGGCTTGTCCTTGTAGAACGGACCGTCGCAGGTGGCGCAGAAGTGGACGCCGGCACCGAGCAGCTCCTCCTCGCCCGGCACCCCCAGGTGACGGTAAGTCGAGCCCGTGGCGACGATCAGGGCGCGGGCGCCGTATTCCTTGCCCGTCCTCGTCTTCACACAATGGATCGGACCGTCGGCGCAGACGTCGACGATCTCCGTCGCCTGGAGGACCTCGACCCCGAAACGCCGCGCCTGGGCGACCAGGCGGTCGGCGAAGTCGCTGCCGCTGATGCCCTCGGGAAAGCCCGGGAAGTTGTCCAGGCGGTCGGTGGTTCCCGCCTGTCCGCCCAGGCCACCTTTCTCGATCACCAGGACGTCCTGGCCCTCGCGCGCCAGGTAGAGGGCCGCGGTCAGGCCCGCCGGCCCCGAGCCCACGATGATGACGTCGTAGAAGTCGAGCTGGGCCGCCGTCCGCAGGCCGAGGGCGTCGGCCAGCTCGGCGTTGGACGGCACCGAGAGGACGCGGCCGTCCGCGAGGCGCAGGGTGGGGATGCGGCGCTTGCCGTCGTTGACCGACTCGACGAAAGCGATCGCCTCGTCGTTGTCGGTGATGTCGACCCATTCGTAGGGGATCCGCTGCTCGCCGAGGAACTTCTTCGACTGGCGGCAGTCGGGGCACCAGTTGGCGCCGTAGACTTCCAAGCGGGGCTCTGACATGGGTTGTGGCCTCCTTGTCGTGGACGGTTCCAGTCTTCTCCGTCTCCATGCTCGAGAACAGGTCGCCCGGGGTGAATATTCCTCGCTCCGGAGGGTCTCCACCGAAAGGCCGAGCTCCGAGGACGCAAATTTCGGCACCGAGGGGGGTCCCGGGCGCAACGCCTTACCTCCGCCGAGCAGCAGCGGCAGGCAGATGGCGGCGGCGAACGCAAAAGACTCATCACTCCACGCGAACTCGTTAAGCCTCATTTTCTTCAAGAGGATATTTAAGGCCATTTAGGCGTATTTTCTCCAGGACGGCATCTCCTATAGGAATATCACACGCTTCAGCGAAATAGAACAGGAAAATCTGCACGTCCGCAATCTCCTGCATAAGCCGATTTCGGGCTTCACCACTAACCTGAAATTCAGAGAAATCTTCACCTTCCTTCCAGAGAAAAAGTTCAGCCAATTCGCCAGCTTCAATCATCAATCCTAGAGCAAGATTCTTTGGGCCGTGACTTTCACGCCAATTTCTTTGCTCCCGAAACGCTACCACTCTTGCCTGAAGATCCTTGATGCTATCACTCATCTTAACCCCTTACCATCGTTCAAGTCCACCGTTTAGCCTTGTTACAATAGCGAAGTCACAGACTTACTGAATGCCTCGCACTGCAGAAACGAATTGCTTAATTGCCGAAAAAGACTTAACTTTTTTCTTTTTATTTGACCATCCTTCGAGATAAGTTTCAACACCAGTCTCGACATCAACACCATATGGGCGGATCGCCTTCACCGCCTCCGCTACGTTCCTAACGTTTAAGCCACCTGCAATGATAATTGGGCAATCAACATCAACGTGCAACTTCTCACTCAGCTGCCAGTCGTGAACCCTGCCCGTACCTCCGTAAGAACCTGCGTCGAGAAGGATTGCATCGACGCAGTCGCTGAGAGCTTTCGCTTCCTCATAAAGCTCCTCGTAACTTCGCCCTTTCACAGCCGACACTGTTCTTACAAGCTTGCGACCACTGTTATGCAGTAACTCGCTGAGTGTTCGTATCTCAGAGTGACTGTGTTCTCCTTGAAGCTGGAGAGTGTCGAACATTAACCGAGTCGTTAAGTTGCCGATAACAGCAACATTCGAAGTGTCGACCAACAAGAAGACGCTAATATCTCTCGGTACGTACTCCAAAAAATCAGAGTTTCTGAGGCAATTCCGAATGCCCTCGGCGCCGATGGAGTGAACTCCTACACAATCAACTCCCAAGCGACTGCATTCTAGGACTGTCTCAATATTCTTCACGCCACAGATTTTTATTCGACAACGGAGATCTGCTGCCTCCCAGAATCTCCCTAGGGGAATACGTTCGGTGACGTGAGCCGGTTCGTCTACCAAGACTTTGTCCAGCGAGGAATGAGCCGGACTCTCTGATTCAAAAAAAAGCAGCTCAGACGTGCCCGTATTAACGATAACGTGATCCTCCCCCGGACTAACCAATACTGTCACATCTTCATCAACTTCCAAGCTCTCGCCAGTCATTCGCGACGAGATCGTCCCCTTCCCTTCCAGGAAATGGAATATCGAATCTCGCTCGAGATGTAAATGGTGACTCGTCCGTTCCCCTGGTCGAACAACTATCTTTTTTAGATCTACTTGGTGAGAACTCATTAACTCGTCCGTATTTCCGCAGAGGAGTACGAGCTGACCGTAAGCTCGCTGAAAGATTGGCGCATCTGACAGGTTTTGAATCTTCATCTCTTACCTTTCAGTAAGTCGACGGGTATCTCTTCAATGAGTGGCACATCAGCCCCAGACGAACGAACTGCGCTGTATCGTCTCGTCGAAATAAAAAGGATATTTGTTCCCGAAAAATCGGTGCTTTTTCTTACGACTTGCGCAGCAAGAAAAGTCGGCACGAGAGATGTTCGCGGACCAAGCGGCAAGAGGAGTACCGGCCTCTCCCTACACCTCAGAATTTCTCGAAGAATGATATCGTAAGACAGCAGCAACTGGTCTTGCGGAAAGAGGACGAGATCGTTCTCATCGATAAGATCGAAGTGCGCTTCGAGACCCCTTTGATAAAAAGAATATCTTCTGCCGGGAAACGGGAATATTAATCGCAATTCGGGATCATATCCACTGGAGGCTGAAACATGTGCCCTGGCGATCGTAACATACGATCGTTCAAACCCCGGAAGCACAAGAAGAGATGATCTCCTCTTAGGGATGGGAGAGTCGTCAAAAAACAGGCTGAACTCGGAGCTCGGAACCTGAAGAGCTGTATCGCTATAATCCTCCGGGTAGGAGTATGTTATTAAAATACGCAGATCCTCTTCTTGTAGAGATGCTAAATTGTTCAATATGTCGAGGATTATTCTTCGAGGCAATGAAGAGAAGTCGAAGACGAAGGTCTTTGGCATCTCTCTTGATGAGGTAATATCTTCAAGACCGTTGATATCTATTCGATTGCAAGACGGGAACAGTTGTCGCATTTCCTGCCAGTAGTCGGATCGACGCTCTTTTAGCAACCAGTTTACATCCTCATTGCCTGGATCTAGTGCGTAGAGCAAATGACTTCTGGGTGGCTCCAGGCCGGCCAAATGGCGAGGATATGAAAGACATCTCTCCTCAAAGCCAAGGCAGAAGACATGTATCGCAGGCGTTTCAAGAACATCATCGGTTAGCCGGTTGGAATCTGTTAGCATTAACATGGCAATGACCTCTTTATTTCTCGATTGGCAGTTTTCTGGTAAAGATGTTTCGCAAGACTCCCTGTAGCCGAACGCGTAGCGGGTTGTCTATTCGGTCGAGGAAATCCTTGGGCGAGATAAGCGTATTTGCATGGGAGACATGAGAGTCTATGCGAGGAAATAGTGCCGAAATTTCATGGTTTCTCTTGGCATTGGATATTGGAAACCAAAAATAAGTCAGAGAATTATTTGCACAATTTCCGTGACCAATGATTGTCCAGCCTCCATTTTTGAAACCAAGCAGGAGATCGTCTTTCGAAATATTAGCACCTTTCGCTACGCCTGTTTCCTCGAGATATAGATGCCCGTATCTGTCGAGAAAATGCTCGCAAGAATCTTGCATGATGCGCTGAAGCGAGAGTTTGGGGAAGAACTCTTCTAGTGAATGCAGGCAGAGAGGGAGGTGACTTCGAACGGAATCTTGCTCAGGAAAGATATGGCCAAAGATCGAGTCGCAATACGGATAGCCCTCATCCTCGAGTCGCGATCGATGAACCTCCCTTGCTGCCGTTTCTGTGCCATAGGAGACGACCAGATACACCCAGGGAGGCGATAAATTTCTAGAATGAAGTATCGAGATATTTTCTTGGGAAAAGATCTCCCGCATAATGCGGAGGAGAGTTCTTGTCTTGCTCTTGATTCGCGTCCCGGAAAAGGAGCAATCCTCCACAAGAAGGATCGATGCGCTTACCGTTGACCGAATAAAATCGAGAATCTTGCCATGATGATCATGGTAGTATATCTCTCCGACATCCTTCGGATCGTTCTCTGCGAGATATGCGAGGCTTTTTGACAGTTCGGATATTGCCGTGTCGACATTCTCTCGAAAGGGGAGTCGGTCGCGATCTCTGAAGCCGCTCAAGCCAAGGGATTTGACAAAATAGTCAAATTGGCTAAAGGTTGATACCGCGTACGGTCGGAATTTATCGATGACTTCTCGGCGCAGAATGGGCGGTTTTTTGGGGCGCTCATTCAGGCGATCGAGTATCTGTTCGAATAGACTTTGCCTGGCGATGTCGAAGAATAGCCTCTCTTCGCTCTCCGTTATATATATGATGGATAGAATTCCCAGTAGATATCCGAGTCGGTATCTCTTGTCGAATTGCTGTAACCACGCGTTCGTGGCCTTTGTTAGTGATGAGTTTATGCCGAAAGCGTTGCTAAATTCGCTCTCCGCGTATGGTGAGCTTCTGATCTTGGACCCAAGGGTGCGCAAGCGCCGTTCGACGATCTCGTTGAGTTGGCTTTTTACCGGAAAGCTGAGTTTGTCTATCTGCGGTATTGAATGAAATATTGCCGAGAGATCTCGTTCGTGGGGTCCGATGTCTGGCAAATCTAATTGATGCATTTCTTTTCTCTTGTAAGTTTCGAGTAAGTAGGTGCGTTACTCCGGAGGAGGCTCGATTCACTGCGCGAACGTCTGATTCGAACAATTCCCTTCCGCCCCTGGTGACCGCCCTGCCCATCTTCCCTTTCGTCTTGCCCTTCTTCGTAGACGGCCCCCGACTCCAGGCCGCACTCGTGCACTGCACGCTCCGCGCCCACTCCGCGGCTCGGGCGCGGTCCATAGCCTCGTGCAGACCTCGTAGCTCGACGATCACGGCGTCTGTGCAGGGGGGGAGCGTGGCCAAGTGCCTCCATGGGTCCATTGTACCGCATGCGCTAGCGCGCGCCAAAGGCAAACAGAGGCGTAGCGTACGGTCGAGGCATGGCCATCTACCGCCTGAGCCCCCGTTCGAGGGTTTCAGGGTCACGGTAGGACCTCCCGTTACCAAGCGGCCCCCGCACAGATCCCAGCGTGCGG
>CBDUYN010000112.1:0-32686 GCA_965371445.1 uncultured bacterium | reverse complement strand
GACGGCCCAGCGTCACTTGCTTGGCCTTCGCCGCAAACAAAAGACGGGCAAGTCTTAAATGGCCGCGATTCTCCCGGACAAAAGGGCAGCCAGCGGAAAGTGCCGCGGTTGGCCTCGACCCCGTCCGGCCGCTTGCCGAACCGGCTCTCGGAGCCGCTCCTCGTCGCGACCGGGATGGAATCCGGTCCAGAGCCACCGGTCACGCCGCCGAGGCGTGATACCTTTCCGGACACGGAAAGGAGAACCGTCCCGGCTGAGCGAGACACCCGTAGCTCTGATCACCGGCGCAGGCAGCGGCATCGGCGCGGCGTGCGCGCGCGAGCTCGCGGCGCGCGGCTACCACCTCTTCCTGATGTCGTCCTCCGGCGACGCGGGCTACGTCACCGGCCAGAGCCTCGTCGTCGACGGCGGGATCAACCGTTCGCTGTAGATTGTCCGTGGGCGCCATGCAGGATTCCTCCCGGCAACACTTCGCCGACGACCTCGTCGAGCGCCTGCGCGAGCTCGGTCACCCGCTTTGCGTCGGGCTCGATCCCCATCTCGAACGTATCCCGCCGCTCTTTCGCCAGGGCTCGATGGCACCCGGCGAGGCGATGACCGCGAAGGCGGTCGAAGTGTTCCTCCGGGAAGTCCTACACCGCGTCGCCGGACGCGTGGCGATCGTCAAGCCCCAGATCGCCTTTTTCGAGCGGCTGGGGCCACGCGGCCTCTCGGTGCTCGCGAGCCTGGTCGAAGAGGCCCGGGAGCTTGACCTCCTGATCCTCCTCGACGCCAAACGCAGCGACGTCGGCTCAACCGCCGCCGCCTACGCCGCCGCCTACCTCGGCCGCGACGCCGCCCTCCCGGTCGACGCGATGACCGTCAACCCGTTCCTCGGCCTCGACACCCTGGAGCCTTTCCTCACCACCGCCGAGGACGCCGGACGCGGCGTCTTCATCCTCGTCAAGACCTCGAACCCCGGCTCGGGAGACCTCCAGGACCGCCGCCTCGAAGGAGGTGGCACCCTCTACGAGGCCCTGGCCGAGGAGCTCGCGGAGCGCTGCGAAACGCTGCGCGGAGAGCGCACCGGCTACTCGTCGCTCGGCGTCGTCGCCGGGGCGACCTGGCCGGGCGAGAGTGAACGGTTGCGGGAGCTCCTGCCCCACGCCCTTTTCCTGGTGCCCGGCTACGGCGCCCAGGGTGCGGGCGCGGAGGAGGCGTTGCGCGGCTTCGTCCGTGGCCCAAACGGCAGCCTGGAGGGTGGGATCGTGAGCTCCTCGCGCGGGATCCTCTTTCCCGAGGGCTCGATGAGCGACGACGCCAACGTCTGGAAGCGGGCGGTCGACGACGCCGTAGACCGGGCTGTCGACGAGCTTCGCGAGGCCGCTCGACAGGCTTTTCGATGAGAGACCCAAGATGTCCCAAGACCAAAAACCGCGGATGAACGCCTTCGAGCGCTACCTGAGCCTCTGGGTGGCGTCGTGCATGATAGCCGGGGTAGCTCTCGGCAAGGCCTTTCCACGGCTCGTCGACGCCCTGCAGAAGATGGAGGTGGGCGAGGGGAGCCACATCAACGTCCCCATCGCGGTGCTGATCTGGCTGATGATCTATCCCATGATGCTCAAGATCGATTTCTCGAGCATCCTGAGGGTGGGCCGGCGGCCCGGCGGGCTTTTCGTCACCCTGGTCGTCAACTGGCTGGTCAAGCCCTTCTCCATGGCCTTCCTGGGGTGGCTTTTCTTCCAACACCTCTTCCTTCCCTGGATCGGACCGGAGCTGGCCGACCAGTACGTCGCCGGAGTGATCATCCTGGCCGCGGCGCCCTGTACCGCCATGGTCTTCGTCTGGTCGTACCTGTCGGGCGGCGATCCGGCCTACACCCTGGTGCAGGTCTCGGTCAACGACCTCATCATGCTCGTCGCCTTCGCCCCTATCGTCACCTTCCTGGTCACCGGCGCTTCCGGCCTGACAGTGCCGTTTGCGGTGCTCCTGTACTCGGTGCTGATCTTCGTCGTGATCCCCCTGGTTCTGGGCTCGGTGAGCCGCATCGTGCTCCTGCGCACGAAGGGTGCCGAGTGGTTCGAACAGAAGCTCCTGGCGCTCTTTCAGCCGGTGACGGTCGTGGCGCTTCTGGTGACCCTGGTTCTCATCTTCGCCTTCCAGGCCGAGAACATCACGACCCGGGCCTTTCACGTGTTGCTGATCGCGGTGCCGATCCTGATCCAGGTCTACTTCAACTCGTCGCTCGCCTACGGCCTGATGCGTCTTTTCGGCATCCGCTACGAGGTCGCCGCCCCGGGAGCCTTGATCGGTGCTTCGAACTTCTTCGAGCTGGCCGTGGCCACCGCGATCGCCCTCTACGGAGCCGGCTCGGGTGCGGCTCTCGCCACCGTGGTCGGGGTGCTGGTCGAGGTGCCGGTGATGCTCTCGGTGTGCCGGTTCTGCGTCGCGACGAAGGATTATTTTCCCCAGGGTGAAGGGGCCGGGGACGCCACGTCGATCTCCAGGCTCAGGTAGGAGCCGACCGCGGCGACCTCGTCCCAGAGCGCCACGGCCAGGTTGTGGTGTCCGGGTTGGAGCTCGACCTTCACACCCACCTTGTAGAGCGTCCCCGTCGTCGCCTCCTCCTCCAGCGGCGCCCGGATCGTGAGCTCTTTCTTGCGGATCGCCGTCATCTTGCCGTTGGGCTCGGGCGCCGCGACGATCAGCGTCAACCGGCCGAGGCGTTCCTCCTCGTAGGGCAGGAGCGTCAGGCGCTCGTAGGGGACGCTGACCTCGATCGGGACGACGAGGCGACCCTCCTCTCCCGGCTCCGGCGTCCCCGGCCGGACCTCGGCGGCGAGCGGGTTCTGCTCGGCGCCGAGGAGAAAAGCGCCCAGGGTCCTCTCGGCGAGCTGCTGCTCGACGTCCTTGTGCTTGAAGGAGCGCCGGTAGCGGACGTCACCTTTCTTGCCATGGACTTTGACCACCACGTGGTGGGTCTCCCCCGCGCCGGGATGGTCGGGGGAGAAGCCGAGGGAGTAGAAGCTGCCGATCTCGTCGTGGATCTGGGCCAGGGGCTCGGCGAACTGGTTGGCGTTCAGGAGCGCCTTGCCTCCGGTGTCGTCGGCGAGCATGAAGAGCGTGCTCTGGAGGTTGGCGAAGCGGATCTGGTCGTTCAGCGCCGACGGCTTGAGCAACCCGCCTTCAAACCCCACGCTCCCGAGCTCTGCCGACACCGACGAGAAATTGCGCAGCCCCGCCGTCTCCAGGGTGTAGAAGGTCACCCGGCTGGCGTTGGCGTGGGCGGTCAGCCGTCGGAAGTCCCCCAGGCCGTCCATGCGCATCTGGGGACTTGTGATCTCCGAAGATTGGGCCTTCTGGGGACAGATCTCGCCGAGGAAGTGGAAGAGGTCGACTCCCGGCTGGAGCTGCATGCCGTCGGCGGCGTAGAGAAGGATCTTGCGTCCCTCAAGGAGGCTGAGAGCGCTCGTCAGGTTGGCGAGAGCCGCGAGGCTTCCGTGGCGCTGGCCCTGCACCTCAAAGGAGTAGACGCGCACCGGCTCGACCATCATGCTCCAGCAGTCGCCGCAGGGGTCGAGGTGCGGGTTGTCCTCGCAGATCTTGTAGGCGTCCAGGATGCTGCGCAGCGTCTGGGAGTAATTCCTCGCGTGCTGGTTGCCCGAGGCCGGGGCCGCGGCGGCCTTTTCGAGGGCGGCCGTCAACTTCTCCCGTTCGGTGGTGAAGGGGGTGAGGATCTCCAGGCCCCGGTCGTTGAAAGCGATCATGATCTCGGCGCCGGCGGCGAGTTGCTGGTCGAAAAAGTCCGGCAGGTCTCTGAACAGGCGCTTACGGCCACCGTGGGAAAGGTAGAAGTTGTCGAGGAAGACCGCGACATGGCGGACCTCCACGGTACTCTCCGCGCCCGGCTCCTCAGCCGAAACGGCCGGCTCCGGAAGCTGCGGAGCCTGCCGCGCCGGCGCGTCCCGGTCGACGGCGTAGAAATTCGCGATCTCGACCGGCCGGCCGTCGATGCGTAGCTCGAAGTCGCCGCGGCCGAGCCCCTGGAGCGGACGCCCCGACCTGTCGACCACGACGACGTCGATCGAAACGACCTCGACCCCGACCTTGCCCACGAAGAAGTGCTCCGGCGGTGGCTCCTCCCCGTCTTCTTGCGCCAAGAGCGGCACGGCCGACAGGCAGATGGCTGCGGCAAGGGCGAAGCCTGAGAGAAGGTGGCGGAAAGCTGAATCGGAAGTCATCAAGATTGATTCTCCTCGTTGCATCTGGGGTCGTTCCGTCGATATGAGCAGGATCTGTGCCAAAACGGCGCGCCTAGGCACAGCAGCCTGACCTACGAGGACGATGACCTTCCCACAGGACGCCGCCGGTCGTCCACGTCCTTTCGGGAGGACGCCCCCCCCTGTATCGCGGTCGGACACCCGTCGGTGGTCGAATTTCCGGAAAAGTCGTCCGCCCGGCCAGAATGGCAGCTCGTCATTCGTTGAATGCCATTTAGGCATTCACGCAGGCACAAGGCGAGACCGCCCCGATGGTCTCGGAGCAGCGGGGGGAAGTGAGTCTGGCTGGGGTGGGGTGGGGTTCTGGCAGTGTGAAATCCAAAGGGAAGGGTCGTATCCAGGAACGCCGCCGCGGTGGATTTCAAACCTCGCTGGCGTTCACACGAAGTAGTTAGCAAGACACGTGCCAGCTATCTTTCAGCCCTTCCTCTTCCCCAGGGCCGGGGATCGGTGTAGCTTTTCCGGGTTATGGCCAAACCTCTCGAATACAACGCCACCGTGATCGAGCGCGTCGACATGACGTCAGCGCTTGCGGTTTTCAAGATCCGTTCCGACCAGCCCTACGAGGGCGACGGCCCCTGGTTCGTGCCGGGGCAGTACGTGACACTGGGCTTGAACAACGAGGAGACGAGGGAGCTCGGCTCGGTCCGCCGCCCGATGTCGATCGCCTCGGCCCCCGAGGAACGCGACATGCTGGAGTTCTACATCCGCTGGGTCGGTCATCCGGAGTCGGACAACCCCTTGACCCACCTCTTGTGGAAGACCCAAGTGGGCGACCGGATGTTCCTGCGCAACCGTCCGGTCGGGAAGTTCACTCTCGCCCACACGGTAGGCGACGACGACCAGCGGCTCAAGGTCTTCGTGGCGGCGGGTACGGGGCTCGCGCCCTTCGTCTCCATCGTCCGCAGCGACCACCTGCACGACCCCCAGGCCGACCTCTCGGGCTATGCGATCCTGCACGGCGCCTCCTACCCGCCGGAGCTGGGTTACGGCGAGGAGCTTTCCGGCTACCGGGAGCACGGCCTCCATTACTTCCGCTCGATCAGCCGCCCGAAGGAGAGCCCCGATTGGCAGGGCGACAAGGGACGGGTCGAGGACTACTTCCTGCCGGAGCGCCTGGAGGAGCTCGACGAGCGTCTCGGCCTTGGGTCCGGGGGGCTCGTCCCGGAGCTGGCGGCGATCTTCATCTGCGGCCTCCAGGGGACGATCGGCCAGACGATCAAGCGTCTCGTGGGCCGGGGCTACGTGCCGGAGACGCGGAAGCTGCGCCGTGCCCTGGAGGTCCCCGACGACGTCGAGACGAGCCTGTTTTTCGAGCAGTACGACACGACGCCGGTGATCGAGGTCGACGATCCGGAGGTGATGGGGCCGCTGCGCGAGAAGCTGCACGGCGCGCTGGCCGGCGGTTGAACCCCGGGGACGTGTCGCAGTGCGTCTCCTGGAGCTCTTCTGCGGCATCGGCGGCTGCACCGCCGCCGTAGGCTCGCGGGCCACGGTCGCCGCGGCGGTCGACGTCAACCGCGAGGCGCTCGCCGTCTACTCCCACAACTTCCCCCACCCGGTCGAAGCACGGACGATCGAGTCGCTCAAGGCCTCGGCCTTCCGCGCTTTCGACGCCGACCTGTGGTGGCTCTCGCCGCCCTGCCAGCCGTTTACCGAGCGTGGGCTCCGGCGTGACGTCGACGATCCGCGGGCGCGTCCTTTCCTGGTGCTCGTCGAGCGGCTCGAAGAGATCCGTCCGCGTTACGTGGCGATGGAGAACGTCCCGGGCTTTCAGGGCTCGCGCGCCTGGGCGCTGCTGCGCGAGACCCTGGAGCGGGCGGGCTATGCGTCGGTCCATGAACGGTTCCTCTGTCCCTCGGAGCTGGGCTTGCCCAACCGGCGCCGCCGCTACTACCTCGTGGCGGGGCGCGAGCGGCTTCCGGAGCCGTCGTTGCCGCGGGATCTTGAGCCGAAGAGCGTCGGCAAGCTTCGCGACCCTTGCCCGGACCTGGAGCTTGCGGTGACGCCGGAGCTTCTCAAGAGCTACGAGGGAGCTCTCTCGATCGTCGACGCCGACGATCCGGCGGCGGTGACGTCGTGCTTCACGTCGGCCTACGGGCGTTCGCACGTTCGGAGCGGCTCCTACCTGCGGACGTCCTCGGGGGTGCGCCGTTTCTCGCCGGCGGAGATCCTGCGCATCCTGGGCTTTCCGGAGAGCTACGCTCTGCCGCCGGACCTCAGCCTGGGTAAGGCCTGGCGCCTGGTGGGTAACAGCCTCTCCCTCGCTCCGGTGCGGGCGATGCTTACCGCCGTCCCGGAGCTTGGTCTTCGGCAGGGGTACGGGGAAGAAGTCGGGGATCCGTCCATCCCCTGACAAGCGAAGCCGCACGAAGCGAAGCCACGGGGGACTCTCCCGGGAGGTTCCCACGAGCCGTTCGTCAGGTTTTCCCATGTATGTCACAGTAGTAAAGGAAAGCCCTCGTACGCTGGGAGCGCAGGCGTCCCGCCTGCTTCTTTCGACGCCGTGCAGGTGTCGCCGGTTCGACTTAGCTCCCGCCCGGTCGCTGCCTTTGGGATAGAATGGTGACGTCACGGACAACTCGTCACGGAACGGAGGCACAGATGACGGGACTCGAAGCACTTCAAACGGTCCGATACGCAGAGGCGAAAGGCCAGAGGTTCGCCATTCTCCGCTATGAGGACTGGGAGACCCTGGTCGAGTGGCTCGAGGACCTGGAGGACCTTCATGCTGCCCGCCGTGCCCTCGCGGACCTCAAAGAGCATGGGGACGATCCGGAGCGAGCCGGCTGGCTTCGCTGGGACGACGTGAAAGACCAACTGTAG
This sequence comes from uncultured bacterium, assembly GCA_965371445.1. Taxonomy (GTDB): domain Bacteria; phylum Acidobacteriota; class Thermoanaerobaculia; order Multivoradales; family J023; genus DASWIG01. The sequence continues at coordinate 25,601 of CBDUYN010000112.1, read as the reverse complement.
TGGCGCTCTACCGGGTCTACGTCTTTCCACCCGCCTGGAAGGAGATGAAGGAGCTTCCGGGCTATGTCCGTCATCGGATCCGGAAAACCGTCGAAGCTTTGGCAGAAGATCCGCGGCCGTCCAAGAGCAAGGAGCTGACGGTACCGGAGACGCAGAAAGAGGTGCGGCGTCTGAGTCTGGAGAACTGGCGAGTTCTCTACGCGGTGAACGAGGAGGACAGACTGCTGAACGTCTTCGCGGTTCGCAGGCGTCCTCCCTACCGATATGAGGATCTGGCGGAGCTGGTCGGTCAGTTTTTGTGACCGGTGAACGGGTTTTGAGGCGTCGGCCAACCCATCGAACGCGACGCAGACCTCTTCGGACGCCAAACCCACGGGTTCGACTCGGATTTCGTCGTCTACCTTATCGACGGGGATCGGTGGAGCCGATCTGGAAGGCTCTCATCCCCTGACGACACGCCCGCGCGCCGCCACGGCCTCAGAAGCGGGTACAGAATCAATCCTCAAGCTCGGCGAGGCGGGTGCGCAGAAGCGCAATCTCCCTCTCGGCTGCATCGGCGCGCTGCTCCGCGTCCTTGGCGCGCTGACGCTGCTCTTCGGTGCGCTGGCGCTCCTCTTCAGCGCGCTGACGCTCCTCTTCGGCGCGCTGGCGTTGCCGTTCGGTCTCCGTCGGCACCAACCGGCCGTCGGGATGGAAGAGGCGCAACCAGTCGCCCGTCGTGCCGTCGTGCTCGCCGTGCCACACCCCGAGCTCCACCTCCAGCTCACGGCTCCACAGCCGGCCTTTCGCCGACCGCGCGATCGGCTGATAGGAGTTGTCCAGAAGACGCCAGCCCTCGAGCGCCAGGTCCTCCGGAGGGTAGAGGAAGTACTCCGAGGTCTTGAATGTCTGCTCGTAGAGCCGCTTCTTCCCGCCGCGGTCGTAGGCCGCCGTCGACGGCGAGAGCAGCTCCACGATCAGGTCGGGGAGACGGTCGTCCTCCTCCCATGCGACCCAGGTGTCGCGCTCGCGTTCGTTCTCGCTTTCGACGCCCTGGACGAGGAAGACGTCGGGACCGCGGAAGGCGGTCTTCTTCGGTTTGTCGGGGCGCTTCCCTTCCTCAAAGAGCGCGAGCTGACGCTCCTCCTCGGCCACGGCCCGCGCCTGCTCCACCGAGTAGTAGACGAACATGTCGCCTCCCGAAAAGAAGTCGGTGCGTCCGAGCTCCAGCATCCGGACCCGGACGAGACTCAGGAAGAGGTTCATCCGCTTACGGTGCATGGGTTTGTCCATGGGGACTCCGTCTTCCAGGACAAGCTCAAAGTCGAGATCTGCGAGGGCCGCTTTCGCGCTCATAGTGCCTCCTGCGGCTCAAGGGCCGCTGGTCCCAGGCTAGCACGCCGCGGCGGCTGGTGTCGAGGCGGCGGGGCCTCAGGCTAGCTAGTTGCGCGGTGCGACCGGAAGCTGTAAGCTGCGTACTAGTCGGTCTTAGTTGCCCCTTATCTCCACCCTTCTCGAACCCGGAGGTCAGAACCATGCGACACCGCACTTTTTCCGTCGTGACCCTCGTCGTCCTGCTCGCTCTCGTGAGCCTTCCGCTCCTCGCCCAGACCACCACCGGTCGCATCCGGGGCCAGGTCACCGGCCCCGATGGCGGGCCGTTGTCGGGAGTCGTGGTGACGCTGGCGGGCGACACCCTGATGGGCGGCTCGCGGACCGCCGTCACCGGCGACACCGGCGCCTACCGCTTCAATGTGGTGCCGCCCGGCGTCTACAGCGTGTCGGCGGAGATGGAGGGTCTGGAGACCCAGACCCACGACGCCGTCCAGGTCAACCTCGGCGGCGTCGCCACCGCCAAATTCGAGCTGCGTGTCGAGCTCTCCGAGGAGATCATCGTGTCGAGCGTGTCGCCGCTGGTCGACCTGTCGAGCTCAAGCTCCAGCGCCACCTACACCTCCGAGTTCATCGCGGAGCTGCCCACGGCCCGCAACTTCTACGACCTGATGGCGGTCTCCCCCGGGGTCAGCCTCGGCGCCGAGGACTCGGACCGCGTGGTGGCCTTCGGCGCCAACGTCCAGTCCAACGCCTGGTACATCGACGGCATCGAGACCACGGCGCCCGAGACCGGCACGGCCTGGGTCTACGTCAACCCCGACATGGTCGAGGAGATCCAGGTGATGGGCATCGGCGCCCCGGCCGAGTTCGGCAACATGCTGGGCGCGGCCTTGAACGTCGTCACCAAGTCGGGCTCCAACACCACCAGCGGCAGCGTGAACGCCTACTACTTCGACGACTCCCTGGTCGATTCCAACCTCAACTTCGAGGAGTCGGAGTTCAGCGAGTTCGTCCAGGACGAGTTCTGGGACGCCACCGCGACGCTCGGCGGAGCGTTCAAGCAGGACCGCCTGTGGTATTTCGCGGCCTACGAGTACTGGCGCGACGGGCGTGCCTATCCCGGCAACGATCCGGCGACGACCCCCACCTGGTTCGCGGACCGCTACGACCTGAAGCTGTCGCTGCGCTTGAACGACTCGAACTTCGTCGACCTCAAGGGTTATTTCGACGACTGGGGCTATCCGGATCCGGCGAGCATCTTCACGACACCCTCGGCGGCGGCGGGAGAGATCGGCACGACGACGGCCTGGGGGCTGGGCTACCAGTCGATCTGGAGCGACCGCACCTTCTTCGAGGCCCGCTACTCCGGCTGGAAGTCGAACGACGACTACCTCTCGCAGACCGCGAGCACCGCGGCGGCCTTCATCGACTACTCGCCGCCGGGCGGCGGACCGACGACGTTCTCGGGCGGCTTGTGGTACCCCTGGACCTACGACACCTCGACCGACCAGGCGAGCGCCAACGTCTCCCACTTCGCCGACGACTTCCTGGGCGGCAACCACGACTTCAAGTTCGGCGTCCAGGCCAGCTTCGGCGACGCCATCACCCAGGTCTCGCCGTCGGCCAACGGCAGCTACTACTACCACTACACCTACGACTATTACGGCACCCTCTACGAGTACTACTACAGGGTCGACGGCCTGCCGTACTTCTACGGCAACGAGCAGGACTCCATCGGAGTCTTCGTCGACGACTCGATCGAGGTCTCGGACCGGTTGACGCTCAACGTCGGGGTGCGTTTCGACCACGTGAAGGGTATCTACCCCGCGTTTGACCGCCTCGATCCCACAGGCAACCCGACGGGTGAGGCCCTTCCCGGGATCGACCCGGTCTTCGAGTGGAACAACGTCTCGCCGCGCCTGGGCTTCGCCTACAACACCGGGGCGGACCACGCGACGGTGATCCGTGGCTCCTTCGGGGTCTACTACGACGGCAACGTGGGCGGCAACTGGAACTCGCCGCCCCCCCTGGCGCCGACCTTGAACGCCTTTTATTCGACCTCTCTCGACGGACCCTGGGATTTTGCCTGGGACTGGAACGCCGGCCTCAACAACGTCGATCCCGACCTCAAGACGCCGCGGACCCTCCAGTATTCACTGGGCTTCGAGCGCCAGTTCAAGACCGACTACTCCTTCGGCGTCCAGGTGGTTTACAAGGACACCACCGACCTGATCGGCTGGGAGATCCTGGACGACGGAGTCTACGAGGAGGTGGAGTTCACCGATCCCTTCACCGGGACGCAGTACACGCTCCTTGACCCCATCGAGTCTCCGACCGTGCGCAAGGGCAACCAGCCCGGCGCGACCGTCAATCCGGACGCCAAGGAGTACTGGCAGGAGTACTTCGGGGTCTTGCTGACGTTCAACCGGCGGATGACGGACTGGTGGAGCATGCAGGCTTCCTACACCTACTCGGAGTCGACGGGACTGATCCCGCGCTTCCTGTCGCAGTGGCAGTTCAACCCGTTCTACGGCGCCAAGGACGGCGCGGACCCCAACTCGTACCTGAACGCCAACGATCAGCGTCTGCAGGGCGACCGGCCGCACATGTTCCGGATCCTGGCGAACTTCAACCTGCCCAAGGACATCCACGTCAACACGTCGATCAACCTGCAAAGCGGCCGTCCGTTCAGCCGCCAGATCGATCTGCCGACCACCGGCCGTCCGGCGGCCATCATGGCGCCGGCCAGCGACTCACAGCGTCATCCGTTCCAGAGTCTCGTCGACGTCGGCATCGGCAAGCGCTTCCGGCTCGGCAGCGACACGACGCTGAACCTGGACCTCCAGGTCTTCAACCTTCTAAACGACGACGCCACCGACTGGTTCGAAACCGTGAGGCTCGACGAAGGAGAGGACTTCATACCCAACACCTGGATCAAGCCACGGCGTGTGATGCTGCGCCTGGGCATCGAGTTCTGAGAAGGCGGCATCCGACCGACGAGGGCATGTAGCCCTGCCCACCCGGGGATTCATCCCCGGGAGTCGGCGGCGGATCCGCTTGGCTCATCGTCCGCCGAGGAGCTCCAGGCGCTCCCGGCACTCGTCGGCGACCTCCTTCCAGTGGAGCGCCTCAGCGGCTTGCGCCAGGCCTAGAAGCGCCTCTCGGTCGTAGGGGTCGGCCTCCAGGACCCTCTCATACCAGGCGAAGGCCTTCGCGCCGTCGCCGGCCCGGAGCCAGGCCGAGCCTATGGCGAGGAAGTCCGCGACCCCGCCCAGGCCGTCCGCGACGATGCCGGTCAGGATCAGGGTCGCTTGTGCCGTCCTACCTCCGGCGACGGCCTCCTCGGCCTCCAGCCGCAGGAAGTGAGCGCGGTTGTGCCTCTCGAACTCCTCGTCCTCGCGGGCCTTGAGCTCGCGGAAACGTTCCATGGCGGCCTGCGCGTCGTGTTCGTTGCCCTCTCGCAGATGGATCAGACCCAGGTTGTAGCAGGCCTGGGAATGGTCCGGATCGAGGCGTGTCAGCTCCTGGAAATACTCTTTGGCCTTCTTGAGGTCGCTTTTTCGCAGGCTCATCGTCCCCAGGCCGTAGAGCGTGCTCACGTCCTCGGGGTGGGATTCGACGTACCTTGTCAGCAGCGCCTCAAGGGCCGTGAAGTCTTCTGCCGTGAGCGCGGCGAGAGAGAAGGACGGCAGGACCTCCACCGCAGCGGGATCCAGCTCCAGTGCTTTGCCGTAGGCAGCGACGGCCTCCGAAACCTGCATCTTCACCAGCAGGAGACGGCCCAGGGTCACGTAGGCCCGGCTCGCTTCGGCCAGGTTCGCCGTAAATCCGAGGTCGATCGCCTTTCGGCAGGATTCGAGGGCCGCGTCGCTCTGGCCGGCGTCGGCCTGGATCGACGCCAGGAGGTGATGGAGCGAGCCGTCTTCGGGGAGGCTCTCGATCGCTTCGCGGGCGCTCTCTTCGGCAAGGACGGAGGCGCCCATGGCGTGGGCCAGCTGGGCGCGGCGTGCCAGGAGCAGCGGCAAACCGGGGAGCCACTCGAGGAGCTGACGGTAACCTCTCATCGCCTCCCAACGGTCGTGCCTCTCCTCCGCGTCGCGAATCCACAGCAGGCGAGCCGGCACGTAGTAGGACCGGCGAGCGAGAATCTCCGCCGCAAGCCGCCGGGCCTCCTCGGAGCTTCCCTCTTCGGCGTAGCGCAGAGCGTCCGCCATCTTCGTCGCCAACTCGGGAAAGGACTCGGGAACGTCAACCGGCGAAGGGTCGCCGGTCGCCTTCTCCAGCAGCAGCGCCGCGATCGCCTGGCGGTCGTCCATGTCGAGGACGATTCTGAGAAGGGGCTCCGCCCGATCGGCCTGTCCCTTTCGAAGATAGAAGACACCCAGCGCCAGGTAACCCGCGCTGAGGTCGAGATGGCGTCCCAGCTCGACTTTCAAGCTCTTCGGCTCGGAAGCCGTGATCGAGGAGAGGAGCATGCGCTCCGCGATCCGCTCGTCACCGAGGGCAAGCTCCTCGAGACGGTTCCGGGCGTCGCCGAAGCGATCGAGGCAGATCAACACCTGAGCCGCCAGCAGCGACGCCTCGTGCGCCGTCGCGGGGAGCGTGGCGGCGGTCTCCAGGTCGTCCAGCGCACCCTCGAGGTCTCCAAGAAGCAACGACGCTCGGGCACGTCCCACGAGCGCCGGGGCGAAGCGCGGTGCCAGGCGGAACGACCGGTCAAACGATTCCCGTGCCGCCTCGGCGTCGCGCTGGAGCAGTTGCACACGGCCCAGTAGGGACCAGGCCAGATAGGGACGGCGAGGCTTGGAGAGCGCGGCGATCTCGAGATGCTCGCGAGCCTCGTCCCACTCGCCCTCCTCCAGGGCGAGACGGCCCAGCTGAAGGCGGGCGGTGCCGTGACGGGGGGCGACTTCCAGGACCTCCCGGAACCAAGCCTTGGCGCCGTCGGGATCGCCCGCCTCGACGAGCGCCAGGCCCTGGCGCACCTTGTCCGGAACCGACTGCGGCCCGGCGGTGCCGGCAGCGGGCCCGGCCGTCGCCAGGACGAACGCCAGGACGCAAAGGAAAAACGACGACATGCCCCTGCTCAACGCCCGGACGAGCCGTCCTGTCGCCGCCGGACGAAGTAAAAGCGATCGGACGCCAGGTTGACGAAGGACCTCCGCGCTCCATCCGGCCAGATGACGGTGAGCCGATCGATCACGGCGTCGCCCAGACCGACGTGGAGCCGCGAGTCGTTGTGCGACGCGTAGCTGCCGCCGGAGCTCGACTGGCGAACCTGCGACTTTCCAGCGGCAAGGACCTCGAGCCGGGCGCCTGAAGCTTGCGTTCGTGCGCTGCCGTCGAGCAGCTCGAGCGTCACCCAATGGCTGCCGCTCTCGGTGCGGTTCTCCAGTAGGGTGGGACGTTCGTCCTGGTTGCTCACGGTGAGGTCGAGGTCGCCGTCGTTGTCGTAGTCGACGTAGACCGCTCCACGGCTCGAACGCTCCAGCGAGAAGGCATCGCCGGAGCGATCGCCGATCTCCCGGAGCTTGCCGTCGTCGTTGACCAGGAGTTGGTTGCGCTGCCGATAGCTCTCGTGGAGCGACGGATCGTCGTCGACCTGGGGATAGATGTGGCCGTTAGCGACGAAGAGGTCGAGGTCGGCGTCGTTGTCGGCGTCGAAGAAGAGAACCCCCCAGCCCAGGAACTGGAAGCTAGGCTCGGCGAGGTGAGAGAGGAAGGAGTCGTCCTGGAAGAGAAGGCCGCCGAGGTTCCGGTACAGGGTGTTGTAGTCGCGGGCGAACTGGGTCACCACGAGATCGAACCAGCCGTCGCCGTCGTAGTCTCCGAAGTGAACCCCCATGCTTCCCTGGAGCCTGCCGTCGGCGTTGTAGGCGCTTCCCGTCAAGGTGCCAACCTCCTCGAAGGTGCCATCGCCGCGGTTGCGGTAGAGGCGGTTCGGGCTGCTGTCGTTGGCCACGTAGACGTCGACGTCGCCGTCGTTGTCATAGTCGAAGCTCGTCACTCCCATGGAGTAGCCCCGGCCGCCGTCCGCGAAACCGGTTGCCTGCGTCGCGTCCTCGAAGGTGCCGTCGCCGTGGTTGCGGTAGAAGGTGTTGCGGCCTTCCGGAAGCCCCCGGGGACCGTCCATGACCTCGACTGACCCCTGCCAGAGGCGGGTGCGGCGAGCCGAGAGGATCTCCTCCCAGGTCGCATCGAGGTAGTTGGCGACGAAAAGGTCCTGGTCGCCGTCGCCGTCGGCGTCGAAGAAGGTGGCCCCGAGGCTCGGCCCGGCATCGCCGACGCCGGACCGCTCGGTGATGTCGGTGAACGTCCCGTCGCCGTTGTTGCGGTAGAGGACGTTGGGTCCGACGGCAGTCAGGTAGAGGTCGGGCAGACCGTCGGCGTCCACGTCGCCGACGCACCCGCCGTGGCCGTAGACCCCCCTGGCGGCGACGCCGGCCGCTTCCGTGACGTCGGTAAACGTTCCGTCGCCGTTGTTGCGGTAGAGGGCGCTGCGCTCCTCGCCTCCGGTCCGGGGCCGGGGCAGCCGGTAGGCGGCGACGAAGTAGAGGTCCGGGTAGCCGTCGAGGTCGTAGTCCAGGACGAGGATTCCGTTGCCGGTGGATTCCAGGATGTGGTTTTTCTCGTCGCCTCCGGAGTAGGTGACGATCCTCAGGTGGGCGGCCTCCGTGCGATCGACGAAGCGGGGAAGCGACGGTTCAGCCGATCGAGCTGGAGGGGATCCCAAGAGAATCGTCACCAGGAGAAAGCCCGAGAAAAGACGCATTCTCTGCCGAACCTGGCACACACCTTCCGGCTCAGGAGCCGTCGTCGACGCCTGCGATCAGGTCGATGTAGCTCTCATAGGGCAGGGCCTGCCAGCTCTCGGCTTCCGCCGCGCCCTCGCGGCGCGAGATGTAGGAGACCTTGTGGGCGGTCTCCATGTCCGGCGCCTCGTAGATGTCCATGAAGTCGTAGCGGCCGAGGATCGCGTAGTGGGCGATCCAGCGCACCTCGGGGCAGTGCTTCGACATCCGGGCGAGCCAGTCTTTGCCCAGCTTCTTGCGACCTCGCGGATCCAGCATCGCCTCGGTCGACAGCTTCGTCATCAGCACGAACGTCGGCATGACAGTCTCCTTTCTTGGGTCGTCGACGGTCTCGGTCGATCTTCGTAGTCTACACCGCGAGCAGCACCACCAGAGCTTCGATCTGGACCTCGGCCTGGGCTTCCGGGACGCCGACGTCCCGGAGCTTTCTGACGTAGGCGTGGGTGTCGAAGGCAACAGCGGGCATGACTCTTCCTCTTGAGGAGGCTATCACAACCAGCGGATCCCCAGGCGCTGTCGCTCACCGACCACGGCCCACCACCCTCTAGAGCAGCTCGAGGTCGAGACGTCCGAGCTCCTCGTCGACCGACGCCACTCGCACCCGGACGGCCTCGCCGACCATGAAGCGCCTTTCGTCGTTTCTTTCTCTCGAAACGAGAGAATACGTCGCCGCCTCGAGCTCCCACTTGCCGGGGCCCAGGGCCTCGACGCCCACCGTCCCGGTGACGCCGAGGCCGTCGAGCTGGACGACGAGCCCAAACGGCTTGGCCGCCACGACGTGGGCGGAATGTACTTCGCCAATCCGGCCGGCGAAAAGCCGCGCCACCATCTGGCGCATCCGGTCGGTCTCCGCCTTGCGGGCGCGGCGGGCGGCGTCGTTGACCTCGTCAGCGATGCGATCCAGCTCAGGGGCGCCGAGATGGGTGTCGCGCTCGCCCAGGAGGTGAGCTTTCACGACGCGGTGGACGATCAGGTCGGCGTAACGGCGAATGGGCGACGTGAAGTGGAGATAAGCCGGCGCCGCGAGGGCGAAATGCGGGGACAGCCGAGTCTGGTAGCGCGCGCGGCCGAGGAGCCAGTGCATGACCGTACGAATCGACGGCGCCACCGTCGTCGTCTTGAACTGCTCTTCGAAAGACGCGAGGCCACGCGCCGAGAGCCGGCCGCCAAAAGCCGTCTTGAATCCGAAGTTGCCCGCGAACTCGGCGAGGCGCTCGACCTGCTCCGGCTCCGGCTCGTCCAGGACGCGGAAAAGAGCTGGCAGGCCGCGATCGATCAGCCAACGCGCCACCGCTTCGTTGGCGGCGACCATCAGGCGCTCGATCAGCAGGTGGGCGCTTGTGGGCTCGCGGACGTCGACCGCGGTCGGCTCCCCGGCACGGTCGATAGCGAGCGCCACCTCGTCGCGCTCGATCGTGACGCCGCCACGCACCGCCCGAGCCGCCGAGAGACGCGCCGCCGCGGTCCGCAGCCACAGCAAGGTCTCGGCGACGGCGGCGGGGACGGTTTCCTCGCCGCGGTCGAGGAAAGCCGTCACGGCGTCGTAGGACAAGCGCGCCGTCGAACGAATGACGCTCATGGAAAGGTCGGTGGCCGTCACGTCGCCGTCGACGTCGATGCGCAGCTCGACGGTCAGGGCCGGACGATCGGCGCCTTCCAGTAGGCTCAAGGCGTCCTCGCTGAGCTCTCTCGGCAGCATCGGGACCACGAGGTCCGGCAGGTAGACGCTCGTCCCCCGCCGCCGCGCCTCTTTGTCGAGCTGCGAGCCCGCCGGCACCGCGGTGTCGATGTCGGCGATCGAGACGAGGACTCGGATCGCGCCGTCCGGTTGCACGGGCAAGACGGCGAGGGCGTCGTCGAGGTCCCGGGACGCGGGAGCGTCGATCGTGACGGTCGGCGTCCCGCGAAGGTCGCGCCGGCCCTTGTGGGAGATCCGGGCTCGCCGCGCCTCTTCGCGGACGGCGCGGGGGTAGGCCGTACGGATCCGGTGGACGACGAGGGTCGCGGTGCGGCCGGCGTCCTCTGCGGCCGTTTTGCGGAGAAAGCGTACCCGGGCCCGGCGCGGATCGGGCTCGCCGACCACGGCCTCGCCGGGACGCAGCTCCTTCGGCGCCCCCTCGAGAGGCCAGTCCGTGTTGCCGATCCGCGGGTCGAGGCGAAGAGCCAGGCGTCCTTTCCCGGGGCCCTGCTCGACGGTGCCGACGACCTCTTCGCGCGGACGCTCGACGAGGACGACGTCGACGGCGCGGCAGCGTCCCGGACCCGACTCTTCGAGGCGGGCCTCGACGACGTCGCCGGCGAGGAGCGCGTTGAGGTCGGGCGGCGCCACGAAGGCGCTCTCGACGGGCGCGTCCGCGTCGGCGAAGTCGACGAAGCCGAACCCCCGCAGGTGGACGTTGACCGTGCCACGGTAGCATTTTCCCAGAGGTGTGCTCACGTGTCGAAGATCTCAGAGTCCGCCCTCAAAGTCCAGGCGGATGCCCGAGGACAGTGCCGAGCACGAGGTCGCCTGTTGGCGGGTCGCCGACAAGCCAAGGTGGCTCCCCAGGCGGCCGGATTCGCTGAGCTTCGCCCAACCTTGAAGGTGCAGACCCTTGGCGTCCGGCTCACATGCTGATACCCTCTAGGCGTGGAGTTGCGATTCTACATCGATCCGGAAACCAGCTTGCCGCATATCTACAATCACGACGTGACCGAGGATGAAGTAGAGGAAATCCTTACCAGGCATGGTGATGACTTCAAGGGGCGGAAAGGTAGGTCGCGAATCGCTTTTGGGACCACGAGGGCAGGCCGCCACCTCAAGGTTGTCTACGTCCCCGACGCGGGTCGACGCAGCGCCTTCGTGGTGACCAGCTTCGACCTTGAAGGCAAGGTGTTGGCTGCCTATCGCCGCCGCAGGAGAACGAGATGAAGCAGAACCAGTTCCCCGAAGGGTGGAGCGAAGAGCGAGTTAGAGACCTGCTGGAGTACTATGAGAACCAGAGCGAAGACGAGGCTGCCGCTGAGTACGAAGCGGCCTGCTTGAGCTCATCGGAGCCGATGATGGGCGTCCCGGTAGAGCTCGTTCCCCAGGTCCGCGAGATGATCGCGAGGTTTCGACAGAAGCCCAAATTGGCCTGAATGGCTTGAAGGCGATCCGCTCTTGGCTGAGCGTCTGCGTCCCGCGCTCCCAGCATTCGAGACAAGGGGCTTCGGGACGCCGACGCTCCCACTCGAGCCAGTTGAGCACCTCCGCCTCGGGCACGCCTTGACCGATGGTCCTTTGAAGCTGAGCTTCCTCAGACAAGAGACCAGTTCCTGGTGCTTGATCGGGCCGACTTCTTGGACGTTCAGCGAGATGCCCTCGATCTCAGGGATGTGGTGTCCCATTTGAAGTCCCAGGACGATCCACTCCTCGAGGACGTCGAGCAGCTCCTCGCGGCACGTCTCGAGGTTCTCGGCGTTGGCCCAGTCGATGACCGCAGCCGACACCGATCGCCTCCTCCAGATGACGGGAGGCGAGATCCCCGGCCAGCCGACCTCAAAGTCCAGCGAGGCTCCGCCTCAGACGTTGCCGTCGCAGCGTCCGTCGCCTTCCGGGCCTTCCTGGACACCGTTTCCGCAGCAGTAGCGGTTGCTCGGCTTTGCCGTCGGCGTCCCTGACGGTCTTGCGCAAATTGCCATGCTTCGCTAGCCTGAACAGGGGACTACAGGAGGTGACCATGGCAGACTCTCCGAAATCGAGCCCGCCGCCGGCACCAGACGACCTGCGGCTCGTCCAAGCCTTTGTCAACACGGCGAGCCGGGAGGACGGAAGCGAGGAGCTGACGAGCCCGGAGGAGCTGGCCGAGCACCTGGTGAGCCTGCGGCTCCTCCCGGCCGGGACCCGGCTCACCCGGGCCGACCTGGAACGGGCGATCGAGGTCCGGGAGGCCCTGCGTTCGCTCGTGCTCGCCAACTCCGGCGCAGCGCTCTCCGAGGAAACCGTGGCCCACCTCCGGCGTGTGGCGTCGTCGGTGGCGATCGAGCTGCGCCTCGGGACCGACGGCCTGGCTCGTTTCCGGTCGTCCGCCGAGGACTTCGAGCGCGTCCTTGGACAGTTCTTCGAGATTGTCGCAGAGGCGCAGCTCACCGGCCTCTGGTCACGGTTCAAGGCCTGTGCCAGCAGCGCATGCCGGCAGCTTTTCTTCGACAGCTCGAGCCGTGGCAACGGCACGTGGTGCATGCCTCGCTGAGGCAGCAGGGTTCGAGCCCGAGGCCGTCGCCGCCGGTTGGGCGCCGTGGAACGGCCCAAGGGAAAACAGACTCGAGACACGGACTCCGGCTCACAGACCAGGGCCTGTGGCCGTGAGGCCGGGCTCCAGGGTAACGGATCCGGGTGGCGTACTCGTGACTCTGAGATTCAGGCGGCTGTTTCCGGGGCTCGGATTCGTCAGCTTGAATCTCAGGCTATCGAATACGGGGCTCGTACCCGTGACCCTCGGAGGGCTGCTCGTCGTGGAGTCGTCAGGGCTTCGTCGGCGGGAAAAGGGCCGTCACCTCCGCTTCGAAGCCCTCGAGCAGCGCCGAGGTGACGCTCTCCCCGGGACCGAAGCGGCCCCACTCCTCGTACTCCCGGCCCTCGGCGTCGAAACGGTAGACGGTGATCGAACGCGACTTCGGGTCTGCCAACCAATACTCCTCCACTCCAGCCTTCTCGTAGGCACGGAGCTTGACGCCCCGGTCGACATGGCTCGTGCCGGGCGAGAGGACCTCGACGACGAGGTCGGGAACGCCTTGGAAGCACTTGTCGTCCGCCTGGGGCTCGTTGCCGCTGCGGAAGAACATGACGTCGGGCTCGACCGGGTCGGCGACGCCGGGCAGGCGAACGTCGAAGGGGGCCACCAGGGCCAAGCCGAGCTTGTGAGCCCTGACGAAGCTTCGCAGCTCCCCGAAGAGCTCGGAGACCGAGAACTGATGGGCGAAAGTCGGTGCGGCGGCCACGTAGAGGACTCCTTCGATGATCTCGTAGCGCTGGCCGTCGTCCGGCAGACGCAGGTAGTCTTCCCAGGTCCAGCTTCCCTGGGCGGGCCAGCGGGCCTGGTCTTCGGTTTCGATCGGGGGCAGGGCGTACGCGACTTCAGCCATCAGGACCCGAGTCTACCACGTGCCGGATTCTCAGCCCAGATCCGCGACGCTCGCGGTCCAGCTGCTCACACAGCTCCGGACGCTGGGGGAGGCTTGCGGCGAGGTGACCGGCGAAGGGGTCGAGCTCCACCGAGCATGAGCCGGCTTCAGCCGGTTTCCTGGTCCATAGCACGGGCCTTGAGGCCCGTCGCGGGGGCGGGCGCGAAGCACGACGGTTCGAGGCTCGGCGGCCCCCGCAACGGGCCTCAAGGCCCGTGCTATGGGCTGGAAAGGCGGCAGAAGCCGCCTCCCGGAAGGAGCCGTCAGCGTACTTGACTCATCTGTGAAGATGTCTGGGAACCTAGCGAACCTAGCGATTCAAGTGTTACAGTCCAATAGTCCCTTACCAGTGAAATTCCGCGCAAGATGACCAGAAATTCAAAAAGGGTGGCAAGGGCAAGCGGACGGAGGCGATGGCTCGAAGCACCGTCGCTTCGGCTTTCCCCAAGACGGTCCTGTGGGGCTTGGCTTGCCCTTGTCTTCGCGTCCGGGTGCAGCCCGGACGCGTCGGCCCCTTCAGGGCCGCGAAGACAAGGGCAAGCCGAGGCGCGAGGAACCGTAGTAGAGACCTCTGACGATCTCACTCTGAGCCAAGGTTCTCGTCCGCTTGCCCTTGCCACCCACCCCTGTAGGGTTCCGGCTCGGCCGGTTTAGGGAAGCGGGGCCGTGTCTCGGCCGACCGCCGGAGCTCGTGCCGCGCCCACCCGGCCGACCGCCGGAGCTCGTGCCGCGCCCACTTGCCACCCATGAGTGGCCAGGTAGAATGCCGGCATGTCAGCGAAACGGAGACCGCGTCTTGCGGCCATCGTCCTGGGCGTCGTCCTCGCCGGGTGCGGCGGTGGCGCAAAGGACGAAAGCGGCGAGCCGCTCCTCGTCTTCGCCGCCGCGAGCCTGCGCGACGTCGTCTCCGAGCTCGGCGCCGAGCTCGAGCGCACCCACGGCGTCGCGGTGGAGTACAACTTCGCCGGCTCCAACACCCTGGCGCAGCAGATCGTCGCCGCGCCCGTCGCCGACGTCTTCCTCTCCGCTGACGAGAGGTGGGTCGACTTCCTCGAGCAAGCCGGACGTACGGTCCCCGGCACGCGCCGGAGCCTCTTTACGAGCCGCCTCGTCGTCGTCGCCCACCGCGACGCGTCTTACGAGCTCACCGAGCTCGCCGACCTCGCGCGCCTGGGCTACCGCTTTCTCGCCCTCGCCGATCCCGAGGGCGTGCCGGCCGGCCGCTATGCCAAGGCCTACCTCGCGGGCGTCCCCTGCGACGGCGCCGACCTCTACTCGGCGGTCGAAGAGCGCGTAGCGCCGGCGCTCGACGTCCGCGCCGCCCTGGCCTTCGTGGAATCGGACCCCGAGGTCCTCGGGATCGTCTACCGAACCGACGCCATGACCTCGGAGAAGATCCGCGTCGTCTACGAGATCGAGCCGCGCGACGACGTCGACGTCGTCTACTGGGCGACGCTCGTCGAAGGCGGCCGGCGCGGTGACCTCGGACGCCTCTTCCTCGACTTCCTCCAAAGCCCCTCGGCACGGGCCGTCGCCGAAAGGCACGGCTTTTTGGCGCCGAACGCGAACGGATGAGCGAAATCCTCCCGGTCCTCGCCCTCACGCTACGGGTGGCGACGGTGGCGACGGTCTTCGTCGTCGTGCCGGCGGCGGCGGTCGGGTACGTCCTGGCGCGCTACGAGTTCCGCGGCAAGCGTCTCCTCTCGGCGCTCGTGGGACTGCCGCTCGTCCTGCCGCCGACGGCGGTCGGCTTCCTCCTCCTGCGGCTGCTGGCCGCCCGCGGTCCGCTCGGACGCGAGACCCTGGGCTTCGACCTGGAGCTGGTCCTGACCTGGAAGGCGGCGGTGCTGGCCGCGGCGGCGATGTCGTTGCCGCTCGTCGTACGCACGGCGCGGGTGGCTTTCGAGGGCGTCGACCCGCGCCTCGAGATGATGGCCCGTACGCTCGGCTACTCGCGTTCCGCGACCTTTCTCCGGGTGACCCTGCCGCTCGCGGCCCGCGGCCTCCTGGCGGCGACGATCCTCGGCTTCACGCGCGCCCTGGGCGAATTCGGCGCCACGGTGACGCTGGCCGGCAACATCCCCGGCCGTACCCAGACGCTCGCCTCGGCGATCTTCTCCGCCCAGCAGGTGGGCAATAACGCCCGCGCCGACTTCCTCATGCTGATCGCCCTCGGCCTCGGCTTGACGGCGATCGTCGCCGCGGAGCTCCTCGCCGGCTCCAGCGCCGGTCCGCGCCGGGAGGGACCGTGACGACGGCCCTCAGAATCGACGTAAGGCTCGGGCTCGACCGTTTCGAGCTCGCGGTCGACCTCTCGGCCGAGCAGCCGGTAACGGGTTTCTTCGGCCCCTCGGGCTCGGGCAAGACCTCGGTCCTGGAGACGGTCGCGGGCCTGCGGCGCAAGGCCCGCGGACGGATCGCCCTCGGCGAGGAGGTGTGGCTCGACAGCGCCGCCGGCGTGGCTCTGCGTCCCGAGGAGCGTCACGTCGGCTACGTGCCGCAGGACGGCCTCCTTTTTCCCCACATGGACGTGCGTCAAAACCTCCTCGCCGGACGTCACCGGGCACGGCGCGGCGGCCCGGGGGTCGAGCTCAACCGGGTGACGGAGCTCCTCGAGCTGGGACCGCTCCTGTCGCGCTCCGTCACCACCCTCTCGGGCGGCGAGCGTCAGCGCGTCGCTCTCGGTAGGGCTCTCTGCTCGGGTCCGCGGCTGCTGCTCCTCGACGAACCTTTGGCGTCGCTCGACTTGCCGCTACGAAGACGGCTCCTACCGCTCCTGCGACGGGTGCGCGAGGAGCTGACGGTACCGATGCTCCTGGTCTCGCACGATCCGATCGAGGTCCAGGCCCTGTGCGACGAGATCGTCGTGCTGCGCGACGGACGTCCGATCGCCCACGGCGAGCCGCGGAAGGTCTTGCGCGACCCGGCGGTCTTTCCGCTCGCCGAGGCGGAGGGCTTCGAGAACGTCCTGCCGGGACGGCTGGTCGCAAGCGACGAGGCGACGAGCCGCATTCGCTTGAACGGCGGTGACGTCGAGGTCGTCGCCTTGCGCAGCGACCTGGCGCCGGGCGACGTCCTGGTGGGCCTCTCCGCGGAGGAGATCCTGATCGCGACGGAGGAGCCGCGTGGGCTCTCGGCCTTGAACGCCTTGCCGGCGACGATCTTGGAGATCCGTCCGCTGGAAAGCCTCGTCCTGTTGACGGCGGAGCTTGAGCCGGGCATTCCGCCGCTGACCGTCGAGGTCGCGGAGACCACGCCGGCGAAGATGGGCCTGGCCCCGGGCGGACGGATCTTCTTGGTCTTCAAGGCGGCCTCGTGCCGGCTTTACGGTGCTGCTGCGGGGTCGTCGGGCTGACGCAATGGCGGATTCGAGCCAGGGATTGCAGTCGCTCGTTCCCGGGAGGTCCAACTGGACCAGCCTGGCAGCGGAGCCCAGCCAGCCCTTCAAGGCGCGCTTCACTTTCTCAAGGGCTGCGGTTTCGGTAGCCGCCTCGACCCGTAGCTCCGCGAGGCCGAGGGGCTCTGCGACGTAACGGTCGACAGCTTTGGACCGGATGACGATGGGGTACTGCATGGTCGTTCAAACGCCTCTTCTGTGAGTCCAGTCTAGCACAGAGAGACGGGGGGCGAAGGGAATCGTCGGTCACGACTCCTCCAGTCGCACGCCGATCTGCCGACGACCCTCTCTTTGACGACTTCCTCGAAGAGAGGGCCAAGGCTCGCGCCGAGGCCGAGACCGAATGATCCGCTGGCTCCTCGACACCGATCACGTCAGTCTTCAAGAACGGGGTCATCCCGTCCTCCGTCAGCGGCTGAAAGCCGTGCCTCCTGAGACGGTCACAACCAGCGCCGTGACGCTCGAAGAGATGCTGCGCGGCCGGTTGGCCGTCCTGGCGCGCAACCTCCCCGGAGAGCTTCGCGCCCAGGCATATCAGAAGCTCATCGAGACCGTGAGCTTCTTCAACCAAGTACCGATCTTTCCATTCGATGTGACCTGTGAAGAAAAATTCCAGGAGTTTCAAGCTGTCGTCCACGGGTGCCGGGCGGGGCGTCAGCGGGAGGCGTACAGGGGAGTTTTCATGCGGCGGGTTTTTCGAGGGGCGGGGCGTTTGCCGTCGGGCTTGGGTTCTTTTGCTGGGACCGCAGGCGTCCCGCCTGCTCTTCGTCCCGAAGGGACGTCTTCTCTTCGTCCCGAAGTCAGCTATAGGAAGGGAGAACCGCTGGGAGCGCCGGCGTCCCGCCGGCTCTTCGTCCCGAAGCGATGTCCGTGGCGGAGTGGCGTGAGATTATAGATCGAGCGAATTATGCACTTAAGCTCGCTGAAGAATTTCTTGGGCGTGGCCTTGGTCTACTTGATATCGCTCTCGACAACCTCACCCTGGGCCGTGCTCATTTCGCCCTGGCGCTGACGCCGCATCTTCCCCCTCACCCCAGCCCTCTCCCCCGTCCACCGTAGTCTCACGATCCACCAGCGAGCCGGGGGAGAGGGCAAGAAGAAGAAGAAGAGGAGATGGGACGGGCCGCGGGGTATCTGGATCGGGCCGTCGAGTTGCTGCGTCAGGCTGGGCAAGAACAATACCTGCCTAACGGCCTCCTGCCCCGCGCCAACGGCGCGTCCAATCGGACGCAAAAGGTGCGCGCGCCGATCTCAACGAGGCGGAGGAGATCTCCCTGCGCGGACGGATGCGTCTTCATGAGTGTGACGTCCACCTGGAACGGGCCAGGCCCGACGTCGTCCTGGGACGTCCGCGAGAGGCGCGGCAAAGGCTCGGACGGGCGCGTCGGCTCGTCGAGGAGACGGGATACCACCGGCGCGACAAGGACGTCCGTGAGCTCGACGCGGTTGTCCGCGAGGCGGAGGCAGCGGCGCCGGACGAGGCGGAGGTCGGGCCGGGCCGACGCCGCCGGTACCTATCTACCCCCCGCGACGTCGAGGAACGTCCCCGTCGAATAGGACGACTCCTCGGATAGCAAGTACAGGATGGCGCGCGCCACTTCGTCGGCCTGGCCGCCGCGCTTCATCGGCACCATCTCCTTGACCCGGTCGACGCGGCCGGGCTCGCCACCGCTCGCGTGGATGTCCGTGTAGATGAAACCGGGCCGTACCGCGTTGACGCGGATGCCCTCGGCGGCCACCTCGCCGGCGAGGCCGATCGTCATCGAATCCACGGCTCCCTTGGACGCGGCATAGTCGACGTACTCCCCGGCGGCGCCGAGCTGCGACGCCCGTGACGACACGTTGACGATCGCCCCGCCCTGGCCGCCCCGCCGGGTCGACATGCGCCGTACGGCTTCCCGGGCGCACAGGAACGAGCCGACGACGTTGACGGCGAAGATACGGTGGAGGCGTGCCGGGTCGATGTCCTCCACCCTCGTCTGCCGCTCCAGGACGCCGGCGTTGTTGACCAACGCGGTGACACGTCCCAGGGCTTCGTCGACGGTCTTGAAGAGTCGGACGACGTCGTCCTCCTCGGCGACGTCGGCGGCGACGGCGATCGCCTCGCCTCCGGCGCGCTCGATCGTGTCGACGACTTCCCCCGCGGCGTCCTGGTTGCGGCGATAGCCGATACAGACCGCGTAGCCGCGTTCCCCGGCCAGGCGTGCGGTGGCGGCGCCGATGCCGCGGCTACCGCCGGTGACGACGATGACTCTCTTCATCTGTCATGACTCCCCAGGTTGGCGATTAGCGGTTAGGATTGCTGGGATACTCCGATCGAAAAACGTCCTCTCCGAGGTGAACGACATGACAGCGATCCTTCGACCTCTCGTTTGTGCGCTCCTCCTCGCCGCGGCGCCCGCCGTCCTCGCGGCCGCGGCGCCACGAACCCTGCGGCTCGACTACTACCACACCGGGAGCGCCACCGAAGAGCTCTTCAGCTTCGACCGGCTCGTCGTCGAGCCGCTCCCCTGGCCCGGGAACCCCTCGGGCGCGATCGACGAGATCCGGGCCGGCAAGTACTTCTTCGAGATCAGGGACGCCAAAAGCGGCGACGTCCTCTTCTCCCAGGGCTTCGCCTCGATCTACGGCGAGTGGGAGACCACCGGCGAGGCCCGCCAGCGCCACCGCACCTTCCACGAGTCGGTACGCTTCCCGGCGCCCGAGCCGGCGCGCCTGTTGCGCCTCGTCGTCTCGAAGCGCAATGCCCAGAACGCCTTCGAGCCCGTCTGGGAATTCGAGGTCGACCCCGAGGACATGCTGGTGTCGACCGCGCCGCCGCCCCGCCAGGAGGTGCTGGCGATCCAGGACAACGGCCCGCCGCCCGCGAAGCTCGACCTGCTCGTGATGGGCGACGGCTACACCGCGGCGGAACGCGACAAGTGCGTCGGCGACGTCCGGCGTCACACCGGCTACCTCTTCGCCGTGACCCCCTTCAAGGAGCGCCGCGGCGATTTCAACGTCTGGGCGATCTGCCCGCCAGCCGCCGAGTCCGGCGTCTCGCGCCCCTCGACCGGCGTCCACCGTCATTCCCTGATCGGCGCCACCTACGACGCCTTTCGCTCCGAGCGCTACGTCCTGACCTTCGAGAACCGGACCTGGCGCGAGGTCGCCGCCTGGGCACCTTACGAGCTCGTGCTGATCCTCACGAACAGCGAGACCTACGGCGGCGGCGGGATCTACGGCCTCTACTCGACCTCGGCCGCCGACAACGACTGGGGCGCCTACGTCACGGTCCACGAGCTCGGCCACCACATCGCCGGCCTGGCCGACGAGTACTACACCTCCGACGTCGCCTACGAGATCGACGAGAGCCGCGTCGAGCCCTGGGAGGCCAACGCCACCGCGTTGCTCGACCCGGCGGCGCTCAAGTGGCGCGACCTGGTCGCCGAGGGTACCCCGCTCCCCACGGCCTGGCCCAAGGCAGAATTCGAGGAGCACGCCCGGGGGATCCAGGCGCGGCGGCGGAAGATCCGTGCCGAGAACCGTCCCGAGTCGGAGATGTCGGCGCTTTTCTCGGAGCAGCAGGCTTTTGAGACGAAGCTCTTAGGCGTTGGGCCGCACGCCGGCACCGTCGGCGCTTTCGAGGGCGCCAACTACGCGGCCCGGGGCTACTTTCGTCCGCAGGCCGACTGCGTCATGTTCACCCGCGACAAGGTGCCGTTTTGTGCCGTGTGCCGCCGTGCCCTGGAACGGCTCATCGACCGCTACTCACCACCGTCCCCCTGAGGTAGAAGACGCGTGAACCTCCTGCTCCTCGAGGACGGCGAGATCGGTCCCGACGGCCGCGTCGAGCTGACGGACCGCCGGGCTGAGCACCTGCTGGGCGTCCTGCGGGCGGAGCCAGGCCAGACGATCCGCGTCGGCCGGATCGGCGGGCCGGCCGGCAGCGGCCGAGTCGTGGCGGCGGGCGACGGCACGGTGGAGCTTCACGTCGAGCTCGACGACGAGCCGGCGAGGCCGGCGCCGCTCGCCCTGGTCGTCGCCCTGCCGCGTCCCCAGGCCTTGAAGCGCGTCCTCCAGTATTCCGCCGCCATGGGCGTTGAGCGGATCGACCTGATCCGTTCGTGGCGGGTGGAGAAGAGCTATTTTCATACGCCGGTCCTACAAGACGAGACGCTGCGGCGTCACCTCGTGCTGGGGGCCGAGCAGGGCGCGTGCACCCGTCTGCCCGAAGTCGCCGTCCACCCGCGGTTCGCTGCCTTTCTCGAGACGCTCGAAGCGCGTCCGCGCGGGGGCCTGCGGCTCCTCGCTCATCCCGAGGCGCCGGAGCCGATCGAGGCCGTCTGGAGCGCCGCGTCGGAGCCGGGCCGCGACGCCGGCGTCGAGCTCGCCCTGGGACCCGAAGGCGGATGGCTCGACCGCGAGGTCGAAAGCTTTCGCGGGGCGGGCTTTCAGGGGGTGACGCTCGGCCCCTGGATCCTGCGTGTCGAAACCGCGCTGGTCGCCGCCGTCGCCCAAATCGAGCTTCTGCGCCGGCGGCCGGAGGCATGTTAGAGTCCGGAGCTTGAAGGGAGCGAGTAAGGACTGTGAGCGAGGGATGGAGCTACCGCCTGAAGTACGGTGAACGGACGATCGACCTCCGCTCGGACAAGCTTACCGTCGGACGTAGCCGCCGCTGCGACATCGCGATCGACGATCCGAGCGTCAGCCGCAAGCACGTCTTTCTGACTTTCCACGAAGGCAAGATCCATCTCCAGGACCTCGGCTCGTCGAACGGGACTTTCGTCAACGGCGAACGGGTCACCACCGACGCCGAGCTCTACGACGGAGACGCCCTGCGCCTGGGGGACGCCGAGGTCTCCGTCGAGATCCGCGAAGGCACTTTCGAGGGCGCCGCCGATTCGCTGGAAGGTGGGAGCGGCATGCTCCAGGTCTCCGGCTCCACGGTGCTGCCGACGGGATCGAGCGTCGCCATGCTGGCACCGCCGCTCGGGGAGCTACCAGGCCCGCCGGAGGCCGAGGCGGAGCCGCCGCCGAAAGACGAGCCCAGCCCCCCGAGAACGCCGCGGAAGCCTCCGAAGCCGGTCTTTGACGCTCCGGCGCCGCGGCAGAGACGTGCACGAAGCGTGGCCACGCCCCCCGGCTTGCTGAAGCTCGACGACAGCCTGGCGCTGACGGCCAAGCCGGACTCCGAGATCGAGACCACGGAGCTCCTGCCGTCTCTTCACGAGGAGATCCCGGAGGACACCGGGCCCGTTCGAATCGCCCGCGACCTCAAGGTGTCGGCCTTCGTCGCGCCGGCCGGTTTCTGGCTGCGCGCCGCCGCATTCCTCGTCGACGCTTTTTGGGTCGCCGGTTTCGTCTGGTTGGCCTACGGCGTCGCCGGCGGGGTCGGTGCCCTCGTCGTGGCGGGCCTGATCGCCCTCGTGTGGTGGCTGGGCTGGGGGCTCTTGGGGACGACTCCGGGCAAGAGCCTGGTGGGCCTTCAGGTCATCCGCTCGCCGGAGCGCACCGGGATCGGCCTCGGGCGCTCGGCGTTGCGCCTCGTGGGCTTCGTCGCCGGCGGCCTCGTCCTGGGGATTGGCTTTTTGGCGGCGGCTTTCTCAGAGTCCGGGCTCGCGCTCCACGACCGTCTGGCGGGGACCCGGGTGATCCGCCGCGGACGCTGAGACTTTGACGACGAGACTTTTTTCGAAGGATTCATCACCCTGGGACCTCCTACACCATGATGGGACAGACGGGTCGGGAGAAGCCGCAGGGCTTCCGTGAAGATCGGGCCCTGGTCCGGCGACTCCTGGCTGGCGAAGCCGAGGCCTTCGAGCAACTCTTCGAGGGGCATTACGACGGCCTCTACCGCTTCACCCTGACGCGCGTCGAGCACGACGAGCTCTTGGCCGAAGAGGTCACCCAGGCCGCTTTTGTCCAGGCGCTCGGGAAGCCCGACACCTATCGGGGCGAGGCGGCGCTCTTCAGCTGGCTGTGCACCTTCTGCCGGTACGAGGTGAGCGCCCACTTTCGGCGCCAGCGCCGGATTCCGGCGAGGGTCGACGGCATTGAGGAGGACGGCGAGGTCCGCGCGATGCTGGACGCCATGGCGGCCGGCGTCGCGGGACCGGACGACAGCTTGCAGTCAAAACAGGCCGTCGCTCTGGTGCATCACACCCTCGACGCCCTTCGGTCCCATTATCGGCAGGTGTTGGCGTGGAAGTACTTCGACGACCTGCCGGTGAGCGAGATCGCCGAGCGGCTCGGCATGAGCCCCAAGGCGGCGGAATCGCTCCTGACCCGTTCCAGAGAGGCCTTCCGCATCCGCTTTGCGGCACTGGTCCCGGACCGGTGCCGCGCGCCGCGGCCCGGGCCGAGGCCAGGCGGGTGGCGCAGGCGGTGTGGCAGGAGAAGGTGGCCTCCCATGCCGCGGCGCGCCGCCGTCGCCGGCAATGGACGATGGCCGTGGCCGCGACGGTCGTGGCCGCTCTTGGCGCGTTTCTCCTCGTCCGGCCTGAAGCGCCGGCTGGCGTCCCGGCACCGGGCGAGGCCGTGGCCCGGGTGGCCACGGTCGAAGAGCTCTGGAATCGCGTCCAGGTACGCTCCGCGGAACGTAGCGGTGTGGCCTTCCTGGCTTCCGGCGACACGCTCGCGGAGCGGAGCGAGATCCGCACCGGAGGGACGGGACGGGCCGCCCTGCGGCTCGCCACGGGACACGCGGTACGTCTCGACGTGGCGACGCGGGTGCGCCTGGGCACGGACGCCACGATCTTCCTGGAGGAGGGCGCGGTCTACGTCGATTCGGCCGGCGCCGAGCCGGGAACGGCGGTCGAGGTGCACCTGCCGCTCGGGGTGGTGCGCGAGGTCGGGACCCAGTTCGAGGTACGGATCGTGGACGACGGCCTGCGGGTACGGGTCCGCGAAGGCGCGGTCGACGTCGAGATCGACGGCGTCCGGCATCCGGCCCCGGCGGGCGAGGAGATCACGGTGGGGGGCGATGGCACGGTCGTGCGGAGCGAGGTGCCGTCCTGGGGCGAGGGCTGGAGCTGGATCCTGCTGAGCGCTCCGCCCTTCGACCTCGAAGGTCGGACGGTGGCCGAGATGCTCGACTGGGTGGCCCGGGAGACGGGCTGGCGGGTCTCCTACGCCGACGCCGGGCTGGCCGCCGAGGCCGGCGGGATCGTCATCCACAGCTCGGTGGAGGGCCTGCGCCCCGACGAGGCGCCGGGTCTCGTCTTGCCGAGCTCGGGGCTCGACTTCGAGCTCGGCGGCGGCGAGCTCGTCGTCCGGCGGCCTTGATGATAGAATGGCTGCAGAGGAACGCTATGACGGCGAAGCTACTCACGCTCAACGTCCCCGCTTCGCTGGCCCGAGAGCGCGAAACGACGTCCCGGAGGTAGACATGGTCAGGACCCAGGTGCAGTTGACGGAGGAGCAAGCAAGCGCTCTCAAAGCCCGCGCTGTGGCGGAGAGGCTGTCGATGGCGGAGCTCATCCGCCGCAGCGTCGATGCTTTTCTGCGCACCAAGGCGCCACTCAGCCACGAGGAGAAGAAGCGCCGGGCACTGAACGCGGTGGGTCGGTTTCGCTCCGGAGTCACCGACCTCTCGGTAAACCACGACCGCTATCCCGTTCGGCGAGTGAGCGTCTTCGTCGACACCTCGGGTCTTCTGGCGATCCTCGACGCTGAAGACCTCTACCATGCTCAAGCCGCCGCCTGCTGGAAGGATTTGATCGAGAGGGACGAGCCTCTCGTTTCGACGAGCTACGAAACAGGGCTTTGAGGCCCTCCCTCGGCGGCCAAGCTGAGAAGCCGAGATGATCCAGCTTCTGCATCTCTCCGACATCCAGTTCGGCAAACACCATCGCTTCGGCTCCGTCGACAGCGTCGTCGATAGCCTCACCCGCGACCTCGACGCCCTCGCCACCCGGCACGACCTCCGTCCCGACCTCCTGGTGGTGACGGGTGATCTCGCCGAATGGGGCAAGAAGGCCGAATTCGACGACGCCCTCGCCTTCCTCGAAGCCCTGACAGAGCACCTCGACCTCGACCGCCGACGCGTCGTCGTCGTCCCGGGTAACCACGACGTCAACCGGCGACGCTGCGAGGGCTACTTCATCGAATGCGAAGAGGACGGATGCGAGCCCGAGAAGCCCTACTGGCCGAAGCTCCGCGACTTCGCCTCGCTCTTCGACCGCTTCTACGAAGACGTCGACGAGATCACCTTCACCGCCGACCAGCCCTGGACCCTCTACGAGATCGAAGAGCTCCGCGTCGTCGTCGCCGGCCTCAACTCGACGATGGCCGAAAGCCACGAGGTCCATCACGGCGAAGTCGGACAGCGGCAGCTCCGCTGGTTCCACGAACGCCTCGAGCGCTACCAGGCGCGCGGCTGGCTGCGCATCGGCGCCGTTCACCACAACGTCCTGCCCGGGTACGCCTCCGAGGACGAGAGCCTGCGCGACCACGTCGACCTCAAGAACGTCCTCGGACGGTGCCTGAACCTGATCCTGCACGGCCACACCCACAGCGCCGACCTCGCCTCGCTGCTGCCCAGCGTCCCGATCCTGTCGACGGGGAGCGCGGCGCTCCAGGCCGCGGAACGGCCCGACGTCCCCAATCAGTACCAGGTGATCCGCGTCCGGGCCGACGGCATCGTCCGCCGGAGCCGACAGTACGCGCCGGACCGCGGCGACTGGATCGCCGATCCCCGCGTCTCGGAGCGCGGGGACGACTGGAAGGACGAACACCGCGTCGCCTTCGTCGACGTCCACGCGACCTTCCCGGACTACGGGCCGCGGCAAGCTGACAACACTCTCATCCCGGACGAGCGCGACACCGTCCACGAACGCGAACGCGACGACCTCCTGGCCCGCGTCGAACGCGTCTGCCGGCTGCGCGAGGAGGGCGCCGGCGCGTACGAAAATCGACGTCCTCAATGCATGCACCTGCCTGGCGTAGCTTGG
>CBDUYN010000111.1:0-32691 GCA_965371445.1 uncultured bacterium | reverse complement strand
GGTGAGCTGCCTGCCCGCCAGAGAGCTCTTCGAGCATTTGCCGAAGCTGAGGGTCGCTGACAACTACCCGACGTTGCCCGAAGAGCCTCTGCGGATCGAGAGGTCTACTTTGTCGATGATCACGCGCCCGTCAAGGTCCGCGGCTCCCGGGCGGCGATCCGCTTGCCACCCAGAGAAGGAGATAGACCCCGGCTCAGTTCTCAGAACGGCTTGTAGAGCGCCAGGTACCCGGCGACCATGCCCAGCAGCGGCAAGACGATCCAGAAAAGACTCGCCCAGCCCGGACGCATGCGAATCAGAAAGCCGCTCGTACCCAGTAACAGCCAAATCCCCATCTTGCCGAAGACCCAGCCGTCGAAGCCCAGGCCCAGGCGGGCGAGCATGCCGAAGCCGCTGATGAGAAGCAACAGCAGACCCACGCCGTGGGAGATGCCCGTCAGGCGACGGGCTCGTTTGTCGTCCGAGCTTCCTAGAAGAGAGGCGATCGTCGTGCCGCCCAGGGCGGAGAAGATCAGGAAGAATCCCAGGATGTGGAAGATCTTGTAGAAAGTGGCGTCCATGCTGCTCCTTCGTGTCAGTCCGGTCTTGGCGACGGCGGGCTCGCCGTGGCTGTTTCAAGGGGGGTTAGAAGGTCGTCTCCCAGCGGGCGTCGGCTTCGTAGGTGTCGTCGCCGTTCTGGGTGAGGACGAGGATCAGGTTCCGGCCGATGCGCCATTCTATCTGGAGCTGCTGCTCCTCGGTCGACGACGGGTCGGCGGAATAGGAAAGGTAGACGTCTTTCGACAACCGCTTGCCGACGGTGACCCGGGCGCTCGAGAGGTTGTCGCCCGAGCCGGTCAAGGGGGCGATCCGGAACTTGTCGAAGCCGAAGAGGTTCGAGACCCTCTCGCCGATCACCGAGGCTGCCTGGCCGTAGAGGAACGACGCGGCGCTCATCGAGTTCTCCTGGCCGATCTCGTCGGCGCGGCGGACGGTGTTGGCGACCTGGTCGCTCTCGCCGCCGGTGGCGAGGAGCTCGAAAACCTCGAGGGCCGGGAGCGGCGGATCCGAGGAGAAGCCCGCGTTCATCCGATCGACCGGCCCCGAAAGCGTCAGCTGGACCTCGAAGTCGCGGACCCGGGTGGTGGCGACGAGGTCGACCTCCGGGTGGAATTCGTAGGGGTCGGTGAAGCTGATTCGGCCGCGGTCGATCTCGTAGTCGACGCCGCCGAAAAGAAGCTTGCCCCCCGGCGCGAGGTCGACGTCGCCGAAAAAAAGCGGCTGTGCAAGACTGCCGCGCAGCACGAGCTCCGCGCTGCCCGTCAAGTCCGCCGCGTTGTTGCGCACCCGCAGCGCCTGTGGCGCGTCGATCACGACGTTGAACTGGATCGCCGAGAGCAGCGGATCGGCCACCTCGACCTCCAGGCGCTGGCGTAGCACCACGTCCTCGACGATCTGGGCGAAGCCCAGCGGGATGTCCTCGGTGAACTCCAGGGCGTCGATCTCGGCACGGCCGGTGACGAGATAGGTCACCTCGGGCGTTCCCTCCGGCCCCTCCGTCTCCTGGGTGCGAAGCGTTATCTCCAGGTTTCCCGCCGTCAGCCAGCCCAAGGGGTAGCGAACCCGCAGGTCCTTGCCGCGGACCTGGAGCCTGTAGTCGAGCGGCTCGCCGCTGCGCGGGAGCTCGGCCCGTCCCTCGATCCGCAGCCTTCCCTCGGCGAGCCTCGCCTCCAGGTGGTCGACGACGACGCCGTCGGGGTAGAAGAGGAGCAACCCCCGGAAGTCCTCGAAAGTATGCGGAAAGTCCGGCACCTGCTCCAGGACGACCCGGCCGTCGCGCACCGTACCCTGGCCGTCGAGATGAGGCCGGCCGACGGTGCCGCCCACCCGCCCGAGGACGTCGAAGAAACCGTCGATGCGGAGGTCGGGCTCGTAGAAGCGCAACCAACTGTTCGAGATCGTCGCCTGGAGCCGTAAGTCGACCGGGGAGGCGTCCTCGTAGCCCAGGGTGCCGCTCAGAAAAAGGTCGCTCCCGGTGGCTTCCTCCGCCAGGTAAAGCGAGTCGATCTGCACGTGGTCGTCGTAAAGGCGAAGGCGGACGGGTTCGAGATTCCTCAAAGCGCGCTCGTGGTAGTCGACCGCCAAGCGGTCGAGGACGAGGGCCACGTCCGGCATCTCGCCCGCCGTCCCCCAGATCCTCAAGGTCCCGCCGAAGGTGCCGTCGAGCTCCTGCGGAGGTTCCTCGCTCAGGATCTCGGCAAGCCCCGCCAGGTCGTTGCCGTCGAGGGCGAAAGTCACGTCGCCCCGGACGCTGTCGAAGGCCCCGCCGCCTTCGAGGGTGATCATGTCGAGCAGCCGCCCCGAAGCCGTGAGCCTCCCCTCGGCCCAGTCGATCGCCAGCCGCGACGGACGACCCCCGAGCCGCCGTCCCCCCAGCGTGATCCCGCCGGCCTCGACTTGAAGGGCGAGCTCCGGCCGATCCAGCGTCCCGGCGACGTGGGCCGTGGCCCGGACCTCTCCCGACAGGTCGTCCCGCGGCAGGAAACGCCTCAGGGGCGAAGCCCCTACCTGAAGTGTCGCCGAGCGCAGGTCGAAGTCAAGGGCCCCGCTGGCGAAGGTCAGCTCGCCGTGGCCCCAGACCTCGCCGGCGGGAGCCGTGAAGCGCAGGTCCTCGAAGCGGAGTCGCTCGCCGTCCCAATGGAGGCGCGACGCCGCTTCGTCGAGCGGGATCCCGGCCAACACCGCCCGGGCCACGGTGGCGGCGAGGCGCCCTTCGGAGACCTCTGCGACCGCCGTCAGGTCGAGGCGGCCGGAGATCCGCCCTTCGAGGGGAAAGTCGAACTCGAGCCAGGGGTGAACCGCCTCCAGGGGCCAGTTGAACGCGTCAAACGTCAGCGCCAGGCCCTGGGGATCGTCGTCGACGAGGGGCATCCGGCCCTCGATCATCAGTGCCGAGACGCCGTCGCTCAGCTGGACGCGCAGGGGCTCGATCCGCCGCTTGTCGACCCGCAGCGTGCCGGCGAGGTTCTGCGGCGAACGCACGGACGGCCCGAGGACCTTCTCGAGGTCGAGGCTCACCTCGGTCGCCGTTTCGCCAGGCGTCAGGTGAAGCGACCCCGCGAGGCGTCCTTTGCCGCTCGTCGGCAGCCATTCCGGCCAGGGCTCGCCCTCGGCCGGGGCGAGTTGGAGGACGTAGGCGAGCTGCCTCAGATCGGCGGAAGCGACCTCGTACTCAAAGAGCCCTCGCTGGCGGTTGGTGTCGTACCAGCCACTTGCCAGGATGCTCTGGCGGTCGGAACGGAGCGCGAGCGTGCCCGTGCGGACGACCCCGTCGTCGATGCGGAGAGGAAAGCTGCCCGTCAGCGGCAGCCCTTCGAGCTCGAGGTCCTCGCTGAGCTCCACCTCGCCGTGGCCGTCGCCGTGCTTGCCGTCGCCGAAGGGAAATTCGTAGACCAGGCTGCCGTTGAGGCGGGCCGCGCACTTTCCCGCCGGGATGCCCTGGTCGGCGAGGACGGTGTCCAGGGTGACGTCGTGAAAATTGATCTCGACGCTCGACGGCCGTCCCTCCTGGGCGATCTCGACGTCGAACGAGCCGTCGATCTTGCCCCCGCCGTAGAGCGCTTCGCTGATCACGAGGTGAGCGCTGTAGCGGTCCGCGCTCAAAAAGCCTGTGAAGTCCTCCAACCGGCGGTCCCAGAGGTGAAGGAGAGGCGAGGTCACTCGGCTGCGCCAGCCGAAGGTTCGGGGACGCCACGAAAAAGAGCCATCGAAGGTGAGCTCACCCCGCAGGTCCGGGAAATAACCCAGCTCTGCGAGCACCTCGCCGCGGGTCTCGCCCTCGACCTTGAACTGGCATTTCTTGTTCGCGGGATCGTCCTTGGGCCACTCGCAAACGCCCTGCCCCAGGGCAAAAAAGTGGTGCCCGGAGACCCGGGCGGCCTCGATTTCGACGCGGCCGCGCTGCACCGAGCCGCGGACCGCGATCGTCGCCTGGAAGGGACGGGCGTTCGGCAGCCGGACGACGACGTTCTGCACCACGGCCTGTCCACCGACGTGCCGGTCTCCGAGCCCTTCGAGGCGCGCCCGCATCGAATCGCCGGAGATCGACATCCGGATCGTCTCCTGGTCGAGCAGGAGCTCGGCCTTGTCAACCTCGATGCGGTCGATCCAGACCTGGAAGCGCTTCGGATGCCCCGGGTTCTTGGCCTGCAGGTTCAAGACGTTCGACTTCCCTTCGGGGAAAAAGGCGAGGTAGACCCGCGGACGCTCGAGGCGGATCTCCTCGATCCGGAAAACGTTACTGTCGAGGGCACTCAGGTCGAGGTCGACCGAGGCCCATGGAATCACCAGAAAAGGCTCCTCGGTCGCG
The DNA here is from genome assembly GCA_965371445.1 of uncultured bacterium. Classification (GTDB taxonomy): domain Bacteria; phylum Acidobacteriota; class Thermoanaerobaculia; order Multivoradales; family J023; genus DASWIG01. The sequence continues at coordinate 28,343 of CBDUYN010000111.1, read as the reverse complement.
AGCTCTTTAGGGCCGCCGATCGAAAAGCCCCAGACCTCGACGGAAGGCGGCACCAACTGCACCGAAAGGTCGGCCACCTCCACCTCGCGATCCAAGAAAGCGCCGAGGTGGCGCTCGACGAGGCCCCCGATCCACTCGCGGGCGTAGCTCGTGTCGAGCAGCAGCTGAGCGACGCCAAAGAAGATCGCCAGGAGCGCCAGACCCCAGAAAAACGGCCGCAAGACGAAGCGCCGAAAGCGTCCGGGACGCCGTCCTCCCCGCCCCGGGGGACGTAACCGCGGATCCTCGTCGTCGTCGGTCTGGGTCTGGTCGTCGGCGTAGGGCCAGGTCTCCCCGAGGTTCTCGAGACCCGGACGCTTTGCCTCGTCGGAGGCGTCGAAAGAGGTCACTCCAACCCTCCCCACTTGAGCTTCAAACGCAGGCTGTCGTAGAAGCTCCGGTCGATCATGCGCACCAGCTTGACCGGCGCCGGGGCCCGTCGAACCCGGACGCGGTCCCGGTAGCCGAGCTTCGAGCCCTCCTGGCCGTCGACGCTCAAGAAGACCTCCTCAAGCTGGGTTTCCAAGACGACCTCGACAGTCGACTGGTCGGACACGACGACCGAGCGCAGCGCCAGCGCGTGAGGACAGATCGGTGTCAGGACGGCCACAGGCAACGCCGGGAAGACGATCGGGCCGCCCGCCGAGAGGTTGTAGGCGGTCGAGCCGTTGGGGGTGGAGATGATGAGCCCGTCGGCGCGGAAGTGGGCCACCAGGCGCTCGTCGATCAGCAGCCGCAGCTCGATGATCTGCGCGAGGGCGTTTTTCGCGATCACCGCGTCGTTAAACGCCTGGTAGGTGGCCACGGCGCCGCTCGTCCGATGAAGCTCGACGTCAAAAAGCGCCCGCTCCTCGAGCTCGAAGTCTCCCGCCAGGATCTTGACCAGGCTCGGATAGAGCTCCGAGCGGGTGAGCTCGGTCAGGAAACCCAGCCGTCCGAGGTTGACCCCTAGAAGCGGCGCACGGCTCTTCACCGTGCGCGCCACCGAAAGGAGCGTACCGTCGCCGCCGAGGACGACCACGAGGTCCTGGGTCTCGCCGTCGTCAAAGGGCTCGACGCCGGAGAGCTTGCGGGCCCGCAGGCTCGGCTCGTCGAGGCTCACCTCGATGCCGCGGCGCATCAGCCAGTCGGTGAGCTCGGAGGCCGTCCGGATGGCGTCGCGGCTGGCGCTTCGCGACACGATCCCGACGCGGCGGATGGCCGGACCCTCAGGCTCCATCTTCGCCTCCCACACGCTGGAAGAGCGCAAAAGCCTCGCGGTTGCCGCCGGCGCCCGAGACCGGGGAGTCGAACGTCCCCTCGCACCGCAGCCCCAGCTCCGCAAGGTCTGCGGCGCGGCGCTCGATCACTTCCCGCCGGAGCCGCTCGTCGCGCACGATCCCGCCCTTGCCCACCTGGCCGCGGCCGACCTCGAACTGGGGCTTGACGAGCGTCAGGAGCCGGCCGCCGGGGGCGAGGTGCACGAGAAGCGGCGGCACGACCTTGAGGAGAGAGATGAACGAGACATCGACGGTGATGAGCCCGCAGGGCTCGCCGAGCGCGTCGGGCGCGAGGTAGCGGACGTTCAACCGTTCCATCGTCACCACCCGCGGGTCGCGCCGCAGGCCCATGTCGAGCTGCCCGTAGCCCACGTCGACGGCAAAGACCTTGCAGGCCCCGCACTGCAAGAGGCAGTCGGTAAAGCCGCCGGTCGAGGCGCCGACGTCGCAGCAGACGAGCCCCTCCACCTCGATACGGAAGTGGTCGAGGGCGGCGGCAAGCTTGCGTCCGGCTCGCGAGACGAAGGGCTCGCGGGCCGCAAGAGCGAGCTCGGCGTCGTCGACGACGGCCGTTCCGGCCTTGTCGACGCGCCGGCCGTCGACCTCGACGTCACCGGCCATCACCGCCCGGCGGGCCTTTTCACGGCTCGGAAAGAGTCCGCGTTCGACAAGGAGCTGATCGAGTCGCAGGCGCGGCATCAGATCCCGCCGCGCTCCATGGGGGAGGCGGCGGACCTCTTCAGTGGTCACGGCGGCACAGGTAGTCGATCAAGGACGGGTAGAGACCGCCGTCCTGCGGCAGCTGGACGGCGAGCTTCAGGGCCTGATCGCGGGTTTCGGCGAGCATTCTCTTGCTTTCTTCGAGTCCGTAGAGACCGGGATAGGTGAGCTTCCGGTGGGCGGCGTCCTTTCCGGCGGTCTTGCCCAGCGTCTCCGACGTCCCCTCGACGTCCAGGATATCATCCGCGATCTGGAAGAGGAGCCCGATCGCGTCGCCGAGCTCGCGGAGCCGCGTCTCCACCGCTGGTTCGACACCGGCATAGAGGCACGCCAGGCAGACGCAGGAGGTCAGGAGCGCCCCGGTCTTACGCCGGTGGATCGCCTCGAGAGCGGCCTCCGGGTCCTCGGGCCAGTGCTTCTCCGCCTCCAGGTCGTCGACCTGGCCGCCGATCATCCCCCGCGAGCCGACGGCGTCGCCGACGCCCGCGACCGCCCGGCGGCGCGCGCGGTCCGAAAGGAGCTCGGGATGGATGGCGAGGGTCGTGATCCCGAGCGTCAGGAGCGCATCGCCGGCGAGGATCGCGGTCGCCTCGTCGAAGCGTTTGTGCAGCGTCGCCTGGCCGCGGCGCAGGTCGTCGTCGTCGAGCGCCGGCAGATCGTCGTGAATCAGGCTGTAGGTGTGGATCATCTCGAGCGCCGCGCCGCCCGGCAGCAGCACCCACCGCTCCAGCCCCAGAGTCTCTCCGGTCAGGAGCACCAGGGCCGGACGAATCCGCTTGCCACCGGCGAAGAGGCTGTAGCGCATCGCCTCGTGGATCCTCGACGGTGGCTCGGAAACCGGCGGCACGAGCCGGTCGAGCTCGGCGTCGATGGGCTCGCGGACCTCGGCGAGGTAGGTCGGAAAATCGCTCACGGAATCTCCTCTCCCCCCTCCAGGCAGAGGGGGGTGGCCAACAGGAAGAGGATCAGGCGCTGCACCTCGGTGTCGCCCCAGTTGTCCTCGAAAAGCCCTGCCAGGTTGAAGCCTAGCAGAACCAGGATCACGCCGACGTGGAGCTCGGCGCGAGCGCCCCGCGGGCCACCTTCCCTACGATAGGCACGCAGCGCGGCGGCGAGGCCCGCCGCCATGAGCCACAGATAGGCGGCGAGCGAAAGGAGGCCCCGCTCGGCCGTGAGCTGCAGGAAGGCGTTGTGCAGGTGTGGCACCGTGAAGCGCGGCGCCGTGGGATGGCGGTAGATGGGATAACGACGCTTGACCATCCCCGGACCGATACCGACGAGCGGCCGCTCGGAGACCATGTAGAGCCCGGCGTCGATCATGCACAGACGGTCGTAGTTCGACTCGTCCCGGAGCTCGGCGATCGAGCGGATGCGTTCCCACGAGGTCGGGACGAGGAGCACCACGACGAGGGCCGCGGCGGCGTAGACGACGAAGAAGCGCCGTGCCCGGACCAGGACGTAGCCCGTGAGGGTGATGGCGACCGCCACCCAGGGGCCACGGGTGAGCGTCAGGAGGAGCGTCGTGTTGATCGCGGCGAGCGCCAGGTAGCTCCAGGGCTTCTTCCAGCCGTCCCCGGAGACGACGCGGGCGACGAGTAAGAGGTCGCCGATCAAGAGGATCCCGGCGAAGGTCTGATAGTGCGAGAAAGGGCCGACGATGCGCTTGTGGAGCTCCCCGTAGTCGGTCAGGAAGTACTGGTAGAGGCCATGGCAGGCACTCGCCGTGACCATCAGGATCACCCAGTCGAAGATCCGCTTCACGTCGCGCTCGCCGCGCACCAGGACGAGCCCCAGGGGGAGGGTGAGGAGGGAGAAGCCTTCCCGCAGCTGCGACGACGACGCCGCGGGATCGGCCGAGAAAAGGACCGAAACGGCCAGCAGGATGAAGTAGGTCCCGGTCGGAGCGAGAAGCACGGCGCCCTGGCGCCAGAGTCCCCGGAGGTGTTCCCGGCGGCGTGCCGCCGGGCGGCGAACCGCCGGGCGGCGGACCGCCGGGCGGCGGACCGCCCACAGGATCATCAGCCCCAGGAAGGCGTTCGACGCGGCAATGCCGACGACGGTCACCAGGTGGCCGAGGTAGAAGTAGTAGGGTGCCCGGCCGCGCGGGTCGGCGGCGAGGTCCTGGGGCAGGAAACGGCGAAGGTCGATCGGCATCGGGCGGACTGGGCTCCTCCAGGCGCGAGGATACTATGGCCGAACGACCCTGGGTAGGCGCAATCGTAGGGTGCGCGGCGTGCTAGCATGCGCGTTTGCGTGGACTTTACCTGTTCCAAGAACCAGGACGAGGAGTATGACCGACCTTCCCTGCCGCTTCTGCTCGACGCCGCTGGCGAGCACCTTCGTCGATCTCGGCACCTCGCCGCTCGCCAACTCCTACGTCAAGGCCGAGGACCTGGCCTCCCCGGAGACTTTCTATCCGCTCCACACCTACGTCTGCGACGCATGCCGCCTGGTCCAGCTGCCGATGGCGGCAAGCCCCGAGGAGATTTTCAGCGACTACGCCTACTTCTCCTCGTACTCCGAGTCCTGGCTGCGCCACGCCGAGCGCTACGCCGCCGCGATGACCGAACGCTTCGGCCTCACAGGTGAGAGCCTCGCGGTCGAGATCGCCTCGAACGACGGCTACCTCCTGCGTTACTTGTTGGAGCGCGGCGTCCGCGTCCTCGGCATCGAGCCGGCTGCCAACATCGCCTGCGAGGCCGAGAAGCTCGGCATCCCGACGCGCGTCGAGTTCTTCTCTTCCGAGATGGCAAAAAGACTCCGCGGCGAAGGGATCCGCGCTGACCTCATTACGGCCAACAACGTCCTCGCCCATACCCCATATCTCAACGACTTCGTCGAGGGGATCCGAATCCTCCTGGCCGAACGGGGTGTCGCGACCCTGGAGCTCCCGCACCTCCAGCGGCTTGTCGAGGGTAACCAGTTCGACACCATCTACCACGAGCACTTCTCCTACTTCTCCTTCACCACGGTGCGGCGGATCTTCGCGGCCTACGGCCTCGAGCTCTTCGACGTCGAGGAGTGGCCGACCCACGGCGGGTCGCTCAGGATCTTCGCCTCGCCCGCGGCCGCCGGACGCGAGCCGAACGAACGGGTCCAGGAGCTGTTGGAACGTGAGGAGCGGCTCGGCTACCTCACCGACGAGCCCTATCGAAGGTTCGACGAGCAGGTCCAGGCGACGAAACGCCGCTTTCTGGAGCTCCTGATCGAGGCCCGCGACGAGGGCAAGCGGGTGGCGGGCTACGGCGCGCCGGCCAAAGGCAACACGCTCCTCAACTACTGCGGCGTGCGCAGCGACCTCCTCGCCTACACCGTCGACCGGAGCCCGCACAAGCAGGGCCTTTACCTGCCCGGCACCCGTATCCCGATCCGAAGCCCTGACGAGCTCCGCGCCGATCGCCCGGACTACGTGGTCATCCTGCCCTGGAACCTGCGCGAGGAGATCGCCGGGCAGATGGCGGACGTTCGCGACTGGGGCGGACGCTTCGTCGTGGCGATTCCCGAGGTGGAGATCTTCTGATGAAGTTCCAAGAGCTCGAGATCCCGGGCGTCTTTCTCGTCGAGCCCGAGCGCAAGGAGGACCGCCGGGGCTTTTTCGCCCGCACCTACTGCCGGCACGAGCTCGAGGAGCGGGAGCTCGACCCGACCGTCGTCCAGTGCAACATCTCGGTCAACACGGTGCGCGCTACGGTGCGCGGCATGCACTACCAGGCGGAGCCCTATCCGGAGATCAAGCTGGTGCGCTGCACCGCCGGATCGATCCACGACGTGCTCCTCGACCTGCGTCCCGGCTCCCCGACCTACAAGCGGCACCTCACCGTCGAGCTGACGCGCGAGAACCGCCACGCGGTCTACATCCCCGAGGGGATCGCCCACGGTTTCCAGACGCTCGAGGACGACACAGAAGTCTTCTACCAGATGTCGGAGTTCTACTACCCCGAGGCCGCCCGCGGGGTGCGCTGGAACGATCCGGCGTTTTCGATCACCTGGCCGCTCGAGGTCGCGGTCATCTCCGAGAAGGACCGTGCCTTTCCTGATTTCGAGCCGTTTCCCGGGGATAAATCCCCGGGCTACATTTAAGAAGGCGCCCTTCGGGCTTGCCGGCTGAAGCCGGAAGATCACGCGGCTTCAGCCGCTAAGCCCGAAGGGCGTCCTTTGAAATGTAGCCCGGGGTTTCAACCCCGGGTGGGGGCTCCGCTATTCATAGCGCAGGGCAAGCATCGGATCGACGCGCGATGCGCGGTACGCCGGCAGGAGCCCGGAGCCGAGCGCCACCAACGCCAGCAGGAAGCTCGCACCCACGAGAGTGACGGGATCGTGACCCTGAATCTCGAAGAGCTGCGAGCGTGCCAGGTGTCCTACAACGATCGCCAGGACGATGCCGACCACAGCGCCGACGGTCGTCATCTTTCCAACCTGTCCCAGCACCATCAGGCGCACCCGGGCGGCGTCGGCGCCAAGCGCCATGCGCAAACCGATCTCGCGAGTCCGCTGCGCCACGCTGAACGCCAGGACCCCGTAGAGGCCGACCGCCGCAAGCAGCGTCGCCAAGCCGGCGAAGCTCGCCGACAAGGTCGTCAGCATGCGATCGACGAAGACGTTTTCCCGCACTTGCTGCGGCATGGTCTTGAGCTCCTCGACCGGCAGGTTCGGATCCAGGTGTCGGATGACCCCGGGAATGGCCGGCAGGAGCTCTTCGGGCGCAAGCGCCGTGCGGACGTAGAAACTGACGAACCCGATCTGCTCGTCCTGCCGATACGGCGTGACGAAAAGCGGCGGAATCTCGCCCTTGACCTCGCTGTACTTGGCGTTTTGGACGAGGCCCACGATCTCCATGTCGAGCTCGTCGTCGGGGCCGCCGGTGGCCATGAACTTGCCGACGGCGTCGCGGCGCAGGCCGAACTTCTCCGCGAAGACCTCGTTGACGATCGCCACCTTGGGCGCGCCGACGACGTCGGAGTCGGTGAACTCGCGGCCGGTGATGAGCGGGATGCCCATCGTGCGGAAATAACCCGGCCCGACCTCGCTGAACCGCGAGCTTGTGTTCGTGTCGGGATCCGCCTCGAAGCCCTGGACACGAACGCTCGAGCCCCAGTTGCTTCCCGCCAGGAGCGGCACCAGCGACACCGTGACGCTCGTCACCCCCGGCACTGCGGCGAGCTCTTCTTCGGCGCGGACGAAAAGCGCCTGGGAGCGCTCGGGCGTGTAGCCGTTGAGCTCGGGGGAGATGGCGAAGGTCACGAGATGGTCGATCTCGATGCCCAGGTCGACGCGGCTGATGTTGAGCAAGCTGCGGGTAAAGAGGCCCGCGGAGACGAGAAGCAACGTCGAGAGCGCGATCTGTGCCGTCACGAGGCCGGTGCGGAAGCGTGCCGCGGCGCGCGAGCCCGACGGCTGGCCGGTCTCTCCCTTCAGGACCGCGGCCAGGTCGAGCCGCGTCGAGTGAAGCGCCGGGAAGAGCCCGAAGAGGATCCCGGTGGCGAGAGCCAGGAGCGCGGCGAAACCGACGATCTTGAGGTTCAGGCTCAGCTCGATCGTCGCGGCGGCTTCCGGCGGCATGAGGCTGCCGATCAAGGCCAGCGTCCAGTGGGCCGCGAGGATGCCGGCGAGTCCGCCGAAGGCGGCGAGCAGGCACGATTCGACCAGGAGCTGCGAGACGAGCTTGCGGCGGCTAGCGCCGATCGACAGCCGCACCGCGATCTCGCCGCCACGCGACGCCGAACGCGCCAGCAGGAGGTTGGCGACGTTGGCGCAGGCGATCGCCAACACGACGCCCACGACCGAAAAGAGCAGCAAAAGCGGCACCCGCGCTTCCCGGTGGAGCGAGCTCTGTCCCCGCCAGCCTTCCGCCACCGTCACCTCCTTCGCCTTGAACCGTTCGAGCGTCGACTCGCTCATCCCCCCCTGGAGGGGCGCTTCGACTTCTTTGACGATGGCCCGGTAAGGGACGTTCAACGCGGTCCCGACCTCCGCCAGCGTGACGCCGGGCTTCATGCGGCCAAAGAGATAGGCCCAGTAGCTGCGGCGGTTCTCGAAGCCCTCGAAGCCCGGCGACATGAGGCCCCGCAGGGTGATCGGCACGAAGACCTCAGGGCGGTTGCCGAGCGTCGTGCCGGTGAAGCCGGCGGGAGCGACACCGACGACGACGAGCGACTCCCCGTTGACGACGAGGGTTTCGTTCAGGACCTCGGGGTCCTCGCCGAAGCGGTTGCGCCAGTATTCGTGGCTCAAGACGACGACGCGCGACTCGCCGACCGCCCGGTCATCGCCGAAGTCGAGGAGCCGGCCGACGGCGGGCCGCAGACCCAGGGTGGGGAAATAGCTCCCGGAGACGAGCATGCCCGAGCCGCTCTTCGTCTGGCCCTTGAAGGCGAGGTTGGCACCGAAGCTGCGATGTGCGGCGACGCCGGTCAGGACCGTCTGCTCGCGCTCGAGGTCGCGGAACATCGGGTAGCTGAAGATCTCGTCGCAGTCGCCGGCGTTGTTGCACGACTGCGAGCCCTGCTTCGGCCCCGGCGCTCCGAAGTTCACCAGCCGATCGGGCTCTCGGACCGGCAGGGCACGCAGCAACATCTGATCAAAAAGCGAGAAGATGGCGCTGTTCGCCCCGATGCCGAGCGCCAGGGAAACGATGGCGACGAGGGTGACGAAGGGGGTCTTCCAGAGGGTGCGGAAAGCGAGCTTCAAATTGAGCATGGGCAGCATCCTGGTCGATCGGGGCCGCGGCTACGGCCCGGGGTGTCCCAGACGGATCTCTCGGCGCCTTGGCATTTCACTCCTGGTATACGCGTGGGGCTCCCGAGAGTTACACCCTGGCGAGCCCCCCTACCGTCCGAATCCTGCCCTCTGACGAGCTACAACCCACCCCTTCGGGCGGTGGCGGACGGCGTAGCGAGAAGTACTCTGATCAGGTCCGTGAGTCTTTGGACATCTGGAAGTCAACAACTCGATCCAGGAACCCCGCAAGGAGATCCCATGAAGCAGAGTCGCAGTCCCTACGGTCGCCTGAGCATCTTGGCCGTCCTCGTGTTGCTCGGCCTGGCTTTCAGTCTCGCCGGTGCGGCGGCGGGGGAGGACGGCGAAGAGGAAGCGCCCGCGTCGTTGGGCGAGGCGCTCAAGGCAGGGAAGGTGTCGCTCAACCTGCGCTACCGCTACGAGACCGTCTCCCAGGACGGCTTTACCAAAGACGCCAACGCATCGACGCTCCGCACGACCCTGAGCTACCGCTCGAAGGCCTTTCACGGCTTCAGCGTCTTCGCCGAGGCGGAGGATGTCACCGCCGTCGGCAGCGACGACTACAACAACGCCGGCCGTCCGCCCCACCTCTCAAACGGCGTCACCGACCGTCCGGTGGTCGCGGATCCCGAGGTGACCGAGGTCAACCAGGCCTACCTGAGCTTCGCGGGCAAGGACACCCGGGTCCGCATCGGCCGCGAGGAGATTGTGATCGGCAACGTCCGTTTCGTGGGCAACGTCGGCTGGCGCCAGAACCACCAGACCTACGACGCGCTCTCGCTCGTCAACGGCTCGCTCCATGGTGCCACTCTGACCTACGTCTACGTCGACAACGTCAACCGGATCTTCGGCGACAACAAGCCGATGTCGAGCCATCTCCTAAACGGCACGTTCAAGGTCGGTGCGGCGGGCCAGCTGGCCGTCTACGGCTACTTCCTCGACTACGACGAGCTGGCCGACGCCACCCTCTCGACGGCGACTTTCGGCGTCTCCTTCGCCAACAAGGCGAGCCTTGGCGGTGGATCGACGAAGCTCGTCTACGACTTCGAGTACGCCACGCAGAGCGATCACGGCGACAACCCGGCCGAGGTCGATGCCGACTATTACCGGGGCGAGATCGGTGCCGCCGGCAAGAGCTTCTCGGCGAAAGTCGGCTACGAGGTCTTGGAGGGGAGCCCCGCAGACGGCAAGCTCACGACGCCGCTAGCGACGCTCCACAAATGGAACGGTTGGGCCGACAAGTTCCTCGCCACGCCGGCGAACGGCCTGGAGGACGTGTGGCTGGCGGTCCATGCGAGCGCCGGCAGCTGGAAGCTTGGTGCGATCTACCACGACTTCAGCGCCAACACCGGCAGTGCGAGCTACGGTGAGGAGATCGACCTCCTGGCGACCTACACGACGAGCTGGAAGCAGAGCTTCGGTGTCAAGGCCGCGCTCTACAGTGCCGATACTCACGCCAGCGACACCGACAAGATCTGGGGGTGGACGGCCTGGAAGTTCTGATCAGACCCCGATCGGACGCAGCTCCTCGGTCAGGTCGCCGTGGACAACGACGAGATGGTTCGAGGGCATCCGGTGCCAGCCGCGGTCTTCGCTAAGGGGCTCCGAGGCGACGAGGACCGCCCGGTGGCTGCCGTCGGGGTCGACCATCGATCATACCGCAGACGCAGATCTCGAAGCTGTAGCGGGGCCGTCCGCGGCAACTCATTGTCGCCGATATCGGCTGCACACTCCCTGAACCGCCCCGAAGTAGTCTTCCTCCGAAGGAGAATAGACTACCACAGAAGGGACAGGACGCCGCGCGCTAATCATACCCATCTTACGACGGCTCGTCGATACGCCCACTAACGAGCGATTATGAAGGGTTGAAAAAAACTTCTACCATCAACATCACAACCAGAAAAGCCCGCACGAACCGCAGCTTGACAGATTTCCTCAATGTGAAAGCACTGGTAGAAGCATGATGCATGATCGACAATCTCGACAGCGGCACCTTCTTGACGCAAGATAAATGTAGTCATCTTGTATCTCGCTTGACTAACGAAGTCCCAAATATCAAACACGATCCACCGGACGCCCGCTCGATCATGCACCTTCCTTGGGTGGAACATTACCCCCGACCGCTTCATCGCCTCGTAATCACGCACCGACACAATAGCAGATGAACCTGGAAGCAGGACACGTCGAAACTCTAGAAACGCAGACTCAACCTCTGCTAGCGATTCGAGATGAGGTATCGAATTGTCGAGAGCGATGACAGCTCTGAATGTGTTCTCTCTAAATGGAAGACGTTTCATGTCTCCTTCAATTGTAGGTATATCATCTGTTTCGTCAATACTCATCTCGCTTCTTAGGCGAAGAGTGGCACCAAATGAAAGGTCCATAGCAAAAACCTGAAAACCCTCAGACCGAAGAGCTATGGCCTGAGTACCGATACCTGCTGATGCATCAAGAATTCGATCACCAGGAGCTGTCCTTAACTGGCGCAGAACCGTGGCCGCCTGTAGCGCCTCCTTCCTTCTGGCAACTTCCCAGTCGTCGTAAAAAAGATGATAATATCGCGAAATCCTGGAATAGTAATCACCCACTTTATTATTTTCACTCATCGCAGGTTTAGTGATCATTTTTCACCCCTTAGTCGTCGAGCAATCGCAGATTGCTGAAACTCCACGCAAAATAAGATTTCGAGTCTCATCTGTAGTCTCGCCGATGGCGATAATCTCAACTGCGGGTCGCGGCGGCGGAATGGCTACAATAGGCAGCACCCCAGAAAAACCATTGAACCCAGATCCATCGGCCTGTAGTTTTGCCCAGATTAGATCAGGATTCAGGGTATCTGAGAGATTGAATTGACGTGACTCGATAGCACATGTTCTTCGATACTCCGAACCCATAACCACTTCCCCGAAGTCATGTAGATGCGAAAGACCCGTAAGTCTTGGATTTACGTCCACTACCATAACTCCGGAAGAATCACTGACGACTAGGTCAAACCCCACGCGCCCCCAGATTCCAGAATCGTGTATTGCGCAAGCGGCCTGTTTTGCGATCCTGAGGATCATGGGCTCTTCCGGCATCTCTCCCAATCTAGGTAGAGTGCCGCCGACGAAAACGGTATCACTTCTGAGCACTTGGTAGGCTGTCCGAAGATGGCGGGGCTCCTGATTAGGAGAAATAAGAAATTCAACACTTGGCGAGAAGAGAACATTTGCCACCCAGTCTTCTACAACAAGAGCAACTCCCCGCGAGAAGATTCGCCCCATCTCTTGAAGGAAAGGCGCCTGATCAAAGGAGCTATGGCTGACTTTCCAGAGGCCAAATCCGTTTTCTCCATCATCGGCCTTCACGGCGACGGACCCTGCGCGCTTCAGGCCAACTTGAAGCGCACATTGAAGCTCGGATATGTCACGAGCAACCGATGCCTCCGGAATAGGTACGCCCGCAGCTGCAAGCACTTTACGATGATGTGACTTGAGGCAAATCTTCTCGAACGACTCACGCGGGACGGCCATCCCGGGAACAACCCGAAAACCTGTCTCGACGTTAAGAAACTCAAGAAGAGCTGTGGCTTCTCGGGTCCAAGCATACGGATGGAGGCTGATGCTTGCATCTGAATCCGCCGCCCAACGCTTCAACTCCTCCATGAGCAACTGGGAACCCATTACAGCCGTCGACAGCTTCTCCGACCTTCCCCGAACAGATATAATTTTCGGAACCCTTATTCCTGCATCCGAAAGAGCGTGAGCGAACGGCGCATTGGCGTTCAACATTGCGACGCGTAACCCATGAGACCACAAGAGAGATCGCTGCTCGAAGCTTTGCTCGTGACGCTGGATGCGAGGATTATTCAGGCGCCTCATAATGGAGCTAAACGCCTCGACAAGGTTTGGCACAAGAATGCCTAGCACGCCCCCTCGAGTCATAGTCAGGCTACTCAATGGGCTCGCCATTGGCAAGAATCTCCTTGAAGTACCGTCTGTGCTCAAGCACTCGAGGCCTTATAAAAGAAACCTCAACATCTTTAGGAGTCCCATCTCTCGTTAGGTGAGTAATCGATACTGCAATTTCGTCAGCGACGATGAAATCTGTCTGATGTTCAGGCCTTAGGTCGCTCTTTTTTGCGATATAGCAATTTATCCCAATCTGACTCTGTCGATGGCCCTCCTCTCTGGCGGCAGCCTCTTCATTGCTATCGCCGACTATAAAAACTCTTTGAATTCTACACTGCCTTTCTATGAGATCTTTATGTTCCTCAAGATATTTCTTAACCTCAGGCTGCTCCCACCATCCGGAAAGATCGACATAGCTAGTGGCAAGGAATTCTTTGTGAGCTAGTCGAAGAAACTCTCGATTCATTCGAACCTCCTCGCTAACTGAGGATCTAAACTCTTCCTTGGCCAGCTCTTGAAGCCGATTGGCTGCATCGTTCAGAGCTCTTCGAGCTTCATCTACGATGATTTCCTGGTTATCGGGCCCGGCAAGTATTGCCGCATAGTGTCGTATTTGGCTTCGAATCTTTTCACCGAGCCATGTATCTTTTAAAAGATTTCTTTCTACGGTAAGCATATCGGCAATTCTGTGCTCTTGTTTGGCTAGCTGATCAAGGGTATCGAAAAGCAAGCCTCCCAAGAGCAGTAAGAGTGAAAGGACAATTGAGTCTTTCGATGGTACGCTAATTACTACGTCGACCAGGAGAACGACAAGGGCTAGTAAAGCGCCAGCAACGGCCGGTGCATGGCGATTCCATAGGTATTGAATCCCGCTATTACGTTCTTTCTTCATTCCAATTTCTCCCTTGGGATTTGCATGCTGAGCCTCTGGTTCCAGTCTGTCATGTCTGCCCCGGATGCGCCACCAGACGCTCCAGTTTCACCGCCTGGACGTAACCCTGCGTGCTGCTCGAGGGCGTGCTTGGCCCGCTCCAGGCGGTCGCGGACGACGTTGCCGCCGACCTGTTTCAGTGCCCCTTTCTTCTCGCGGATTTGCACCTCGACCTCGACGAGGAAGGCCTCCTCCGCGTCCGGCCGTCGCCGCGACGCCTCGACGTCGACGACCTCCTCCTCGACTTGGCGGTCAGCCATGGCGTCCTCGATCGCCGCCGAGGCGTTGAGCCACACGGTACGCAGGCTCGCTGCCGCCAGCGTCATCTTGCCGTTTCCCAGGGGTCCGAAGACTCCGGCGGTCAGAGGCCTCGGGGCGTCGGTGAGAATGCGGCTCAGCGCCGGCATGAAGTCGGAGAGGCCGAGGCGGTCCTCCCCCGACGGGGCGTCGGTGACGTAGGTGGTGCGTCGTGGCATCTGGGCTGCGACCCACTCCTGATCTGTGGAGACCGCGAGGAATTCGTCGCGTTGGATCTGAGACTGCCTCAAGGTCGTCCGCAGCGTCGATCCCGTGATCCGACGATGGCTCGGCAAGGTCAGAGGAGTGGTCGGCCCGTCGGGGCTCTCTCGGATCATCCCGATGTGGTTGCCTTTCCGAACCAACTTGAACCCAAGGTCTTGAAATCCCTTGAGAACTCTGGGCATCGGTGCATCCACGGGAAGCCTCGCCATCAGACCGCGACAGCCGTCTCCGCGACGAAGATCTCAAGGGTTTCGGCCTGGCTTTCAAGCATCTGGGAACCGAAGGTCTCGACATGGAACTCGATGGCCGAGTGAACCTCGCTCAGGGCCTCCTCACAGGTGCCGCCTTGCGCCACTACGACCCCCTTGAGACCCACCGAGTAGGCGACGCAGCCGTCGACATGCTTCTCGACAATGATCTTGATCTGCTTGTCCATGGTGGTCTCCTCCTGCAGCGGTTCGGCCGTGGATCCTCAAAGCCTCAGTATAGCCTCTTTCACTCTCACGCCCACGTTCTCTCCGGCTTCGCGGGCTGGCGGGATTGCACCAGGGCTTGCCACTGTGGGAGCGTAGAGCTTCTCTCAGCCTCGATTTGAGCTGATCTCGGGATCACGACCGTCACGATCTTCGTGCGGGCGGCGTCCGTCATGCTGGCCGTGGAACATGCGGGTCGTCCGGTGGAAGATATGGAAACAGGAGCCACTCGTCAACAACAACCTCTCGCCAACCCAGTCGAGGAGGTCCTCGGGCAACCTGTCGCGGTCACCGTGGTCGACCTCCCAGAGCTCGACGTCCCGGCGCGCCTTGACCTCCGCGATCAGGCCGCCGGCGTGCCACCGTCGCGACGACCGGGACCGGAGAGTCGAGAAGGACGCCCACCGCCGCGACGAACGCCGAAGACAGGAACTCCATTTTGCCGATCCCGTCGAGGAGATAGACGTCGACGTCGTCGTCCGCGCGAGAGACGCAGCGAGGGCGTCGACAGCGGCAACGTCGACGCCATAGAGGCCGACGCGGGCCGGACCGGCGATCTCGACGTGGGCGATCCGCCGCCCCTCGCCCGCGAACGTCACGCCGCGAAAGCCCACCCGGCGTCCGCTCGGGCCGCGGACCCCTTCGGTGTAGAACCCTCCGAGACGTCGTCCGGCCAGACGCTTCGCTTCCCAGGTGACGACGATCGTCTCGCCGATCCTCGGAGGACCGGTCAGGAGAAGGAACGTGGTGGGCCATGGCCGTGGCAGTCCATCATTTGGCGGGCTCCGGCGAGCACACCTACCTCGAGTCCTGAGCGCGCACGTGGGCCGAGATGCAGCGGCTGCGGGTGACCCGCGCCAGGCGGAGCAGGTTCTGGTTGTTCCAGGCCGGGCTGATCGAGCGAAAAAGCGCTCAATACTTCAGGCATGGTGGACCTCCGAAATTTCGGGGACAGTGGAGATGTGCATCCTATGACGAGATGGTGACCCAGGAGGCGCTTCCACGGCCAGGCCGGACGATTCCGGAGGACATTCTCGGCTGGGCCGTCGGCGGCGCCGTCGAGCGCATCCGCGCCGACCGCCTGACGGTCGGCGTGGGGAAATTCCAGATCCTCCGGATTGAGATGAACCTACCCAGAAGGACGCCCCGAACGCGCCACCAGACGTTTCAGGTCCACCGCCCGGACGTAACCGTCGAGGCTGTCGCGCTCCGAGCCGTCGCCGCGTCCTGGCATCTCTCCCGGCTCCAGATACTCCTCGGGACGGCACGTCAACACCACGATCTGGACGCTCCCCGCCTTTTCCTTCAAGAGGTCGCGAAAAAACGCCATCGTCTGGATGTCGCTCTGGACGAGCTGATCGTCGAGCACGACGGTGGTCCCGAGTTGCTCGGCCACTGCCAGACGAAAGAGCGTCGAGAGGTGATGGCGCGTCCCAACCGAGAGCGTGTCGACACCGTAGGTGCCGCCGGCCGCGCGCACGCCCTGCGTCTCCAGGCTCGGGCCGAGCTGAAGCCCGGCGTAGCGTCCACGGGTGAGCTTTCGAAAGCGCTCGGAGACCGGATCGACGCATTCTGGGTCGTACGGCTTCCGGGCGTGCGACGGTCGCGGCGCTTCAGCTGAACCGGGCAAGCCTGCTCAACTTCCGTCAAGTGCTGTACGCGGCAGGCAAGCATCCACCTCCGGAGATCGACTGATCCCAGCTCAGTCGCCGCGATCGGCCTGGCCGCTGCCACGAACGGGATCCGGTGTACCCAGGGCGTTACCCTGGGCTTCGGGATAGAACACCGTTGGCGTTCCGGAATCGGATTCTACGTCGGACCCAATGCAACGGCGATCTTCATGCCCGGGTAGACACCGTAGAATCAGAGAGAACGACAAAGAAGAAGAGCGACAAAGAAGAGCACTCGTCAAGAATCCAACCTCTCACCGACCCAGCCGAGGACGTCCTCGGGCAGTCTCTCCCGATTGTCGTGCTCGACCTCCCAGATCTCGACGTCGCGACGCGCCTTGACCTCGGCGATCAAGCCGCCGCCGCGCCAGGCCACCGTCGCGACGACCGGGACCCCGGAGTCGAAGAGCCCACGCGCCGCGCCGACGAACGCCGGAGACAGGCATTCCATCTTGCCGATCTCGTCGAGGAGGCAGATATCGACCCCGGTGTCCGTAGCGAGGGACCCGGCGAGGGCAGCGACGGCGGCGACGTCGACACCGTAGCGGCCGACCCGAGCCGGTCCCCTGAAGTCCACGTGGGCGATCAGGCGTCGCTCCCCCGTGAACGTCATCCCCCGGAAGCCGACCCGGCGTCCACCGCGGTCACGAACCTCCTGGGTGTAGAAGCCTCCGAGGCGACGTCCCGAGAGGTGCTCCGCCACCCGCTGGACGACGGTCGTCTTCCCGATTCCCGGAGGGCCTGTCAGCAGCAAGACGTGTTGCTCCATGGAAATCTGGGGCTCAGCTGCTTTGCTGAATCAGTCTCTCGTACTCGTCATGTAATCCGATCCACACCCAGATATAGTCCTCACCGTCCTCGACCGCAAGCGTACGATAGCTGAGGCCTACGCGGGCGGACCAGAGCTTGCCGACTCTCTTGAAGTGGAGCGACGGGTGGCGTGGATCTTTTTTCAGTAGCTCGAAATTACTAGGTGCGAGCTCTTGTACCGGGTTGGGTAGCTTCTCGAAGAGTTGCCAGAAGCGGCGAGTTGTCCTGTGCACTTACAGATCCTTCAACTCGCCGGCAGCCTTGGCTTGCCTTGCTTCCTCTATCAGAAAGTCGAGCTTTCCCGCTTCCGAGTCCCTTTCGATCTGGCGGTCCCAGTGTTCCCAGTCCTTCTCCATGAACCACTGTCGCAGCTGGTCGAATTCTTCCGCTGGGAGCGTCTCGATGGTCGTCCGGAGCTCTTCAATCCTGGTCATTTCTGCAAACCTCCTTCGTCGCGGACGACATCTTCTTCGGTGTTGTAGAGTCGAGCCTGAACCAGATCACGGGCTTCCATGGGTGAGCTCCTTCAAATCGTGTTCCATGTCGAACCTCCGCTCCCAGTCTATCACAGCTACCCCGGAGGACGACCCGCACGCGCCACCAATTGCTCGAGGTCGACCGCCCGGACGTAGCCCTCCGCGCTGTCGCGCTCCGCGCCGTTGCCGCGTCCCGGCATCTCCCCCGGCTCCAGGTATTCCTCGGGACGGCAGGTCAGCACCACGACCTGGATGCTGCCCGCCTTCTCCTTCAGGAGGTCCCGGAAATAGGCCATGGTCTGGATGTCACTCTGGACAAGCTGGTCGTCCAGGACGACAGTGGTGCCGAGCTGCTCGGCGACCGCCAGGCGAAAAAGCGTCGAGAGGTGGTGACGCGTCCCCACGGAGAGCGTCTCGACACCGTAGGTGCCGCCGGCCGCGTCGATGCCTTTCGTCTCCAGGCTCGGGCCGAGCTGGAGCGCGGCGTAGCGTCCGCGGGTGAGCTTGTGGAAGCCTTCGGAGATCGGCTCGACGAGAGCCTGGCCGAGGTGCGACGCCTGATCGCTTTCGGCGTCGCGGAGCGTCTCGCCGAGAAGCCGCCAGGCCGCGTAGTCGATCTCCAGCTCCGACTCCCGCTCGCGGTGCTCCTCGAGCGCTTCGGTGACGCGCTCCAGCCGCTCGCGGACGACGTCGCCACCGACCTGCTTCAAGGCCCCTTCCTCCTCGCGGATCTCCGCCACGAGCTCGACCAGCGCCCCCTCCGCCTCCGTCAGGCGGAGACGCGCCGCTTCGACGTCGCCGTCGTCTGCCTCCTGGCGTCCCATCTCGCCTTCGATCGCTTCGAGCTTCTTCGCGGCGACCTCGCGGTCGAGGCCCGCCGCCTGCTCGCGACGCACCTGGAGCTCGCCGCGGACCCAGGCGAGCGACTGCTGAACGTCGTCGCGCTCGGCGTCGGCCTCGGCCTTCTTCGCTTCCGCCGACGTCACCGTCTCCTGTGCGGCGCGTAGCTTGTCGTCGGCTTCGGACGAGGTCGCCGAGCCTTCGGCCTGAACGGCCCCGAGCTGCTCCGCCACCGCCGACGCTTCGGCGTCGAGCTCCGCGAACGTCTCCAGGGCACCCGCCAGAGCCTCTTCCGGAGGTGCGCCGAGCACGCCGCTCGCCGCTTCCAGGTCCGCTCGGAGCGACTCCAGACGCGTTTCGCGTCCGGCGAGCTCGACCCGCAGCTCCTGGAGGGCTTCCGCCACCTCCTCGAAACGCCGGACCGGTACCGCCCGCAGGCGTTCGAGCTCGCCGACGCTGTCCACGCCGCGCTCACCAGCCTCGGCGGCGAGGTCGTCCAGGTCCTCTCCGGCGAGGGCGCCGCGCAGCTCCTCGACGCGCCGCCCGAGCTCCGCGAGGCGTCCGGTGTCGTCGTCCAGGGCCTCGGCCTGCGCGACGAGGGACGCCTCCTCCTGCTCGAGATCGTCCGCCCGCCGGGCATTTTCGGCCGAGCTCCGGCAGGCCGCGTCGAGCTCGTCGACCGTGGCGAGGCCGGTACGTTGGAGCCAGGGAGCCGCCTTCGACTCCCAGCGGTCACGGAGCGTGTCAATCTCCTCGCGCAGCTCCTGGCTGCCACCGCGGAGACGGATCTCGATCAGGTCCTCGACCTCCACCCGGAGCTGGCGCTCGGCCTCGAGCGTCACCTGGAGCGACAGCGTCTCTTCCTGGAGGTCCTCTCCGTCGCGGGAGAAGCGGACATCGACGCGGCGCTTCGGTTTCAGCGTGGCCGAAAGCCCCACCTCCAGGCGCGCCTCGGCGACCCGGAGATCCTCCCGCAGACGGCGCAGCTCGACCATCTCGTCGTCCGAGGGCCAGCGTTCGGCCCCTTGAGACGAGCGGATCGACGCGGCCTCGTCCTTCTTGCCTTCGGCCTCGCGGCGCAGGCCCGCCGCCCGCTCCGCTTTTTCCGCCAACGCTTGCCGTTCGCCGTCCGCCGCCTGGTAGCGCAGCCAACGTTCCAGGAGCTGCCAGCGTTCCAGCTCGCGGCGGGCCTCCCGCTCTTCGGTGTCGGACGTCTCGAGCTTCTGCCGGCCCACGGCGAGCTCCTCGGCGACCCTCTCGACGTCGGCCGCGAGGTCGACGGCGGCCCTCGCCCGCTCGGCCCGGCGCCCGGCCTCGTCGCGGGCCGAACGGACCTCGAGCTGACGCTTCTCCAGCTTCTGCTGCTCGAGCTGACGGCGGGCGTCGGTCTCGTCATCCGCGGCGCGGCGGACCGCTTCGGCGGCCTCGTCGCGTTCGCGCCGGGCGCGCTCCAGCGCCGCCGCGGCTTCGTCGACGTGCCGCGTCCTCTCGTCGAGCGAGCGTCGCAGCTCCTCCTCCTGAGTCTCGGCCTCGGCGACGGCACCGAGCTTGGTGTCGATCGCGGCGAGCTTTTCCGCCGCTTCGGCACGACGCGCCATCAGCTCGACGCCACCGAAGCGTGAGCGCGCCTCCTCGACCTCCGTATGTTGCTGAAGCTGCTGCTCGTGCAACGTCTCGAGCCGTTCCTGGAGCGCCTGGGTCTGCTCCCACTGGATCCGGAGGTCGCCGACCTCTTGTAAAGTCTTGTCGATCTTTTCGCTCTGGCGCACGAGCGGCGAGCCACGTCCTTTCTTCTTGCCGCCGCGGGGTGTGAAGACCTCGTCGAGTTTCTGCTGTGCGGTCTCCAGCGCTTCTTTGAGCAAGGGGTCCTGACCGAGGGTCTGGAGGGCTTCGGTGAGCTGCTCGCGTCCCGATTCGTCGAGATCGTCGGCGAGGCCTCTGGCGAAGACTCCGTCCACATCTTCCTGGCGGGCGAGGAGCGCCGTCGTCAGAAACGTTTCGGGCTCGCCGCGAGGGGCACTGCGTCCGCCGGGGCTCGGGATCCCCCAACGCAGGAGGTTGCGCAGCTCGCCGTCGACCTGGCGGGCCCGGGCGACGGTGGAATAATTGTTGCCGTCGCGCGAGGACTCGAGAAGCGCCGTTCCCCGGGTGCCCGAGCCGAAGCTCTTCTTGACGCGCCAGAAGCGGCGTTCCTCGGTCTGAAAGACCAGCTCGACCTGCGGCGTCTGGTCGCCCTGCCACTCGATCCAGCGCGCCGTCGCCGTCGAGGTCGACGGCACGAGGAGGACGGCACGCAACGCCGACGCGAGGGTCGACTTGCCGAGGTCGTTGGGTCCGTAGAGGACGTTCAGGCCCGGACCGAAGTCGAGCCGCACGTAACGCAGGGCCGCGAAATGCTCCACCTTGAGCCGGACGAGCTTCATTCCCGTGCCCCTGTGACCAGCTTGTAGAGGTGAAAGAGCGCCCGCCGCGCGACTTCTTTCTGCCGCGTGTCGGCGTCCCCGGACTCGATCTCGGCAAGGCGGTCGACGGCGGCACGCAGGACGCCCGGCAGGTCCTCGGGAAAGTCGTCGGCCGTGGCGCCCCCGATGCGCAGCCGGGTGCGGTCGACCTGGAGGATGCCGGCGCGGCCGTGGGTGGCGTCGGTGCCGCCGAGCTCGGCGAGGATACGGTGGACCTCGTCGTAGCCGGCCAGCGTGACGCTCATCTCGAGGGTCAACCGCAAGACGGTGTGGCCCAGGTCCTCGTTCTTGAGGCGCCGCAGCTCGGCGAGGTCGCACGCCGTCTCTTCACGCCACAGCCACCGGCCCACCCGCTCCCGTTGGACGTGGGGACGCCGCCCGCGGCCGCGGAAGTAGACCACCGCGACGTAACCAGCGTCTTCCTCGTTGAACTTCGTCTGCTCGGGGGCGCCGGGATAGAGCGTCGGGACCGGAGCGTCGGGCGTCGTGTCCTGGAAGCCGTGGGTGTCGCCGATCGCCAGGTAGTCGAGCCCGCGGCGCTCGGCCGCGTCGAGGGCGATCGGGAAGTTCGTTTGTAGGCCCTCGAAGTGGAACGTCTGGCCGTGGACCATGCCGATGCGGAAACGCTCGTCGCCGTTCTCGCGTTTCGGGAGCTCCAGCGCCGGGTCCCTCTGACCCGCCCGCGAACGGCAGCACGACGCGTAGAGGACCGCCTTCGGCCCCAGCTCGTAGACGTAGCCCTCGCGGTCGACGACGTGGGCCCAGTCGGGCAGGGCCTTGCGGAACGGGTGCTCCGGCGCGTAGACCGAGCCCGGGATGAGCGGGTCGTGGTTGCCGGGCAGGAGGAAGACGGGCCGTTCCTTCCAGTCGCGGCTGGTGAGGGCGTCGGCCAGGCCCTGCCACCATTCTTTGTCGGGATACGCATCGTCAAAAAGGTCGCCGGCACAGAGCACCGCCTGCACCCCCCAGCGTTCGGCACAGTCGAAGATCCGCTCGACGACGTCGAGGCGGGCACGGGTGAGCTTGCGCTCGTCCTCCTTGTCGAAGGCGCGGTAGCGCAGGCCGAGGTGCCAGTCGGCCGTGTGGAGGATCTTCAACGCCACGCCGTCCTCCTCATCCCAGCACCACCTCGACGTCGAAGAGGCGTTCCACCGTGGGGGCGACGTAGCGCCGTTCGTGGGCGACGCGGCGCCACTTCTCGTATTCCTCGTCGTCGCGGGCCTGGAGGCGTGCGATCTCGGCGTCGAGCTCGTCGAGGCGGGCCTGGAGGCGTTCGAGCTCGGCCTCGGCCCGGTTGCGGGCGTCGGCGCCGACGGCGGCTTCGCGCTTCTTGCGCGCTTTTTCCAGCTGCGCCTCGACACCCTTGCGCTCACGGCGCATCACCAGGACCTGGTCGTCGACGTAGCGCTCGATCTGCTCGATCATGCGCTCGAAGCGCTCCTGCTCCTGTTCGGTCACCCGTGTCTGATCGAGGAAGACGACCTCGTCGACGGCTTCCTCGACGTCCTCTTCGGTGACGGCGAGGGGCTCGGCGAGGGGTGGCGCGTCCTCCATGGGTAGCTTGAGGAGGGCCTCCGTGTCCTCGTCGTCGAGCAGGGCGTCCACGTCTTCGACGAGGGCGATCAATCGCAGGTGGTCCACACATTCGAAGCCGCTGTAGGTGATCTTGGTCAGGATGAGCCGTCCACGCCGGCCGCGGTACTCCTCGAGGGCCGCCGGAAGCTCGCGGAAGCGGACGGTGCGCGTGGCGTCGGAAGCGCGGCGGGCCTCGTCGACGGCCTCGCGTACCAGGCCGTGGGAAAGGTGGAGCGGCTCGGCGTCTTCCAGGTCGCGGGAGTGTCCCGCGACGACACGCATCCCGTCGCGCAGCCCCTCCGGGAGCACGGACGAGGGCTTGACGGCGAGGACGACACGGTCCGCTTCTTCGCTCCTCTCGTAGGAGGCGCCGGCGGCGTCCAGGTAGCCGGTCACAAGCGCCGCGACGTCGCGGTCGAGCTGCTTGAGGCTCGCCCGGAGGTCTTCGCGCAGCCGCCGGAAGACCTGCTTGACGTTCTCGTCGAAGCGGGTCTCGATGAGCTCGGCCGTGCGCCGCATGCTCTCTTCGTAGGCTTCGCGCTTGGCCTCCATCGTGGCACGCAGGTCGCGCAGGTCCTCCTCGACCGCCTGGATCGTCCGGGCGGTGTTGTAGATCTTGCGCAGGTTTTTCTCGAAGTCGAACGCGCTCGCCAGCGGCTCCGGGGCAAGGGTCCGCGGCTCGTAGAGGACGTGGTCGGACGCTTCGAGGACCTTGCCGAAGAGATCGAGCTTCTGGCTCAGGATCTCGAAGGTCAGCCGCTGCGCCTCGTTGTCCTTGGCGAGGAAGTTGACGACGGTGACGTCGTGCGTCTGGCCGTAACGGTGGCAGCGTCCGATCCGCTGCTCGATGCGCTGCGGGTTCCAGGGCAGGTCGTAGTTGACGAGCGTGTCGCAGAACTGGAGGTTCAACCCCTTGGCCCCCGCCTCGGTGGAGATGAAGACCCGCGAGCGCGTCTTGAACTCGTGGACGAGGGCGAGGCGAATCGCCAGCTCGCGGCTCGGACGGCTGTCGACGGGCAGCGCGTCGGCAACTTCCTCCTGCCAGCGCTTCAGGGCTTCGAGGGCCCGGGCCGAGGTGTTCTGGCCGCGGAAGAGGGTCACCTCCTCCGGGGCGAGCCGGCCTTTCTCCACCAGGATCCTCTCCAGGTAGCTCTGGGTGGTAAGCGACTCCGTGAAGACGACGACTTTACCGTTGCCTTCGCCGCGCTCGCCGCGTTCGCGCACCAGCTTCACGACTTCTAAAAGCTTCCGCGCCTTGCTGTCGCCCGGCAGCTCGTTGGCGCTGCGGATGAAGCGTTCGACGCGGCTGAGCTCGCGGCTGACGCGTTCCTTGTCGACCCTTTCCGGGACCGGGTCGCTGCGCTCGGCGGCCTCGGCCTCGGCCGCCTCCTCGAGCTCTTCGTCCTCCAGGTCGAGGGCCACGTCGCGGACACTCACGTGCGCGTCGGCGGCGCCGGCCAGTTGGGCGCGGAGGCGCTCGGCGACTTTTTCGAGGCTCGCCGCGAGCGCCGGGATCGACGAAGCCATACGGCGGTGAAAGCCGATCAGCAGCAAACGGCGCTGCTTGCCACGAAACGCGCAGAGCTCGGGCTCGAGGAGATAGGCCGTGACGTCGTCGTAGAGGCTCCTCTCCTGGGGGCTCATGCGGTATTCGAAGAGCTGCGTCCGGCGACCGACGAAGGGACGCTCCAAGAACTCCTGGGCCTGACGGCGCAGCGTCCGCTGGCAGATCGTGGCGATCCGGTGCCGCAGCTCCTCGGTCTGCCCCGGGACGAGCTTGCGGTCCTCGCCGGCGATGAAGACCTGGCGGAAGGTGCTGAGGTTGCCGAGTAGCGTGCCAGTGGGCTCAACGTACTGGGCGAGGCCCCAGAGCTCGGTCAGGTTGTTCTGGATGGGCGTCGCGGTAAGCAGCAGGACGGGGGTGCGTCCGAGGAAGCTGCGCACACGGTGGGCGGTAGCGGCGAAGTCGGAGTCGTCCTTGTAGCTGCCACCGCGGTCGTAGCGGCGGTAGATGTTGGCGAAAATCTCGTGGGCCTCGTCGATGACGCAGAGGTCGAAGGGCTCGGCCTCTTTCACGAGATCCGAGCCGCGGACGCTCCCGGCGACCTCGCGGCCGACCAGGAAGACGCCGTCGCCGGCGAAGGAGGCGGCGTCGGCGCCGCTTTCGCGGGCCTCCATGCCGAAGAGGGTGTAGAGCTCGTTCTGCCACTGTCCAAGGAGCGGCTTGGGGACGATGAGAAGCACTCGCCGGGCTCCTTCGGCGAGGAGCTGCGCGATGACGAGCCCGGCCTCGATGGTCTTGCCGAGCCCGACCTCGTCGGCGAGGATGCAGCCGCCCTCGGGGATCCGGCGCAGCGCGAAGATGACGGCGTCGATCTGGTGCGGGTTGGGGTCGATGCGTCCACGCCGCTGGGAGGCGGCGTAGCGCTGGTGCTCGTCGGCGCGGCGGCGGCGGACGAGGCGTTCGGCGTTCAGGCGGCGCTGGAGGGGGTGGGGGGCGTCGGGCATGGTGTCGGCGTCCGGGCTTGAGCCCGAACCTTACAACAGAATCGGAGCCGTGGGGAGGGTGTTCGCCTCCGGGGTGGCAAGGGCAAGGGGACGAAGGCCGCTCCATGGCACGCCGAAGCTACCAAGACCCTTGGCGTGGCTCACCTTGCCCTTGTCTTCTGTAGGGCCGTCAACGCCGGGAATCCTCTGGCCCCGGCCGGTGGGCCGCGTTTCGGCGTTCCGGAAATCCGGCCCGGCCCGAATCCAAACCACTCGGCAAACCTCGCAAAGATTGACCCTTCGCGGCCACGGGACCTGGCGGGTCCGAAATCCGCGGCCGGTCGCCGAATCCGGAATCGGCCCAACTCGAATTGCCGGCTTCGCGGCCGCCGGCCGGTCTGGCTATTCCTTGATCCGACAACGGCCGCAGGACCCCCGATTCGCGGCAGCGCAAATCCGCGAAGCGCCGTCAGACGGCCGGCTCTCGCGAGAATTGGTCAGGCCGGCGCGACCGCCGCGCGTCGACGACGTCGATGCGAGCGCGGCGGACGCTTCTCCGGCACCCTCGAATGCCCCCAAAGCGCGGCGAAGCGTCCTCGCCGAACAGGTGCACTGCGAAAGAGCGTGGCGAAGGCTTCGCCGCGACTTCTGAGGTCC
Organism: uncultured bacterium; assembly: GCA_965371445.1. Taxonomy (GTDB): domain Bacteria; phylum Acidobacteriota; class Thermoanaerobaculia; order Multivoradales; family J023; genus DASWIG01. The sequence goes on along the minus strand of CBDUYN010000111.1, from coordinate 2,797 downwards.
CCAAAAGCGCGGCGAAGTCTTCGCCGCGAAGAGGCGCCTCTCAACGGAGCGGCCCGAACGCTTCGCCGCGCGGTGCCGCACGGAAAAAAGCGCGGCGAACGCTTCGCCGCCATCTGAGGGAACCCCCAAAAGCGCGGCGAAGGGGCGCGTTCCGCCGGTCCCGCGCGCCCGGCTCCTGTCGTCGTCGCCTGGCGTCGATCGCCGCTCCGGAGGCCCGGAGCGTCCTGCCAACGGCGAATTTGGGGCCTTGGCGCCCTGGAAGGAGAGGATCCTGGGCATTCTCGGGAGATATGCGTCCGAAGAACGAAGAACGAAGAACGAAGAAACCGAGACCGAATGACCATGAGACGTACGCACAGACCCGTAGGGTCTGTTCCCAAACCCTGAAGGGGTTTTATATTGAAGCCCAGGGTAAGCGAAGCGCCACCCTGGGAAGAGATGCAGCCACATCCCCAACCCTGAAAGGGTTGAATCGCCATGCCTCAATCCCTTGCTGAGACCTACTTCCACATCGTGTTCTCCACGAAGGATCGCGTCCCCTTCTTGCGCGATCGCGCGCTTCGGAACGAGCTGCACGCATACCTTGGCGGCACTTTCCGGAACCTGAAGTCACCCTCTTGATCGTCGGAGGAGTAGAGGATCACGTCCACATCCTCTGTCGGTTCGGAAGAACGATCACGACCGCGGACCTTCTCAAGGGCCTCAACAAGGATTCGTCGATATGGATCAAGGGCAAAGATCGACCCCTTGACGACTTTCACTGGCAGGCAGGGTACGGCGCGGTCTCGACCGAGCCAAGTCGTATTTCAGAGCTCCGGCGCTACAAGGCCACACAGGAGAAGCATCATCGGCATGAGAGCTTCAAAGATGAATTCCGGCGGCTTTTGAAGGAGTGCGATGCCGAGTATGACGAACGGTATGTGTGGGATTGACGGCGCCCAGCTGCCCGAAAGGTTGGATATACAACCCCTGCAGGGTTGGGGAATGGCGATGCCGCCTACCCTTGCCGCGGTCGTTGCCTTGAACCTGATGGGTGGCTGGTGCGGATCCTGACGGACGCGACACCGAACCGAGAGAAGAAACGGCGCGCAATCGGGCGATGCCGCAGGAACGGCCGTGCCGTACCGAATCGGATCCGGAAACAGGTCCAAAACCCCAAACCACCGGCGGTGCTGGATCATCGGTCTGACACAATTCAGCCGGCTGACCACCACCGGCCGCCGCCCCCTGCTGACTCTGCGCGAGCTGGTGTACTCGCTATCGTGTGAGGCCATGGTAGCCTCCCTCAAGGGGGGGACTCCTCGATCCTCTGGCCGGAGGGGCTAAACAAATTGACGCCGGTGGGACTCTAAACTACTTAGGGATAGTCGTGTCGAGAAACCGCGGCCAGAAACGCTGGGTCCACACCCACTCTTGCCGGATGGGCTCCGGGAGATCCCTCATGAAGATGTTGCTCAACACCTTCCAGGTGACGCTCTTTGCCAATGGCCGGGTGACTTGCGTCTACCGCAACGTCGGTGCCATCCGACTGATCGTCGGCGTGGCGCCCCCCGACGAGCCACAGCTTCACCTCGTCGACTACACAGCCGAGCTCCCGGTCGCGGCGCGGCGCGGCATCATCGCCGAACAGTTCACCGGAGAGCCCGAGGTCGACGAGTTGAGCGTCGTCCAGCGCTTCTTCGAGCATTTCGCCGACCGCTACACGTCGGTCTTTGGCTCGACTTCCGCATCGACATCGGCGGATTCGCCTTCTCGGTGGGCGTGCAAAACGACATCCGGGGTATCGGCCGGGAGAGCTTCGACCACACCTCGCTCATCCCGGGAGGCGAGAAGCTGGAGAGCTACGTGGAGATGGGGGCTCTTGCCAAATTTCCCCGGGATCCCGACGAGATCTTCCTGACCACGGCGTCGACCATGACGGTGCTGGGCCATGAGTTCGGCCATCGCTGGCTGACCTTTGTCCACTTCCAGGACGAAAATGGCGAGGAGAGCTCCGAGATCCTGACCGGAATGCGCGGCGGGCACTGGAGCTTCTACGCGAGCTCACAGGGTTCCCTGATGCACGGCAACGGTTGGACCGACAACGGTGACGGGACCTTTACCACCACCTCCGAAGCCCATACCCGCTACAGTCCCGTCGACCTTTACCTGATGGGCCTGAGGTCGCGGGGCAACGTGGACGATTTCTTCTACATCGCCGATCCGGACGACGGGGGAGCGCAGCGGTTCCAGCTCCCGGTCGTCGGTGTGACGCTAGGCGGACGCCGGGTGGACGTCTCGCTCGAGGACATCCTCGCCGTCGAGGGGCCGCGCCGGCCGACGGCCGTCACGGCTCCCAAGAGCTTTCGGACGGCTTTCGTCCTGGTGAGCATGGCGGGACAGGAGGTCTCGCCCAAGTCGGTGATCCAACTCGACCGCTACCGCCGGCGGTGGATGGGCTACTTCCAGGAGGTCACGAGGCACCGCGGAGTGGTGTCGACGACCCTCGTGCCGCGATGACTGAGGGAGCGAAGAGTCGCTCAACCGGGGTCTCCCCCCCTAGGGTTCTCCCCCCTAGGGTTCCACCCTCTCAGAAGTACCTTGGTCCGACCCGAGACCTCTTTGCAGCCGGAGGAACGCCACCCGGCCCGGCCGGAACGCTCTTTGCAGCCCGAGCAACGCCAGCCGGCCAGCCGACGACGGCGAGGCCCGTCGCCGCGAAGTGCCGTCGCCGCGAAGTGCCGTCGCCGCGAAGTGCCAGGCACTTCGCGAGTCTGGCCGTGTCGTTCGTTGCGGCACGGCGGTCCTCCATGACGCG
>CBDUYN010000110.1:0-33403 GCA_965371445.1 uncultured bacterium | reverse complement strand
GACTGCAACTGCGTCAGTTACCACAATCAGCAGTTTCGGGAACTGGCTGAAGCCGCTTGGCTGTTCCCGACTGGATGCTGGACCCTGCATGTTGCGCTCTGGTCCGAGACGAGACCTCTCCGGTGATCGCTGCCCTTTCGGTACTGCCACCCGTTTCACAAGCTCCTTGTTTTCAGCGGGTTACGCCAAATTTCAGCCGCTGAGAGGCCCTTTGGAGACTGCCCAGCAGGACTCCACCACCGTCGGGCACACCGACGAAGAGGGCTTTCCGGGCGACGACGCTCGGCACCTCAGGGGGCCGACTTCGGCGGCCACCATCCGGAGCGGGGCGTCGGATTACCTCGGGTCGGATTTCAGGGAGGTCTCCGGCGGCAAATCCAAGCTCGGGCCGGATTCCAGGGAGGTCCCCGGCATCAAATCCGAGCTCAGGCCAGATTTCAGGGAGATCTCCGGCTGCAACTCCGAGCTCGGGCCGAATTCCAGAGAGGTCCCCGGCTTCTTCTTCTTGCCGCCGTGGCGACGACCTTTTTGCTCGCCTCCCTGCGCAACGAGGGCGGCAGCCTCTCCGCCACTTCGGCAGGCCGCCACTTCGGGGAAACGCGGCGGTCCTCGTTCGAGCTGACAGGTCAAAGAGAAAGGCCCGAACGCTCGACGAGCGCGCGGCAGGCGCGATCCGCGTCGACGCGGATCTTGGCGAGGTCGAGGTGGGTCAAACGGCCGTCCTCGACCAGGTGCTCGCCGTTGACGAAGACGTGGCGCACGTGGGCACGCGACGCGCTCCAGGCGACGAGATCGTGGGGGTCGACAGCCGGCGAGCTCCAGAGGTCGGGATTGTCGAGCGAGAGCGCCACGAGGTCCGCGCGCTTGCCGACCTCGATCGAGCCGACCTCTTCGGCCAGGCCGATCGCCCGCGCGCCTTCACTTGTCGCCAGGCGCAGGGCGTCGAGCCCCGAAAAGCTCTCGGGTCCGTTCTTGAGGCTCTGGACGAGCGCCGCCAGGCGTAGCTCCTCGAAAGCGTCGAGGTGGTTCGCGCAGGCGGCACCGTCGCAGCCCAGACCCACCGGGATGCCGGCTCGCCGTAGCCCCACGACGTCGGCGAGACCCGAGCCGAGCTTCAGGTTCGAGCTCGGGCAATGGACGACCGAGAAACGCGACCTGGCGAGCTGTGCCCGGTGCCGCTCTTCGAGCCAGATGCCGTGCGCGATGCGCAGGTCCGTCTGCAGGATACCGGCCTCGTCGAAGTACTCGATCTCGTCGCGTCCGCCCTTCTCGGAGCGTACCAGCAGGGTCTCCTCCTCCTGTTCGAGGGCGTGGGTGTGAACCGGCCACGAGTGGCGTTCGGCGAGCTCGCGCACGCCGCGCCACAGCTCGTCGGAGCAGGACAGGATGAACCGCGGGTTGAGGACGTAGCGCAGCCTGCTGCCGGCAAGGCCGTCGATCTCGTCGCCCAGGGCCTCGGCCTCGGCCAGAGTCGCCTCGGTGTCCTCGGCGAGGCGCTCCGGGAGCCCGGCGCCCGAATCCATCAGGCACTTGCCGGCGAGAGCCCGCAGGCGGGAGTCGCGGATGGCTTCGAGGAGGCCGCGGATGCCGGGTCCGATGCCGATGTCCTGGATCGTCGTGGTGCCGGAAAGCAGGCACTCGGCGGCCCCGAGGAGCCCACAGGCGTACGCGCTCTCGTCGTCGTGGGCGGCCTCCAGGGGCCAGATGCGCTCGCGAAGCCAGGCGAGGAGGCGGCGGTTCTCCGCCAGGCCGCGGAAAAACGTCTGCCCCAGGTGGACGTGACCCTGCACCAGCCCCGGCAGGAGGACGTGGCCCGTCAAGTCGACGAAGCGGGTACCGGGAGCGCCGGTGATCGCCCGGCCGACGGCACGGATGCGTCCGTGGTCGACCAAGACCTCGACGTCGCGGAGCACCTCCGCCTCGTCGTTCAGGGTGAGGACGGTGGCGCCGAGGAGCAGCAGGGGCGAGCTACGGACGCTCTCGGGAGGATGGTCCATCGCTACCTTCGGAGTTGCGTAGCCCGGTGGGGCCCGATGCGGGCGCCAAGGAGGCTAGTGGAGCTTTTCCTCGACGAACTCGACGTGCTTGCGGACCTTGGGATCGTACTTCTTCAAGCGCAGCTTCTCGGTCGAGAGCTTCTTGTTCTTCGTCGTGGTGTAGAAGTAGCCGGTCCCGGCGGAAGAGACGAGCTTGATCTTTTCGCGCATTGGCTTGGCTCCGGTCAGGGCAGAGGAAAAACCACCGGCTCGGCCCGACGGGTCCGCCCGGTGGCGGTGATGGTCGCGAAGACGGTAATGGTCCTGTGGGAATTGGCGGGGTCGACGGGATTCGAACCCGCGACCTCCGGCGTGACAGGCCGGCGTTCTAACCAGCTGAACTACGACCCCGCATGGTCTTCTCTTCTCTCGGCGTCTCCCGAGAAGCCCGGCTTCTTGGTGGGAGGTGGGGGATTTGAACCCGCGACCCCCTGCGTGTAAGGCAGGTGCTCTGACCCCTGAGCTAACCTCCCCCGCGCCGGAGGCGCCCCATCATAGAGACCGTTTTCGGAGAAGTCAACGCCTCATTTCGTTCCGGAGCGCAGACGTTCGGTCTCCGCCTCGAGGGCCACTCCGCCGGTCTCAACGCCGCCAGGCGTCCTTCTCCTGGTCGTAGACGAGGACGGTGACCTTGCCCGAGACGTTGTTGACGCGCACCGCCGCCAGCCGGTGCCGGGCGTCGGTCAGGTAGATCGATCCCGGGGTGGCGGTGCCGATCGGGCTGAAGGACGCGAGGTCCGAGCGGTTGAAGCGGACCGGGTCGTCGAGCCGGGTCATCCTCCGGCGGGGGTTGCCGGGATGACGGGGCGGGCGGCCGGGTGGAAAGCCGATCCGGACGTCGCCGGGCAGGTAGTTGAGACGCCGTCTCGGCCACACCTCGGGATCGGTGCCGTCGAGGATGTCGGTGTTGCGGACGCCGTCGCGGTCCCCGTCGCGGTAGAGCGCGAAGGTCGTGGGATCGTCCTCGGTGTGGAACTTGACCGCCACCTTGGCGTTGTGGCGCACGGCGTAGGAGCGGGCGGCACGCAGAGTCCCGGCGACGCGCTGCGCCGCGACGCGCAGGCGCAAGTTGCCCGCCAGGTCGAGGAGCGCCGGCACCGTGAGCGCCGAGACGATGGCGAGGATCGCCATCACCGCGAGGATTTCGATCAGGGTCCAACCGCCGCACGCAAGGGGACAGCGGAAGGTTGCGTTGGTCTTCTTCATCGGTTCTCTCCCTGGCTTGGAAGGCTCGAAGATGAAGGGAGGGGCCGGCCCCAGCAGGCCCCTCCCCGGACCTCTTCGCGGCCTACTGCTCGCCGTCCTTTTTTTCCGACGCCTCTTCGCTCTCGGCGGCCCGCTCGCGGGCGAGGGCGAGGTTGACCTTGCTGGTCAGGGTGGTCTCGCCCGAGATCACGACCCAATGCCGCAAGAGCTCGTAGGTCTTCTCGCCGATGCCCGAGACCAGCATCAGGTCCTCGGTCGACTTGAGCTCCCCGTTCTCCTCCCGGAAGTCGACGATGCGCGCCGCGAGCGCCGGACCGATCCGCGGCAGGAGCGCCAGCTCCGTCTCGCTGGCTTTGTTGACGTTGACGACACCGTCGGCGGCGAGCGCCGGCAGGGCGATGGCGGTCAAGGCGGCGAGAAGAGCGGCGGCGATCAGGTTCTTGTGAGCTTTCATGGTAGTTCCTTTCTTGATTCGTGTTTCGTTGTCTGGTTTCGTTCGTGTTTCGGTGTGGCCGTCCCCCCTTGAACGAGAGGACGGCCGGTTCCATCCGTTGTCGTTTGATCTGGGCTCCTTGGATCGCACCTCCTTTCCGGGTTGTTCCATGCCAGCCCTTAGATCAAAGTCCGTGCCAACTTCGGACGAATTGCCCGAAGTCGTTGAAAAGAAAGGCTTATCCGGCGATGAGCGGTTTTGTGCGGAGCACCGGGCGAGTCCAGCGATTTTGCGCCCGAACGCCCTCAGGGACCTCGCGACGCCCTGCGGAGCCGCTCTGGGAGCGGCTCCGGCGAAATGTCAAAAGATTTGGACAGGTGCAAGATCTCTTGCAGGGCCCGCCAGAGGGGGTCGTGCGTCGCGGCGCGGGCCGCAAGACTACCCGAACGGGTAGTTTCCCGGTCCCAGGGTTCGTGTAGCGTAGCCAAGCTACGAAAAGGTGTCGCTGCAAGGACTTGCGGCGAGATCTTCAGCCGCCGTCGATGGCGGGTGGAAGTGACTCTTCCGCGGGGGTAGCTGCTGTCTTCGGCATCTGCGTTGAACCGATGGCAAGGCACTGTCTTGGGTGCTGGCCGTCTTTGGACCAGATCCGAGGTGATCCTTGAAAATCTGGAAGATTCCAGATCAAGTCCTCCGTCTGGCGGTGGTGTTCATCCTCCTCGGAGCGGGGCTCGTCACGGCCAGGGTCAAGTGGGTTCCGGAGTCGTTCGGCGAGCTCGGACACTTCCGCGCCACCGCCATCGACACGGCCGCCGCCCTTCCGGTGAAGTACGCGGGCTGGCAGCTCTGTGTGGAGTGTCACGACGGCGAGGGCGAGGCCAAGCGCCGTTCCTACCACCGCACGCTCTCCTGTGAGGTCTGCCACGGCCCCGGCCTCGCCCACGCCGAGGAGCCGGACGCCCTCTTGCCGGTCGTGCCGCGCAAGCGGGGCGAGGTCTGTCTCTACTGTCACAGCTATCTGGAGTCGAGGCCGACGGGCTTCCCGCAGATCATCGAACGCCTTCACAACCCCGTGAAGGCGTGTATCGAGTGTCACGATCCGCACGATCCGAGGCCGCCACAGACGCCCGAGCTCTGCACCGCCTGCCACGCCCAGATCGCCCGGACAAAAGCCGTCTCGCACCACGCCCCGCTCGATTGCCAGACCTGTCACGAGGCGGCTCCGGAGCACCGGGAGAATCCACGGGCCCATCTCCCCAAGAAACCCGTGGAGAATCAGTTCTGCGGCACCTGCCACGACCGCGGCGCGGCGAGCCCGCCGGAGATCCCGCGCGTCGACCTTGGCGCCCACGGCGGTACCTACCTGTGCTGGCAGTGCCACTATCCACACCATCCGGAGGTCTAGGAGATGGCGAAAGACTACGACCGACGAGAAGTCCTCGAGTTGATGAAGCTTCCCTGCTCGGCGCTTCTGCTCAGCTTTTGCGGGCCTTTGAAGGCTTTGGCACAAAACGGCGACGGGAGCTACGACGCGGGCGAGCACTACTACGGCATGGGCATCCAGATCGACAAGTGCATCGGCTGCGGCCGCTGCGTCGAGGCGTGCAAGACCGAGAACGACGTGCCCCGCGAGCCCGTCTACTTTCGGACCTGGGTGGAGCGCTACACGGTCGACGCCGAGGGCGAGGCCACCGTCGACAGCCCCGAGGGCGGCATCAAGGGCTTTCCGCCGCTCGACGAGGACGCCCGTGTCATGCGCTCTTTCTTCGTGCCCAAGCTCTGCAACCACTGCGACGAGCCGCCCTGCGTCCAGGTGTGCCCGGTGGGAGCGACTTTTAAGACCGAGGACGGGGTGGTGCTGGTCGACGCCGAGTACTGCATCGGCTGCAGCTATTGCATCCAGGCCTGTCCCTACGGCGCGCGCTACATGCATCCGGAAACCAAGACCGCCGACAAGTGTAGCTTCTGCTACCACCGGATCCGCCGTGGCCTGCTGCCGGCCTGTGTCGAGGTGTGCCCGACTCAAGCGCGAGTCTTCGGCGAGATCGATGCACCGGCCTCTCCCCTGCGGCGGATGATGCGGATGAAACCGATCCAGGTCTTGAAACCTCATCTCAACACCGAGCCAAAAGTCTTCTACACCGAAATGGACAGGGAGGTGAGGTAGCTGTGAACGAGCACTTTCAGGAGATCATGAACCAGGTGACTGGTTTCATCTACCCCAACGAGGTTCATCTTCATTGGGGCCTTTTAATCGTCGTCTATCCCTACGTCACGGGGCTCGTGGCAGGAGCCTTCATCCTGGCTTCTCTCGCCAAGGTTTTCAAGATGAAGGAGCTGATGCCGACCTACCGGCTGGCGCTCCTGGCGGCGCTCGCCTTTCTGCTCGTGGCACCCTTGCCGCTCCTCGCCCACCTCGGCCACCCGGAGCGCTCCATCCAGATCTTTCTGACCCCGCACCTGCAATCGGCGATGGCGATGTTCGGCTTCGTCTACGCCTGGTACCTGATGCTCGTGCTGCTGTTGGAGATCTGGTTCGAGTACCGGGCCGACATCGTCCGCTGGAGCCGGCAGGAGAGGGGGGTGAAAAAGCTCGTCCACTACCTGATCTCGCTCGGCTCGCGGAGCCTTTCGAAGGAGTCGCTGCGGTTCGACGCAAAGGCGGTCTACGCCATCACGCTCGTCGGCATCCCGTCGGCCTTCATCCTCCACGGCTACGTTGGCTTCATCTTCGGATCGGTGAAGGCCAACCCGTGGTGGTCAAGCGTCCTGATACCGGTGGTGTTTCTCTTCTCGGCGATCGTCTCCGGCATCGCGCTGGTCCTGCTGCTCTACTACGTCACGTCGCTGGTGCGTCGCGAGACGCCCAAGATGGACTGCCTCGACCAGTTGGCGGCGCTTCTGCTCTACGCATTGATGGTCGACTTCTCGCTCGAGACGCTTGATTTCATCCATCGCCTCTACGAGTCGGAGGAGTCGATCAAGATCCTCTCGGAGCTCATCTTCAGCAAGCTCTTCATCAGCCTGACGATCGTCCAGATCCTGCTCGGCACGATCGGTCCGATGGTGCTGCTCGCCTACTCGCGCTTTTCGAAGCTGCCGGAGGAGCTCAAGCGCGTCGTCTACGTCCTGTCGGCGATCCTCGTCCAGGTCGGCATCTTCTCGACGCGCTGGAACGTCGTCATTGGCGGACAGCTTTTTTCGAAGAGCCTGCGGGGCCTGACGGTCTTCAGGATCGGGCTCGGCGGCATGGAGGGGCTTTTCATGTCGATCTTCCTCTTGCTGCTGCCGTTTGCGATCCTCTACGTCCTGGTGAAGGTCCTGCCGCCGTGGGAGAGCGCGCGGCCGCTCGCGGAGCCTGAAGAGGCGGCCTGAACCGGGAATGGAGGGCGGCGGTCTCCGGAGGAGACCGCCGAATCGGGGCGCACGGTGTGCGCCCCGATATCTTTAGTGGCAGTCGGCGCAGAGGTTGCGGTCGGCTCTTGCCGAAACCGCCGGCGGCGCGCCGTGGCAGTCCTCGCAGGCGATCTCCATCTCACCGACGTGAAACGAGTGGGCGAACTCGCCGCTCTCGGTCTTGAAGGTGCGCTGGAAGACCCCCGAGTGACAGCCGCGGCAGTCGCTCGCCGCCGCTTCGCCGTGGTGGCAGGAGCCGCAGTCGGCCGCGGCGAGCTTGAGCGGCCCGAGGCCGCTGTCGCGCTCGTCGTGCGTCCTGTGGCAGGTGAGGCAGTCGAGCCCCTGTCGGACGACGTGGGGCTGGTGGGAGAAGGCACGGCCGAAGACACGGCCACGTTGCGCTTCGACGCCCATGTGACAATTCAGGCAGTCGGAGGCGAAGGGCGCCGTCGCCCAGGGAATCTCGACCTCCCCCAGGCCGCCCGCCTTGCGGGCGTCGTTGAGCTGGCGGTGCGAGGCGTCGAGCAGCGCCAGGCTGTAGGCGAAGTTGTGCACGCCCCGGCCGCGCTCGACGAGCTCGAGGTTGGCGGCGGCGTTTCGGAACGGCTCGCCCTGGCGGTCGAGAAGCGGCGCCGAGGCGTCGAGCTGGCGGCGTAGGGCGCCGCCGCGCTCGGCGAGCGTGTCGCTCCACAGGATGAAGATCTTTCGGTACCCCGGGCCGTGGCAGCTCATGCACGAGACCTCGCCGGCCTTGGCGGTCGCGCTACGGCCGGTGTGGTCGATGTGGCAGCCCTCGCAGCGCACCCCGGCCTGGTACATGACGTCGGATTGGGGCTCGACGTCCTTGCCACCGAGCCCGGCGTAGAGGGTCCGCTGCGGCGAGTGACGGGCGTCGTGGCACGCGTTACAGCCGCCCTGGGCAACCTCCACGTGAGGAGCGGGGGCCGCCGTGCCGCCGTCCTCGCGCCACGGCGAGGGCCGCGGCACCACGTGCTCGATCTCGAGGTGGCAGTTGGTGCACTCCACCTTGTGGGCGGTGACGTGGTTGTCGTGCAGGAGCTTGGAATCGCCAAACTTCTCCAGGCGTTCCTGTTGGTTGTGGCAGACCAGGCAGCGCTCCTCCGGTACCCGACCCTCGCCGGGCCGGGCCGGGATGTGGCACGACTGGCACTCCATGCCGTAGCGGTTCACCTCGGAGTGGTCGAAGCCCACCCCCTCGGGGTCGACGATGTGCTCCGGGGTCTGGTGGCAAAGGGTGCAACGCGCCGTCCCCTGGTTGGGCTGCTGGCCCTTGAAGTGGCAGAGGATACAGGTCGACGTGGTGACGGCGATGTGGCTCCCCTGGACGATCTGGGAGTGGCACGAGGTGCATTTCAAGCGCTTGCCGCGGCGCAGCTGTCTCAGGTGGGGCTTGTGGTCGAAGAGGAGGTCGCCGAACTTCTCCTGGCCGGCCAGGAGGCGCCGCTGGTGGCACACGAGGCAGGCCTCGTCGTCGACCTCGGCCCACGGGTTCGTGCCGTAGGTGCCGGTGACGTAGCTCGCCACCATCGACGCCGCCTCGAACTTCTTCTTCAGCTTCTCCTGGATGCCCGGGGAGATGTGGCATTCGACACAGGCGATCTCGTTGTGCGACGAGCCCTTCCACGATTCGTAGTAGGGGTTCATGACGTGGCAGGTGCCGCAGAACCCCGGGGTGGAGGTGACCTCCATGACGCCGAAGGTCAACACGGCCCCGAGCCCTGTCACCATGGCGCCGGCGTAGACGAGGAGGGAGAGGCGTCGCAGCCGTGGCAGCTTCATGATTGGCTCGCCTCGCGGTTCAGGCGCCGCTTGGAGCTCCGGAGGATGGCGAGGGTGATCGCCAGGTAGAACCAGAAGATCGCGAGCCCGACATAGGCGACGCCGTGCTCCATCTCGGGGAGCAGCTCATGGCGGACCTCCTCGCCGAGCGCGCGCGCCCGCTGGGTCAGCTCCTCGATCGGGGCGAGCTCGACCCGGTGGGCGAGCGGCAGGGCCTCGGTGAGGTAGGTCTTCGCCTCCTCGAGGCGGGCCAGGTGGTCCTCGACGTCGAGCGGCACCTTCCCGGCCCGCTCCACCACCAACTCGGCGGCGCCGATCTCCTCCTCCGCGGCGTCGATCAGGGCGCGAATCTTCCGGCCGACGTCGACCTGCACGCTGCCCTCTTCGTGGCATTCGAGGCAGAGCGCGCCGATCTCCTCCGCGCGGTGAGGCTGGATGGCGTGGTTCGAGTGGCAGGCGACGCAGGCGGCGATGTCTGCCGCCTCCATGGCGTCGTCGTGCGGACCGTCGAGGTAGGCGCGCCGGGTCTGGACGTGGCAGGCGCCGCAGATCTTGTCGATGTCGCTGAAGCCGGGCGGCGTCGCCCCGTGCACTCCATGACAGCTCGTGCAGTTGGGCGCCGCGAGGCTCCCCTCTTCGAAGAGCCTTCGGCCGTGGATCGAGGCGCTGTACTCGGTGACGACTTCCGGGTCGAGCCCCACGTCCTCCATGAGGTCGTGGTCGCCGTGGCAGCGGCCGCAGGTTCCGGGAAGGTTGCGCGCATAGACCGTGCTCTTCGGATCCGCGGCGGCGCGGATCTCGTGGACCGAATGGCAGTCGGTACAGACCGCCGCGCGCAGCTCGCCGCGCTCGACGGCCTTGCCGTGCTCCGAGGTCTGGTAGAGGGCCCACTGGTCGATCGGCAGGTTGTAGGGGCGCATCTTCTCCAGGTCGGAGTGACACCCGGCGCAGGAGGAGGAGACCTCGCGGCGCTCACTCAGGGCGCGGAACGAGCCGCCGTGGGCCGTGTCGGCGTCGAGCGAGGCGGCGAGGCCGCCGTGGCAGCTGGTGCAGTCGATCTCCTCGCGGGCGTGGATCGACGACTGGTGGGCGACGCGTTGTTGCGGATGGCAGACGCCGCACTTCTCCTCGGCCCGCGCGGCGCCGGCCGACGGCACGAGGACGAGAAGGGCGAGGCCCGCCGTCTTGGGGAAAGCTCGGAGGAAGGCTTTCATCGGCAGCTCCTTTCGCCTCAGACCACCTGGGCCCCGTAGAAGGTCAGAGCGAGCCAGACCACCAGCAGCACCAGGGTCACGACGAGCGAGATGGGATCGGCTCCGGAACCGGCGCGCCGCCCCCGGCGGCGGACGAACGGCAGCAGGAGGAAGACCACGAAGGCGAGGAAGAGGAGCAGGCCCGCCAGCCACTGGGGCAGGAGCGCGGAGGTCAGCTCCAGGAACCCGAAGGGCGCCAGCAGGTACCATGCCGGTCCGACGCCGGGCAGAGTCGCGAACGGATCGGCCTCGGGCTCGTAGGTCGTTGGCGTCAGGATCGCGAGAGAGACGAGCACGCCCAGGACCGCCACCAGCAGGATCGTCAGGTTGACCGTGTGGCGCTTCAACAGCTGCCCTCCCGAGTAGCGGATCTCGCCGGCGATGCCGCTCAGGCCCACCCGCCGGACCGTGGAGAAGTGCAGGTAGATCAGCACCAGCGCCACGGCCGGCAGGACGCCGACGTGCAGCACGTAGGCACGAATCAGCGTCAGGGAGGAGACAAAAGTCTCGTCGAAGCCGAGGACGAAAGCCGCGACGGTGCCGTAGATCGGCACCGACTGGACGATCTCCAGGGCCCGTACGCCGGACCAGTAGGCGTTGGCCGTCCAGGGAAGGAGGCGGCCGGTCATGTCGATGTGAAAGCAGACGAGGAGCAACATCGCGGCGAGCACCCAGAAAAGCTCGCGCGGCGGCTCGAAGACCCGCGCCAGGAGAAAACGCAGCAGCCGGACGATCAGGACCGCGATCAGGAGCTGGGCCCCCCAGAAGTGGACCTGGTGCACCAGCCAGCCGAAGTGCACGTCGCGCATGATCGTGCCGACCGAGGCGTGGGCGCTCTCCGGGGTCGGAAGGTAGTAGAAGGCGAGAAGCGTCCCGGTCACTAACTCGAGGGCCAGGAGCACGACGACCACGAGACCGAGGACCCGCAGGCCGCGGGCATAGGACGGCGACGGACGGTCCATCACCTCGGCGAGCGCCTCGCGCAGGGGCTTGCGATTGTCGACCTCGGCGTAGAAGAGGCCGAAGCTCGTCAGGACGGAGAAGACCTCCGTCAGGTTGAGCCGCGCCGAGAGCCACTCCAGCAGACCGTCCCCTTGGGGGGAACGAGGGGGGAAATCGCGGCCGTTCTCAGATGTGGACATAGAGCTGCCCCAGTTGCGTTTCGACCTGGTGCCGCTTGAGCGGCCGCGGCGGCGGACCGCTTCTCACGTTGCCGTTCAAGTCGAAGGATCCAACGTGGCAGGGACAGCCGAGGATCTGTTGCTCGGCGTCCCAGGTCAGGACACAGTGCAGATGGGTGCACACCCCGGAGAGGCCCACCCAGGTGTCCTCGGCGGTGCGCACGACCCAGATGGGAAGCTTGCCGTGCTGGACGAGCCTGGCTTGTCCCACCGACAGCTCCTCGACGGGCCCGATCTTGATCACCCGCTTGGTCGCCCTGCTCGGCGAGTGGGGGGCGCGCACAAAAGCACCGACGACCCACGCGAAACCCACCCCCCACAGCGACAGAAAGCCGCGGGACAGCCACGACAGAAGGCGCCGGCGAGTGGTCGTCGCGCCTGGTTCTACTTCATTCATGATCGCTCCTTCGCTGGGATCCGGTGAGCTCCGCTTCGAAGCCCGCCTCTATGGTAGGAGCCCCGCCGACCGCGGCCAACACCCGGCCGGGGGGGGGAGCGGAAACTACCCCGTTGGGCGGTTCCCGTTCCATGGGGCGGTCGCAGATGACGATACACGGGCCGTTTCTTCGCGCCAGTCTAGCGCAACGGGGGCGCCGGGTGGCGTTTTCCGGACGGTTTCTGCTAGAATTGATCGGAGGTTAGGTCCCCAGACTTCAAGCGATGGTTGAAGTGGCCAAAGTGGTGCATGCGGGGATTTTTCCCAGGCAAACCGATCGAGTCGAGCTGAGATGGCTACCGCTGCGCCCCGCGTCCGCAAGATCTTTCACCTGGGGATCTCGCCCGAGAAGGGCAACGAGATCTTCGGTGTCTTCCTGGCCTTCGTCGTCCTCTTCCTGGCGGCGAGCCTGGTGAGCTTCCATCCTCAGGATCCGAGCGTGCTCCATCACACCGCCCGGCAAGATGCGCCGACGGCGAACCTGATCGGTCCGGTCGGAGCGCAGCTCTCGGCGATCCTCGTCGCCCTGGTCGGGCTCGTGTCGTTCCTCGTCCCGGTAGGGGTGGGGGTCCTCGCCTGGCGGCGCTTTCGGCCGCCCGAGGAGGAGAGCCACTGGAAGCAAAGCTCCGCCGGCCTCGCCGTGGTGCTCGCCGCCCTGCCGGCGCTCCTGCAGCTGGTGGCCGGTGACATGGCCTACCGCGGCGTGAACCTGGATTCGGGCGGCCTCGCCGGGGTGCTCCTGGTGCGTCTGCTCGTCGGCCTCCTCCATCCGATCGGCGCGTTTCTGGTCCTTGCGGCGCTCCTCGTGGTGGGCGCGATCCTGACCGCCCAGACCACCCTGGGGGACCTCCTGCGTGCCGCGCGAGCCTCTCTGGCTCGCCTGGGAGCGTTTCTCGGACACTTCAAGGCGGCCCGCGTGCGGCGCCACAAGCACCGTGAGAGTGTCGTCGTCCGTCGCCGGATCCTCGAGCACCAGCGACGCGAGGCGGCCGAGAAGCACCGCCAGGCCGCGCCGCCCGCCGCCGAGGAGCGCCCGGCGCCGCGTCCGGAGCTCCCGAAACGTGTCGTAGCCAAGCCGGGCGAAGGCCACTTCTCGGTGCGCAAGGTCAAGCCCGAGCCTTCGCCGGCACGGCCGGTGGCTCCAAAGCAGGCGAAGCTTGAGTTCCCCGCTGGCGAGATCGCTCCGGTCGATCTGCCGCCGGTCAACCTCCTGCGCACCGAGAAGCCCCCCAGCGAGCACGACGAGGAGGAGCTCCTGCGCCGCGGCGTCGCCATCCGGAAAGCGGCCTTTGAGTTCGGTGTCGAGGGTCACGTCGAGGGCGTCTCTCCCGGGCCGATCATCACCACCTACGAGTTCCAGCCCGCCCCGGGCGTCAAGGTCAACCGCATCGTCGGCCTCCAGGACGACCTCGCCCTGACCTTGAAGGCCGAGTCGGTGCGCATCGACCGGCTGGCGGGACGCTCGACCCTGGGGATCGAGGTCCCCAACGCCAAGCGCTCGACCATCTTCCTCGGCAGCCTTTTGGCGCAAGAATCCTTTGTCCAGGCGCCGTCGGTCCTGACGATGGCGATCGGCGTCGACATCCACGGCCGGCCCTACTACGCCGACCTCACCGCCATGCCCCACCTCCTCGTGGCCGGCGCCACCGGCGCGGGCAAGAGCGTCGGGCTCCAGAGCATGATCACCTCGATCCTCTACAAGGCGACGCGCGAAGACGTCCAGTTCATCTTCATCGACCCGAAGCGCATCGAGCTCGGGGCCTACGCCGACATCCCGCATTTGAAGACCGAGGTCGTCGTCGAGCCCAAGAAAGCCGCCAACGCGCTGCGCTGGGCGGTCGCCGAGATGGAGCGCCGCTACCGTCTCCTGGCCGAGGTCCACGTCCGCTCGATCGACTATTACAACCGCGCCATCCGCGACCCCCGGGAGCGCCAGCGCCTGGCGTTGAAGGATGGCGAGGGCTCAAGCGAGCTCCAGGGCGCGGACTTCAAG
This sequence comes from uncultured bacterium, assembly GCA_965371445.1. Classification (GTDB taxonomy): domain Bacteria; phylum Acidobacteriota; class Thermoanaerobaculia; order Multivoradales; family J023; genus DASWIG01. Next base: position 19,669 of record CBDUYN010000110.1, on the reverse strand, counting down.
CGCCTGCCCTACTACGTCATCGTCATTGACGAGCTCGCCGACCTGATGATGGTCGCCTCCGCTGACGTCGAAAGCTCGATCGCGCGGCTCGCGCAGATGGCGCGGGCCGTGGGGATCCACCTCATCATCGCCACCCAGCGGCCCTCGGTCGACGTTTTGACCGGCACGATCAAGGCCAATTTTCCCTGCCGGCTCTCCTTCGCCACCGCCACCAGCCACGACTCGCGCACCATCCTCGACCAGGTGGGGGCGGAGAAGCTCCTCGGCGGGGGCGACGCGCTTTTCATGCCGTCGGGGACCTCGCGGACCCTGCGGCTCCACGGCGCCTACATCAGCGAGCAGGAGACGGCGGCGCTGGTGCGTTGGCTCAAGAAGCGCGGCAAGCCCGAGCTCGACCCCGAGGTCGTCAAGGACCAGGGCGAGAAGTTGAAGGACGGTGCCGGCGGAGGTGGCGACGACGTCCTCTTCGACGAAGCGGCGCGCCTCGTCGTCCGGGAGCGCCAGGCCTCGGCCTCCTATCTCCAGCGGCGCATGCGCATCGGCTTCTCCCGCGCCGCGCGCCTCGTCGACATGCTCGAGGCCGACGGGATCCTCGGACCGACCCAGAAAGGGGCCAAGTCGCGCGACGTCCTCGTGCCGCCGGACTACTTCGAGGAAGTCGACCAAGCCCGGGCGGAGGAGTGAGAGCTGGGCCGCCGCCGCCCGGGGTTTTAACCCCGGGTGGAGGTTTGCCTCCGGTAAAAAATTATCGTAGAATCCCATCATGTTGAAGACGATCTTTTTCGGAACGCCCGAATTCGCCGTCTCGACGCTTCAGGCCCTCCTCGAGACGGGAAACCCGCCGCTTCTCGTCGTCTCTCAGCCGGCGCGGCCGGTGGGACGCGGACGAAAGCTCCAGGATCCGCCGGTGGCGCGGTGGGCACGCGAGCACGGCCTCGAGGTGCGCCAGCCCGAAAAAGTCCGCGAGGCCGGCTTCCTCGAGGAGCTCAAAAGCCTCGCTCCCGACGTGGCGGTGGTGGTGGCCTTCGGGCAGATCTTCCGGCGAACGCTCCTGGAGCTTCCCCGCTGCGGCTGTATCAACCTGCACGGCTCGCTTCTCCCGCGCTATCGCGGTGCCGCGCCGATCCAGGCGGCGATCGCCGCGGGTGAGAGGGTGACCGGGGTGACGACGATGAGGATGGACGCCGGGCTCGACAGCGGTCCGATGCTGCTCAAAGCGGAGCTTCCGATCGGCGACGACGAGACCGCGGCGGAGCTTGCGCCGCGGCTCGCCGAGCGCGGCGCCGCGCTCATGGTCGAGACGCTTCGCTGCCTGGAGGAAGGGACGCTGGTCGAGACGCCGCAGGAGGAGCGGCAAGCGACCCACGCGCCGCGTCTGAGCAAAGCCGACGCCGTCGTTGACTGGCGCCTCTCGGCCCAGGAGATTTACGACCGGCTCCGTGCCTACACGCCGTGGCCGGGTCTTTCGAGCGGGCTCCGTGGGGAGCCGCTCAAGATCCTCGCGGGACGCCCGCTCACCTTGGGCGAGCTCACTCCCGCCGAGCCGGGCACCCTCGCCGGGATGCTCGGCGACTGTCTGGCCGTGCACTGCGGCAGCGAGGGTGCTACGATCCTCGGTCTCCGGCGCGTACAGCGCCCCGGCAAAAAGCCCATTTCGGCAACCGACTTCGTCAACGGCGAGCACGCCCAGGCCGGCGAGCGCTTCGGTTGACGCTTCCCTCGCCCTAGAAGACCGATGCATCCCGCAATGTCGAAACGCCGCGCGACGAACCGCTCCCCGAGGCCTTACCGCGGGCGGCGCCTCACGCAGGCGCGCACACCCACCGACAACGTCCGGGTGGCCGCGGCCTGGGTGGTGGAACGTACCCTGGAGACGCTGGCCCCGTCGTCGGTTTTCCTCGACAGCGCTCTCGCCCAGCTCGACGAATGCGATCACCCGCTGCTGCGCGAGCTGGCGCTGGGGAGCCTGCGCTGGCTGCGGCGGATCGACTACGTGATCTCGCGGGCCAGCCACCGGCCGTTCGAAAAAATCGAGCCGGGGCTCAGGGCACCGCTCAGGATCGCCACCTACCAGCTCCTCTTCCTCGACCGGGTGCCGGCGCACGCCGCCGTCCACGAGGGGGTGGAGCATGCCCGCCGCCAGACGCACCGCGGGGGCGCGAGCTTTGCCAACGCGGTACTGCGGCGCATCGCCCGCAATCCGAGCCTCGACGCCTGGCCGGTCGAGGAGGAGGACCCCCTGCGCCGCCTGGCGATCGAGAAGAGCCATCCGGACTTCCTCGTCGAGCGCTGGAGCGAGCGCTTGGGACGCGAGCGGACCGTGAAGCTGCTCGACGCCAACAACCGGCCCAAGGCCCTACAGCTTCTCGCCTTCCGCGACCGCGGCGGCCGCGAGATCCTGGCCGAGAGCCTGATCGACCAGGGAGTGATCGTGGAACCGTCGGCGCTTTCGCCCCAGGGGCTCGTGGTGCGTTCCGGCAATCCCCTGCACTCGGCGAGCTATCGGCGAGGTGATTTCTACCTCCAGGACGAGGCCAGCCAGGCGGCCGCGCTCGTGCCGCCGCCGCGGCCGGGAGAGCGGATCTTGGACGCCGCCGCCGCACCAGGGGGCAAGAGCTTCACCCTCCTCGCCACCGAGCCTTCGGTGCGGCTTTTCTTGGCCGACGTCTCCCCTTTGCGCCTCGTCCAGCTGCGCGCCAACCTGCGACGGCTCGACCGGCCGCTGCCGATCGTCCTGGCCGACGCGGCGCGGCCCGCCTTTGCCGGCCCCTTCGACCGGGTGATGCTCGACCTCCCCTGCACCGGCACCGGCACCCTGCGCAAGAACCCGGAGCTCAAGTGGCGCACCTCCGAGCCCGAGGTCGGACGCTTGACGCGCCAGTCGCTGCGGCTGCTCGAAGGCTCGGCGTCTCTTCTCGCCCCGGGTGGGCTGCTCGTGGCCATCACCTGTTCCCTCGAGCCCGAAGAGAACGAGGACGTGGTGGCCGCTTTTCTGGTCGGCCATCCGGAGCTCCGGCTCGTCGAGCTGGAGGGTCGCCTCCCCTATCCCCTGGAGGGCTGGATCGACGGCGCCGGCTGCTGGCGGATTCCCCCCGAGGCCGAGCACGACGGCTTTACGGTCCACGTCTTGGGGCGTAGCGGGTGATTCCCGGACAAGATTCCCCCTCCGGATGGTCCTCCAGGTGCTTTTTCCTGTTGACAGGCCGGGGCGGATGCCGTATTTTCCCGCTAGCGGCCACAGTGGCTTAGCACGTAAATCCATCCGCGGCCTTACGCAAAACCGGGACCCCAGAGCGGCCCTAGGCCAAGACTCGCTCCTGTCTTCGAGGTCGCTCAAACCGAATCAGGTAACAAGGAGGAGTGATGGCAGGCAAAGCCGATATCGTCGATCACGTAGCATCCAGTGTAGAAGGGATCACCAAGAAGCAGGCCGGTGAGGCCCTCGACGCCGTCCTCGGCTACCTCAGTGACCAGCTGGCCCAGGGCGAGCGCGTCCAGCTTCCGGGCTTCGGGACCTTCGTGGTCACCGAGAGCGCGGAGCGGCAGGGCCGCAACCCGAAGACCAACCAGCCCATGACCATTGCGGCACGCAAGAACGTGCGGTTCCGCCCCGGCAAGGGCTTGAAGGAGTCCGTCAACTCGTAGCGGCTCGAACGCCTGCACGCTCTGAAAGGCTCCGCGGCCCAGCGCCTGCGGAGCTTTTTCTTTTCCGGGCCCGGGTCAACGGATGTGGCGGTAGAGCCGGGCGAGGCGATGGGGCTTCATGCCGGCGAAGTAGAGGGCCCAGATCAGGTAGTTGGTCACCGTGCCGCGGACGACGCCCTGACCGAGGATCCGGCGCGCCGAGGTGACCACCGGCTCGTCGAGGATCACCGTCCGGCCGTGACGCTTCAGGCGGCGGATGAAGTCGAGGTCCTCCAGGATCGGGTAGTCGTTGAACCCTCCCAGGGCCTCCCAGGCAGCGCGGGTCGCAAACTGTGCCTGGTCCCCCAGCGGGCAGCCCGTCAGCCGCGAGCGCAGGTTGATCAGGCGGTTCGCGAGCCGCAGGATCGGCCGCTCGTCGTCGTAGACGATCTGGAAGCCACCTCCCACCGCACCGTCCGCGACCGCCGATTCGACGAGGTGGCGGGCACCTTCGGGCAGAAGCGTGTCGGAGTGGAGGAAGAGCAGGACGTCGCTCCGGGCGGCCCGGACGCCGCGGTTGAGCTGCACGCCGCGGCCGGGCGAGCCCAGGACCACCCGGGCGCCGAGGCTACGGCCGAGCTCCACGGTACGGTCCTCGGAGCCGCCGTCGGAGAGGACGACCTCCTCGGCCGCCGCTTTCGCCCGCGGGAGCGAGAGGCCGAGGGTCCGCTCTTCGTTGAGCGTTGGGATGACGATGGCGAGCCGCATGGCGTATCGTGTAGGAAAACGAAGCGAGCATACCTTAGAGACTGTGATCTCAGGAGACAGTGATCGATGGCGGAATCCAACTTCTCTCACCTCGACGGCGAGGGCCGGGCGCGCATGGTCGACGTCTCGGACAAGCCGGTGACCCGCCGCACGGCGGGTGCCTCGTGCCGCGTCCTGCTCTCGGAAGAGACGGTCGCGCGGCTCGCCGAGATGCCCAAGGGCGACGCCGTCACCGTCGCCAGGCTCGCCGGTATCCAGGCCGCCAAGCGGGTCGACGAGCTCGTCCCGCTCGCCCACACCTTGAACCTGGAGCACGTCGAGATCGAGATCCACCCCGCCCCGGGCGGCGTCGAGATCCGCTCCGAGGTCGTCGTCACGGCCCGTACCGGAGCGGAGATCGAGGCCATGGTGGCATGCGCGAGCGCCGCCGTCGCGCTCTACGACATGGTCAAGGCCGTCGAGCGCGGGGCGGCCATCACCGATCTGAAGCTCGACCACAAAAGCGGCGGGCGTAGCGGCGAGTATCGCCGAAAATCCTGAGGCGATCTGACCATTCCCACCATCCGCCTCGTTACTCCCTCATGAAGGGAGCGAGGACCGGCCAGCCTCGCTTCCCGGACCGACCGGTCGATCCTGAGTCCTCCGGCTTCGTCTCTCAAGAGAGCTCGTAGCCGGAGCAGCTGACAACGAACGTACACATGAATTCCCGGATCGGAACCGATCCGGAGAAGGAGGAACTATGTCCGTTTCAAAGCTCACAGGATCCGTTCTCTTCCTTGCCTTGCTCGCGACTCCGCGCTCAGGAGGCGCAAGCGAGGCCGTTTACGCCGTGGAGGTTCCGGAGGCTGAAATCGTCCGAGTGGAGATCTCGGTCCCGGGACCGGCGTTCGCTTTCAAGGGCGATCCCGACGAGGAGGTCATCGAAATCGATCCCGACGAGATCACGATCGATCCCGACACGGCGCGTCCGAGCAGCCTGTGGGAGCTGTGCCGGAAGGCCGCGGCCGACGACCGCGGTGACCGTCTCCTCTGCGCCATGCGGGTGAGCGACGATTCCTTTCAGCTGGTCCTCGACGGTTCGTCCCAAGAGACGTCGTGGACGCTTGCCGTCGAGGCGCTCGGCGAGGCCGACACGGTCGTTGGCCTCTACGACGGTGACGGCCGGCGCCTTGCAGCCGACGACGTGGGCGAAGGGGCCAACTTTCGTATCGTCGAGGACCTGGTGCCCGGCTCGTATTTCGTGCGGGTGGAGGATCGCGGCGGCGTTGGGGCGCCTTACGTGTTGAGGGTCACCGCTTCGCGTTGGTGAGCTTCTCCGGCTTTCCCCACAACTCGTAAAGTTTTCTGACGCGGTCCAGGGCGTCGCGGCTGTAGACGGCCTCTTCGCCCCGGATCGCCGTCAGGACGACGTGGCTTTCGACGAGGTAGGGTTCCGCTTCGCCGTAGCGGCCAAGGGCGAGGAGACAAGCCCCGAGGACGCTTTCGGCGTCGGCGACCTCCCAGCTGCCGGGCTTTAAGCGACGCAGCACGTCGAGCGCTTCGCGGGCCAGAACTTCAGCGGCGGCGGGATCGTCGGCGGCGAGAAGTATCGAGAGGTTCTTTTTCGTCGTGGCGACGCGATGGTCGTTTTCGCCGTAGCGCCGGCGGCGGATTCGAAGCGCTTCGTCGTAGAGCGTCCGCGCCTCCTCGCGGCGGCCTTGGGCCGCGACGACCCGGCCCAGCAGGTCGAGGACCGCGGCCACCCGGGTGTGCTCGTCCCCATAGTGTAGGCGACGGATCCGGAGCGCCTCGCGCAAATGGACCTCCGCCCGCTCGGGCTCGCCGCGGGTGTACTCGAGCGTCCCGAGGCTCCGCAGGCTCGTGCCGACGTCCTTGTCGTCCTTGCCGTAGCGTTTCTTGCGTTCTTCAAAGACGGTGAGGTAAAGCTTTTCGGCTTCCTCGAATTCACCCTGGAGCATCAGGACCGACGCCAGGTTGTCCGTCATCCGGAAGCTGTAGGTTACGTCCATGCGCAGGCGGTGCTGGATGGCGAGGGCTTCGCGGAAGAGCCCTTCGGCGTCCTTGTAATCGCCGTGGTCGTAAAGCAAGACTCCGAGGTTGGCGATTCTCTTGGCAAGCTCGGTGTGGTCTTTAGCGTAGTGACTTCGCGCCAGTTGCACGGCCTCTTTCATAAGCTGGCGCGAGTCGTCGAAAGCGCCGAGGTTGCGGTAGATTTCGGCGAGCGCGCCGGCGAGCCCGATCTGCATCTCAGGATCGCCGTCGAGCTCGGCAAAGAGCCTTTCCTTGGCACGGTCGAGCAGCTCCTGGGCCGTCAGCTCCTCACCTTCCGAGGCGTCGGGATCGGCGTCGCGGAACAGGTACTTGAGGAAGTCGATCGCCGCTTCGGAACGCTGGCGCTCATGCTCGGCCTGCTCGCGCTCCCGCACCGCCTCTTGCCACAGGAAGCCTGAAAAAAAACCGAAGCCTAGGATCAGGAACAGAATCCCGAACGCCAGCTTGTGCCGACGAAGGAACTTCCGCGACTGATAGACGAAGTCGTCTTCCCGGGCCTCGACCGGCCAACCCTCGAGATGACGCCGGATGTCTTTCGCGAGCTCGTCCACCGAGCCGTAGCGTCGCTCGGGCTCCTTGCGCAGCGCCTTCAAGACGATCGAGTCGGGATCCCGGGACGGCCTCGGACCGACGGGCTCCCGCATACAGATCGCCTCGTTCAGCTCTTCGGCGGTCTGGAAGCGGTAGGGGCAGGAGCCGGCAAGGAGCTTGTAAAGGACGACGCCGAGCGAATAGACGTCGCTCGGGGTGGCGACGGTGTCGCCGCGGATCTGCTCGGGGCTCGCGTAGAGCCGCGTCATGGGCGCCCGGCCCGCCTCGGTCAAGCCGGATCGGGCGAGGCTGTCGTCGAGGAGCTTGGCGATGCCGAAGTCGAGCAGCTTCGGCTCGCCGCCCTGAGTGACCAGAATGTTGTCGGGCTTGAGGTCGCGGTGGACCACCAGGTGTTGGTGAGCGAAGGCGACGGCGCCGCAGACTTTCAGGAAGAGCCGTAACCGTTCGCTTCCGGGGAGCCTTCTCTCGTCGCAGTAGCGGTCGATGGGTTCGCCCTCGATGTAGTCCATCACGAAGTAGGGCTCGCCCTCGTCAGTGGCGCCGCCGTCGAGGAGGGTGGCGATGTGGGGATGGACGAGCTGCGCCAGAATCTCGCGCTCGTTCAGGAACCGCCGGAGGATCTCCGGATGGTCGAGGCCCTGTTGGACGAGCTTCAGGACGACTTTCTTCTCCGGCTCCCGGCGACGCGCCAGGTACACGGCCCCCATGCCGCCGCGGTCGAGCCGGCGGACGAGCTCGTAGGGGCCGATCGTGCGGCCGACGTTCGGATCGACGCTGAAGGCCGGCGCCTCCATGAAGTCCTCGGCGCCCTCGGCGGCGAGGAAGCGTTCGACTTCCCGGCGTAGCCGCGCACGACCGCGGCTGCGTTCCCCCCCCCGATCCCCCCCAAGGGGGCCGCAGCGCTCGTCGAGAAAAGCGCTACGTTCTTTGACGTCGAGCGCCAGCGCCTCTTCGAGGAGCCCGAGGAGCTCTTTCTGGAATTCGTCGCCCACGCCCTTTCCCGCGATGCCTCCCCTCAAGCCGCGTCCTGGCGGAGCTGGCCGTAAAGCCACATGCGGGCGGCTTGCCAGCGCCGCTGGACCGTGTTGATCGCGATACCGAGCTCTGCCGCGATCTCTTTCTCGGTCAAACCCATGAAGAAGCGTAGCAGGACGACGTCGTACTTGTCGCGGTCGGCACTGCGCAGCTCTTCGAGGGCTACCTCAAGCTCCTCGAGGTAGGGTGGCGGCTCGGAGACCGGCAGCTTCATCTCGTCGAGCGAGAGCTTCGCGGCGCCGCCGCCTCGCCTTCCCGCCTTCTTGCGCCGGGCATGGTCGCGCAGGATGCGCCGCATCGTCTCGGCCAGGTCGCGCAGTAGGTGGGTGCGGTCGTTCCAGCCGAGCGAAGGACGGTGGGCCAGCTTCAAGTAGACCTCGTTGACGAGAGCCAGGGTCTCCAGGGTGTGGCCGGGGCTCTCGCCCGCCATCGTCTTGCGGGCCAGGGCGCGAATCTCCTCGACGACGCGAGGCAGGAGCTCGTCGAGCGCGTCCGGGTCGTCCCGGCAGCGTTTCAGGAGCTCGTCGAGGCCGGTTTGTGTCTCGTCCATGGTGCCTCCCTTCTGTTCTCATCCTTGGAAGCGTAAAACAGAGCGAAAACTCCCCACCGTCGTCTCATCCGACAGTGTCTCCCCCCCTTGCTCCCCCCGAGGGGACAGTGTTTTGTCCAGAGGTGAGCAGGCGGATCGCCGGATCGCCCAGGAGGACGAAGTTGCGCGCGTCGTTGTTTGCCCGATAAATCCTCTCCACGCGGCTCCTCTCCGGGCTCAACCGGCGGTCCCGGTCCTCCAGAAGGTTGCTCAAGACGACGGAGACGCCGGCGTAGCGTTGATTGAAGTATTCCGTCGCGAAGCCGATGCGGTGGCCGTCGAGGAGCGGCTTCAAGGTGCTCTCGAAGACCTCGATCTCGCCCGTCTCTCCCCGGGTCCAGGAGAACGAAGTGGTCCACGCGCGGTCGACGTGTCCGAGCACGGCGAGCGCGCCTCCCCGGGGATGCCCCAGGAGACGTTGCCCCAGACGCGACACGAACGGATGCTCCGCGATGCGCTCCGGACGCCCCAGGCCGGCCCGGTAATAGCTGTCCTCACGAGGCGTCCCGGCGCTGTAGCAGGCGAAGTGGAACGCCACCAGGCCCCGGATGTCGGCCTCCTCGCCCAGGTCGGCGGCGGCGAAGTAGCGATCCGGCGACACCGGTCCCGGCTCGGCCTCCGGCCCCCGCCAGTCCTGGCAGAGCAAAGCTCCCTGGTCGGAGCGGAGCCGCTTGTGCGGATAGGGGAAGCCCATGCCGTGGGTCGCGGTGAAGAGGAGCGCCGGTGTTTCAGCACCGCCCAGGAGGTTCCCGAGGCGCTCCTTGGTCGCGTCCTCTCCCAGGACGAGCTTCTGTTTCCACCCTTCCCTGGCGACAGCCGCGGCGAGAGGCTCAATGAGCTCCCGGCACATTCGACGGGTGGCCACGTCGTCCGGGTTCTCGGCGGCGAAGAACGCCATTTCCCGGGGACGCTCCACCGTGTCGTCTTCCGCCTGCAGGACGCCCTCGGCGTAGCGGGCGTATTCCTCGGCAGAGTCGAAGTGGAGCCGGCCCACCGCGTGTTGCATGTCGAGCTCGTACTGGAAACGAAAAGGCAGGGCCCGCGGATCGCCGACGAGCAGGACGTAATAGGGGACCTTCTCCGGATTGACCGGCCCGAAGCCGGCGCCGTAAGCGGCGAGGAAGTCGTCCTTCGACGTCCCCGGCGGGTAGTCGTAGACCTTGAAGAGCGATCCCGCCTCCTCACGGCGACGGTCGAGGAGCGGCTTCAAAGCTTCGCGAACGTCCTCGCCGACGCCGGGAGCGAAGACGACGCCCCAGCCGGCGGAGGACAGGTCGCGCGGATCGGTGCCGTAGACCGGGAGCCGTTCGTCCTCGTCGGCACGGCTTTCGGCGATCCACCGGCGTTCCCGTGCGGTCGCCGGATGGAGGACGAGCTCGCCGACGCTCTCCACGATCTCGTCGTAGCTCGGCGGCGGCGGGAGGTAGTCGCCCGTGGCACCGTTCAGACCGCTCGAGACCTCCCGGGGCTCGCCGCCACCGCCGCCGATGTCGGAGTCGATCGGCTCGGCGTCCTCGCCGCCACCATCGGGGGGCTCGATGTCGTCGTCGCCGGGGCGAGGCGGCTCGAGGCGCCACTCGCCCTGCGAGACGAAGGGTGCCCAGTGGTACGGATGTTGCCAGCGCTCTTCCTGCCGGAGGGAAAGCTGGGCCGCCCGCAGCGCCGCGGCGGGGCTCAGGCCCTCCTCGAAGAGGCCGGTGTAGAAACGCCTCATCAGCTCCGCGGTGCTCTCGTCGTCGACCTTCCAGAGGCTGACGACGACCCGCGGGGCACCGGCGTGCAGGAAGCCGCGCGGCAGGGCGATCAGGCCCTCGCCGGCCAGCTCCGCGCCGAGACCCGTCTGGCAGGCGGAAAGCACGACGAGCTCCGCCGGCAGGTCGAGGTCGTAGATCTCGTGCAGACGAAGGAAGCCGTCCTGCGCGTTGCCCGCCTCGTCGACCAGCGAAAGGACGAGGCCCGAGAGCTCGGGCCGGCGGTTGTTCAAGAGCCCGTGGGTCGCGAAGTGGAGGACCTTGTAGCGGTCGAGCCCGCCGTCGAGCACCGTCGCGCGGCTGGCGTCGAAGCCGAAGGCGTCGAGGCGCAGGTCCTCGGGGATCAGGGCGGCGACGGCCTCGGCTTCGGCGCGCGTCCCTTCGAGGCGCTCGAAGCCTTCGAGGCCCATGTCTGCGGCCGCTCGGGTCAGGGCTCCCGGCTCCTCCGAGGCCTGCGGCGAGGGAGCTACGCCCGATCCGACGACTCGCGGATCGTCGCGGTGGAAGACCGGATCGGCGATCAGCGCGACGTCTAGCGGCGCCGGCTCGCGGTCGAAGACCCGGCGACGCAGCGTCGCCAGCACCGTCGCTGAAGGCAGGTAGACGACCTCGTGCACGCCGATCAGGGGCTCCCCGGGCGACGCCGGATCCGGCAGGGCGGCGAAGGGAAGGTACTGCAGGGCACCGTCGGCGACGACGACCAGACGCTTCGTCCCGAGCTCCTCGACCGCGGGGGCGAGAAGCGCGTCGGCGAGCCGCTCGGCGGCGTCGCCGCCGGGCGCCCCGGAGGCGAGAGGCGTCCTTGACCAGGAACGGTAGACGGACAACGCGAGCCTCTCGATCTCCCCGCGGCCCGCCAGGACGTGGCTCCTCAGCGGACCCTGCCGCGAGACGGTCCACAGGAAGCTGCGTTCCTCGCCCAGGGAGTAGACGAGAAGGAGGCTGTCGCGCTCAAGCAGGCGCGGAATCTGTCGCGCGGTCAAGGGCTCGGGGTCGGTCTCGGCCGTGCTCAAGGTCTCCACGAGGACCCGCGCCCGGCGGCGCTCGTTGGCCTCCAGAGCCGCGGCGGCGTAGCCCGCGGCAGGCTCCGGCACCTGCTCGGCCAGATGCGCCAGGACGTCGATCAAGAGCTCGTAGTAACCCTGCCGGGTGGCGAAAAACGCCATCCGCAGGTCCTCCTCCACGAGTCTCGGACGCAGCTCCTCGACGATCGTCACGGCGTCGTCGAGGTGGGCGCAGGCCGCCGTGTAGGCCTTCTGGTCGTGCAGCACGCCGGCGCTCGCGTAGCGGGCGTAGGCTTCGCCGCGCCGGTCGCCGGTGAGCTGGAAGAGGGCGAGGGCCTCGTCGAAAAGCGCCAGCGCGCCGGCGGCGTCGCCCGACGCCTTGCGGTGCTCGCCGAGGTTGACCCGGTGGACCGCTTCGTCGTGACGCCGACCCTTCTCGCGGGCCAGCGCCAAGGCCTCCTCGTAGAGCTCGCCGGCTTCGTCGAGGTGTCCCGTCTTGAGGTGGAGGTTGCCGAGGCTCGCGAGGCTGACGGCGAGACGGCGAGCGTCGCCGCCTTCGCGGCGCAACGCCAGGGCCTCGCGCAAGGGCTCCAGGGCCTCGTCGGGCTGGTTGAGCCGCTGGTAGGCGTCGCCGAGCCGGATGAGCGTCGACGCGAGGTTGCCCGGGTGGCCGAGCTTGCGGCGCAGCGCGAGGGCCTGGCGCAGCTCGTCGAGGGCGTCCTCGGCCCGGCCCTGGTAGAGCAGGACCGTACCGACGTTGTGATGCGCACGGGCCTCGCGGGGCTCTCGCGCCGTGGCGTCGTCGAGGTTGCGGGCCTCGTCGAGAGCGGCGCGGTAGGCGTCGAGGGCTTTCTGGGCGTCGTTGCGGCGCAGATGGAGGTTGCCGGCGTTGAAGAGCACCGACACCTTGACGTCGGGGCGCTCGAGCTCGTCGAGAAGGAGCAGGGCTTGCTCGAAGGTCTCTTCGGCCGCGTCGAGCTCGTCGAGCCCCATCTCGACGGCACCGAGACGGTTCGCCATCACCGCTTCCTCTTGCCGCTCGCCAAGCTCGTGGAAGAGGCGGCGGGCCTCGCGGTAGGCGTCGCCGGCCTCCTCGAGCTCGCCCAGGTCGCGGTGTACCCAGCCGATGCGGTAGAGGGCCTGCGCTTCCTGGGTCCGGTCCTCGAGGGCGCGCCAAGCGTCGAGCGCCTCTTGGTACTTCACGAGGGCCTGACGGCGGGACTCGGCCGTCCGCTGACGCCGCAGCCGCTCGCCGGCATGGAAGGCGAGCACCGGGGCGGTGCGTGCCCTGTCGTCGTCGGTGGCGTCGCGCAGCTCTTCGAGGCGGAGCTCGTAGCGTCCGGGGGCCTGTCCTGAGTAGGCGGAGACCTCCAACCGGTGCTCCCCGGCCGTCTGGGTCACGATCGTGAGGACTTCGGCGCCATGGGCGCCGGTGGGGCTGTCGATGACGGTTAGCAGCTCGGCGTCGGGGGCGAAGAGACGAACCTCGACGTCGATGCCGCGTTGGTCGACGCTCACGTGGAGATAGGAGCCCGCCGCGAGTGTCAGGGTGTAGGCGTGGGTTTCGGCGCCGGTCAGAGGACGCTCGACAGGCACGGGAAGTCCGGAGTCGGTCAGAGAAAGAGGCTGAACGGTTTCGGTCAGGACGGTTTCGGTCATGGGGGTCTCTCCCTGGATCGGATCGTTCGGCTTCTGCACCGGTGGATCATCCGGGGTCCGACAGGCCAGGAGGCCGAGGGCCGTGACCACCAACGCAGAGGACATCAGGCGTCTCGTTGAGGTGGTCATGGCTCCGCGAGGTTCAATGCAAGGAATTTTCGTGCGTCCTCTGCGATGACGAGGTAGCCGTTCGCCGACGCGTCCTCGGCGAGCCGTTCGAGTGCCTCGGCGGCCGAATCGCGGCGCCCCTCCAAGGCGGCGAGGCGCGACGCGAGAAGACGGGTGCTCAGTTGCAGCTCGCGGTGGTCGCTCTCCTCGGCATGGAGCTGGGCGATCGCGAGCAGCGCGCGGGCTCCCGCAAGATCAGGCTCGGGACGGGTGAGGAGCGTCTCCGCCTCGACGAGCTGCGCCAGGACCGCGAGGTCGACGGGGCAGTAGACAGGACGGCCCTCCTTCTCGCCGGCCTGCTCCTCCTCGTGCTCGCAAAGCCCGGCGTCACGCAGCAGGTCGGTCGCGTCTCGCGCGTGATTGAGGGCGTCGCCGAAGTTCTGGCGCGCGATCTCGAGTCGAGCCAGACCGATGAGCGTCTCGACACCGGGCTCGTCGATGGACTTCTGCTCGCCAAGAGCGTCCTCGTAGTGCTCGAAGGCCGCGTCGAGCTCGCCTTGACGCCGTAGCACCTCGGCTATGCGAAACGTGTCCCAGGCCGCGCCCGACGGCAGCTCAAGCTCGCGGTTGATCTTCAGAGCCTGACGATGGAAATCCAGAGCGCCGACAGAATCGCCGGCCCAGAAACGGAGCTCGCCGAGATTGGTCAGCGCGTAGGCCAGGTAGGCGTCGTCGCCGAGCTTCTGAAAAACGTCACAGGACTCCTCATAGCGCTGCCGCGCCGACTCCAGCCGTCCGCGGAGCTGCTCGGCAGCGCCGAGATTGAGGACCACCATCGCCGCCTCTCCTGGCATGCCGAACGCCTCGAAGATCGCTGAAGCCTCCTCGAGCAAGACGGTGGCACCGGCGAGATCTCCCTGCTCGATCAGGACATACCCCAGGTTGCTCGCCATGCGCGCTTCGTGGTCGCGGTCGTTGTCGCTGTAGATTTTGCGATGAAGCTCGAACTGCTCCTGGGCCTCGCCGAGCCGTCCTTGACGAGCGAGAGCCACGACGAGTTGGTTGAGGGCGTCGAACAGGCCGTCGAGGTTGTTGGCCAGCGTGAAGCTGCGGCGGGCCTCCTCGAGCGCGGCATGCGCCGACTTCGGGGCACCTCCGGATTACGCCCCACGGCCGGAACGTGCTGCTCGGTGATGGTGTTGGCGAGACACTCCGCCAGGGTCTTGCCGCTGAAAGGCGTCTCGCCGGTCAGGGCCTGGTAGAGTACCACGCCGAAGGAGAAAAGGTCGGAGCGGTGATCGAGGTCCTTGCCGCGAGCCTGCTCCGGCGACATGTAGCGCGCGGTGCCGACGAGCTGTCCTTGAAGCAGGGACGTCTCGTCGCTTTCGACCTGCTTCGCGAGGCCGAAGTCGAGAAGCTTCACCTGCCCCTCAGGAGTGATCCAGATGTTCCCGGGCTTGAGGTCGCGATGCACGATCCCTTTCGCGTGGGCGTGGGCGAGACTGTCGGCGACGTCGTGGAAGAGCGGCAGCGCCCGTGCCGGTTCCAGGGGGGAGTCGGCGAGGGTGTCCGCGAGGGTCTGACCCTTCAAGTGCTCCATGACGATGTAGTCGTGCTCCTCGGGCTCCAGGAGGTCGTAGATGCGCACGATCCCGGGGTGCTCAAGGCGCGCCGTGGCCCGCGCCTCACGACGAAAGAGACGCCGGGCGTCGCTGTCTTCGAGGCGCTCGTGATGGACCAGCTTGATCGCCACGTCGCGTTCCAGGAGGGTGTCGGAGGCGAGGTAGACCTCGCCCATGCCGCCTTGACCGATCTTCTCGCGCAGGCGGTATCGTTCCAATTCGAGGGGAAGTGTCTGTTCCATGATGGGCTCGCAATTCTATCAGCTCCGTCCGCCTCTTCGTCCCGAAGGGACACGCTGGGAGCGCCGGCGTCCCGCCGGCTCTTCGTCCCGAAGGGACGGACGATGGTAGCCAGTCACTCGGAGGCCTCTCTATTTGCCAGGACAGCTCGACCACCGTGTGCAGTCCCCGGTCTCGAAGCCGTCCCGGAAAATCTCGCCCGGCGTGGTGACCGCCGAGAGGTTGTTGCTCGGCACGTAGTCCTCCATCGACGCCGGTAGCTCGACGGTGGCGACGTTGGTGATCGGCCCGACCGCCGTGTCTGCGACCGTCGCGGTGGCCAGGTAGAGAAGCGTCCCGTCGGGTGCCAGATCGACCGTGTCGAGGATGTGCCCCGTCCCGGACGACGTACACGACGAGCCGCCGCTGGCGACGCAGTCCCAGACCACCTCACGCAGCTCCGGCGGAAAGACGTCCTCGACGACCGCTCCGTAGGCCGGATGGGGCCCCTGGTTGACGACGGTGATCGAGTAGCGTATCTGCGTCCCCGGCGTCGGGTCGACGTCCTCGGCGCTCTTGACGACGGCCAGATCGGTCATCGAGTCGTCGACGACCAAGACGACGTCGTCGGCGCAATCGTTCTCCGCGTCGGGATCCTCCTCCGCGGCGCTCGCGCAGACGTCCAAATAGCGCGTCCCACCGGTGCTCGGAGCGAGGAGGAGGATGTCGACCTGCGAAGTCAGACCCGATTCGAGAGTCCCGCCGTCGCAGGAGAGGTCGCCGCCGTCGAGCTCGCAGCTCCAGCCGGGACCGCCGCCGAGGACGTAGAGCGCGTCGACCGGCAGGCTCAGCGCCGCGGCGAGGAGGCTCGCCGGATCGGCGCCGCGGTTGGTGACCCGCGCCGTGACGTTGAGCGGATCGCCCGCGACGACCGGATCGGGAGACGCGTCGAGCGTCACCGCGAGGTCGGCGCTGCCGGGCGTGACCTCGACGTCGACCGTGTCGGCGAGGGCAAGCGGAATCCCCGACGGTGGCGTCGGGACGGCAAACTCCTTCCAGCGGACGTTGCCGCGCGGGTCGATCGCCTGCAGGACGTAGGTGATCCGTTCGCGTCCGGCGACCGGCAGACTGCCGGTCCAGTTGCCGCGGATCGCGTCGTAGGAAAGCTCCAACGGACGCCACCGCGCCGACGCTTCGTCGTCCCAGACCGCCACGACCCGCCACACGCCGGAAGGATCGGTGACCGGCACCGACCAGTGCAAGGTCGCGCCGAGCAGCTCGTGGAAAGGCTCGACGCCGAATTCCGGACCTTCACGGTCGCAGTTCTCGCTCGGGGCGTCTGGGTTGTTGAAGTAGAAAACCTCCAGGCCGACCTCTTGGTGCAGACGGTGGGTGGCTTCCTCCGTCACCGCGTCGTAGACGATCTCGCCGGTCGGCAAGACGATGCTGTTGACCTCGTCGTCCCAGGCCGGGCAGACGTCGTCGTTGCCGTCGAGCGAGCGGCGAGGCTTGCGCGGAGCGCGGGGCGAGATGAGGATCTTGCGCGGCAGCGGGCTGCTGTCGATCTCGCCGGGGTTGTTGGACACCATCTCGCCGATCACCGGAGTCCAATTGTCCTCGCTGGTGTAAGGACCGCCGAGCCAGACGACGCCGTGCTGGCTGGTTCCGGAGAGGCGGGAGTCGAAGATGAAGTAGGGCTCAAGCGGCAGGTCGGATTCGCCGGTGGCGCGCTCGACGAGACCGCTCAAGGTGTAGTAGCAGCCTTCCGGATGCGTGCAACCCGGCGCGGTGACGTCCTCGCCGTCGGCGTCGTATTTCTTGTACACGCCGGTGCCGGTGAGCTTGAAGGTCAGGTTGAGCTGGACGAGGTACGACGGCAGAGCCGTCCGCGACGTCTGCCGGGCCACGGTGACCGGACCGAAGCGTTCGGTGCCGTCGCCCGACGGTTCCGCAAGGCGGGCGCTCTGCTTAGAAACGATTCCGGTTCGGACGGCGTACATCGGGAAGCCGTAAAGCGTCCATTGCATCGAGGTCTTGACGTCGTAGGCGTCGAATCGCGGTGACTCGAGGTAGTAACGCTCCTTGACGCGGCGGACGGCGTCGCCGACGGAGACGAGATCGTCGCCGCGGGTCAGCTCTTCGGTCAACAGGACGACGAGCCGTTCGCTCAGACCTATGCCCTTCTTGAGGCCCCAGCCGAAGCCGCTGTTGGCCAGGTAGACGGAGGCGCCGTGGCCCAGGAAGGTCTGGGGCAGATCGAGCGAGTGGTCGGCGTCGGAGGCGCAGCTGCCGGGCACGGAGAGCCCGCCGTGGCAGCCGACGGCATAGACGATCGAGCCGGCAAGGTCGAGCGCTCTGGTGCTCGGCGTACCGCAGGCGTCGGGACCGTAGATCTCGGACGCGGGGAGCCCCTGAATGTCGAAGCGGTTCTGTCCCGGGACGCCTTCCTCGAAGTGGGTGGCATGCCCGTTGGGGTTGAAGATGCCGTAACGGCTAGCGATCCGTCCACGGAGTGCTTGCCGGCCTTCTTCGACGGTGTCGACGCCCCAATCGGAGCTGATCAGCTCGCCGTCGACGAAGGCGGTCAAGGGGGCGTCGGGCAGGCCGAAGGACACGTTCCAACGACGGCGGATCTTTCGTCCGGAGTCGCGCAGGAAGTCGTAGGCCGTCACGAGGACCTTGTCGTCAGTGGCGGTGAGGTCGAGGATGCCGTCCTGGCTGAGGTAGGCCGCGATGGCGTGGATGATCTCTTCGGGGGTCTCGACGAGGCGTCCGACGTTGAGATCGGGGAGGACGACGTCATCGTCGAGCTCGTCGGGACGTAACAGATGGCGGACGGCGAGCGGGTCGTCGGAAAGGTATTTGTTGTCGGCCAGGGCCTGGCCGACAGTGCTCGCCGGGGTGAGGTCGGCGTAGAGGCTTTCGGGATGAAGCAGGGCGCGGTCTTCGAAGCGCGTCATCGGGAGGATGCGGTCGTCGCCGATGAGTATGAGGTTTTCGACGCCGGGGTAGGTGCCAAGAAGGTTGAGGACGTGATCGTGGAGCCCGCCTTCGGCGAAGAGGACGTCGTTGGCGGTGGCGCTGCCGCCGTCCCAGGCGGCGTAGAGGGCGCCGAGGGCGGTGACGGTGTCGAGGTCGATGATCTCACCTTGAACACGAGTGTGGGCAGCGAGGTTTTGCAGCTCGGTTCGAAGGGCGTTGATTTGATCAACTGTCAGATCCATCTTCGCCTGCATGTGCGGTAGGTTGGCTAGGATGAGGGTTTTGACGTCGGGGGTGGACTCGATGATGTGGAAGGGGTTGGGGCTGACCGTTTCGATTGTGTTGCCGGCCTCGTCGGTGACGCGGAGATAGATCTTGTAAAGTGAGCCGACCACGCCGGAAGGCGGGCTTTCGGGAACGGTGTAGGCCAGGGTAGTGGTTTCTTCGCCCGGGAAGGGGCAGGGGCCTGGGGCTCCGAAGGTGGCGGGGAGACCGCCGCCCGGCGGGGCTTCGAGCCAGGTCTGGCCGCTGTCGACGGAGTAGAGCAGGGCGAGGTCGACCTGGCAGATGCGGGAGTTGTCGGTCCTCGTCCAGCTGATGGTTTCGGTATGGGGCTCTCCCGGGACGGAGAGGGGCCAGCGCTCGCCACCGGTGGGGGTGGTGATGGAGGCTTCGGGAGGGGTGTCGTCGCCGATGGTGAGGGTGGCGGCTTCGGAGTATTGGCTCATGCAGCCAGTGTCGACGAGGACGCGGTAGGTGGTGCCGGCGTCGCCGGCGGTGATCGGGGGCGTGGTGTAGGTTGGCCTGGTGGCGCCTGGGATGTCGATGCCGTCGCGTTGCCATTGGAGGTATCGGCCGCCCTGAGTTTCGACGGTAAAGGTGGCGGTTTCGCCGCGCGCGGCGGTCTGATCGGCTGGGGATGTTGTGATGACGAGGCTGCACTCGAATTCGACGAGGACGGGCTCGCTCGGGACTCCGGCGACGATGACCGAAAGGAGGTGGGGGCCGGGATTGAGGGTCGGCGGGAGTTTGCTGACGGTGAGGGTCATAGGGTCGTCCCAGAAGTTGAGTTGGGGGTCGGGCGTCAGCCAGTGATGTGCGGTTCCGTCGAGGGAGCGGAGATGAAGGAGCGGGTAGTTGACGGAAGAATTCTGGGTGTTGCCGCTGCTCGCTCCGGAATCACCGCGAAATCGGATTCCACTCACTGTCAACAGGCCATCAAAGCGGAGCGGCTGTGGTGTCGATTGGATGATTGGGGAGCGAGAGCTCGGTGGACCGGAGACGTTGTAAAGCTCGGTGCTTGACAAAGACAAAGAACCGTCGTCGGGAGAACCTCCGGCGACGAGCACCATCCCTGAGGACAAAAGCGTAGAAGTGTGCCCGTGTCGTTGTGTGCCGAGGTTTCCGGTGCTCTCCCAGGTCCCCGTGCTCGTATCGTAGAGCTCGGCGCTCGACAAAGAGCTGCCGTCGTAACCTCCGGCGACGAGCACCTTGCCCGAGGGGAGAAGCGTCGACGTGTGCCAACGTCGTGGCCTGGCAAGGCTTCCGGTGCTCTCCCAGGTCCCCGTGCTCGGATCGTAAAGCTCGGCGCTCGACAAAGAGCTGCCTGTGTAACCCCCGGCGACGAGCACCTTGCCCGAGGGGAGAAGCGTCGACGTGTGCCAACATCGTGGCCTGGCGAGGTTTCCGGTGCTCTCCCAGGTC
>CBDUYN010000109.1:0-33477 GCA_965371445.1 uncultured bacterium | reverse complement strand
CCCGGGAGTCGAAACGGCGACCCCTTATCTCACTACGAGTCAGATAGTCTGGCCTCACATGCCAGACGACGACAAACCGCCCGTCAGGTACCACGGCGACCTCACCGGGTGTGTGATGCCCAATCCTGTCGTCGTTAACCCTGAAATCATCCGTCGTCGGCGTGCCGTCTGAGGCAAAGCGTCGCCCCCAGACATCCCACTTCCGGCCGTAGTAGGTGTCCTGGCCACGTGACCAGACGACGACGAAATTGCCTCGTGCGTCCATGTCGATGTCCGGCGTGAAGTCATAGTAGCCCTTACCGAGCTTGTAGTCGTCCCCCAGCGGCTCCGGCGGCTGGGCCCACGCCAGAGCCACCCACAGGGTGCAACAGAGACCGATGGCGAAAAGGCTCCACGTCGTTAGCTTCAGCATTGCTCTCTCCTGGCTTCAAGAGCCACGATAGCACGTAACCATCAAAAGTCAACCCCGACGACCCCGTCAGCAGGTCGCAAACGCCTCCGTGTCGGTGACGGCGTCCGCCGCCTTGCCCAGCGGGTTATCGTACTCGCGCACCTGCCCGGTCTCCGTGTCGGTGATCCGCAGGACATAGGCCACGTTCGTCGTCGTCGCCGCGAAAACCCAGGTCCCCTGTTTTCAACGACTTACGCCAGATTGCACCTGCTGAGGGGCGCTTGGTTGGCTGCGGAATTGGGGCTCGACAAGCGTTGCGCCCGGCCAATCCGAGCGAATTTGTCCTTAAGCCTCCTTCGGACGGCGCCCGACAGGCCGCCCGAAGGGGACAATACCGGAATAGCAAGGCGCTGGGCGCAGCTCTCCCTGGCCGAGACCGGAGAGTCGCTCAGCCAACCGACGCACGGCGATGAAGGTCAGTCCCTCGTCACGGAGGAAGATTGGTGAGGGATAGTGGCGACCTAGAGATCGCCGTGGTTGACAGAGTTAGGCGATGCGATGACGGCCTGGGGAACTCCCCGGTCCTCGCCTGGTACACCTGGGCGAGCTTCGCCTCGCTCAGAGCCACGACCTTGGCGATCGTGGTCAGGCTCAGGCGCGTCTCCACCAGGAGCCGCGTCGCCACCTGGACCTGGTGGCGATGGCGGTAAGCCTCCAGGTACTCGCCGAGGTAGAAGCCCAGCGCGGCCCTGTCGTCCTTGCCCACGTGAGGGTTAGCAGGGCTATCGCTACAGCCACATGCCAGACTACGCCGTAGGGTTGTGACCTTCGCGCGATTCGGTGGCGATTCTTCCCTAGCGTCGGAAGATTCGCGCGCTCCGGCGCGGCCTTCGTGCCACAATGGTCGGCGCGATCTCAGGTTCTGCCCCAGTCGCCGTCCGTCGACCGCTCTGCGAATTGCCGGGCGGTTTCCTCTCTCACGGGCGCAGCGCGCCAAAACCAAAGGAGGTCGCCATGGAAACAAAGTCTGGTATCCGGGCCGGGGCTTTCCCCTTTGGCGGCACGTTTTTTGGCGATCGGGAGCTCATAGGAGTCTCCGCCGGCCGCGCCTTCTTCTTCGACACCCGGGCTTTCTCTGGCGGCCTTTGGATCCTGGAGGAGGCCGGCGAGCTGACCGAGCTTTTCGACGCCGGTGTCTACGCCCAGAGCGCATTCCAACACGACGGCCGGCTCTTCTTCCTGGCGCAAGACAGCGAGCACGACTTTCAACTGTGGACGAGCGACGGCACCGCGACGGGTACCGAGGTGGTTCGGGACGACCTGGCGCATTTCAGCCGCGTGTCCCGACCGCTGCAGTGAGCCCCCTTTGAAGATGGTCGAGCTCGGTGGGCTTTTCTACTTCCCGCTTCTAGACACCCTGTGGCGGAGCGACGGCACGACCGAAGGAACCGAAGCTGTCCTGGCCATCGATAAGTTGTGCCCGAGTTGTGAGCTGTCGGTTTTCGGCGACCTGGTCCGGATCAAGGAGCGGCTCTATTTCTTCATCGCGGACTCGGACTTTCACTACCTCTGGAGAAGCGACGGCTCAGCGACGACCTCAAAGGCGACCTCTTCAGCGACGGCTTCGAGTCCGGTGACACGTCGGCTTGGTCGCTCACGCGATCTGCCACGGATCGAGGGCTCGGGCGGTAGCCTGAGTATCCATCCGGGGAATCTGGCACACATGTGAGTCACCTCCCGCTGTATTTGCCACTCTCTGGCGGATCTGAGCGGTAATCCGGCGAAAGGACGAGCCATCCTCCGCCGGGCGCGCAGCTTGCACGATGAGATCTGGGTGGTCAGCATGATCTGAGGACGCGGTTCGTCCGTTCCAGAGAGGAGCATGTTTTGTCCGTCGAGACTCACCCTCAGCGACACTTTTCCTTGTTGGTCAGGCAGCCACCGGAGCACGGTTGGTGGCGGCAGGCACTCCACAAGCTCCGACAGAGGCGAAGTGGCTGGCATAGCGTCGCGAGGGCATAGCGTCGCGAGAGACCGCAAGCTCACGGACAGGTCCAGTGCGGATCGCCCGACCTCCGGCTGATCCAGAACCCGCCGCGGAGGGCACCAACAGGGGGTGTAATGTCCAGAACCGACGCTACAGCTACGCGGAGCTCTTCCCCGAGGCAAGCGGGCGCCCACCCGCGTGCGGGCGCTGCTACGCCGCCTCTGACCCTGGCCGAGGTGGCGGCGGCCCTCCGTTTCGTCGCCCGGGAGCGCCCCTCCGCGGTGGAGGTCTTGCTCTGGGCGGTGTGCAGCTCCGGCAACCTGATCGACGTTTGCAGCGAGGCGCAGCCGAGCGCGCACGCCTATGCAGAAGTCGCTGGTCTCGACGGTATCGTCCAGGCCGTGCTCCTGAGGACCCCCGACGGCCGTAGCCTCCTCAGGGCGGGGCTCCGTTCTTCGACACCCGCGGTGCGGCAGCGAGTACAGACCACAGCCCCACCGCCGTCCGCCTCATCGCTGACTCGGGATGACGTTGCGGCTGCCTGCTGCCTCGTCGCCCGGGAGCTTCCGTCAGCGATCGAATCTCTGCTCTGGGCGGTATGCCGATCTCCGACGCTGGTCGCCCTATGTCGCCGGATCGCACCCGACGCACGCGACTACGCGGCGGTCGCCTGTCTCGACGGGATCGTCGATGCGGTGCTCACGGCGAGTCGTGAAGGCCGCGCCCTTCTCGCGGCCCTTGGCTCTTCCCCGAAGCCGGTGGAGGTTGAGGAATGAACGCTCTCGTCTGCTCGGGGCAGTGGGCGCTCCACAAGCTCCGTGCCCTCCAGGGTCCGTTTCCGCCTGGGCCTTCGGTCCCGGGTCCCCGACATCCCGGAGGACGACTGGAAGGGTCTCGCGAACGTACGCTTGCCCGGTCGCACTCGGGGGTCGCCGCCGGCGAGGAAATCGCCCTTGGCTCCGGCGCAAGCCAACGCAAAACCAGCAAGGAGGCCAGCCATGAGCGATTCTGAAGACAGAGAACCTGAAGAGCGCGACCTGCGAGAGCTTGCGGTCCGCGCCCACGCTTTTGCCGATTGGCCGGAGTCTCCCATGCCGGCAAAGGAAGAACAGGAAACAGAACCACCGGAGGCAACATGAAGAACTTGAGAGAAGGCTGTGAGGAAATCGTCGCCGAGGTGCCCGTCCTTGCGGGCTTGCTGAATCGTCTGCCGGACTTCGCAAGAGAGCTTTCCGACCTGGAGCGGGAGGTCGTGAGCGCGCGGGATCAGATCCGCTACTCCCGAGAAGAGCTCGACACGCCGACGCCGGCCGTCTGTCTCCACGGCGACCTGTCGACGTTCGCCCGCGCGCTCGAGGAGGCGGTCGTCGCGGCCCGGGTGGTCGTCACCGGGACCGACGTCGAAGCCGTTGGAGACTGACAATGCTCAAGCTCAAAAATCCTTCAAGAAAGGAGAGGCGTTATGTTCGGTGCGACGACGCTCTCGCGCTCAGCGCCGATGGGAGTTGGGCCGGCCAGGGGCAAAGGGGCAAGCTGATCACGGAGGTGCGATCATGACGGCCGACCACGATGACCTTGGCTGGCCGGTCGCTCCGCTCGGCGACGCAGCTCCCGAGGCCTTTGCCGAGCGTATGCTCGTGGGCGAGCTTGGCCTCGACGGCAGCCTACGGCCGATCCGTGGTGCCCTGGCGATTTGCCAAGCTGGCGGCTGGTCTCGGAATGCGGGAGCTTTTGGATGGCCATTCAGGGGAAAGCGATGAAGACCTCCCAGTTGCAGAAGCAGGACGTCCGGACGCGGCTCACGGAGGTCGCGGTCGCGCTCGACGCCGGTCCCGTCCTGGGCCGTGGCGGTTCGGTCCGTCGGGCGAGGAAGCCGACCGACGCGCGCCTCGACCGGGCCATCGCGTCGGCCGAGACGTATCAGGTGCGCTACATCTTCGAATACCTCAAGAAGCGGCTCCTCGACTCGAAGCTCGATTCCGTCAGCTGGATGGAGGGCTGCGGCCTCGAGCCGCGGCGCGGACGAGAGCTCTTCAAGGCCGAGGTCCACGTAAACCCCGCGGACTACAAGTGGGACTGCCGGCTCGAGGTCTCGGCCCGGCTCCTGATCACGAGCGAGCTGAGCGTCCGGGAGATCAGCGAGGACGTGGGCTACTCCGAGAAGCGGGCCTACATCCGCGGCTTCAAGCTCTGGTCGGGCCAGGAGCCGGAGGCGTTTCGCCACCTGATGCGCCGGGTCCCGCCGCCGCTGACAAGCACCGGCTACGACCTGCTGTCGAGCGAGTTTCACCAGCGGCTCGACGCCGGCCTCTTGACCCCCGTCGAGGCGACGGAGCTCTACGACTGGCTCGAGACGTTCCTGCTGACGCTCGGGCACGGCAACCTGCCGCCGCACCTCTTCGACCGGTGGCTGGCCGAGGAGCTGTACGAGCGCCGGCTCGAGCCGGTGGCCCGTCCCGTGGACGTGGAGGCATGCCGTCTCTTCGTGGCGCCGCGGGTGCTTCAGGAGGTGATGGCGGAGGCTTCTTGACGGACCGGGTTGCATCGCCCTGGGTTCAAACCCAGGGCTGGACGATGCCGTCCTTTCGGGACGAAGAGCAGGCGAGACGCCTGCGGTCCCAGCCCGTTTCATTCTTTCGTCCTCTCGTCCTCGGGCCAACGGATCGTCTTGCGGATCCGGCGGCACCGTTCGAGGCCGGCGGCGTTACCCGCGGCGTGGTACTTGTCGATCGTCCGCTCGGTCTGCTCGCACAGCTCGAGGCGGAGGAGGAGCGTCCGGATCTCCATGAGCTCCGGTTCGACTTCGGGGTCGCGCCACGGACGCGGCGTCTCCCACTCCGCGGTGGCGATACGGCAGGCCCGTCGGGCGCCTTCGTAGTCGCCGGTTTCGAAGAGGAGCCGGGCGGCGCGGGAAAGAGCTCGGGTGCGGCGGTTGGGCAGGTCGCCGGCGACCTCCGGACCGCAAGAGTCGAGGCTGGCCTCGGCGAGGCGGGCCAGCTGGGCGCTTCTTTCCGGGTCCGTCCCTTCGAGCTCGACGCTTTTGGCGTTCAGGAGGTCGAAGAGCGCCAGGGTCCGGAAGGGCACCGGAGCGCGCACCCGTTCCATCTGGCGGTCGAAGGGCTCGTCTCGAATCACCTCCCAGACCCGTGCGGCCTTGCGCCGTTCGTAGATCCTGCTGAGCTCGCTCGAGCGGGCGAAGGGACCCTTGCGGTAGCGACGCTTGAGGTGCGGATAGGCCTCGGCAAGGCGCTCCAGGAGGAGAGGCGCGCTCGAGGCGCTCGCCTTGCCGCGCCACGTCTCGATGCGCTCGACCGGCCGCGGCTCGGGAAGCGGCGGCGGGGGCTCCGGCAGAGCCTCGCGCCACTCGCCGGCCGACATGCCGTTACGGTCCTTGAAGCGTCGGCGGAAGTTCGTCGGGTCCGAGAAGCCGACGAGCTCGGCGACGCGGTCGGTGGGCAGACTCGTACGGCGCAGGAGCTCCTCGGCGCTCGTCAGCCGGTGCGAGCGGATGTACTCGCCGGGCGCCATCTCGACCGCCCGGCGGAAGAGCTTCTCGAAACGGCTGTCGGCGTTGGGAGAAGTCTCCTTCAGCCGGCGGACCGTGAGCCGGGGGTGAAAGAGCTCGCGCTCGATCAGCTCGAAGCCCGGACGGACCGACGGCGCCGCCTTCTCCCGGTCGCGGCGGACGGCGGCGAAGACCTCGACGACGACCTCGTCGCGGAGGCGGCGGTCCCGGACGGCGTTGAGAAAGCTTTGCACGGTCGAGCTCCTCTGGTTCTCGGAGGTCGTTTCTTCGATCGGCGAGCTGAAGCTCTGGGAGACCGTACGCGATTTCTAGAAATCTGATCCTACATTTTGCCCTGTAGTTCGCCTGACCCGGACAGGCAAAACGTCAAAGTCGTTGTCATTTTGCCTGGTTCGGAGGCGGTTGAAGCTCCCCGTCCTCGACGTCTAGGCGGCTTATGAGATGCGAGAGCTGCAAGCGCAGACGACGGCCGAAGCTTGGATGGAGCTGGGACTGCTCGAGGCGCTCGACGAGGAAGACCTCCGGGCGCGGCGGCGCCGGATCGCGGAGGAGCGCTACGACTGGAAGTCCGTCGCGGGCTCGCTCGTCGAGGCCGCGGCGTCGATGGTCTCGCCGCGAGAGGAGTGAAATCCGAGCGCCGTCAAGTCGGCACCCCTCTCGCTCGCCCTGGCGGCGGCGTCAACGTATGCCGCCTCATGTCCGGTGTCATAGGCCGCGACGGCGAGCAATGACAGGCCCTCCGGACTGCCGAGCTCGCCGCGGCGGAGGATCGCCTTTCGCAACAGCTCGTAGGCCGTCTCGGAGTCTCCCTCGTGGATGGCGAGACGTGCCTTGAGGAGCTTCAGCTCCTCGTTGGAGCCTCGGAAGCGCTTGCCGTATCTCTCGAGCACGTCCCGCGCCTCGCCAACTCGGCCCTGGTCGAGGTAGAGCCGGGTCAACAGGGAATGAATTCGGCCGTCGAGATATTGAGCGCTCTTCTTGACCCGGCTCTCCCGAGCCGCGCGGGCCGGCCCCGAGAGCGCCTCCGCCGCCAGGGCCTCGCGATAGAGCCTCTCCGCCGCCTCGTACCGGCCGGCCGAATGCTCGGCCAGCCCCTGGCGGAGCAGCATGCGCTTGGGATAGCGGCGCTCGTTGAAGAAACGGCCGAAGACCTGCCGGTGGAGATCGAGCCACAGCTCTTTGGGCTCGTGCTCGACCTCGAGATGGAATCTCGTCGAAGCCCCCCGCAGGACGACGCGGCTGTTCAGCATCAGATTGCCCGAAGCTTCGGGATCCAGCTTCCCGGTCTTGTCGTCGGGCGTCTTGCCGAGAGCCGGATCGTAGACCATGAGCTGGACCGGGACCACCAGGATCGAGTCGGCGACCTCGATCTGGTCGAGCCGTTCTCTCAGGACGTCGAAGCCCCCGCCGTCGCGCCGGACCACCCGGTAGCGGTAACGATAGGGCGATTCCTGGCGCACGGATCCATGGACGCTCCATTTGTCTGCCGCCGTCTTTTCGAGCTCGTAGGTGTAGTAGACCTCGGGTAGGCCCGTACCGAAGATGAACTGCCTGGCAAAGCCCCCGAGGTCGGTCCCGGTGAGCCGCTCGAGCGTCTCGATAAAGATCTCCGTAGAGATCGGCCGGAAGGAGGCCCCCGCGACGAGCGACCGTAGGGCTTCGAGGAACTTCTCCTCGGTGAAGATCCGCGACAGCATCTCCAGGACCACCGCGCCCTTCTTGTAGACGATGGGCTGGTACGCGTTGCCGGCGCGGCTCGAGACGAGGCGTTCGCCGAGGACGAGCGGGCCCAGCGACTCGATCGGGCGTCCGTCGTCGGTCGCCTCGGTCAGTTGGCTCTGCCAACCGTGGGTCGGTCCCAGGTGGGTAGGCTCCTCGAAACGATTTCGGGCATAGAGGACGGCTGCATAGGTGGCCGCCGCCTCGCTGATCCACTGGTCACGGTAGCCCTGCCACGGCACCATGTTTCCCCACCACTGGTGGGCGACCTCGTGCGCCACGACGCTACGGCGGTCCTCGAGGCCCAGGAGGAGAGTCACTCTGTCCGGGTCCAGCATGACGAGCGTCGAGAGGGTTATGAAGCCGAGGAAGCTCTGCGAGAAGTCGCGCGGCGCCGACACGACCACGAGCTCGTCGAGGGGATAGGGGCCGAAGACCTCTTCGAAGTAGGCGAGAGACTCGGCCACGGTGTCGAGGATTTCCTGCTGGCTCTTGCGATCGAGCACCTTGTCGGAGAGGGAGTCGGTGGCGAGCGTCAAGGCGACGTGACCGGCCCGGCGGGTCAGGACGTCGAACTTCCCGACCTCGAAGCTGAAGCCCGAGGCGGGCAACGCGAGCCGGCGCCGTTCGAATTGCCGGTCCTTGCCCTCCGGGCCGGCGTCGACCTGTCGGCCGGAAGCGACGAGGTTGAGCTTCCTGGGCCAATGGAAGGTCACGTCGTAGGTGGCGAGGTCGAAAGTGCCGGTCTGAGGATACCACCCGATGGTGTCGTAAAGCGCGTAGGCCCTGCCGTAGACCCGGTCGACAACCGGGACCCCAGATCCTCGACCGACACGCCGATCATACGGCCCTTGCTCTGCTCGCGGCGGAGCTGGCGCACGAGCTTGCGCATCTCCTCTTTTGCGGTGTCGAGCCGGGTGAATTGCCCGGCTCCGGGGCGTCGGGCTCGAAGAGGCAGACGAGCTCTCCGAGCTCCTCGCCGCGGAAGTAGCCCGCGAAGTAGCCGGCGTAGAAGGGGTCGCCGACCGCGTCGCGAAAAAGAGCCGACTCGACGCCGAGCAGGCGCCGTTCGGGCCGCGTGAGCCACTGCCGGAAAAGCTCCTCGGCCCGGGTCCGCAGCTTCGGATCCGCCTCCGGCGCCTCGGGGCGCGCGGCCAGCGCTTCCATCGTGGCGTCGTCGGTGAGCACCATCACGGCCTCGGAGACCTTCTCGTCGAGAGAGGTGTTGCCGGTAAAAAGCTCCAGCTGACCGGCCTCGATCTCGTCGGGCGGCTCCAGGATCAGCCGGGCCTTGCCCTGGAACACGAGCTCCGCCGTCCGGCCGCTGACCGGGGTGGCGAAGAAGAGGACACCTTGCTCGATCTCGAAGAAGGCCATGCTGGCGATCCGGAGCCGAAGGCCGCCGACCTCTACCGCTCGCTCCGAAACGAGCCGGGTGGAACGGATTTCCTGCCAAAAACTTTCTATCCGCGCGGCGCCGTCGACCTCCTCGCTCCGGAGCTCCGTCGCGCTCATCCCGAGCAGGGTACAGAGCGTCCCGAGGAGGAGGGCCCTGGCCGCGAGTTGCTGGCGATGGACGATACGGTTCGCCGCCATGATCTCATCTCCCCTATTTTTCGGCCCCCTCTACTAAGCTACGCGTAAGCCGGGCGCGAAACATGTCATTTTTTTCGAGATCGGCTCGCCGGCAGCCGAGAGGGCGAGCGGAGCCTGCCCTGAAAAGACCTGCTACGGCGACCCGCCCGGCTTGCCGGACGCTTCCTCGCGCAGGCGAGCCAGGTTCTCGCGAAACAGCGCGTTGTCGCCCTCGAGCTCCAGGGCTTTCTCCAGAGCGGCGATCGCCGCCGTACGGTCGCCCATGAGGTAGGCGACGTTGGCGCGGTATTGATAGATCAGGGTGAAGCGAGGAGCCCGCTTTTCGGCCACGTCCAGAAGGCGTAAAGCCTCCTGGTAGTCGCCGCGCCGCGCCGCGCCGCTCGCCTGCTCGGCGAGCGCCGACGCCTCGGCTTCGGCTTCGTCGCGCGGCGCGCGAACGTTCGTGCGGCCCGTCAGCCGATAAAGCGCCCGCTGCGAAGGCTCGTACTGGGGCTGGTACCTGAGCGACCGCTCGTAGTCGGCGACCGCGAGATCCGGCCGGCCCTCGCGCTCATAGATCACCGCCCGGTTGTGATAGGCCTCGACGTTCAAAGGCTCCAGCTCGATCGCTTTCTCGAGCTCGCGGCGCGCCTCTTCGTAGCGCTCCAGCGCACCGAGCGTGCCGGCGAGGCTGGTCCGAAGCGCCGCGTCGTCCGGATCTTTTGCCACCAGATCGCGGTACATCGCCGCCGCCTCGCGGAAGTCTCCGTTCTCGAAGTGGATCGCCGCCAGGTTGCGCTCGCCCTGGGGCGAGCTCATGGTGTCGCCGCCCATGTAGCCGAGGCTCTTCAGGTGCTCGAGCTGCGCGGCGGCGATGGCCGCGTCCGTACCGGGGTCGACCGTTCCCCCGCCCGGCCCTTCGTAGGTCGCGACGCGCTTCTCGACGTAGCCGTGGGCCGGCGCGTTGCGCGACAGGGCCTCGGTGAGCACCCGCCCCGGCATGTCGCGCGCCGCCGGCAGGCCGAGCAGCGCCAGCACCGTCGGCGCGACGTCGCGGATCGTCGCCCGCTCGATCCGGCCGTGCCGGCGGACCTGGTGGCCGTAGAGGTAGATCACTCCCTCCTCGCGGTGGAAGCGCTCGCTCACCCGGCGCAGGTCCCGGGTCTTCGACGGGTCGTCGTGAAGCGTCCCCAGCTCGAAGCCGTGGTCGGAGACGACGACGAGCGTCGTCCGCTCGTCGAGCGCGCCGAGGACGTCGCCGATCAGGCCGTCGGCGTAGAGGTACATCTGCTCGACCGCGTGGCCGAAGCGCGCCTGCTGCGAGGCCAGCTCGCCTTTCAGGCCCTCGGCCCGGAAGAGGTGGCCGAAGAGATGCGCCGTCGAGTCGGTGGCCTCGACGTAGAGCATGGCGAGGTCGGGCCGTTCGCTGCGCCAGAGGTCGAGGCCGATCTCGCGATAGCTCATCGCCGTCGCGAGCGCCCATTTGAAATGCGCCAGGTCGTCCTGGAAGTCGAAGGGACGTGACAGCTCCTCGGATGGGACGTCGACGAAGGGCGCGAGGTCCTCGACACCCAGGTCGCCGGGACGCACGAGCTTCGGCGCGATCCGCTCCATGAGCTCCGGCGGATAGGTCTTGGACTCGCCCGTCTCGCCGCCGGTGAAGCCGTCCTCGAAAAGGAAGTGATAGGCCGTGTGGTCGCTGACGATCGAGCCCAGGACCTCTTCCGGCGGCCAGGTGGCCCACCAGCCCACCGTCAGGACGCGCCGCTCAGCCTCCGAGGCGATGTTCCACAACGCCTTGACCTTGCGCATGCGGCTCGTCACCGGCAGCGTCTCGCCGGTGTCGCCGCGCATCGCGACGAAGTGGCCTATGCCGTGCTCTTCGGGTCCCTTGCCGGTGGCGATGGTCGTCCAGATGATGGGGGAGAGGATGGGCTTCTCGGTCCGCAGGCGTCCGTAAGCACCCTCCTGGCGGAGCTTCGCGAGATTCGGAAGCTTGCCCTCCGACATCAGCAGGTCTACGGTCTGCGGGTCAAGGCCGTCGAGGCCGAGGACGAAGACGCGGGAGCGCTCCTCACCGCCACCGCACCCGAGTAGAAGGAGAACGACGAGCGAGAAGGCCGCCTTCAGGAGCTTCATGCCGGCACCGTACGGCCTGATCCGGGCTCCGTCAAGCCCCGGACGGCGCTCAACCGCCTTCGGCCTGGCCGTTCGCCTGGTTGCCCGAAGTGAGCTCGACGAGATCCTTCGAGATCCCTACGGCACTTCCGTAGAGACACGCCTGAAGTAGAATGACGACGAGCTTGTCGTCTTTTGATCTGAGCCCCCGAATGAGCGAGCCCCAGCCCGACACCCTGGCCGTCACTCTGGAGAGTGTCCTGCGCGTCCTCTCGAAGGACCGCCTCGTGCAGCTCGGACACGGCTTCGACGTCGCCGTCACGCGCGACGTCACCCGCGAGGCCCAGGTCAAGACGCTGATCGCCTCCGGACGCCTCTCCTTCACCGACCTCCTCCGCTCCCTCGGACGCGACGAGCTCAAGGCCGCCTGCCGCGCCCACGGCCTCGACGCCACCGGACGCGCCCGCGCCGCCCTCGCCCGACAGCTCGCCCAGGCCTCCGACGAGCCCGCCGTCGTCGAGCCGAAGCCTCTCTTCGGAGCTTCCCAGGAGCGGCGTCGCGCCGGAGGCGCGCACATCCATCACGGCAGTCCAAGACGCGGCGACGTCGTCCAGGTGCGCCAGCGCCAGTACCTGGTCGACGACGTCAAGCCGCCGCCCGCGCCGGACGACGCCACCTTGGTGCGCCTCGTCTGCCTCGACGACGACAACCAGGGACGAACCGTCGAGCTCTTCTGGGAGCTCGAGCTCGGCGCCCGCGTCGTCCAGCCCGAGGCCCACGGCCTCGGACGCCCCGAACGACTCGACCCGCCGCAGCTCTTCGCCGCCTACCTCCACGCCCTGCAGTGGAACGCGGTCACCGCCACCGAGAAGCTCCTCTTCCAGGCCCCCTTCCGCGCCGGCATCGTGCTCGACGAGCTCCATCATCAGCTCACTCCCCTCATGCGCGCCCTCGACCTGCCGCGCGCCAACCTCCTGATCGCCGACGACGTCGGCCTCGGCAAGACGATCGAGGCCGGCCTCGTCGTCCAGGAGCTGCGCCTGCGTCAGCGGCTCGACCTGGTCCTCGTCGTCTGCCCCGCCGCCATCTGCCTCCAATGGCGCGACGAGATGGCGCGGCGCTTCGGCCTCCACTTCGAGATCTACAACCGCGCCTTCGTCGCCCAGCGCTCCCGCGAACGCGGCGCCTCCGTCAACCCCTGGACCACACACAACCGCTTCGTCATCTCCTACCAGACCCTGAGACGGCCCGAATACCGCGACCCGCTGCTGAATCACCTCGAACGGCGCGGCAAGAAGAAAAGCCTCCTCGTCCTCGACGAAGCCCATACCGCGGCCCCCGCCACGGCCTCCAAATACGCCGTCGACTCGAACATCACCGGAGTCGTCCGCGACGTCTCGCCGCGCTTCGAGAACCGCCTCTTCCTCTCCGCCACGCCCCACAACGGACACCCCAACAGCTTCTCCGCCCTGCTCGAGATCCTCGACCACCAGCGCTTCACCCGCGGCATCAAGCCCAGCCGGGGACAGCTCGAACGCGTCATGGTCCGACGCTTGAAGGAAGACCTGCGCCAGGCCGGCCTCGGCAACTACCCCGAACGGCACGTCCTGGAGATCGCCCTGACCCACGACGGCGGTTGGGCCGCCACCTACCGCGACCGCGGCAAGGACGGCGAGCCGATCATCCATGAGGTATCCCTCGCGGACGGCGGAATCGGCGACGTCGAGCTGCGCCTCGCCGACCTGCTCGCCGAATACACCGAGCTCCTGAGCCCCAGGCGTGGACGCGGGCGACTGGTCTTCGTCCGCCTCCAGAAGCGCCTCCTCTCCTCGATCCGCGCTTTTGACCGCACCCTCGGACAGCACGTCAAGAAGGTGGGCGAGAGTGACACCGTCCCCTTGGGGGGACCGAGGGGGGAAAACACCGGCTTCGCCCAGGCGACGCTCTACGAAGAGGCCGACGACGAATACGGCGACGAGGACGCCGCCAACGCCGCCGAGGACTTCGAGGTCGCCGACGCCTCCCGCGTCCTCCAAACCCCCGCCGGACGCGCCCGCGAGGTCCTCAGCGAGATGCAACGCCTCGCCGCCGGCTACCGCGACGCGCCCGACGCCAAGGTCCTCGCCCTCCTCGATTGGATCCGGCGCGAGCTCTGCCCCGCCGTCAGGATCGGCGGCGCCGACCGACGGCGTCCTCCCCCCTCGGTCCCCCCAAGGGGACGGCCATCGACGGCCTGGGAAGAGAAACGCGTCATCGTCTTCACCGAGTACGGCGACACGCGCCACTACCTCTACCAGGTCCTCGCGAACGCCTTCGACGGCACCGACGACGGCGACGAGCGCATCCTCATGTTCTACGGCGGCATGTCCGACGCCCAGCGCGAGGACATCCAAGCCGCCTTCAACGCGCCACCCGAGGAGCACCCGGTCCGCGTCCTGATCGCCACCGACGCGGCCCGCGAAGGCGTCAACCTCCAGGCCCACTGCGCCGACCTCTTCCACTTCGACGTGCCCTGGAACCCCGCCAGGATGGAGCAACGCAACGGACGCATCGACCGCACCCTGCAACCCGAGGACGAGGTCCGCTGCCATTACTTCGTCTACCCCGAGCGCCGCGAGGACATCGTGCTGCGCAAGCTCGTCCAGAAAGTGGACGTCATCCAAAAGGAGCTCGGCTCGCTCTCCGCCGTCGTCTTCGACAGCATCCACGACGTCCTGGAGCACGGCATCGACGAGAAAACCGAGACGGAAATCGACCAGGCCGAGGACGTCAAGGGACGCCAGGCCGTCGCCGAGGAGTGCGAGAGCGTCCGCGACCTGGAAGCGCTGCGTGCCGAGGTCGACGAGGCCGAAGGGATCCTCGAGGACTCTCGCAAGGTCATGGGCTTTCGTCCCCGGCTCCTGCGCCGTGCCGTCGACGCCGGCCTCGAGCTGGCCGGGCTGCCGCCGCTGAGCCGGAACGGCTTCCAGGACGTCAACGCCTACCTGCTGCCCGAGATGTCCGACTCCTGGCAGGAGACTCTCGACACGCTGCGGCCGACGCGCAAACGCGACGAGCCCTTCTGGGAGTGGCGCAAGAAGAAGCCCTTGCCCGTCGTCTTCAAAGGGTTGAAGAAGCTCACCTCCAGCGTCGCGCAGCTGCATCTCGAGCATCCCTTCGTGAAGCGGATCCTGTCGCGTTTCCTCGCCCAGGGCTACAGCGCCCACGACCTGAGCCGGGTCACGGCGCTACGCAATCCCGACAGCTCGATCGTCCAGGTGATCGCCTTCGGACGCCTGTCGATCTTCGGCCAGGGGGCGACGCGCCTCCACGACCAGCTCATCCCGGTCGCCGCGCGTTGGACGCACAGTGGTAGCAAAGGCAGTGGTGGCAAAGGCAGTGGTGGCAAAGGCAGTGGCGGCAAGGGCCACCTCAAGCCCTTCACCGAGGCCAAGACCCGCGAGGTCTTCAAAACCCTCGAAGGCCTCCTCCAGGACGACGCCACCGACGCCACCGGCGACGGCCTGGCCGAGAGGTTCCGCGCCTCCGCCCCCGACGACTTCGCCGCCCTCTGGCCCCACATCCGCGACGAAGCCGACCACCTCGCCCACGAGGCCGAACGCAAGCTCGCCGAACGCGGCGCCGAGGAAGCGCGGCAGCTCCGGGAGATCCTCGTCCTGCAACGCGAGACCCTGCAAAAGAAGCTGGCCGGAAAGCAGCTCACGCTCGACTTCGGCAAGACGGATCTCTCGAAAGCCGAAAAGGACCAGCAGAAACAATTCGAGCTCGACCGCGAAGCCTGGGAACGGCGGCTCGAAGAGGCCGAGAAAGAGATCGAGACCGAGCCCGGCCAGATCGAAGAGCTTTACAAGGTGGCGTTGCAGCGTCTGGAGCCGGTGGGGATGGTGTATTTATGTTAGAGGCAACCCCATGAGCGACGCCGCAACCCGCTTCCACGAAGACTGGCTCGGACGCGTCCAGCCCCTCGAAGGGCTCGTCGTCTCGATCCCCATCCTCGTCGACGCGCAATGCGACGTGCGCCAGAACGCCGAATTCCATCGCCGCTTCGTCGAGCTCGTCTCGCCACCCGCCGATCCGCACCGCAAGAAGAAAGCCACCGACGACGGACCCCTTTTCATCCGCGACCTCGACGCCTTCCTCGCCGAAATCTTGGAGCTTTCCCCCGAGTACTTCCACCGCGGCGACGAGATCCCCGCCGACCTCCACTACTACGCCCCCGAAGGACGCCAGGACGTCCGCCCCACCCTGGCGCTGCGCCGCCAGGACGGTGACGCCGAAGTCCCCGAGGACGCGGCGCCCGCCGCCCGCGCCGCCGCGCCCTACGTCGCCCTCTTCTGGGACCTGCCCGAAGGCCTGGAGCTCGACAAGCCCGAGACCACAACCGGACCCTGGCGCTATCCGCCGATCCAGAAGCTCGTCCGTCTCCTTTGGCACGCCCGCGTCCCGATCGGGGTGCTGACCAATCGGCGCGTCGTGCGACTCGTCTACGCGCCTTACGGCGAGTCGGTCGGGTGGATCGACTTCCACGTCGAGCACATGGCCCGCTTCGACGGACGCCCCATCCTCGACGCCCTGGTCCTGCTCCTGTCGCTCCAGCGCTTCTTCGGCGTGGCGCCGGAGCACCAGTTGCCGGCGCTCCTGGTGGAGAGCCGCAAGCGTCAGGCCAACGTCACCAACGACCTCGCCGCCCAGGTCTTCGGCGCCATGGAGGACCTCTTGCGCGGCTTCGAGTCCGCCGCCGAGCGCGACGCCCACCAGGTCTTCGACGAAGCCGTCCGCCGCGAGGACGACCACGTCTACGGCGGGCTTCTGACCGTCCTCCTGCGCCTCGTCTTCCTGCTCTACGCCGAGGACAAGGACCTCCTGCCCACGGGCGACGAGCTCTACGCCGAGCACCTCTCCGTCTTCGCGCTCTTCGAGGAGCTGCAAGGCGACTACGGCGCCTATCCCGACTCCATGGACCGGCGCTTCGGCGCCTGGGCGCGGCTCATAAGCCTCTTCCGTGCCGTCCACTACGGGGTACGTCACGGCGAGTTCGTCCTGCCGGCGCGCCGCGGACAGCTCTTCGACCCCGACACCTACCCCTTCCTCGAAGGACGCGCCCTGGGCGGCAGCGCGCCGTTCACCATGGCCGAGAGCCGCGCCGCCGTCCGCTTGCCGTCGGTCGACGACCTGACGGTCTACCGCGTGCTGCGCAAGCTCGTCGTCTTCGAAGGGCAACGCCTCAGCTACGCGACGCTCGACGTCGAGCAGATCGGCAGCGTCTACGAGGCGCTCATGGGGTATCACGTGGTGCGCGTCTTCAGCGACGCTGTGTGCCTGCGTCCGAGCCGGGCGTGGGTGGAGGCGGAGGCCGTCCTCGAGGTGCCGGTGGCGCGGCGGGCGAAGTGGATCCAGGAGACCACGGGGCTCGCCAAGGCCCAGGCCAGGAAGCTCCACGACGCCCTCATGGACGCCACCACCGAGGACGACGCCGTCGCCGTTCTCGAGGGCTTTCGCGTCAAGGGGACGGAGCGCGCCCGCGCCGGACGCCTCGTCGTCCAGCCGGGCGCCGAGCGGCGGCGGACGTCGAGCCATTACACCCCGCGCAGCCTCTCGGCGCCCATCGTCGAACGGACCCTGGAGCCGCTTCTCAAAACCATGGGTGAGGCGCCGCCGGCGGAGCGCATCCTGCGGCTCAAGGTCTGCGACCCGGCGATGGGCTCGGGCGCCTTTCTCGTCGAGGCTTGCCGCTACCTCGCCGACCAGGTCGTCGCCGCCTGGACGCGCGACGACGAGCTCGACGAGATCGTCCGCGAGCACGGCGACGACGTCTGGAACCATGCCCGGCGTCTGGTGGCGCAGCGTTGCCTCTACGGGGTCGACAAGAACCCGTTTGCCGTCAACCTGGCGAAGCTCTCGCTGTGGCTCGTCACCATGGCAAGGGACTTGCCGTTCACCTTTCTCGACCATGCGCTCCGCTGTGGGGACTCCCTCGTCGGGTTGGACTTTCGGCAGATTCGGAGCTTTCATTGGGAGCCGGAGGCGCAGAACCTCCTCTGTAGCAAGGCGTTGGACGACGCGCTCGACGAGGCGATCGGGCTGCGGCAAAAGATTCTGGAGCTTGCCAAGAGCGATGATCCGAAGGATCATCGGGAGAAGGAGCGGCTGCTGGACGACGCGGAGGACGCGGTCAACAATGTGCGGTTGATCGGGGACTTGATCGTCGGGGCATTCTTTGCGGGGAAGAACACTAAGGAGCGGAAGCAGGAGCTGGGGCGTCGGCTGGCGCTTGTCAACGAATGGCTGGAGAGCGACGAACCGGCGACGGACGTGCTGAAGGGACTGCGGGCCGAGACTCAGGAGCAGTTTCCAGTCTTCCACTGGATGCTGGAGTTCCCAGAGGTGTTCTATGCTGAAAGGCGAGATCCTCTGGACGACGACAACGTCAACAGGGCGGCTTATATCGATGCCGTCATCGGGAATCCGCCGTTTCTCGGCGGGAAGAGGATTTCGACGGAACACGGGGATGCTTACGCAGACTGGCTTTTCAGCCAACACCAATCGAGCAAGAATGGTGACTTGAGCGCACACTTCTTCCGACGAGCCGACATTCTGCTTGGCAAACATGGAACTGTCGGCTTAATCGCCACGAATACAATTGCTCAAGGCGACACGCGAACGATCGGGCTCCAAGCTCTTATCAGAGCCGGCCACGCGATCTATCACGCCATTCACAGCATGCCCTGGCCAGGATCTGCCGCCGTTGCCGTGGCAATCGTTCACAGTGGAAAAGGATGTGTAAAGCTTGAGAGCGGCTGCCGACTTGACGGCCTTAAAGTAGATGTGATCAACTCTCGACTTCGGCCCAGACTAGAACGCCCAGATCCGACTGTCATGAGTCGCAACTCTGGACTTAGCTATCAGGGTGCCATCGTGCTTGGTATGGGGTTCACGTTAACCCCCGAGGAACGTGCCGAGCTAATAACTCAGGACTCGAGGAATGCAGAGAGGATTTTCCCGTACCTTGGGGGTGAGGAGGTAAATAGTAGCCCTACGCAGGCTTACAGTCGTTATGCTATAAATTTCGGCCTGATGTCTCTCGATGAGATTAAGGCGTGGCCTCTGCTCTTTAAGAGGCTCGATTTCGCAGTTCGGCCAGAGCGCGAGAGAAAGAGTAAGGCCGTAGCAAGCTGGCCATGGTGGCAGTATTGGCGACCTCGGAACGAGTTGTATGAAGCTGTATCTGCGCTACAGCGCTGTCTGGTCACGGCACGCGTCACCAAACATCTGTGCTTCTCATTTCAGCCAACAGACCGTATCTTCAATGAAAAACTCTACGTCTTTCCATTGGACCGCTACTCGCACTTCTCCATACTTCAGTCTCGAATCCATGAACCATGGACCTGGCTCCTCTCCTCGACGATGAAGACCGACCTCAACTACAGCGCTTCGGATTGCTTCGGGACCTTCCCCTTCCCCCACCCCGGCCCCCGAGTCGAAATCCCCAACCTCGAAGACATCGGCCACCGCCTCTACGAAGCCCGCGCCGCCTACATGGTAGAAACCCAGCAGGGCCTGACGAAGACCTACAACCACTTGAAGGACCCCACCTGCACCGACCCGGAGATCGTCGAGCTGCGTCGTCTGCACGAGGAGATGGACCGTGCCGTCCTCGAGGCGTACGGCTGGGACGTCGAGGTGCCACCGTACGCGTCGCCGGTGACG
This sequence comes from uncultured bacterium, assembly GCA_965371445.1. Classification (GTDB taxonomy): domain Bacteria; phylum Acidobacteriota; class Thermoanaerobaculia; order Multivoradales; family J023; genus DASWIG01. Next base: position 14,454 of record CBDUYN010000109.1, on the reverse strand, counting down.
GCGGGCGAGCGTCGTCGGCTGGAGGCGTTCGAGGACGAGGTAATCGATCGGCTTTTCGTCCTCAATGCGGAGCGGGCGGCGGAGGAGCGGGCGCTGGGGTTGGGGACGTCGAAGAAGAAGAGTGGCAAGAAGACGAAGAAGAAGAATGGCGCCCATGAGGGGCAGGCGGGGTTGTTCGCGCCGCCGCCGGCCGCGGAGCCCGTGGACGCCGTCCCCGTGGTGGTCTCGCCGGAGCCGTCGCCGGACGCCGTCGTCGAAGGGAGCGAATTCGACGAGGAGGCCGCGTCACCTCATGAGGTCGTCCTCTCCTGGTTCCAGGACCATCCCGGCTGGCATGCGCGCGCCGACGTCCTGGCGGAGGTGACGTTGACGGCGGTGGAGTGGAATCAGGTGATCGGTGACCTTGTGGCGTCTGGCGAGGTGGATAGAAAGGGCGAGAAGCGTGGGACTCGGTATCGTTATAAAGGCGACGTCGCGCAGTGGGTGAAGGATTGGCTCGCGGAGAACCCGGACTGGCACGCCCGCGCCGAGGTGATGGAAGAGCTGGAGATCGACGTCGGGGACTGGAACCGGGCGATCGAGTCGTTGGTGGAGACGGGCGAGGTGGAGCGGAAGGGCGAGAAGCGCGGGACGCGTTATCGTTGGCGCGGCGACGACCGTAGCCTGGTGGCTTGGTGGTTCGCGGAGCATCCCGGCTGGCATTCGCGTCAGGACGTGATGGAGGGTTTGGGAATCGACGCGGGGTCTTGGAATCGGGCGATTCGGGAGCTTGTGGAGTCGGAGGAAGTGGTGCGGACGGGGGAGAAGCGGGGGACGCGGTATCGTTGGTGGGAGCATGAGGAGCGGTTGTTGTTTTGACATGGCGTACTGGAGTGATCGTCATGAGGCCAAGTCAAGAAAGAAAACGAATCATAAGATCGGGCATAAGGAATATCTTTACACGGCGTCAGCCCCACGAGCATGGCCATGCCGACGAGAACTTCGCCCTCGGCCTCGAGAACCAGCACGTCCCGTGACCCACCCTCCCATTGGACGGCAGCGACGAAGACATCCATCCTGACCTCGTTACCGTCTCCGAGGGCTGCTCGGGCCGGACCCAGGTAGGACAGACCGAGGTCTTCCACCATCGATCTTGGCAGGGTCAGGAATCCGTCGTATCCCGTGTCGATGGTGGCCTCGAGGCTGGCGACTTGCCCCTCGTCGCCATGCACGTCGACGACGACGAGCGCCTCCCGATCCGACGTGACGCGGCCGGTCAGCATGCCGGCGCCAGGGCCTTTCGGCCCAGCCGATAAGCGGCGGAGCGCCCGACGCGCAGGATGTAGAATGGAGCGTCGGGCCGTTTGGACCGCGCGCGCTTCATGGCCGCGATCTCGTCGGCGTCGATCTCGTAGCTTCCCGTTTCGACGTCGAGAACGACGAACTTGCCCTGATCGTCGGCATTGAGCGAGCCACGGATATCGCGCTCGTAGAGGTCCTGGCCACGGTCAGCGATCTCTGCGCTGGAGTAGCGCGGGTGAGGCATCGTTGGGACTCTCCGCTTCGACCCGGGATCTCCGATGATCCCGGTCACAGGATGATCTTATCACGGTCGCGCTTCGCGCCTGATAAAGTCGGCGCCCACTGAGGTAGCCATCCCATGACGACGCCCCCACCCGGAACGGTCCGCGACCACCTGGTCCGCGCCCTCGAAGCCGACCTCGTCGGCCCCTTCGAGCCCCCCACCGGCGGCGAGGTGTCGGAGGCCGAAGTCCCAGAAACGCTCCACCTGCCGCCGTCGCGCTGGTACCTGACCGGCTTCCTGGCCCCCGCCGCCGGACGCGTCGCCGAGGAGCCCCCCGACGACGAGATCGGCGCCGGCTCGGACCAATCGGATTTGGACGGCACCGACCAGGAGCCGGCCCCCAAGCGCAGCAACCTGCTGCCGGCTTCCATGGGCCTTTCCGTCCTCCTGCCGGCGGACGCCGCCGCCGTCCGGGCGACCGTGTCGTTCGCGGAATACGAGAGCGAAGAGGTCGAAGAAGCCGGGCGGCGTCGGACCTACTGGCACCGCGCGGCGCGTCGGCCGGTCGAGGTCGACGTTCCCCTCGGCTCGCCGGAGATCGCCCTGGAGCTGCCGGGGACCGACGGCGTCTACCTCCGCGGACGCCTCGAGGCCGCCGTGCCGGGCGAGGACCCCGGCACCCGGCTGCCGCCGGGGACGCGGGCGCTGGCGCTCTTCGTCGTCAACGAGCGCAAGCCCGGCGCCCAGGGCCGCAAGGACGAACGCTTCCTCTTCCAGGTCCGCCTCGAGCTCGCCTGTGAGGACGGCTTCGTGCCGCGTCCCAACCGCACGGGCGAGGCCTCCGAGGAGTGGGACCCCAAGATCGCCGACCTCCAGTACCGCGACCGTTTCGAGCTCGCGGTGGGACACGGTGTGTCGGTCGGGGTGGTGCCCGAGGACGACGGCCGTGCCGTACGTCGGGTGCGCACCTCCTGGCTACCGCGCGCCGAGGTGCCACGCGTCCGGACGCGCGGCGTCCCCGGCGTCGTGACGGCGATGAAGGCCCTCGCGGTCCTCGCCGACGGCGCCGCCGTCCGGGACGCGCTCCAGGACCTGGTCGCGGCCTATGGTGAGTGGATCGACCGCCAGGCCGAGATCGACCCCGGGTCCGAGGAGCGCCGGGCAACCCAGAAGGTGCTGGTCAAGAACGCGCGGATCTGCCAGGAACGGATCGCCGAAGGAATCGAGCTGCTGGCGTCCGACTCCGTAGCCCTCGACGCCTTCCGGCTCGCCAACCAGGCCATGTCCCTCGTCCGCCGGCGGATCGACAAGGACCCGAGGTGGCGTCTCTTCCAGCTCGCGTTCCTTTTGATGAGCCTGCCTTCGATCACCGATCCCCGTCATCCGCGGCGCGATACCGTGGAGCTGATCTTCTTCCCCACCGGCGGTGGCAAGACGGAGGCCTACCTGGGCACGATCGCCTACGCGCTCGTCCTGCGCCGGATGAGAGGACGCGACCGCCCGGACGGCGGGCTCGGCGTCGCCATCCTCCTGCGCTACACGCTACGCCTCCTGACCCTCGACCAGCTCAGCCGCGCGGCGGGCCTGATCTGCGCGCTCGAACGGATTCGCGAGGAGCGTCCGGATTTAGGCGATGTCCGCTTTTCGATCGGTCTCTGGGTGGGGCGCAGCGCCACCGAGAACACGCTCGCCCGGCTGGCGCCCAAAGTCAGCGACTACAAGCTCGGCAAGACGAAGCTCTCGCCCGTGCCTCTGACCCACTGTCCGTGGTGCGGTAAGGAGCTGCAGGCGCGGAACATCTTCCTCGAGCCGAGCTCGGCGAAGCCGAGCGCGGTGATCGTGGGCTGCGACTTTCCCTGCGAGTTCTCGCGCGCCAAGAACCCCGAGGGGCTGCCGCTCCTCTTCATCGACGAGCAGGTCTACCGCGAGCTGCCGTCGTTTCTCGTCGCCACGGTCGACAAGCTGGCGATGCTGCCGTGGCGGGGCGAGACGGGCATGCTCTTCGGCCGCGCGACGGCGCGGGAAGGCCGGCGCTTTTACGGTCCGCTGGACGCTGTACATGAGGCGCGCCTCCGGCGCGACATCCCCGGCGACGCCGAGCCCTTGCCCGAGGGTCTCTTGCCGCCGGAGCTGATCGTCCAGGACGAGCTGCACCTGATCTCGGGTCCTCTGGGGACGATGGTCGGTCTTTACGAAACGACGATCGACACGCTCTGCCGGCGCGCCGACGGCTCGCGCGCCAAGGTCCTCGCGTCGACGGCGACGGTACAGCGCGCCGACGCCCAGACACGCAACCTTTTCGACCGCCACGTGAAGCTCTTCCCGCCGCCCGGCGTCGACGCCTCGGAAACGTTTTTCGCCGGGGTCGCCGGCGATGAGGTCGACCGCGACGAGCCGGGCCGTCTCTACGTCGGCGTGGCGGCGCCGGGGCGGGCGATGAAGGCGGTCCTGATCCGGGTCTACGTGGCGCTTCTGGCGGCGGCCAACCGCCTCTACGACGCGCAGCTCCCTCCGGATCAGGAGGCCGACGGCTACATGACGCTGGCGGGATATTTCAACAGCCTGCGCGAGCTCGGCGGCATGCGGCGCCTGGTGGAGGACGAGGTCCGGGCACGGGCGGCAGAGGCCGAGAAGCGGCTGCCGGTCGATTCCACGGGCCGGCATCCGTGGTTTCGGAACCGTCCGATCAGCGCCGACCCGGTCGAGCTGACAAGCCGCGAGCCGACGGCGAAGATCAGCGATTCGAAAGCGCGGCTGGAGATGCCCTACAGCGAAAAGAAGAGCCGGGTCGACGTCCTGCTCGCCTCGAACATGATCTCGGTCGGCATCGACATCGACCGTCTGGGGTTGATGGTGGTGGCGGGTCAGCCGAGGACGACGAGCGAGTACATCCAGGCGTCGAGCCGGGTGGGCCGTCAGTCGCGCTGGCCGGGTCTGGTGGTGACCTGCCTGAACCATTACAAGCCGCGGGACCGTTCGCATTACGAGCGTTTTACGACCTATCACGAGAGCTTCTACCGTTTCGTCGAGCCGACGAGCCTGACGCCGTTCTCGGCGCCGGCGCTCGACCGCGGCCTGGCGGCGAACCTGGTGGCGATGACGCGTCTCGTCGATCCGTCGATGACGCCGCCCGCCGCGGCGATGGAAATCGCGGCGCGGCGCGACCTGGCGGAGCAGGCGGCGGAGATCCTGGCCGAGCGGGCGAGCCACTGGATCAAGGACAAGGACGAGAGCCAGCGCTGCCGCGAGGACGTCCTGGCGCGGGCGCGGAGCGTCATCGATTCCTGGGAACGGCTCGCCGCCGCCGCCGCCGAGGGCTCGGGCCAGCGTTCGTATTCGCCCTATGACCGGGAGCGTCCGGGCGCGGCGCTCCTGCGGACGTCGCTCGACAGCGACGAGAGGCTGACCAGCGACGACGCGAAGTTCAAAGCGCCGACGTCGATGCGCGACGTCGAGGCGTCGACGCACCTGTGGCTGGATTTCAAGCACCGGGTGCGGTATTGAGAATGGCCAAAAAGGACAAGAAACACCAACGGCCCGACGGCGAGATCCGCCGCAGCCAGCTGCTGACCGCCTACGGCGCGGGCGCGATGGTCGACCTGGTCGACGCCGCGATCCTGGTCAGCGGCCTCGACGCGTGGAATTTCCACCCCCAGAAAGGTTACGAGGCGATCGACGACGAGCCGCGCCTGCGCGACGCGATCGCCCGCCGTTTTCAAGCCGTGGGCCTACAGCTCGCGACCGACGGCGCCTTCCGCAAGCCGCCGGCGGGCGACCACGACGAGGCGACGCCGATGTGCGGCATCCCGGCGCTGATCTTTCCCCGCTGGTTCGTCTGCCAGGGCTGCCGGGCGCTGGTGCGCAACGACGGCCTGGAGCCCAAGGGCAACGGCTACGTGCACACGTTGTGCACCAAAAAAAGGAGCGGCGCCGAGTGCGTGCCCGTGCGTTTCGTGGCCGCTTGCCGGCGCGGGCATTTGCAGGAGTTTCCGTGGAAGCTCTACGTCCATCACGAGCGGCCGCGCGACGCGCCGCCGTGCCCGGGGACGAGCTTGAAGCTTTTCGAAGGCGCGTCGGGCGATTTCTCGGAGATCGTCGTCAAATGTGAGACTTGCGGCGAGCGGCAGTCGATGGCCAAGGCGCTGGTCAAGCAGGGCGGACCCTTGCCCTTCTGTGAAGGACACCGGCCTTGGTTGGGCGGCGACGCCCGCGAGAGGGATTGCACGGAGCCGCTGCGGCTGCTGGTGCGTACCGGCTCGAACGGCTACTTCGCGATGACGGAGAGCGCGCTTTCGATTCCCGAGCCCGGGCGTGAGCTCGGCGTCAAGGTGAGGAGCGTCTGGGACGTCCTGGTCAACGCCAACCGCGACACTCTCAAGGTCTTTCGCGACAGCGTCCCCAAGGTCGGCCGGGCGCTCGAAGGCTACGACGACGACGACGTCCTGGCGGCGATCGACGCAGAGCGCTCGAAAAACCCCGTGATGCAGGAGGGCCTGCGCACGGCGGAGTACCGTCAGCTGGTCGCCTCGGAGGACGAGCAGCCGGGCGTCGTGCCGCCGGAAGAGGAAACGTTTTACGCGCGCCGGATCGCGACCCCGCTACCGCCGGGTTTTGGCGGCGTCGTCCTGGTGAAGAAGCTCCGCGAGGTCCAGGTGCAGGTGGGTTTCACGCGCATCGACTCGCTGGCCGCCGACCTCCAGGGCGAGTACGACCTCGGGGTGGAGGCGGCGCGGTTGTCGCATCTTTGCGACTGGCTGCCGGCGATCGACCGTCAGGGCGAGGGCGTGTTCCTGGAGCTCGACGAGGCGGCGGTGCGGGAGTGGGAGGACCGTCCGGCGGTGCGCGAGCGCGCCAGGGCGCTGGAGCGGGCCTACCGCAGCTGGACGTCGGGCAGCCAGCAGAAGAATCCTCCACCCTTCCCAGGAATTCGTTTCTACCTCGTCCATTCGCTGTCGCATCTGTTGATGTCGGCGATCTCTCTCGAGTGTGGCTATTCGGCGAGCGCCTTGCGGGAGCGTCTGTACTGCTCGCCGCAGGGCGACGCGGTGCCGATGGCGGCGATCCTGATCACGACAGGGACCTCGGGCACCGAAGGGACTCTGGGCGGCCTCGTCGAGCAGGGGCGGCGGATTCACCGTCACCTGCGCCAGGCCTGGGACCTCGGCCGGCTGTGCTCGGGCGACCCGGTCTGTGCGGGTCATTCGCCGGAGGACGATCCCACGGAGCGCTTCCTCGAAGGGGCGGCATGCCACGGCTGCCTCTACGTGGCGGAGTGCTCGTGCGAGCGCTTCAATCGTTATCTTGACCGGGCTCTGGTGGTACCGACGATCGGCGCTAGTTCCCCGCTCGCCCCCCTCCGGGGGGACCGTGAGGAACTGGCGTTCCTGGCGGAGCGGCCGTGAGCGCGGACCTCTGCGGGGTCGCGTTGCACGACCTCGAGGAGCTGCTGCGTTCGCTGGAGGAGGGCGACCTTTCCTTTCCTCCGGAGGCGGCGGAGCTCCAGGCAACGGGTCTGGGCCATCTCGTCGGCCGTCTCGTCCCCCTGGCCGGCCTCGACGCGGCGTCGGCGTCGGTGGTGCTTCGCATGGTGATCGCGGAGCGCCGCGGACGCGGATCCGGCCCGGAGCTCGTGTGGACGGGACCCGAGGCGCCCGCCAGCACGGCGCGCGACACGGCGGTCGTGGTCCGCCGGCTGTTCGAGGAGGCGCGGCGCCGGGTCGTGGTCGCGGGCTTCGACTTTACGAAAGGAACGGAGATCCTGCGTCCGCTGCACGGCGCGATGCGCGACCGCGGGGTCGAGGCGCAGGTCTTCTTGAACGTCAAGGACAAGGCTCCTTCGAGGGCGGAGATCGACGAATACGTCGGCCCGCGGATCGAAAAGTCCTTCAACAAGTGGTGGACCTTCGGCGCGCCCTGGCCCGACGTCTACTTCGATCCGCGGACGGTGGATCCGGCGGCGCCGTTCGCGAGCCTGCACGCCAAATGCGTGGTGATCGACGGCGAGGTGGCGTTCGTGGGCTCGGCGAACTTTACCGAGAGGGCTTACCAGCACAACGTCGAGGTCGGCGTCCTGGTGCGGGACCGGGGATTCGCGTCGCGTCTGGCGGCGCAGTGGGCCAACCTGGTGGAGGCGGGGCTCGTCCGCCGGTACATGACGGAATGAGGTCATTCCCCGGCAGAGCTGCCTGGATCACGGCGGTCAGGCTCGGTCGTGGCTCCTGGGCGGCCAGGTAGGCGTTGACCTCCACTTCCAGATCGTCGGGGATCGTGATGGTCGTGCGTCTCATGGGCGGTCCTCCTAGGCCCCGATCCGGACGAGCTCCTCCTGAAGCTGCTGCGCCTCGACGCTCGGCACGTAGTCGCTGTGACACGACGCCTTGGCGTGATCCGCCCCCATCTCCTTTTTCGTCTTCGTCGCCAGGCGGTGGACCTCCTCGGGCGAGAGGACGCCGCGCTTTTCCAGGATCTCGCGCTGCTCGGCCGTCAGCGCCGCCGAGATCTGGGGCTTGTCCCAGGCGTAGGCCTCGTCCTTGCCCGACGTGAACTCCACGATCTCCTTCGAGATCCGGACGCTGCACCAGTCGTGGCCGCACATGGCACAAAAGTCGGTGTCGACGTCGAGATCCTCGTCGTGAAAGGCGCGCGCGGTGTCGGAGTCGAAGGCGAGGTTGAAGTGCTCTTCCCAGTTCAAGGCGGCGCGCGCCTTGGTCAGCTCGTCGTCCCAGTCGCGGCTGCCCGGGATGCCCAAGGCGACGTCGGCGGAGTGGGCGGCGATCTTGTAGGCGATACAGCCTTGCTTCACGTCGTCGCGCTTCGGCAGGCCCAGGTGCTCTTTGGGCGTGACGTAGCAAAGCATCGAAGCGCCGTGATAGGCCGCGGCCGTCGCGCCGATGCAGGAGGTGATGTGGTCGTAACCCGGGAAGACGTCGGTCACCAGCGGCCCCAGGACGTAGAACGGCGCTCCGTGACAGAGCTGCCGCTCGATTTTCATGTTGTACTCGATCTGGTCGAACGGGATGTGTCCCGGACCCTCGATCATCACCTGGACGCCCTTGGCCCAGGACCTCTCGGTAAGCTCTCCCAGGACCTCGAGCTCGGCGAGCTGGGCGGCGTCGGTGGCGTCGCTGAGCCCGCCGGGACGCAGGCCGTCGCCCAGCGAGAACGAGACGTCGTACTCGCGCATGATGTCGCAGATGTCGTCGAAGAGGTCGTACATCGGGTTCTGCTTGCCGTGGACGAGCATCCACTTGGCGAGCAGCGACCCGCCGCGCGACACGATGCCGATCAGGCGCTTTTCCACGAAGGGGAGGTGCTCGCGCAGCACTCCGGCGTGGATCGTGAAGTAGTCGACCCCCTGCTTGGCCTGGTGCTCGAGATTCTTGAGGATGATGTCGTAGGTCAGGTCCTCGATCTTGCGGCCGATGATCATCGAGTACATCGGGACCGTGCCGATTGGCACCTCCGACTCCCGGATGATGGCTTCGCGGCAGGCGTCGAGGTCGCCACCGGTCGACAGGTCCATGGCGGTGTCGCCGCCCCAGCGGATGGCCCAGCGGAGCTTCTCGAGCTCCTCGTCGGTCCCCGAGCTGACCGGCGAGGCGCCGAGGTTGGCGTTGATCTTGGTGCGCGAGGCGCGGCCGATCGCCATCGGATCGAGCTTGTAGGAGAGGTGGACGCGGTTGGCCGGGATGATCATCCTCCCGGCGGCGACCTCCGAGCGGACGGCCTCGGCGTCGAGGTGCGGCTCGCGCTCGGCGACGCGCACCATCTCGGGGGTCGTGATGGCGAGCCGCGCCTTTTCGAGCTGGGTCACCGCCTGGTCGGCACCACGCGGCGCGGGATCGAAGTCCCAGGCCGACTTGTCCGACGGCGGCGGCATCCCGGGAGTGTCGGGCGAGGAGAAGGTGAGCGCCCCGCCGACGTCGCTTGCGAGGGCGAAGCTGCCGGGGGTCGTCCCCTGCCCGGCGGACGAAGGGTTGTGGGCACCGTGTTGTGGGATCTGCCAGCGGGTTGTCGGGTTCATCACGGAGCGTCCTCCAAGTCGGGTTTCCAAGCTCTGAGCCACCATTCTAACCCCAACGCGATCCTGTTATTCCATCTGCCAGCTCACCTCGAGCTGCTGGGCTCCCGGGAACCGCACCGACGGCCCGAGCCAGCGGACGTAGACGTCGCAGATCTTCTCGCTCGCCCCGCCCGGCTTGAGCTCGATCTCGTGCTCTTCGCCGGCACAACGGATCTCAAGCTCGGCTTTTTCGCCGCCGATGGCGACAAGACCCAGGACGGCCCGCCCCCCGCCGACGATGGCCCGCCCCTCGGGGTGCAGCGACACCTGCTGCGGGCTCCTGGCGAAGTCGCCGATCCCGAACTGCCACTCGATCATCTTCAGCCCCGCCCAACCCAGGACACCCAGGACGATCACGGTGATGATCACTCGTCTCTCCATGGTCAAACCTGATCCTAATACACGTCCGGCGGCTCGGTGAGCGCGGTAACGAGGCGTACGCGGGTACAATCGTAGGGGTGCGGGAAGAGACCTCCATCGAAGGCGTCCTCGAACGGATCGTCTACTCCAACGAGGAGAACGGCTGGTGCGTCGTCCGCCTCGTCGTCCGGGGACGCGGACAGGTCACCGCCGTGGGGAACCTCCTCGGCGTACGGCCGGGCGAGAGCCTGAAGCTCACCGGACGCTTCGTCCACGACCGCAAGTACGGGCACCAGTTCAAGGCCGCGTCGTTTCTCACCGTCCAGCCCGCCACCTTCATCGGCATCGAGCGCTACCTCGGCTCGGGCCTCGTCAAGGGCATCGGCCCGGAGATGGCCCGGCGCCTGGTACAGCACTTCGGCCTCGACACTTTTGACGTCATCGACCACCACCCGGAACGTCTGAACGAGGTCGAGGGGGTCGGCCCGGTCCGCAGCCGCTTGATCCGCGAGGCCTGGCGCGAGCAGCGCGAGATCCGCGACGTCATGGTCTTCCTCCAGTCGCACGGCGTTTCGACCGCCCACGCCGTCAAGATCTACAAGCGCTACGGCGCCGAGGCGCTGGCGCGGGTCCGCGAGAACCCCTACCGGCTCGCCCGCGAGGTCTACGGCATCGGCTTCAAGAGCGCCGACAAGATCGCCCGCGACCTCGGTATCGAAGCCGACTCGCCGTACCGCGCCGCGGCGGGCCTGCTCCACTGCCTGCAGCAGGCCGCCGACCAGGGGCACGTCTACATGGCGCGGCGCGACCTGCTCGATGAGGGCTCGGAGCTTCTCGAGCTGCCGCAAGAGCCTCTGGCGCCGGCGATCGAAGCGCTCCGCGCCGAGGACGAGGTCGCCGTCGTCCCCATTCCTGCACCGGGGGCGGGCGACGGCGGCGAAGCGATCTTCTTGCAGGCCCTCGAGGTCGCCGAGCGCGGTGTCGCGGCGCACGTCAAGCGTCTGACGGCACAGCGTTCCCTCCCTCTCCAGGTCGACACGCCGCGTGCCGTCGCCTGGTACGAGCGTCGCGCCAAGATCGAGCTCGCCGCCACCCAGCGCCAGGCCCTGGAACGGGCGCTCGTCTCCAAGCTCCTCGTCCTGACCGGCGGGCCCGGCACCGGCAAGACCATGCTTGTCCGGGCGATCGTCGCCGTCCTGGGGCGTAAGGGCCTCAAGATCGAGCTCGCCGCCCCCACCGGACGCGCCGCCCAACGCCTCGGCGAGGCCACCGGCACGGACGCCAGGACCGTCCATCGGCTGCTCGAGTACAGCCCGCAGAAGGGCGGCTTTCAGCGCGACGGCGAAAATCCCCTGGAGGCCGACCTCGTGGTCGTCGACGAGGCGTCGATGCTCGACGTCGTTTTGACCTACCACGTCCTGAAGGCGCTTCCCGACAAGACGCGCCTGATCTTCGTCGGCGACATCGACCAGCTGCCCTCGGTGGGCCCCGGAAGGGTGCTGGCGGATCTCATCGAGTCGGGTGCCGTCGACGTGGTGCGCCTCACCGAGATCTTTCGCCAGGCGCAGGAGAGCCTGATCGTCATGAACGCCCACCGGGTACGGCGGGGTGAGCTGCCGCATCTGCTGCCGCACGAGGCGAGCGACTTCTACTTCATCGAGCGCGACGAGCCCGAGGCGACGCTCGCCACCCTGAAGCACCTCGTCGCCGAACGCATCCCGCGCAGCTTCGGCTTCGATCAGCGCGACATCCAGGTCCTGACGCCGATGCAGAAGGGTCTGCTCGGGGCCGCGAACCTTAACGCCCAGCTCCAGGAGCTCTTGAACCCGGAAGGTGAAGCCGTGGCCCGCGGCGGCCGGCTGCTTCGCGTCGGCGACCGGGTCATGCAGGTGCGCAACAACTACGACCTGGAGGTCTGGAACGGCGACGTCGGCTACGTCGAGGCGATCGACGTCGAGGAGCAGACGGTGCGGGTGACGTTTGACGAGCGGCGGGTGGAGTACGAATTCGCGGTGCTCGACGAGCTCGTCCTGGCCTACGCCTGCTCGATCCACAAGAGCCAGGGAAGCGAGTACCGGGCGGTGGTGATCCCGCTCGACACGCAGCATTACGTCCTCTTGCAGCGCAACCTCCTCTACACGGCACTGACCCGCGGCCGCCAGCTTGTGGTGTTGGTCGGCAGCCGGCGCGCGTTGGGCATGGCGGTGCAGCGGGAGTCGTCGACGCGGCGCTCGACGCTTCTCGTCGAGCGGTTGCAGGGAGAGGTCTAGCTCATTCATAAAACGACGATTTACAAGGGGAAGCTAGCGATGGGAGAAGAATCGAGACCGAGCGCCTCACCTGGACCGGGACAGAAAGTCCGGGCTGTGACGGCGTGGATCGCCGTCTTCGGAGGCATGTTCTTCGCGGCGGGCTACTTGATTTCGGCAGCCTATCGAGGCCTGACGACCGAGATCCTTCAGAAGCTGGTCACGGACCATTACCTTGGGGTGATTGGCATGCCGATCATGGCGATTTTTTCCTTGGTCATCGTCGTCATCCTGAGGGTGACCGAGGGTGAGATCGAAATCGGAACGCCTTTCGGCTTCAATTTCAAAGGGGCTTCCGGGCCGATCATCTTGTGGATTTTCTGCTTTCTGGCGATGGTCTTCGGCGCCCAATATCTCTGGTAGCCTCTTCAAATCAGGAACGGCACCACGGCCTTGCGCTCCGGCGGATAGTCGGGGAACTGCTCTCGGTACCACCGGTGGTGGGCCACTGCCCGCGGCACGAGGTTTGCCGCCGTCCAGACGGCAAGTGCCCAGCTCCAGGGTGCCCAGACGTGGACCTGCTCCGGCGACAACGCGGCGACCCTACTGGCTGAAGCGGTCGAAGAAGGCCCGCTCTGCCTCGGTCAAGCGTCCCGCGTCGAGGAAGACCTGCTCGTCGGGTCCGGGAAGCGGCACGGTGACGACGGAGAGCGCCGCCTGAAGGTCGTCGCAGCGCACGGGCAGGAGCGGCAGCTTCGCAAGGACCTGGCAGAGCGACAAGAGGTTACCCGCCAGCTCGCTTTCGATCTTCAGCTCGACGCTCGGCGGAGCCTCGAGGAGGTTCATGAGGTAGCCGCCCTCGGTGCGCTGCAGGCGGATCCGTCCGTCGACCCGGACCGTCTGGCGGGGCGCCCGCACCCGGTCCTCGAGGCGGTTCTTGACCTTGCCGGTCTCGAGGACGGCGACGATCTCCCCTTCGCCTTCGAAGTCGACCTCGAACGACGCGTCGAGGGTGGCGTCGTCGTTCTTGGCAAAGCGCAGGCGGTTCGAATGGACGGTGAGGAGGTGCTCGGGCGAGGTGACGTGGATCGTCATGGCGCCCCGGCGCACCGGCTCAAGATCCGAATCAAGCTCCCGGTGCTCGCCGTTGGCAAAGGCGATCTCGATCTCCGCCGCGTCGCCGTCGGCGAGGACGGCGGACGCGGCGAGCAGAGCAAGGACGAGGATGTAGGGGGTGCGGCTCATGGTCGGTGCTCCTGCAATGCAGGGAGTGTAACCGCGGCTCGGCCTTGCGTTCAACTGGGCCGTCCTCCCGGTGCTAGCCCACTCGCCGAACGGCTTCTACAGATCGCCGAGGACGACGCCTCGCTCCGCCCGGTGGCCCACCGGGCCATGGGGGAGGTCCACTTACTACGTCCGAGAGCAGAACGCTTCACGGACCCACCTGGAACGGGGGCTCAAGGCCTACCGGCGGGGTGAGCTCCACCCGCACGCTCGACGTGGAGATTGTCGAGATTCGCGACCGATGGGCGTCTCAAGCCCTCTGCGCTGCCCAGGCGGACTTCCTGGGGAATGCCTCGGATCGTCGTTGTAATCTCTGCGACGATGAACTTGTTCAGATACTCGAAGGCTGGCGTCCGGGACAACAGGAGCACCGGACGCCGACCAGTGGGTTCAGGCATATTGGCCCACCAAATCTCGTATTGCCTCACTGCCGACTCTCACCAGGTGGGACCTGACTACTCCCAGGCGTCCGGATCGACATAGGCGTCGTCTTCGGAATCGGGTTGGCGGGCGTACGCTGCAGCCGTGTCCTTCTCTTCCAGCTCCCAGAGGGCTCTGCGAATCGCCATAGCCACGAACTTGGACTGCCGCCGTGACCGGCTGGGTCCGACTCTCGCGAGCCGTTCGACCACCTCGTCCTCGAGTTCTATGGTCATCGTCGTCATAGACTGCATTAGACCGAATCACCGGCCTGGGGCGGCAAGCTCGAAGCCGGTGCCCTAATAGGCCGCCAGGAGACGCGCCTGCGCCAGTAACGCCTCCTGGTCCCTGTGGCTCCTCGGCTATCCGGAGCAAGCCGCGGACCGGCTCGGCGAGGGGATCGAGCTCGCCCGGGAGCTCGGCGACCCCTGCAGCACTTTGAATCGTCTGCGACGGTTCAAGGGGCATTGCCTCCGGGAGCGCCAAGTGCTGGCTGAGGGGCGCCGGTGAGCATCAAGCCGATATGCGGCCTGGCGACTTAAGTAAGTCGCGAGACGCGAGCCGGAGGGCAACCT
>CBDUYN010000108.1:0-34081 GCA_965371445.1 uncultured bacterium | reverse complement strand
TGAACGACCGCCGGGGCTCGCCCCGGCGGTCTTTTTGCAGGAGTCACATGGCTCCGGGACGGGTGTGGGAGCACATCCAGGAGGACGTGGGGCGGATCCGCCGCAGCGATCTCGAAAAGGCTCTTGGAGAACCGTGGACCGGTGCCCCTGGGGCGACGGGCGGAAGAGCCCCATCGACCGGTTATCCTGGTCCACGTCGTCCGTCGTCTCGCCGCGCCAGACGATCTCCAACTTCTCGTCCACCTGCTCGATGACCAGCGGGCGACTCGGTGGCCGTGGCGGCGGTGGTGGGAGCTCGCCCCCGACGAAAGGCCAAAACTTTGGAGGCGTCCGTCCAGAAGACCACGAGCTGACGCCCGAGGCTAGAAGATGACGCCCTCCGGGCTCCGGAGGTGCGCGGTGCGCACCCGAAGAGCCGGCAGGATGCCGGCGCTCCCAGCGAAGAACCGCCGGGATTCACCGGCGCCGTCCGAAATCGGGCCAAATCCGCCAAAAAGTGACGATTTTCGTCAGGTTTTCCCGAAAACAGTCCCGGTAACGCCGACAGGCCCGTTTTGCCCGATTTAAGAGCCCATTTTTCAGGACGGGATGTCTTTTGCCCTGAGAAATGAGCCTCCAGCCTCAAGAATTTTTTCTTTTGCGGGCAAATCGGAGCGATCTGACGGCACATGGACGTCTTCGGCCGGGCAAAACGTCCGTTCCGGCCTCATTGACGAGCCTTGTGCCCAGGTATATGAAACGAAATGTTGCAAGGCCGCCGTTCTGCCCAGGGCAAATGACGAGCCAACGCCGATTGGAAGCCTTTTGCCCAGGGCAAAAGACCTCCCTTTCTGGAATGGCCGCTCTTGGTTCGCAGCAAAAGACCTCCCCTCGCCACTTTCTCACTCTTCGCCGCAGACAAAAAATTTACAAGTCTGAAATTGCCGCGATTATCCCGGACAAAAGAGGAGCCATCGGGGACTTCGCGGGCTTATCCGCCTCCCTCGGCTCGAGAGCCGTGGCCACGGCGCCGACGCGCCAAGCCTTCGCTTTTTCCCACGAATGCCCAAAGACCCGCGGCTGCGTGGCGCCTCAGGAGCACAATGTCGCTCGGCTCTGTGATGAAAGGGCTCTCGTGATAGGTTCGCGGGGCCATCTGAGGTTCCACCCGTTTCACCACAACCCTCTTGTTTTCAGTAGTTTACCAGCGATTTGGCATGCCTCGGGCGCTCTGCGAGCTGCCGAAACGAGCTTCGCGAGCGTGGCGACCGAAGCAGCGGAGCGATTTTGAGCGAAGTTCGGTCTTGAGATCGCCTCGGAACGGCGCTCGTGGGGCCTTTACGAGCCGGAAATGACGATATAGCACGGAACGAGACACAGCTCTGCCTGGCCGACGAGGCGTAGGACCTCTCAGCCAGCCCTTCCAAGGCCGATGCGGGGTCAGAATCTGGCGATCACGGAGGATCTCGCGCCGGGTCCCTGCTCGCGGGTTGCACCTCCTTGACCCCGCCGAACAGGGTCAGATCGATCGCCGCGCCGGCCGGAAACTCCGCGGCGGCACGGCGAGGAACGCGAACCGTCGGGATCTCTCCTCGCCAGACGATCGTCCATTTGCCGCCGATCTTGTGGATGACCAGAGAACGACTCGGCGGCGGTGGCGGCGCGCAGGCTTCGTGGGCACGATACCTCCCTGGTCTTCGCGCCACTGTGCTGGTAGAGTAGCGCCCGTGGAGCCGACCCTGGCCGGACGCGGGAGCGACGGGCTCGGCGGATCGGTTCGGAACAGGAGAGCATGCGAGAGATCACGGAGGAAGAGACCCATGAGCTTGTCCGCCCCACGAAAGTGCCCGGTCTCGTTCGAGGACGAGAGCGAGCCGATGGAGGCGCCGTCCGCTTTGAACAGGTGTCCCCGACGGCTATGTTCTCGGTGCCAGCGACGGACGGGAAAGCTGCGGTCCCAGTCACAACCGGTCCGCCTGGCATCGGGAGCACGACGAGCGGGTGGGGCGGATGAGCCTCCCAGGCACACCTCTCTGCGGTCGACTCGCCCGACGGTCATGAATCGGTGGAGCCTCATCGTCCGCCGCGTCGGCCGAGTCCTTCCCCTGGCCCTCCTGGGCCTGGCGACCACGGGATGCACCTTCCAGTTCCTCGTGGCGACGGCCTCGGTGATCGCGGGTGGCTCGGCGACCTATGTGGTCGAGATCTTCAACGACGGAGTGAACCCGCCGGAACCCCTCAGGGTCTACACCCTGGCTCACGTACCGGCCGACTGGCAGCTCCTGGAGACCACCTTCACCGCCACCACCTCTCCGGGAAGCGGAACCGGCACCGAGATCGCCGATCCCGGTTTCGCCTGCGACCAAGGGACGCCCCTCCCCGCCCCCGGAGCGGGGAGGCAGCGAGTAGTGGTCGACTGGGGGACCTTCGACATCGGGAATCCCGAGACCGGCACCGGGACCCACGTGTTCCAAGTCGCGGAGGTCCCGGGCGATTACACGATCGACTTCTTCCTGGTCCTGGAAGGGGGAGGGGATTCTGTGTGCTCAACCGGGATTTCCACCGTGACCCGCGTCGAGACGCCGATCTTCGCGGACGGGTTCGAATCGGGCAACACCAGCGCATGGTCATCGACAGTCGGCGGGAGCCCGTAGCCGGAGTCCCTCACCCCCTTCTGAGCTGCCACCCGCTTCGCCAGGCCCTCCCGGGCGAGGACCTCGTCGACTTCGGCCTGGAGCCTCACGTAGACGTCCTCGGCCTTCGCATGACCTGGAAGTAGGCTCGATTCGTTTTCATGGCATGACCCCGGGACCCACGCTGGTACGATGCGGCGTCATGCTCAGAAACCTCGTCACCGCCTCGGCGCTCGTCCTTCTCCTGAGCTCCTGCGGCCGGGAAAGGACCGAGGTCCGCGTGCCAGCCGGCACGCCGATCGTGCTGATCTCGATCGACACCTTGCGTTCGGACCGTCTGCCGGCCTACGGCTACGACGGTGTCGAGACCCCGGCGATCGACGCCCTGCGCCGCGACGCGATCCTCTTCGAACGGGCCTACGCCCACGCGCCGCTCACCCTACCGTCGCACGTCTCGCTGCTGACCGGCCTCTTGCCCACCGCGCACGGCGTGCGCGACAACGCCGGCTACACCCTGACGGCCGCGGGCCTGCCCTACCTGCCGCGGCTCCTCCACGACGCCGGCTACGCGGTGGGTGGGGCGGTGTCGTCGTTTCTTTTGCGCGAGGAGACCGGTCTCGCAGACGGCTTTGATTTCTATGACGACCGCGTCGAGCTGCAAGCCGCGCCCGGCGCCGTCGGACGGATCCGTCCGGGCGCTGAGACCCTGGCGGCGGCGCGGAGCTGGCTGAGCTCGGTCGCCGGCGGTGCCTTCTTCTTTTTTTTTCACATCTACGAGCCCCACACCCCGCACCGGCCTCCCGAGCCTTTTGCTTCGCGCTATGCGTCGCCCTACGACGCCGACGTCGCGGCCGCCGACCAGGTGATCGGCGAGCTCGTCGCCGAGCTGCGCCAGCTGGGCGTCTACGAACGAGCCTTGATCGTGCTCCTTTCCGACCACGGCGAGGGGCTCGGCGACCACGGCGAGGAGGAGCACACCATCCTGCTCTACCGGGAGAGCCTTCAGGTGCCGTTGCTTTTGAAGCTGCCCTCCTCCGAGCTCGGAGGAACCACGATTTCTCGGCCGGCGCAGCTCATCGACGTCGTCCCCACCCTGGTCGACCTTCTGGGCCTCGCCGCGCCGCCAGGGCTCGCCGGGGGTTCCCTCCTCGACCTCCCGGAGGACGAGGCGGGCCGCCGGATCTATGCGGAGACCTTTTATCCGCGGCTTCACCTCGGCTGGAGCGAGCTCACCTCCCTGATCGAGGGCCGTTATCACTATATCGAAGGACCCGATCCGGAGCTCTACGACCTGCTGGCGGATCCCGCGGAGACCACCAACCTCCGAGACCGCGAGCGCCAGGTCTTCGCCACGCTGCGGGACGCGATGGAGTCCCTCCGCCGTCCGCCGGAGCCTCCCGCCGAGAGCGATCCCGAGACCCGCCGGGCGCTCGCGGCTCTGGGCTACCTCGCCTCGTCGGCGAGCCCCGGGCAAGGCCCGCTGCCCGATCCCAAGTCGCGGCTCGACACCCTGGCGATCCTCGACGCGGGTCTTCAGCACTACGCCGCCGGCGAGGTCGAGGCGGCGGTCCTGAGCTTCGAGCGATCGGTCGCGGAAAACCCTGAGATGCTCGACGCCTGGGAGTACCTCGGGCGCTCGCTCCACCAGCTGCGGCAATACGAGCGGGCGTTTCAGGCGTATCAAGAAGCGCTGCGGCTCTCGGGCGGCGCTACCCGGCTGGCGCTCGCCGCCAGCCAGGTCCTGCTCGAGGGAGGACGCCCGTTAGCGGCGCTCGAGCTCTTGCGCCGGCACGCCGACGCGGCGCCCGGCGAGCTGCGGCTGCGGTTCCAGGAGGTTCGCCTCCTGCTGCTCCTCGGCCGGGCGGAAGAGGCCCTGTCGCGGGCCGACGAGCTCGTCGAGCGGGCACCGGACAACGCCGACGCTCTCTATCAGCGCGGCGCCGTCCGCATGGGCCGGAAGGAGCTCGAGGCCGCCGAGCGGGACTTCCGACGGACCCTCGAGCTAGCCTCCGGGCACGTGGCGGCGATGAGTGACCTGGCGGTGCTGCTCGGGGTCCGGGGCCGGCCGCGGGAGGCCCTGGCTCTCCTCCGGCGGGTCGTCGAGCTGCAACCCGACAACGTCCAGGCGGCCCGCAACCTGGCCCACCTGGAAAAGATGCTGGCGGCCGGCCAAACCCGGTAGCCGAGGACCCGATTCACCTTGACCTCCGTGACCAGAATCTCAGCAGCCTTCACCCTGTCGGCGGTGGTGCTCGCCGGCTCCCCGGTGTTTGCGCAGCCGGCGCAAGACGCCCTGACGACGGCACGCCGATGGCTGGAGACGACAGCACCGGCCGAGCTCGAGCGGCGCCTGAGAGCCGACCCGGCGCTCGCCAGACCGACGATGCAGGCCCTCGGCGCTGCCCTGGCACGCGCCAGCGATCCCCTGAAGCAGGAGCTGGAGGACTATCTCATCGCGCTCGCCCGGGCTCGCGGGACGCTCCTGGCGGGCCGCGGCGGTCCCTGGAACGGACAGGATCTCAATGCCCTCGTAGCCCTCCAGCTCGTCGATCCGGAGCGCTTCGCCACCGATCCGGAGTTCCGCTCCCAAGTGCTCCCCGTCCTCTTGCGCGCCCTCGACCCGGTGGTGCCCGACGAGCTCCGCGACCTCGCGCTCCACGTTCTCCTGCAGTTTCCGGGCGTCGACTTCGAGACCTCGGAGAGGATCGCGTGGGCCTGGGGCGCGATCCTCCGACGCAGCCACGAGCGCCGGACGGATTTCGCGCCCGGCGAGCTGCGCTGGGCCGACCCGAGCGCCACGATCCTGGCGTCCGTCTACTCTTTGCCGTCGCATTTTTTCGATCCCGCGACCGTCGATCGCTTTCTCACCGCCCTGCGCCGGCTGGCGCCGGAGCGTCACCTGTTGGTGATCGGCGACCTGCCGTTGCGCTGGAGCCTCGGCGGGAGGATCGAGGCCCTCGACGTCGCCTGGATCGAGACCTACGGCCGTAGCTTCACTCCCTGGCCGCGGGATCCGCTCAGCCTGGCGTGGTCGCCGGCGGGCGAGGTCCGGGTGGTGGTGCGTCCCAACGTTCAGAACCGGCGCGAGGTCGACCAGGACCTGGGCCGCATGCTCGTCCAGGGCCTCCCCGAAGAGCTCGACGAGGACTGGAAACGAGTCCGCTGGAGCCTCTCCCCGGTGTCGTTTCACAACGGCCAGATCCTACTGGCTCGCGAAGCGGTATGGATCAGCGTCCATAGCGTCGAGCCGAGGATCCTCGCGCTGCTCGGCGAAGCGCGGGTCCCGGTCGAGAGCTTCGCGACGGCGGCGGGGATCGAGCGCTATCTGGCGGCGGCGCGGCGCGCCGCGGACGAGCTGGCGACCCTCTACGGCCGCCCGGCGCGCTTCGTCCATCCCCTGCCGGAGGACGGTGCGCTGGCGCGGAGGACCGCGGTGATGCGCAGCCTCGGCGGCGGCGCCGGATTCGATCTCGACTCGCTGCTGACGCTGCTGGCGCAACCCGGGGAAGCGCTGCTCGCCGACGTCACGCTCGGTGAAGAGCTTCTCGCGCGGCTCGCCGCCGCCGATCTCGCGCCTCTCGCCCGAGGCTACGACCTGTGGGCCGAAGGCGAGGAGCTCAGATCGCGCCTCGCCGCGGCGCAGGCCACCCCACGCGCCGTCGCCCTCGACGCCTTTCTGGACCTCCTCGCCCGCCACCTCGAAGCGCAGGGGCGCCGCGTCCGCCGCTTGCCGCTCTTCTTGATTCCCACGGCTCTGCTCCGCGACGGTCGGGGCGTCGACCACCCGGACTTCCTCCTCACCTGGAACAACGTGGTCGTCGAGAGGCGCGGCGGGAGCTTGCGGGCCGAGGGCTTCTCGTCGCTCCTGCCGCCGGGAGACGAGCTGGCGCGGGAGGTCTTCCGAGAGGCGGGTTGCCGGCTCGACCTCCTGCCGCCGTTGGTCCACAGCGTGGTCTTAAACGGCGGCTACCGCTGCGCCTCGAACCATCTGCGCGCCGCGGCGCCTGAGCAGACGCCGCTTGCGACCGGACGCGCGTTGCTCGCCGCCAAGCGGTATCAGGACGCGGCGTGGCACCTCCGGCGGGCCGTCGAGCTCGGCACCGGAGGGACGGTGGCGCACGTCCTGCTGGCCTCGGCCCTCTGGGAGAGCGGCCAGATCGAGGAGGCGGAGACGGTGCTCCGGCGCGCCGTCTCAAGCTCCGGCTCCGTCGAGGCGCGGAAGTATCTCGGTCTCCTTCTCCTCTGGCAGGGCCGTGCCGCCGAGGCGGTGGATCCCCTGCGTACGGCCGCCGCGGCCGATCCCGACTCCGCGCAGCTGCGCATGGAGCTCGCCCGCGCCCTCGAGGGGAGCGCTCAGACGGCGGCCGCCGTCGTCACCTACCGTCAGGTGATCGAGCTCGCCCCGGACCTGCCGGAAGCCCATTACCGGCTCGCCATCTTGTTGGCCCGCGGCGGCGATTTGGAGGCGGCGCATTCCGAGCTTGAGATCTTTCGCCGGCTGCGGGCGGAGCAGGAGGAGCTCCGGCGCGAGATGGGCCTCGAGCAGGCGCGCCGGCGGGCCGCCGCCGAGGAGCGGAGGTAGGCACCGTGTTGCCGGCGCTCCTCGGCCTCGCCGTGCTCGCCGCCAGCGGCGGCGAAGGCTGCGGCGCGTTGGCGCTCGCCGACGTCAGCCGGAGCGCCGGTCTCCACTTCGTCCACGAGCGCGGGGCGAGCGGCGAGCACCATCTCCCCGAGACCATGGGCTCGGGCCTGGCCTGGCTCGACTACGACGGCGACGGCTGGCTCGATCTCTACGCCGTGCAATCGGGTCCCTTCCCGGGCGGCGGCGACCGCGCCGCCAACCGCCTTTACCGCAACCGCGGTGACGGTCGCGACGGCGAACCGACCTTCGAAGACGTGACCGAGGCGAGCGCGGCCGGCCACCGCGGCTATGGCCAGGGCGTGGTGGCGGCCGACGCCGACGGCGACGGCCGCAGCGACTTGTACCTGACCAACTTCGGAAGCGACGCGCTGCTCTTGAATCGTGGCAGCGGCCGCTTCGAAGACGTCACCGTGGAGGCGGGGCTGGGGCTCGGAGGATGGAGCTCGTCGGCCGCCTTCGCGGACTACGACCAGGACGGCTATCTCGACCTTTACGTGGCGCGCTACGTGGGCTACGACCTCGCCGACCCGCTCTTTTGTGCCGCGGCCGGCGACAGCCGGCGCGACTACTGTCATCCGAGCCTCTTCCGGGGCGCCGGCGACCGTCTCTACCGCAACCGCGGCGACGCTACTTTCGAGGAGCGGGCGGCCATTGCCGGAGCGAAGGCGAGCCGTGGCCTGGGCGTTCTATTCGCCGACCTCGACGGCGACCACCTCGCCGACCTCTACGTGGCCAACGACCTCGACGTCAACTTCCTCTACCGCAACCGCGGTGACGGCACGTTCGAGGACCTCTCGCTGCTCTCGGGGGCGGGCCTCAATGGGCGCGGCGAGGCCGAGGCGGGGATGGGAGTCGCGGCGGGCGACGTCGACGGCGACGGCGACCCCGAGCTGATGGTGACCCACTTCGACGTCGAGACCAACACGCTCTACAAGAACCTCGGCGGCATGATCTTCGAGGACGTCTCGGCGCAGTCGGGCTTCGGGCCCGCGTCGTTTAACCAGCTCGGCTTCGGCATCGCCGCCGCCGACTTCGACAGCGACGGCGATCTCGACGTCTACGTCGCCAACGGCCACATCCAGGAGGATCCGCAGCGCCAGGGCGTCGGCTACGCCGAGGGCGACCTGTTGCTCGTCGGCGACGGCGAGGGAGGCTTCGTCGCGGCCGAGTGCGGCCCCGCTTTCGAGCTCGAGGAGGTCGGCCGCGGCGTGGCGGCAGCGGACTACGACAACGACGGAGACCCGGACCTCGCGGTGCTCAACAGCGGCGGCCGGCTGCGGCTGTTGCGCAACGAGGGCACTCCCGCCGACTGGATCGGGCTCGACCTGCGGGGACGGCTGCCGAATGGCCAAGCCGTGGGAGCACGGGTGCGGCTGACCACGTCCAACGGTCGACGGACCCGGTGGGTGACGGCCGGGGGGAGCTATCTCTCGAGCCACGACAAGCGCCTGCTCTTCGCGTTGCGAACGGGCGAGCAGATCCTCGAGCTGCGCGTCACCTGGCCCGACGGATCCGAGCGGATTCTGGCCGCGCCACAAAGGCGGCGCTATTCCGTAGTGGATGAGGCGTCTGGCGCGTCGTCGTCGCGACCGCCACACTAGCGGCGGACCAGAACCAGGCGCTGCGCGTCGCTTTTTTCGGCCTGAGCGTAGAGGTTGCGGATCGTGGCGTAGAGCTCGCGTCCCAGTCTGTGGGTGGTGACGTCGAAGCGACGTTTCACGGTGAGATGCCCGGCGCTCTCGTCGACCTCCACTATTGATTCAACGGCTCCCACGTCGCCGCGGAAGCGGAACGCCTCCGGCACCAGGTCGAGCTCCCAGCTCTCCGGCCAGCTGACCGACAGAAGCACCTCGTTGCGGTCGGCGAAGGAGAGCTGGACGGCGGTCTTGCGACGCGCCGCCGGCAGCGAGAACGGCTGCTTGACCGGACCGAGGGGACGCGACGGATCGAGGCTCGTCTCGTCGCCCAGGATCTCCTCCTCGCGCTGGGCGAGCGACCAGGAGACCTGAATGTCTTGCTCCTCAAGCTTTTCCTCAACCTCGACGTCGCCCACGTAGTAACCCTCGAAGGCGTTCTCTACCCACTCCTGCCAGGTCTCGGCGGTGGCCTCCGCGCCGTCCTTTAACAGCAGGTGGCTGCGGGCGTGGTGTCCCGTGACGTGAAGCGACCCGGTACCGGTGAGACGGCCCTCCTCGTCGAGCACCAGGGCGATCTCGGCGCGGCGGAGGTTGTCGTCGAAGGGCCTTTCGGGGAGCGTGACCTCGACGGGCATCTTGCGGTCGTGGACGATCGCCCGGGTCCCTTCCAGACCGGGGGCAAGGCGGCCGAAGGCGAGGCTTCGGTCGGAGGGGTCCAGGTAGAGGACCTCGCCGTCGAGGTCGAGGCGGACGAGCGCCGTGTCGAACCACCACGGGTTGGCCACCGCCAGGTCCGGACGCCCCGCGCTGCGGTCGACGGCCCAGACGAGCCGCGGCTTGATCTTGACCACTTCGAGCATCGCCATGAGCAGCAGAGCCTTCTCCGTCGAGGCGCCGCGGCGTTCGCGGAAGACCTTGTCGGCGTTCGATTCAGGGTCGACGAAGACTCCCAGGCCGTCCACGGTGCGGATCACGTCGCGGACGAAAGAGTAAAGGGCGGCGGCCGCGTCGCGCTTCGACCTGGCACCGGAGGCGGAGACGAGCAGCTTGGCCTCTCTCTTGGCCCGCCGGGCACGTTCGCCGAACTTGCCGTACCAGACCGTCTCGAAGTCGCGGCAGACCGTCTTCCAGGAATCGAAATACGAGAAACGCTCCCCGTCGACGTAGATCTCTTTGGGCACCAGCAGGTAGTGGCTCGAGAGGTCCTCGAACGGCGGACGGTAGGGTTCGTCGGGGATGGGCGGGAGGTTGTCCATCCAGATACGGATCGACGATCCCCTCGTCCCCTGGCTGACGTTCGACTGGAAGCGCATGGATTTCGGCGCCCGGCCGTAGGGAATCGCCGTCATGTTGGCCGGCTTGTGGTAGGTGATCTCCGAGCGCAGCGTCGGGACGTCGGGGCGCGCGAAGTACCAGGGCTTCATGTAATAGAGGCTGTCCCAGCGCAGGACGTAGCGGTACTCGACGATCGAGCCGACCTCGACGGCAGGGAAGGCTGCCTTGGTCAGGAAGCTCTTGCTCGACTGCGAGCTGCGCTCCTCGAAGACGGCGTCTTTCGCCAGGGGCAGGGCGGTGCCGTCGGCCTGGACGGTGCGTCCCTCGAGCTTGCCGAGGCGGAAGAAAGCGGAGTGCGGGATCGAGACCTCGCCGTGGTGCTTGCCCTCCTCGGAGAGGACCTTGAGCCGTACGTGGACGGTCATGACCGAGGAGCCCTCGCGCGGGTAGTCTCGGAGCCTGAGGTCGGCCTTCTCGAAGAGCACCACGGCCGGCGCGCCGGGGTAACCCCGCACCTGGGTCAGAGCGCGCTCCGCGTCGGTGATCGGGGGAAACTCGGATGAAGCCAGCGCCGCCACGGCCCAGAGGGCCGGGAGGAAGACCGCCGTCCACACGAGCCGCGAGACGCGGGAGCTCGTCATGAAGCACCTCCTTCAGGGTCCCCGGGACCTTAGCACTCTCTCTTGATCTCGCGCAAGTCCACGATCTAGCATCCCGGCGAGATCACTCAGCCGGTGGGCGTTTGATGCTTTGATGCCTCTCTGTTGTGTGCAATCGAGTTCGTCCGTTCGCAGGCGAAACTTCTCGTCAGAGGCCACCGGGCGGACGTGGCTTGGCCGAAAGCCCGGCCCCGTCCGGAGCCGGATTCCGCGGGGGTAGCTCCCGCGGACGAGTCGGCCGGCGACGGCGGCCTTTTCGTGTCCTCTGGTGGCGTCGGTGCGACGAGTCTGGTCGGCTTTCGAGCTTCGCGCTCTCCCTCCGGGGATCCTGGTCCTTCGGGAGGCGCGCTCACTTCCTTAAAGCTCACGGAAGAATCCGAATCTTGACCCGCGCCTCGATTGCTTTGGGAATCCGGTGGTCGTTGGTCCAGAACTCGTCGCAGCCCCAGGACATGGCGGCCGCAAGGTGTATGGCGTCTGGTGTCTTGACGCCGTGGGTGGCCCGCAACTCGGTAGCAAGATCGAAAACCGCCGCGGAGAGCCGAGCTCGACGCAGGTCGCGGCTGGCGAAGAAGTCGTCGAACTGGGCCAGCAGATCCGTAGCACCTTCGCGCCAAGGCCAGACCCGGCACTCGAGCCGAGTCAGAGCCGAGACGCAGGCCTGAGGCGCAGTCTCCCCCGGGGGACGCAATGCCTGGCGTATGGCGTCCCGGACCGGATCCGGCGCCTGGATGAGGTAGATGACGATGCAACTGTCGAGAAAGACCCGCGGCACTCTCTACTCCCAGCTGTCCCGTTCGGCTCGCAGGTAGTCGTCGATCTCCTCCTTGGAGCGGACGAAGCGGCGGTCGACCCTGGGCCGGGAGAGGAAGTCTTCGAGACTCCCGGCTTCAGGCTGTGGGGAGGCAGTCGGTTCGGAGTCCGCAACGAGGACGATCACCTCGGCCGGACCTTCCCCGACGTCCTTGGGAAGCTCGAGGTGGAGGGTGTGGTCGCTGGTGACCTGGGCGGCTAGCTTGACGGCTCGCATGGATGAGTCTCCTTGTCTCCTCAAGAATAGCGTACTACCTGATCCTGCGCACAGGCCGACACCGATGACGGCTACGGTTCCGACATAGGGAGACAGGCAGTCGCTTGATCCCTCCGCGACGACCGCGTACGATCGACGCACCCCATGAGCGAACGCTACGATGTCTTCCTGAGCCAGCGCAGCCTCGACCAGGACTGGGCGACGTCCTGGCGCGCAACCTGAAGGAACAGGGCAACCGGGTCTTCCTCGACCGCTGGGAGGTCCCTCCCGGGACGCTGCGCTCCGAAAGCGTCGAGGCGGGGCTTCGCACCTCGGCACGCGGTGTGCTCGTCGCCTCGCCCGACGCCGTCGAGTCGGGCTGGGTGCGCCTGGAATACGAGGCGCTCCTGAAGCGCCGCGTCGAGGCCCCGGGCTTTCGCTTCGTGCCCCCCCCAGCCCCCAGCAGCGGTGGCCCCCAGCCCCCCTGCAGCGGCGCCACCCACCTCGGCAGGGCCCCTCCCACCAGCAGCGGCGCCACCCACCTCGGCAGGGCCCCTCCCACCAGGGCCCCTCTAGGCCGGAGTGCCGAAGCGGAGTGCCGAAGCGAAGCGGAGTGCCGAAGTGGGCGGCACTCTTCGGCACTTCGAGCCGGCTGAAGGACCGGAAAGGGGGGGGACGCCTCGCGAGCCACGATGCCCTTCACCGGCCTTTGCAGGGCCGCCTGGGGAGAGTCGGCCCACGCCTGGCCAGCCCTCTGCCGAAGTGCCCTCTGCCGAAGTGGGTGGCACCGCCGACAGAGCGGCTTGAGGAAACCCTCTCCGGGACGACGCGCATCGGGCTTGCGCTGGTCGTCCTGCTAGCTGTCGTCCGGATCACGACTCGATCGGGAATCTTTCGCAATCCCTTGTCCCCGGAAGAGGCGTTCGCCTATGTGGACTCCTGGCTTCGGCAGCCATCCGTCGAGATCGTCTCGCCAGGCGACAAGCATTGGTCTATCTTCTGCTTTGAAATCGGAGCCTCTTCCTTGGACGCCTCGTGAAAGAGATCTAAGATCCATATCTCTTCGTCAACTGCCCTGAGAAGAGATCCCAGGACGAGATCTACGATCGGGAGCTCTTCCTCGAGGGGCTCCTGGCCGAGATGGGTGGCACCGCCTGAGGAGATCATCGGCGCTGGGCACCGGCACTCGTGGCGTGGGTCCCCACGGTGACCACAGGGGCAGGGTTGCGTTCCCTTTTTGCGATCGTACTCTTACCGCCCCGATACCGCCCTCACCTGCCTACCCGACTGGCCTTGTTACCGTTGGTAACCATCTGCGAGCGCGTCGGCTCGACCTCGGGCTGGTCCAGCGGGAGGTGGCAACCGAGATCGGCGTCTCGGCCGGCACCCTGTACAACTGGGAGGTGAACCGCTGTGAGCCAGAGGTGCGGTACTGGCCGGGGATCGTCCGGTTCCTGGGGTACGACCCGTCACCGGAGCCAACGACGTTCGGCGAGCGGGTGGCAGCGAAGCGGCGGAGCCTGGGACTCGCCAGGAAGCGTCTGGCTCAACAGCTCGGCGTAGACGAGGCGAGCGTGAGGCGAATCGAGTGTGACGAGGTCAGAAGTCGAGGGAAGCTCAGTCGAGGGAAGCTGTGGCGGGTGTTCACGGCTTTCCTAGCATACTGACGACCGGTGGTACGGTACAAGACTGGCTTGGTTGGGAGGAATGCCATGGGAGAGTATGGCGGGCATCGTTGGTGAGTTGCACCACTTCCGTCGCCAGAGGATGTCGAAACACAATCTCAGACAATGTCCGAGTCTCTCCCGAAAACCCGAGAAAAAAATCGCTGTAGGGGTTGACATCGGGCGTTCCCATGTCTACTATGCCTCGTCAACACCGACCCGATGCAATCAGGACAGCATCGGCGGTACTGTACCTCGATCTCTGGTCTTGTCCGGTGCGCCTAGACGTACCGGACTAGCTGATACGCTCTGCCGAGAACCGTCTCGGGAATACCGACCGTTTGAGGCGCGGTCGGGCCACGGCAACGCACCCTGGGGGTGACCATGTATCTTTCTGTATCTGTACTCCACGCTCCAGCGACGCGAACCTGGTGGGCTGTCGGTCTGGCCCTTCTGTTGGCCCTGGCGGCTCTACCGGCCCTGGGGCAGACCCACGACCTTGGCTTGGATATCGTCGTCGACGCTCCGGCCATCACGCCACCCGGGTTCACTGGCAACATCACCTTCATCATCACTAACTACGGTCCGGACACAGCGGGCGCTGATCCGCCGTTTTTTGAGGTCTCAGTAAGTCTCCGGCCCCATGTCACGGTTTCTTTTGAGCATGGCGAGCTAGTGGACTATGACAGAACAAGTCCCATTTCTGATTGCAGAGTGAGTGCCGTACACATAAATCCGCTTCCCGGAGAGCCACCTGGCGTGTCCTATCTTATTGGTTTTTCAACCCTGGCACCAGGTCAGAGCGCAACCTGCAACGCAACGTTTACTATTAACTCATTCGCGGAGGTCATCGACCCGGAGGAAATCGCAGATGGGATCATCGTTCACCGTTGGTCGACAGGTTCCCCAACTGGCATCGACCCCAACCCCTCGAACGACCTCGTGACAGTCATTTACCGGCTCAACGTGTCGCCGATTCCCACCCTTCAACCCGCAGGAATGCTCCTCTTCGCTGTGATGATCGTTCTTGCATCTGTGACCATTGTTAAACGCCGTAACTCAGGACATTGAAATCAAACATTTCAAGTTTGCATGTTTCGCACTTCTCATCGGAAGTCCCGCGGCTCTCTTCGCGCAGACGTCCCTTTTCGATACCGTTGGTCCGGATCTCATCGGTCCAAGCGGTACGCCACCGCCCGGAGCCTTCTTCATATATTCCGTAACGGTTAATTTTGTTGGTCTTTCAGACAATCCAGCGACGCTAGATGTAGAGCTTCCGAATGTTGGAACCTTGGCTATGAATCGAGAGCTTTTCGTACCCCTGGAGGGTTTTGATGAGTTTGGAGTACCTCTACCAGGCACAACTACGGCTGATCTTAGTTACAGGTGGAGGGGGAGGAGCGTTGACGGATTTCACGCTATTCTCGCGGTTGTGAAGGGCTCTATCTCGGGACTGTTCAAGAAACAGAACAGGACCTTCACAATCGAGATTGTAAATGATTCGCCCCATTTGATCGAGATTGACCGGTCTGGATTGCCCGGAGAAACGTCTTCGCCAAGCCCGCTGACAGCTATCGCCCGATCAGAGACCGAGAACGTAGAAGTGACCTCGATCCGAGAATACCCGGAGAGGAAGCTCGGAACGTTGCCCTCCACGATAACAATACGTGTGCTATATCTCTTCACGAATCAGGCGCGGATTGATGCGGGTGGACATCCAGAGATCGTTTCGGACGATAATGACATTCAGGCGCTCATTCAGGGAACGATTCTGGATGCAAATCTGACTTTTTTGCAAAGCCAGGTCGACGTGACGATTGAAGTCGCAGGGATTGGTCGTCTCGATGGATTTATTCCTACGGGAGATGAGCGAGCTGATCTTAGAGCGTTGGCCAGTGATGCTAACATCATGGCAGCCAGAAACGGCACCGCTGCTGATGTTGTATCTATTTTGCTTCGGAAGGGTACCTTCGGAGGGTTGGTTCCGGTTTGTGGACAGACTATTACGCAGCGACCAGAGTGCATTGATCCTGGGGAGGATCCGCTACCGGGCTGCAACCCCGGTCTGTCCTTTTCTGAGTTTGCCTATCATTTCTCTGCGGTCAACTGTACTCGAGCGGGCCTTGCCGGTGTCCATGAACTTGTCCACAACATGGGCGGAGAACACGAGCCAGGAGGAGCTATCACCGAGGATTTATCAGTCTTCCCGTTTTCGTTCGGGTTTTTTATTAACGAACTCGTAGGCGGGATTTCCGTTCGGTTCGGGACGATAATGTCGATTAGCCAGGGTTTTAACGATGAGGATCTATATCTTTCGCATTCTAACATTCTCCATGGCGTATTTGGTGTTCCCGTCGGAGTTGCAGGTCAGACCGAAAACGCTCGAACCGTAGAGCTCTTGGCGCCGGCCATGGAAGGATTTCGCGGGCCGCCGTCGCCTGTGATCTTTGTAGACGGGTTTGAAGTGGGCGGATCCGACGCCTGGTCCTCCAAAGTCCCATAGATAGGACGACGGGAAAAGCCGCGACGTCCCGAGAAAGGAGCATCTTGACTCTTCATAGTGCACCGGAAAGCGGAGGCGGATGCGGGCCCTCATCAATCTGCCCGGTCAGGAGCTCGCGAACCCTTCCGGCTGGGTGAGCCAGCCATCGAATGGGGGCACTACGGAAATTCTAGAGTTGGACTATCCGGCCTCACTGCCACGCCGCGAGGATGACGCCCATCACCACCGCGTAAACCAACTGAAAGCCAGCATCGATGAGGTAAGTCGACAACGGTTTCTCTGAGAACACATGGGCAGTCAGACCCAGGGTGGCGAGGAATCCGATCCATACAAGGAAACCGAGAAGGGCCCCCTGCAGAACCGTCGACACGCCCGCGTAGGAAACAAGCACCGCGAGTACAAAGGCCATCATTACATAGCAGAACAGTGACACGACATAGGCTCGGCCGGCCGTCTTTCGCATCTGCTCGGCCGAGAATCCGTGGGCCTTCAGCCAGAGGTTGCCAAACAACAGCGGTGAGTACCAAAGTGCACCGATGATGATGGGGGCTAGCGCCGCTACGCCAACGGCCAGGTAGTTGATCTGGAGCTCAGGCATAAGTCCTCCGGGGTTATCCTCACCGCCTACCGAGCCGGGGCTCGTAGCGGCGGACCAGAACCAGGCTCTGCGCGGCGTTTTTCTCGGCCTGGGCGTAGAGGTTGCGGATCTCGGCGTAGAGCTCGCGTCCCAGTCTGTGGGTGGTGACGTCGAAGTGGCGTTCCACGGTGAGACCCGGTGCCGGTGAGACGGCCCTCCTCGTCGAGCAGCAGGGCGAGCCCTCGCGCGGATAGTCCCGGAGCCTGAGGTCGGCCTTCTCGAAGAGCACCACGGCGACCGCGCCGGGGTAGCCCCGCACCTGGGTCAACGCGCGCTCCCCGTCGGTGATCGGGGGAAATCCGGACGCAGCCGGCGCCGCCACGGCCCAGAGGGCCGGGAGGAAGACCGCCATCCACACGAGCCGCGAGACGCGGGAGCTCGTCATGAAGCACCTCCTTCAGGGTCCTCGGGACCTTAGCACTCTCTCTTGATGTCGCGCAAGACAGCGGCCGCTCGCGCGCCGCCTCCGGATCGGCGGCCACCGCACCGCCGTAGAGGTCGGTGGTGGGCAACATGGACCCGACGAGGCTGGCGATGGCGACCGAACGTACCGCCTGCCGACATCGAGGAAGGCGCAAAACGTGCTAGGGTGTCCTGGATGGAAAAAAAGCACGACCGGACGACGAGCCTGTGGGTCGTCGCGGCCATCGCCATGAACTCACGATCAGGAGAAAAAGCCATGCGTTTCTTGGTTGTTCTCACCATCGTCCTGCTAATCGGAGGGGCCGCGGCCGGAGAGCAGATCGGTCTCCCGTCCGGCGAGCTCGCCTTGCCGGCGACGGCGGCTCTCCCCGCCAAGGACGGCCCCTGCGCCCCTGAATTCCTCTTCTGCAACAACCGCACCCAGTCCACGATCGGGAAAACCGGCTGCTCGCGAGAGGGCGCCTACGTCAGGTACTACTCTTTCGCCGGAACCGAAGGGAACGAGGTGACGCTCGACGTCTCGAGCGCTTTTTCCGCGGAGCTCCGGCTGTTCGATCCGGACGGCCGGGAGGTGACCCGCACCGCCAAGCCCGGCACCGGCGTCGAGCTCACCCGCGAGCTCGATCGGACGGGGCTGTGGCGGCTCGGAGTGGTCGGAGCGGATCCCGACCAGCTCGGGGACTTCGACCTCGGCATTCAGTGCAAGGGCATGTGCGTCGCGTCGGAGACCGCGATGTGCCTCAGTGGAGGACGCTTCAGGGTCGAGGTCGACTGGTTGGACTTCAAGGACCGCACCGGCCCAGCCAGAGTCGTGGACTTCGGCTCCGACGACTCGGGACTTTTCTACTTCTTCAACCCCGACAACTGGGAGATGCTCGTCAAGGTCCTCGACGTCTGCGACAAATTCGACGCCTTCTGGGTCTTCTCGGCAGCGACCACCAGCGTCGAGTACACGCTCACGGTCACCGACACCCAGACCAACGCCACCAAAGAGTACTTCAACCCGCTCGGCAACGCGGCCGCGGCGATCACCGACACGTCCGCCTTTGCGACCTGCCCGTAGGAAGGGAGGACAAGACCATGCGCGCAGCTTCTCTCTTCGTGGCAGCGTGGCTCGTCGCCGCTCTGCCGTCCCTGGCTCAGATTACCAGTTGCCCCATACACAGCTTCCAGTGCGGCACGAGCGCCAGCGGAACGCTGAGCCCGACGGATTGCGACATCGGCCCGGGTTTCGTGACCGATTTGTACCCATTCGACGGCATGGCCGGTCAGACCGTCACCATCGACGGCACGTCGTCGCAGCTGGATCCCATTCTGTTCCTCTTCCGGCCACCGGACCCGGACCAGCCGCCCGTCGCCCAAGACGACGACAGCGGACCCGGCAACGACCCCAGGATCGTCTTCGATCTCGACGTCTCGGGAACCTGGACGATCGCTCTGGCGAATTCGTTGGCCAACCAGTTGGGCAGTTATACGTTGAGCCTCGACTGCGACGGCGGGACCGGAGGCACCCCTCCCGCGCCGCCGTCGCGGCTCCGGGCGACGGCCCTCTCGGACAGCGAGATCCGCCTCAACTGGCGGGACAACTCGGACAACGAGGACGAGTTCCGGATCCAGGTGAGAACGGGCGGGACGCCTTTTCAGGACATCGGCTCGGTGCCGCCCGACTTGTCGAGCAAGATCATCGAAGACCTCCTGCCGCAAACCACCTAACACCTTCCGGGTGAGGGCGCGAAACGCTGCCGGCAGCTCGGCGTTCTCCAACCAGGCGAGCGCCAACACCGACGACGAAATCCACGACCCCTCGGCACCCTGCGCGCCGTCGGCGACGGACATGTGTCTCAACGACGGCCGTTTCAAGGTGGAGGTCGACTGGCGGAGCTTCAACGACGAGATCGGTGTCGGCAAGGTCGTGGGAGGCACGCCGTCCGACGACTCCGGCATCTTCTACTTCTTCACCCCCGACAACTGGGAGATGCTCGTCAAGGTCTTGGACGTCTGCGACAATCCGAACGTCAACCCCCATTTTTGGGTTTTCTTCGCCGCCACCACCGACGTCGAGTATACGGTCACCATCACGGATACACAGACCAGCGCCGTCAGACAGTACTCCAACCCGCTCGGCAACGCGGCCGCGGCGATCACCGACACGTCCGCCTTTGCGACCTGCCCGTAGAAGGTGCTCGACGCTGTGACAGGAGAGTCCCCAGGGGAGCGTCGGGCTTGATCCCGGCAGGTACCCGGTTCGACCCATCTCGGTCAGCTGGTGGACGTGAGCCAGTCCGCAAGGTCCCGGCGTGAGGCGCCCATTGCCAGCAGTGAGCGGATCAGAAGGTCCAGAGAGACAGATGGATCCCCGGCTTCGACTTTGGCGACGCGACTCTGGCTCGAATGCAGGCGCTTCGCGAGCTGTTCCTGGGTCATTTGCTTCTTCTTGCGCAGGCGCCGTACCGCGTCGCTCAGAATGAGCTTGAGCTCGACGTAGGAGATCTCCTCCTCCGGCATTTCCAGGAAGTCGTAGGCGGATCCCACCTTCCATCCCTTGGCTTCGAGGCGTTCGCGTTTCGCTTTGTCCATGGTGGCCTCCTCAGATGGTGTCATAAGCCGCCAGACGGCCTTTACAACTGTCGATGACCT
Organism: uncultured bacterium; assembly: GCA_965371445.1. GTDB lineage: Bacteria > Acidobacteriota > Thermoanaerobaculia > Multivoradales > J023 > DASWIG01. The sequence goes on along the minus strand of CBDUYN010000108.1, from coordinate 14,383 downwards.
CTTGAGGCGTTGTTCGGCTCTTCTTCTGAAGCACTCCGAGTATGAGGACCGCATCGGGGTCGGTCCGATAGAAGACTCGCCAGATCGAGTCTCCATCCTCGATCCGGAGCTCCTGACAGCGCCGGCCGATGTCCGGCATGGGGCGAGAATGCGGCATCGACAGGACTTCGCTCTGCTGCAGGCGCCGCAGGAGGGATTCCGCCTCCAGGCGAGCGGCCTTGGACATCGGGGGCGTCTTGATCTCGCCACGGAGCAAGACGAGAGCCTTGTCCTGGCTGCTCATGGACTCAGTGTATGTCAGATCAGACGTCCGTCAAGAGCTAATTACTACAGTCGCAGCCGGAGCGACTTCTATGCATCAGCCGTCAGATGGCCGTCAGGTTGCGGGCTCCAGCCCCAGCCGACGCAGGATCTCGAAGCTGCGAGCCACGAGGAGCGACCTTGCCGGGAGAGGGGGCCATGCCCGTCGACACGCGAGCTCACCTTGAAAAACGAACATCCGATGGTCGATTTTCAAGGTAGAATGCCGTCATGATCCTCAGAGAACCCCACGTGGAAGCTCTGCCGGGCCTGTTGCGCCGCCATCCGGTGGTGGCGATCCTGGGAGCGCGGCAGATCGGAAAGACCACACTGGCTCGCCAGCTCCGGGATCGCGTCGAGGTCCCGACGACTGTCTTCGACCTGGAGGACCCCTACGACCTGGCCCAACTCGACGAGCCGCGTCTGGCTCTTCAGGAGCTCTCCGGGCTGGTCGTCATCGACGAAGTCCAGCAACGCCCGGACCTGTTCCCGATCCTGCGTGTCCTGGTCGATCGGCCAGACAACGCAGCCCGATTCCTGATCCTGGGGAGCGCTTCCCCGGAGCTGCTGCGTCAGTCTTCGGAGTCCCTGGCGGGACGGATCCACTACCACGAGCTCGGAGGCCTCCGCCTGGCAGAGGTGGGCGTGGCGGCACAGCGGGATCTCTGGCTACGCGGCGGCTTCCCGCGGTCATTCCTGGCGGCGAATTGACAGACCGTAGGGCATCTTCTATGCTGGTGGACCTTCGCTTAGGATTGACCGTAGCTTGTCCACAGCGTGGAAGGTTCAATGAGCGACAATCCCCCTCTCCTGCCCTGGCCCGAGGCCAACGACCGCTACCTGATGGCAGAAGTCGACGTGGTCCGCGCGGCCCTTGAGAACCATGCGGCCCGGCTCGTCGACGAAGATCTCCCGGACCGCAGCGCCGCCGCCGCCGCCGCGCTCGAAGCAGCCGCCGCCGCGCTGCCGGCGCCTGCGGCGCTCGATCAGCTGGTCTCCCTCTTCGGTCTCTCCCCTTTTGAGCGCGCCGTCCTGTTGATGGGTGTCGGTATGGAGTCCGCTGCCGGGTTCGACGCCCTCTGCGCCGCTGCCCATGGGAACGCTCAGCGCGACTTTCCCACCTTTCGCCTGGCCCTCGACGCGCTGCCCGGCGGCCACTGGAGCGCCCTGTCTCCGGAGGGGAACCTCCGGGGGTTTCGGCTCGTCGAGGTGGGAGGAGGCAACGCTCTGGCGACGAGCCCCCTGCGTCTCGCCGAAAGGGTGCTGCACCACCTCCTCGGGGTGGGGCACCTCGACGAACGGCTCGCCGGGTTGGTGGAACCGGTGCCGCCGGTTCTCGAGCTTGCGCCCAGCCACCGAGCCCTGGCGCAGCGTATCGTAGCCCTCTGGAAACCGGTGGACGACGCGGCGGGGATCCCTGTCGTGCAACTCACCGGCGGCGAGGCCGCGGACCGGCGGGCGATCGCCGCCTGCGCTTGCGCCCTGATCCAGCGGCGGCTCGTCGCGTTGCCGGCAAATTTCTTGCCCCTTCGGCCGGAGGAGCTGGAGTCGCTGCGGAGGCTATGGGAGCTCGAAGCCGCGTTGAGCCGGACGACGCTCCTCGTCGAATGCGACGATGTCCGCGAGGGGGCCGGCCCCCCGGAGGACGTGCTCATCTGGTTCGCCAGCCGTGGCCCCGTGATCCTGAGCGGTGCCGAGCGGCGCCGGGCGTGGCACCAGCCCCTTGTGACCTTCGAGGTGAAAACGCCGCGGAACGCCGAGCAATGCGATCTCTGGCGCTCCGCTCTGGGAACGGCCGGAGCCGAGCTCGACAGACAGGTGGATCAACTCGCGGCACAGTTTCACCTCGGGCTACCGGCCATCCGCGCCGCCGCGAAGGACGCTTTTGCTCAGCTGGAATCCGAGACGAACGGTGACCTTCTCTACTCCGCCTTGTGGGACGCTTGCCGAATGCAGTCCAGGCCTCGCCTCGACGACCTGGCGCAGCGTATCGAGCCGGCGGCGAGGTGGGAGGACCTGGTCTTACCGGAGCGCAAGCGGGGGGTGCTGCGACTGATCGCAGCGCACGTGCGCCAGCGCCTGAAGGTGTACGAGCACTGGGGATTCGCCGGCAAGGGGCCGCGCGGGCTCGGAATCTCGGCGCTCTTTTCCGGCTCGAGCGGCACCGGCAAGACCATGGCGGCGGAAGTCCTGGCCGACGAGCTTCGCCTGGACCTCTATCGGATCGACCTCTCCGCGGTGGTCAGCAAGTACATCGGAGAGACCGAGAAGAACCTGCGGCGGATCTTCGACGCCGCCGAGGTGGGCGGCGTGATCCTGCTCTTCGACGAGGCGGACGCGCTCTTCGGGAAGCGCTCGGCGGTCAAGGACAGCCATGATCGGCACGCCAACATCGAGGTGAGCTATCTGCTGCAGCGGATCGAGGCCTACCAGGGGCTCGCCATCCTGACGACGAACATCAAGAGCGCGCTGGACGTCGCGTTTCTACGGCGGCTACGCTTCATCGTCGACTTTCCCTTCCCCGACATCGATCAACGAGTGCAGATCTGGCAACGGGTGTTCCCCTCGAAAACACCCACGGAGGGGCTGGATGCACAAAAGCTCGGACAGCTCAACGTCGCAGGAGGGAGCATTCGCAACATCGCGCTCAACGCGGCCTTTCTGGCGGCGGAAGAGGGCGAACCGATCCGAATGGAGCACCTGCGGCGCGCCGCGAAGGGAGAGTTTGAAAAGGTGGGGCGGAGCTTGAACGAGCAGGAAGTGGCGGGTTGGGTCTAGCGAGGAAAGGGTGAGATCGTGGGTGGAAAAGCCAAGAACCAGGTGAAGAGCGGCGCGAAGACTTTTTCGAAAGCGGCTCCCGCCAGCAAAGCGTTTCAGCCGCGCCCTTTCGACGTCCAGGCCCAACAGGCCGAATCGACGGCGGCGGAGGCGGACCAGGATTTGCTCGCAACCTATCTTCAACAGCGAACGATCCCGCGCTCAGCTGCCGGCGACGGTACTGCTGAGGAGCCCTCGCTGCCCTCGGAATCGACGGCCATGGATCCAGGCCGGATTCAGCGACAGCTCCAGCAGGGGGAAGGCAAGCCGCTCGACTCGCCTACCCGCGCTCGCATGGAAGGCGTCTTTGGACGAAGCTTCAGCGACGTCCAGGTTCACACGGGCGAGCAGGCCGTGCAACTCTCGCGGCAACTCGACGCACGTGCTTTCACGGTGGGAAGCGACATCGCCTTCAACCGCGGAGAGCACCAGCCCGGTTCTCTTTACGGCGACGCCTTGCTGGCCCATGAGCTCGCTCACGTAGCTCAACAAGACGGCGCCGGGACAGAGGCCGCCATGGCCAAATCCGATGACAATGTCTCGCCTCTGGAGCTGGACGCCAACCTCTCAGCTTTCAACGCGGTGGCCCAATTATGGGGTAAGGGAAAACTCGAGGCGGCAAATGTCATGCGCAACGCCATGCCTCGCCTGCGTACAGGTCTAAGCCTGCGCCGCTGTGAAACAGCAGAAGAAAAACAGTACAAGGAAGGCGCCCTCCAAGTCTTGAAGGCCTCCTATGAGGACTACACAGACATCAAGCCTGGCTCTGTCAAATTGTACAAGCAGAAAAATTTCGAAGGCGAGTGGGACAAGATCTATACATCTGAAGGAAAATCCTGGGCCGATCACGTCAAGCCAAAACACGACAACCTTGAAGGTTTTTCACACGGTGGTGTCAATTACATCAATCAAGACCTGATGTCCCCCGACACCGTAGCTCATGAAATGATCCACCACAATTCACACAAATCGTGGACAGATATTGCCGGCTTCGACCTCAACGAAGGAGTTACCGAATACCTGACGGCGAAGGCTGTCAAGAAGGCTGGCGAGAAGTTCACCGTCAGCTACCCTAGCCAGTTAAAAATCGTTCTAAAGCTTGCCAAAGCGATCGGCGGCGATGTTCTCCTGGAAAAAGCGTACTTCAGTGGTGAGGTTACTCCGCTGGGTCTGGCAGTCCAAAAAAACTGCAGCGGCGGTTGGATACCATTCTTGAGAGCCATGAGGAAAGGTGACTTGGCCACCGCGACAACCCTTTTGGAGAAGAAGTAAGTGACCAAAGACGAGAGCAACATGAGCCAGAGCCGCGAGGCTCTCTATAAGGAAGTCGGAGGTTTTGCCCTTGCCGGCCTGCACGGCGAGGCGTATCAGCAGGGTCGTGAGCATGTTCAATTCCTCGTCGACGACTGGCTCGCCCAGGCCGCCAGGCATGGCGCTGACGTCAAGGACGTCGTCGCCGCGGGGCGGGACGATCTGCGGCAGCTCCTGGACGGCCTCGATCCCCAGGAGCGCTACGTCAGACTGGGTCAGCGTGTTCTCGAGTGGCATGTGCAGCACCTAAGTAGCCGTTCATTGGAATTGGCGACAGGTTTTGTCAAGGGTCGAGAAGTCGGCGACGCCGCCAAGCAGGAGGCCCTGAAGATAAATCAGGAGCGCGCTGCGCTCTTCACCGGATGTCAAGAGATCTCTGATCCATCCTTGAAGCGAAGGCTCTTGCGTACGCTTGCCGACGTGGGCCTGGAGTGCGATTACATCTTGGACGACGGCGAGGGAGCGATGAGCATTCGTCTGAATCGGTATACGTCGTGACCTTCGACAGCGCTCATGGTGCACCCTACGACCGATCGTCACTTCCGTCCCGACATTCTGAGCCGAGGACGAGCGCGGTCGCCATTTCACGTGTTCGGGGTCATCGGGCTCCTGTCAGGTACCGGGTGGGCGACGGCCCTGGCGGTCTACCTGGGCTTCTCACCCGGAGTCGTGTGGGTCTTGATCGGCGTCGCAATCGCCGTGCTTTTGGCAACAGTCCTGGTGGTCAAGGTGTTGACAGGAGAGGAAACTCTCAAAAACTATCGTGACCAGGCCCTCGTGGTGCTCGCCGTCGTTGGAGTGCTGAAGCTCTTGAACCAGCCGGTCCTCTTGTACCTGGACATCTTCGTATTGGGTCTGGGGATCTTCCTTGCCTGGGGACGCGCCGGGTGTCTATGGGTAGGATGCTGCCATGGCCGGCCCCATCCTTGGGGCGTGCGCTACGGGGAAGCTCATGCGCAAGCTGGCTTTGCGTCTCACCTGAAGGACGTCCGCCTCCTTCCGGTACAGGCTTTCGAGGGCGTCCTGTGGCTGGCGATCGTCCTGGCCGGGACAGCTCTGCTGCTCGGCGCCGCACCAACGGGTCTGGCCTTCTCCGTCTTTGTCGTCGGCTATGCCCTGGGGCGATTTGTGTTGGAATTCTGGCGTGGCGACACCGCGCGGCCCTATTGGGGACGTTTTTCCCAAGCACAATGGACAGCGTTGGTCGCCGTGTGGGTGGTGGTGAGCCTCGCGGTTAGCGGGCGGTTGCCGATCGCATGGTGGCAGATCGCCGCGGCCATAGCGTTGCCGGCCGCCATGATCGTCATCACCTGGCATTGCCGGCAAGCTGGCTTCTCCAGGTTGGACGTCTGGCAGCCGAGACACGTACGCGAGGTCGCGCTCGCCCTGGCCTCTCTGCGAAGCGCTTCCTCCCCCGAAGCCGTAAAAGTTGTCACGACCACCGCTGGCTTGCAGCTGTCCCGGGGGGAAGCCCACTATACGATCTCGCACCTTGGAGGCGCGATGAGCCCAGATACGGCCGCGGCCGTCGCGGCCCTGATCGCCAGGCTAGGTCCTTCGAAGAAGTCGTTCGAGATTCGCGAAGGCCGACATGCAGGCGTCTTTCACCTGCCGGCCGGCGGTCCTGAGCTCACTGTATGACCTTCTACCCCCACACCTCCCCGGCCGTCTCGACGACCCGGCCGAGCTTGCGCCGCTCGTCCTCGACGCTCAGGCGATTACCGAGGATCGAGGTCGAGAAACCGCACTGCGGGCTGAGCGCCAGACGCTCCAACGCCACGAACCGGCTCGCCTCTTCGATCCGCCCCACGAGCTCCTGCCGGGTCTCCAGACGCGGCGTCTTCGTCGTGACCAGCCCCAGGACGACCATCTTGTCGTCCGGGACGTCGCGCAAGGGCGCGAACGAACCGGAGCGCTCGTCGTCGTACTCGAGCAGCAGCCGCTCGGCCCGGATGCCGCGAAAGATCGGACGGGCGATCGACTCGTAGCCACCTCGGGTCAGCCACCGGCTACCCTGGTTGCCCCGTCACAAGTGAAAGCCGAACGTCACCCCCGGATGGCCGGCAAGGACGGCGTTGTCCATCTCGATGCCGCGCTCGAGCCACCGGTCGACGCTCCAGCCGCGTCCTTCGTAGAAGGCACGGGTGGCGGGATCGAGCAGCAGCGGATAGTGCGGCGCGTCGAGCTGAATGTAGGTGGCACCGAGGCGGACGAGCTCGGCGACCTCCTCGCGCAGGATGTCGACGACGTCGGCCAGGAAGCTCTCGAGGGTCGGGTAGGCGGCGCCCGAAAGCTCGGTCGAGTAGAAGTTCGAGAAAAGGCCCGGGCTCGGCAGCGTGACCTTCGGTATGCGCGAGGTGCGCGCTCTCAGATACGTGAGCTCTTCCGCCGCCAGATGACGCCGGCGTCGGAGCTTGCCGACGACCCCCAGGCCCGCGGGACGCTCGAGCTTCGAATCGCCCACCCGCTCGTCGCCGTGCCATTCGCCCCACAGGAAGGCGTCGAGGACGGGCTCGCCGAAGCCTTCGACGGCGTCGGTCATCTGGCTCTGGAACGACAGCCGGCGCATCTCGCCGTCGGTCACGACGTCGAGCCCGGCGTCTTCCTGGAGCGCGACTGCCTCGTCGACCGCCCGGTCCTCGGCCGCCTTGAGCTCGGCCGCGGTGATCCGGCCCGCCTCGGCGTCCTCCCTCGCCCGGAGGAGCTGCGGGGGACGCAGCAGGCTGCCGACGACGTCGGTGTGGCTGGTGATCATGGTCTTCCAGGTTACAGGAACGGAGCCCGGATCGCCCAGTAGATGGACGTCCGTCGCCCTGCATGAGAGGATACGCCATCCCCTGGATCGCCATGACTGAAAGCCGCATCCTCCGCAGCTACTACTCGATCGCCGGCCTCTACACGCTGGCTGCGGCCCTCATCTGGGGCGTCAACACTCTCTTCCTGCTCCATGCGGGGCTCGACCTGATGGGAGTCTTCGTGGCGAACGCCTGCTATGCGGTGGGAAACGTCGTCTTCGAGATCCCGACCGGAGTCATGGCCGACACCAAGGGGCGGCGGACGTCGTTTCTGTGGAGCGTCGCGATCCTTTTCGTCACGACTCTTGCCTACGTGGCCGTCTCCCGGTGGGGCGGCGGGCTGATCGCGTTTTCGATCGTGTCGTTTCTGATCGGGCTCGGGTTCACGTTCTACTCGGGCGCCGTCGAGGCCTGGCTGGTCGACGCGCTCAAAGCGAGCGGGTTTACGGGACAGCTCGACTCGGTCTTCGCCCGCGGCTCCATGGTCACCAGCGCCGCGATGCTCGTCGGGACGGCGCTCGGAGGTTTCCTGGGCGCCGTCGACCTCGCGATCCCCTACCTGGTGCGGGCCGGGATGCTCGTCGTGGTCTTCGCGGTGGCTTATTTCACGATGCAGGATTGGGGGTTCGAGTCCCGCGCCTTCCCTTGGAAGGAGCTCCCGGCGGAGATGAAGAAGGTCGGGCGCACAAGCCTCGCCTACGGCTGGCAACAGCGCTCCGTGCGGCTCTTGATGATCTGCTCTTTCTTCCAGATGGGTTTTCTCACCTGGGCCTACCACGCCTGGCAACCCTACTTCCTCGATCTTTTCGGACGCGACGCGGTCCGGGTCGCGGGCATGATCGCCGCCTTGATCGCGTTGGCGGCGATCCTCGGCAACGCGGTGGTCGATCGAATCAGCCGGATGTGCGGCAAACGCACGACGGTTCTCCTCTGGGCCGCGGGCGTTCAGAGCGCGGCGGCCGTCGGAGTGGGGCTGACCGAGTCCTTCTATCTGGCCGTCGGTCTCTTTCTCGTCGTCATCGCGGCGATGGGGACCGCCGGGCCTACCCGGCAAGCCTTTCTCCACACTGTGATCCCGAGCGACAAGCGGGCCGCGGTGATCTCTTTCGATTCCATGCTGGGCAACGCCGGCGCCAGCGTCGCGCAGCCGGGCCTGGGGTACCTGGCCCGGGCGCGCTCCCTGGCCGACGGCTACGTCGCCGGAGGCTTGGCGACGCTCGTGGTCCTACCGATCCTCTATGCCCTGCGTCGCTCCGGCGACGAGGCCGACAGCATCGCCGGCCAGAGCTGTCCGGTGGCGGCGTTCGGCGGACAAGGGCTTGGCGACGCCAGCATGATCGACTCGACGCCGCACCGGTCCCAGGTGGCGCCGGAGAAAGACGGCGGCTAGGACGTCGAGCTGGTGGCTCGGGCGAAAGCCCCTGCTCGGCGGGCCACTTTCGCCGGTCACCTCAGTCCCGGTATCCCAGCCTTGTGCGGACGGCCGCCGTCCGCGAGAGGACGGCGTCGCGCTCCCCGGCGTCGAGGCGATCCGCCTGCAGGTCGTTGATCGCCGGCTCCAGGAAGCGGTCGACCTCGTCGAGGTCGAACCAGTGATGCCGGCCCTTGGCGTAGACGGTGCCCCGCGAGCCGTCTTTCAGATAGCGCTCCTTGCTCTTGAAGCGCACCTGGCGGAGCTTCTCGGGGGCGAGCCCGGCGGCCTCGTGAAGGCGCCGCATCACATCGATCGGCGCGGCGAGGACGTCCTCGAAACGCGTCACCGAGGCGCGCTGGTAGCGTTCGGCGTCCGCGGACATCTTGCCCACCACCCGGTTGTAGAAAGCGGCGAAGGCCTCGGGAGACCGGTGGATCCGGTGCCGCTTGTGGCTCTCGTAGAGCGCCAGAGGGTGACGCACCAGGGAGCAGAAGGTGGCGTCGGGATAAAGCGCCAGGAGACTCTCCGTCAGGAAGACGAGGCCGTTGTTGTTTTTCGCCACCAGCCGGGCCGCTTCGACCTCCGCCTGGGTGTAGGGCTCCTCGGGGGTCTTGAAACGCATCTCGGGATCGGTCACCGTCCGTAGCTTCCGCCGATCAAGCGTCCGGTCGACGAAGCGCGCGGCAGCCTCCCCCAACGGCCGACGCGGGGCGAGGTTCCACTGGTCGAAAAAACGCGGCTGACGCGACAGGACGGCCGCCCAGATCCCCGCCCAGCGCGGCGCCCGGTGATCGGCCCGGAAGATCTGGAGCGTCTCCTCGATCGGCGAGCAGGCGTCGGGATGGCTCAAGAAAAGGTTCCAGAAGATGTTGCTCCCGCCGCGCGAAAGGCAATTCAAAAAGATCGGAGCCCGGATCCGCCGGTCGAACCTCATCGTTGCTTGCCCCTCTCCTCGCCGGCAAGCCGCAACAGAAGCTCGGCGACGCGGATCCCGGCGCGGCCATCGCAGAGGTCGCCGAAGAATTCCTTGAGGAAGGCGCGGCGTTTCTCGGCATCGGCGCCGGGATCCGCCAGGCCGCGCTGCAGCATCCTGGCCAGGTCCTCGTCGCTTGCGGCCACCATGGTGGCACCGCTCTCGGCGACCGGCCGGAAATGGTCGAAGAAGATGTGGCGCTCGAAGCCGAGGCACCAGGGGAGGTCTGAGCCGGGCGGGTCGAAGCGCAGGTTGACGATCGGCTTGTCGAAGATCATCAGCTCCAGCGACACGGTCGAGGCGGCGTTGATCCCCAAAGCTGCGTGGTAGAGCAGGCTCGTGTAAAACGTCAGGTCCTCGTAGCGGGGCGTCGACTGCTCGCTGTCCCAGAGCGTCGGCGGGAAGACGACGTCCGGGAGGCCGCGCCGCGCAAGGGCACGCATCTCCTCGCTCGTCCCCTTGACGTAGGTGCGCACCACGAGCTGCGGCTTCGGCTCGACGTCGATTTCGCCCAGCAGCTCCGCCACCCGCTCGACGTGCCGGTGCTCCTCGAAGAAATGGTTGTCGATTCCCGTCGTGTAGAGGACGTAGGGCCGCGCCGGGTCGATCCCGATGCGGCGGGCAAGCTCCTCGCGTGGCAGCAAGAACTCTTCCTTGAAGTGAAAATCGAGCTGCGGCGTCCCGGTGGCGAAGACCCGGTCGCTCGGGACGTGCGGGTAGATGGAGAGGAACTGGCGCCGGATCCCTTCGGTCCAGACCAGGACGTCGTCGTAGGGCATGAAGATGCGGCTGCGTGAGGTCAGGTTGTCCCAGGAGAAGACGAACCCGGCGGTGCGGATCCCCATCCGGTGCGCCACCCTCATGGGCAGCTCGGCCGCCGGTCCGTGGATGTGGGAGCCGTTGAAGACGAGGTGCGGCTGGATCTCGGCAAAGAGTGCCTCGAAACGGCGCGTCGGGCGAAACCGCCAAGTCGCCTCCTGCTCCAGGGCGGTCAAGGCGCGAAGCGCCGGCCGAAAGGCCAGGAGGTGTGCCGCCGTCTTCATCAGCCGTCGCCGCCAGAGTGTGCCGCGCGCCCGGGCACGGCGATCGCGCAGCTCCCAGTGGTTCTGCGCCGTGGCGCTCCAGAGCCAGCGGTCGTGGGCGTTCTCGACGAGCGTGCGCAGGTATTGCACCGGCCGCGGCGGCTCGAAGCCATGGAGCGGCACGACGCGTGCCGCGTGGTCGCGAAAGTGGCGTACGAAGTCCTCGCCGGTGACGACCGAGAGCACCGTCACCTCCGCCTCCTCGGCGAGCCGGGGCAAGGTGTCGGAAAAAAGGAAGTTACGCAACACCTCGCCGCGGCCAGCGACGATCACCACACGAGGGCGCTCAGGCTCCGCGGACATCTAGATCTTCGGTCCCGCGACGTCTTCGGTCTCGATCTGCTCCTGCGGCGCGGCCGGCGCTTCCGGCTCGGCGGTGAAGCGGGCGAGCCACATGCCGAGGAAGACGAAGGCGATCATCAGCACCACGACGAGGATCCAGAGTCTGGGGCTCTTCCAGTCGAGGGCCGAAGGTAGCGGCGGTGGGAGCGCCTCCTCGACCTCCGCTTCGTCGTCGCCTTCGAGGGCGATGCCGCCGAACCCAAGGTTGGCAGCGCCCTCGGCGACGGCTGCTGGCGGAACGGCTGAAGCCTCGGCCCCCGCCGCGCCCCCGGTGGCGAGATTCGAAAGTGTCAGCTCGGCGACGTCCCGGCGCACGGAGGCCGGCGCCGGCGGCGACGGGGCGGAAGGCGGCGGGACAGGAGGTACACCGGTTTCCGGAACGCCGGTTTCCGGAACGCCGGCCGCCGGAACGCCGGTTTCCGGAACGCCGGCCGCCGGAACGCCGGCCGCCGGAACGCCGGCCACCGGCTCGACATAGGTATCGTCTTTTTCGTCGCGCGAGAAGGGGTCGACGGAGGAGACGTAGGTGTCGTCGCCAAAAGCGTCGTCTTCGAGGAAGGCCTGGGCCGTCTCGACACGCAGGATCTTGAGCTCCTCCCGGTCGCCGTGGTGGGCGATCGCCTCCTGGAGGCGCTTCATGGCCTCACCGGTCCGCCGTGAGTCGAGCAGGTCACGGATCTCGTAGACGCGCTCCTCGAGCGATTTGTGCTGCTTGGCCTCCAGGGCCACCAGGGTGGCAAGGGAACGCGACAGGTCCAGGGCTTCGGGGTGCTCGGGCTCAAGCTCCACCACCTTGCGCAACACTCGCTGAGCGCCGGTGAAGTCCTCGGTCTGGGAGAGAGAGCGGGCACGGGCGACCAGCTGGTCGGCGCGGTGGGCGCGCGGCGGGGGTGGCGGCGGCACCTCCGGCGCCTTGGCCGCGGGCCGCCTCTCAGTAGCCGGCAGGGGGGGCTCGATCTTCTCCTCGGGGACGCCCATCGCCTCGGCGAGCTGCTGGCGCAGGCGCGCCAGGGCCGGCACCTCGCCCAGGGTCGCCTCCGCAGCGGCGAGACGGCGGCGCGCCGTCTCGTGCTCGCCTTTCTCCAGGGCGCCGCGGATCCGTTTCACCACATGGGTGAGGGCCTCCTCATGGTGCCGGGCCACGGTCCGCTTCTGGAGCTCGCCGCTGACCTCGGCGTGACGCCAGAGAAGGTCCGGATTGCCGGGGTCGATCTCCAGGGCCCGTTCGAGCACCGAGTGGGCGGCCTCGTGGAGGTCGCGTTCGACGAGGCTCTCGGCCTCACGCACCAGGCCAGCGACACGTTCCTCACGCTCTCGCCGCTCCTCGTCGAGGCGACGGCGAAGCTCCGACCAACGCCGGTGCCGCCCGAGGTTTCGTCCCGCCTCGGAGAGCTTCTCCTCGGCCTGTGAGAGGTCCCCTTGGGAGATCAGGGCGCTGATCACGGTGGCCCGCTCTTCGACCTGCCCGCCGCGGCGTGTCTCGGTGGCGTGTTGCCGCACATCCTGCCCCGCATCGGTCAGGAGCTCGATGAGGCGGGCGTCGCCGGGGACCAGCTCCAGAGCCTCTTCCAACAGCTCGACGGCGCGTTCCGGGTCGCCGCCGGTGCTCTTGGCCCGCGCCTCGCGGACGAGCTGCTGGATTCGCGGCTTGTGGACCGCCTTGGTCTTCTCGTGCAACCGCTCGGCCAGCTCCGAGAGCCGCGGGTCGCGGGCGTCGCCGTCGAGCGCGTGGGCCTCGCCGAGCGCCTCGCGGGCCTCGCTCAGGCGTCCGGCTGCGATGAGCTCGCCGAACCGGCGCAGGACGTCCGCGAGGGGATCGGCCTGCTCGCCGACGAGCTTCAGCTTGGGCCGCCGCCGGGCGGCTTCCGTGTCCTCCGGCGGCTTCTCGGCCGGCGCCGGTGTCGGGTGCTGGGTCGTGAAGTACTCGTCGAGACGTTTCTGGGTCGTGCCGGGACCCGTACGGAGGTTTCCCCGCGGTTCCTCCAGGGTGAGCGCCAGGATGCCGCGCACCGCCGCCAGCTCGAGGTCGCCGGGCTGGCGCTCCCGCCGGAGCGCCGCCGCCATCGCCTCGGCGCTCTCGAAGCGGTCCTCGGGGCGTTTCGCAAGCGAGCGCAGGATGCATTCGCGGAGGCTTTCGGGAATCCGTCCGTGGGGGTCCGTCTCGGCGAACTCGAGCGGCGGACGGAAGAGGTGCCCGGCGATGATCGAGGTCGCTCCGTCGCCGCTGATCGGGTACTGGCCGGTCAGAAGCTCGTAGAGCACGAGGCCAAAAGAGTAGAGGTCGCTTGGGGGACCGAGCTTGGCGCCGTCTTCGTTGAACTGCTCCGGAGACGCGTAGCGGAGCTTGCCGACGAACATGCCGGTCGCGGTCAGGGCCGCTTCGTTTTTCTGCAAGGACTTGGCGATCCCCAGATCGATCAGCTTGACCCGTGGCTTGCCTTCGATGTCGCGGGAGAGCATCAGGTTGTCGGGGGAGATGTCGCGGTGCACGATCTCATGGGCATGGAGGTGGGCGAGGGCGGCGAGGCTCTGCTCGGCGATCTCCAGCACCAGGCCCACGGGGAGCTCGCCCTCGCGGATCACGAGCTCTTCGAGCGTCATGCCCTGGATGTACTCCATGACGATGTAGGCGAAGCCTTCCTCGTCGATCGTGAAGTCGTAGAGCTGGGCGATCGAAGGGTGGCTCAGGCGGCTCGCGGCCCGCGCCTCGCGCTCGAAGCGCGCCTTGAGCGCCGTGTCGTCCTCCAGGTGGGGCCGCATGATCTTGACCACCCGCTCGTCGCCCAGGAGGCGGTGGCGGACGCGGTAGATCGCCCCCATGCCGCCTTCGCTCAGCTTGCGGACGATCTCGTATTTGCCTTCTAGACGACGTAAGGGGAGGGCCAAGACAGATCCCTTTCACAGCGCACGTAAGCATCCACGGTATGCGGTCGTCCGGGAGGTGTCAATCGTTGCTCACCCTCCTCGACACGAACGTCTGTGTCGAGACGCGGTCACTCCTGAAGGCGGACATAGCGCCCCGACGGCGGCGCCACCCACCGGCTCCGCCGCCCGGACGGCCACCGCACCTCGAGAGAACGAGCCTCTTCCTCCCGCGGCCAGGAGAAAAGCACCCTGGCGTCGCTCGTCGACTGGTACCCCGAGCCCGCCACCACCCAACGCACCTGCCGCCGCCCCTCACCGGTCACAAGCTCCAGGCGAGCGCCCACCGCCCCGGTGTTGGACGCCCGGCCGTGGAGCACGACGCCGAGCCACGGCGTCGCCGGACGGTCGTTGCGCAGCAGCTCGAAGGTTCCGCCGTTTGATTGCACCCCTATGTCGACGTCCCCGTCGCCGTCGTAGTCCGCCG
>CBDUYN010000107.1:0-34253 GCA_965371445.1 uncultured bacterium | reverse complement strand
CCAACGATAGCGGCGGCCTCAGCGGCAGTCATGCACGCTTGCCGAAAGGACACGTATAGCGCAGGCCGCCATTCATCTCTACAACTCGTCAGGCGGCTTAGTGCAGGCTTTCTGGGTCGACATTCGCCTCAGCCCTCTCGTACTTCTCGTCGTACTTGCCGTAACTCTAGGGGTTGCCCTGCTTTCGGGGATCATCCCTGCGCTGCGGGAGTCGAGGTGTCAGGAATTGAGCATGCTTAGAGATCAAGCTCATGGAGCGAGCAGTCAGAACGTCGGATGGATCGGAGGATGGCTCGTCGCTTTGCAGGTTGCTATTTCTTGTGGGCTTCTCGTGTCCACCTTAATGATGGTGGAGAGTGTCGGCAATCTCGAAGCCTCTGACTTTGGTGAAGAGCCCGACAAGGTATGGACCGCGCAGTTGATGCTTGATACCACCGTGTTTCCCGGGTGGCAGGACTGGCTTCGCTTCTATGAGCAGTTCGCGGCGCGAGTGCGAGAGATCCCTGGGGTCTCGGCCGTCTCTTTCGCGAGCCATCTTCCTGCAGGTCGCACAAGAAAGGTGGCGGTCGAGATCGAAGGTAAGAGTTACGAGTCCGGGGCCGCGCTGCGGAACGCTCGGTGGTCGGTGGTGACGCCGGATTATTTCAATTTATTGGGGCGGCCGGTCCTCGAGGGTCGTGCCTTCTGGTCGTCTGATACCGTGGAGAATAGACCAGTGGTCGTCATTAACCGGAGCTTCGCCAAACTCCACTTCGAAACGAAGAGCCCGCTGGGACAGAGAGTTCGGCTGAGAGATCGGAGGTTTAGCGATATTCCTTATACGATTGTTGGCGTTGTGCCTGACTTGTATCTTAGTTGGGACTATTTCAGCGATCAAGTCGATCTGGAGAATCCGCAGGGGATATACCTCCCAGCCTCTCAACATCCTCAGCCAGGCATGTATGTCATAATACGAAGCGATATTCATGCCGCGGGGCTGATGCGGCAGGTGCGTGATAGGTTGACCGACTTCAGCCCGGACATGCCCCTCCTCCAGCCGGAGACGATGGCGGGACGGATCGACGGCGTTACTGCCCGCTACCGCATGGTCCGCAGTGCGTTTTCTGTTCTTGGTGCGGCGGCCCTGCTGCTCGCCGTCACCGGCCTTTTTGGGTTGGTTTCCTTTATCGCCGCCCAAAAGAAGCGTGAAATCGCCATTCATATGGCCCTCGGAGCGAATCCTTCAAGCATTGTATTCCTTTCGACGGGAAAACTTGGCTCACGTGTGGCTGTCGGTATCATTGTCGGCATCGGCCTAGGTTTATTTCTTTCCAGTCTCCTTCGTGCTTTCTTGTACGATGTGAAATCGATTGATCTTTTCGTGCTGGTTACTGTAGTCGCGGCGCTTTGCCTCATGGTGGCGGCCGCGTGCTTTATACCTGTCCGCCGGAGCGTGTTGGTTGATCCTGCGTCGGTCCTACGCGGCGAGTAGTCAATGGGGCTTCGGGAGCTATTCCGGGTCTCGAGAACCGACCATAGCTGAGGGCTGGCCCCATACCCCGCGGTGCTTGCGCAGCGGGACGAGCCGTCCCTCCAGGTCTCCCGCCGGCGCGGCGAGCGGCTCGCCGGAGAGCATGGCATGAGAAGTCCCCGCGGCACCGCCGTAGTTCGTAATCTCGGAACCCAGGAGGATCCCCTCGCCCCGCTGTGAAGTGCATGGCACCTCAGGTCGGTTCCCACCCACCCCGGAGGGCCGTCCTCAGGGCCGGATGATGACCTCCCGGTGTGGAAGATCGGGAAACTCGGGGATCTTCCTGCCCGATTCAGGAAAGAGCTCCAGCCCGCTCAAGACCTTCTCGGCTCGTTCCCGAAAACGAGCGGCAGCCATGGGCCGGTCCTGGGCGATGTAATCGATGATGTCGAGAAAGTGGTCGCGGCCACTCGGTGTGAACCGTAGCCGCATCAGGAGGCGTAGGACGCGAGGATGCGGTCGGCGTCGGCCAGTACCTCTGCGAGGTCATGGCCCGTCCCGGCGGCGATCTCGAGCTCGCCCTTGGCGAGTCGCTTCAAGATACCAGTCTCCGCCTCCGCCTTCTCGAAGGTCTCGAGGCTCATCAAGACGACCGCGGGTTGCTCATCTTCGAGGATGGCGGTCGGAGCTTTGGCGTCCCGGACTTCAGCAAGGACCGCGGAGGCGTTCTCTTGGAGATCGGAGACTGTGACCCGGGTGGGGAATCGGCTTTCCATCATCTACTGTCCTCCTGGTTCAAGTATAGCTCCTCTTCCCTCGAGGTCGGCGGATTCTGGGCAAGCCCAGTCTGAAGTCGCCCGTGCCGGGGGACGAGCGCTCGTCGGCGGCGGCTCGGTGCGCGACACGCTTCTCGGACGCGAGGCCAAAGATCTCGACTTCGAGGTCTATCCGCGAGCTAAGACCTTGTCATCGACCCTCCAGCTGACCGAGCAGGCGCCGGGCTTCGGCGATCTCGTCCGAGAAGAGCTCGCTAGGCGCCGTCGCGACGTAAAGACGCAACGCGTCGACCGCCTGCTGGCGCCGTCCGGCGCGGGCGGCCGTGAAGCCCAGGTTGTAGAGCGAATCCCACTGCTCGGGATCGATCTCGACGGACTTCTGCCAGGCGTCGAGCGCGCCGGGGATGTCGCGCAGCTGGAAGCGGGCGACCCCGAGGAGGTTCCAGGCGTTCGCCGCCTGGTCGTTCGTGTCGAGAGCGCGGTCCAGGTAGCCGCGGGCGGCGTCGGGACGGCCGCGCTGGAGCTCCAGCAGACCCCGGCGCTCGTTGGCGAGGGCGTTCGAAGCGTCCTCGGCCAGGACGCGTTCCAGAACCGGCTCGGCGTCGGCGCCGCGGCCGCCGTTGATCAGGACGAGCGCCAGGACGTTCCAAGTCGACGGACCCGGCTTCTCCGCCACCACCTCCTCGACAAGGGCGAGCGCCTCGCGGTGGCGTCCGCGATCGGAAAGGGCGCTCGCGAGCTGCATCCGGCTTCGGCGGCTGATCCGGTCCTGGCCGAAGCGGACGTCGAGCTCGGCCATGGCGGCGTCGAGGTCGCCTTCGGCGAGAGCGATCTCCAGGCGCAGCTCGGCGGCCAGGAGCGGCTCGCGCTCGGCGGCGAGCTCGCCGTGACGGCGGGCGTCGTCGCGACGGCCCAGGAGCACCAGAACCTGCCCCGCCTGGACGAGCACCTGCGGCGAGCCCCGAGTCAGCTCCAGCGTCTTCTCGAAGGCTTCCAGCGACTCCTCGTACCGGCCCGCCTCCTTCAAAGCCGTACCGAGCTGGCGCCAGGCGTCGGTGCGCCGAGGATTGCGCTCCAGGATCGACTCTAGCGGCAGGATCGCCTCGGCGAAGCGACGCTCCTGAAAAAGCTTCTGGGCGAGCTCGGCGTCGGCCGTCGCCGCCTGGATCTGGGACTTGGGATCGGGCAGCTCACCCTCGACGGGCTCGGCGCTCGTCGCCAGGTACCCCAGGGCGGCGAGCTTGGCGAGCGTCTCCGGGTCCTCCTCGGTCGGCATTTCCAGAGGACGGCGGAAGTCCTTCATCCGTTCGCGCAGCTCCGAGTAGACGCGGCGGTTCTCGCGCAGGACGTTCCGCGTCGCGCCCGGGTCACGGGCGAGGTCGTAGAGCTCGGGCTCGGGGGCCTCGACGTACTGGAAGCGTCCGCGGATGAGCGACGCGAGGTCGCTCCAGCCCAGGTGGAGCCGGGGGTAGTAGGTCTCCGAGTAGATCTCCCGCCCGTCGAGGGGACCGAGAAGCGAGCTACCTTCCAGTCCCTCGGGCTCGTCGAGGCCCAGCACCTCGAGGACGGTAGGCAGGACGTCGATGAGCTGCACGGGCTCCTCGACCGCTGTCCCGGCGCGCGCCGCGCCGGGGAGCTTCACCATGAGCGGCACCTGGAGCACCTCGGGGTAGACGAAGATGCCGTGCGCCCCCTCGCCGTGGTCCATCAGCCCTTCGCCGTGGTCGGAGAGGAGGACGACGAGCGCGTCGTCGTAGGTCCCGAGACGCTTCAGCTCGGCGACGAGATCGCCCACGACGGCGTCGGCGGCGGCGACCTCGGCCTCGTAGGTCTCGCCCCAACGGCTCCGAAAGGGCTCCGGGGGCGAGAGCGGCAGGTGCGGCTCGTAGAGGTGGAAGAAGAGGAAGAAGGGCTCGGCGGAGCCGGGCGCGGCTACTTTCCGCAGCCATTCGACGGCCGGCACGAGCGTCCGGTCTCCGAAGCGCTCGGGACCCCAGAGCTCCGAGGCCTCCTCCTGCTCCATGCGGTCGTCGTAGAGCTCGAAGCCCTGGGCCATGCCGGTGGTGGCGCGGATGGCGTAGCTGGAGACGGCGGCGCCCGTGCGGTAGCCCGCCCGGCCGAGGAGCGTCGGCAGGAAGCTCGGCGCGCCCTCCTCCAGCCGGTAGCCGGCGTTGTCGCGCACGCCGGTCGTCGGCGGCAGCTTCCCGGTGAAGAGGCTGACGTGCGAGGGCAGGGTCAGGGGACAGTGGGAGTAGGCCCGCTCAAAAAGGATCGAGTCGGCGCGCAGGGCGTCGATCGCCGGAGTCTCGACGCCGTCGTAGCCGTAGGCCGGCAAGCGGTCGGCGCGCAGGGTGTCGATCGAGACGAGGACGACGCTCGTCCCGGGGCGGGGCTCGAAGGCCGCTTCGGTCTCGGCGTCCTGAGGCGCGTCGGCAGGGCAACCCAGGAGGACGACGGCGAGCGGCAGGAGGGCGGCGAGGGCGAGGCGGACGGACGCTTTCACGGGCGAACCATATAAAACGGGAAGCGCCAGCACCAATCCGCGGCAGCGCCCGCCGCGGACAGCGTCGGCCCCCATCGCCTTCGTAGACCATCAGGCGCGCCGCCATGAAGCGGTCCGGGCGCGACCGGACCTCGTCCAGGCACACTCGCCCTGCTCGCCCTCCTGCTCTGCGGCCCGGTGGCCGGGAGTGGCCAAATCGACAATTGAACTTTCGATTTGGCCGCTTCTGCTAGGATCGGAGCCATGATCGAGCGGACCCTACGACTCCGGGCTCGCCGCGAACCTCCTGGGCATCGAGGCGCCTGAGCAACTGGCCACCCATCCGCTTCGCGGCCCCCTCTTCGAGACCTGGGTCGTCTCCGAGGTCGTCAAGCAGTATTGCCACCGCGGCCGGCGCTCGCGGCTCTACTTCTACCTGGAACGCGGACGGCTGGAGATCGACCTCGTCGTCGAACAGAGCGGTCGCCTCCACCTGGTAGAGATCAAGTCCGGACGGACCCCGTCTTTAGGGTATTTCTCGGCTTTCGGCCGCTTCACTGACCGGTTGAAGCTCAACGGAGACAACCTGCCGTGGCGCCTCGGCGAGCAGATCGTCGTCTACGGCGGCGACGAGACCCAGGAACGGAGCAAGGGTAAGCTCCTCTCCTGGAGCGAGCTCGATCGGCACGACTGGACAGAGACCACCGGATAGACTAGTCAGGACATGTCCCGGAAGACCCTTGCCGCCCTCCTCCTCGCCTTGCTCTGCGGCCCGCCCCTGGCCGCGGACGACGCCTTCGACGTCCTCGCCCGCCTCCGCGAGGCCTACCGCGGCCTCTCGACCTACCACGACCGCGGCACGATCGAGATCGAGGACGCCGGGCGCGTCCGCACCTTCCGCTTCGAGACCGTCGCCAGCGCCGCGGGCTTTCGCCTCACCCTCACCACCGACGACGGCACACCGCACCGCGTCCTCTGGCGTGACGCCGGCACCGCGTTCCTCTACGACCACGGCCTCGCCCAGTACCAGCCGCTCCGCTCCGTCGTCACGGGGATCGTCGCGATCCTCGGCGCGGGCGGGCTCGACGCGTTGGCCGTCGCTGCCACCCTCGGCGGCAGCCGGGCCGCCCTGGAGGACCCCGAGCGCGCCGTGCTCGGCGACGAGGAGCCCTGCGGCGGGGCGACCTGCGTCGTCCTCACGCTCTCCCGCATGGGCTCGACGATCACGACGCGGCTCCTGGTCGAGCGCGCCTCGTTGCTCGTCCGCGCGGTCGAGGTCTCTTCCGAGCCCGCCGACGGACGTTGGGACGCCGCCGGGAGCCAACGGATCCGCGTCCGTCACGAGGTGCTCGTGGCCGGGACGGCGCTCGCTCCGGAGCTCGCCGCCTTCACGCCGCCGGGCGAGGCCCGGCTCGTCGAAGAGCTCGGGGCCGAGACCGACGATGCCGAAGCGAGCGTCGCCTTGAGCACGGAGACGGCCGCGTCGCCCGCCGCCGAAACCGAGCTCCTCTTCACCGACGAGATCTCGGTCGAGCTCGTCTCGATCGTGGTGCGGGCGATCAGCTCGACCGGCGACCCGCTCCTCGACCTGCGCCCCGAGGACTTCCGGGTCACGCACCGCGGCAAGGACGTCCGCGTCGCCGCCGTCGACTGGGTGTCCTCGGACCCGGCGCACCGCGATCCGGAGCTCGTCGCCGAGCTCGCCCGCCACGGCGTACGGCTACCGCCCGAGGAGAAGCACGTGGTCTTTTTCGTCCAGCCGGGACGCATCGCGTCGCGCGTCTCGGGGCAGATGCGTGTCCTGCCGGCCCTTGAGGGCCTCGTCGACACGCTCTCGCCCAACGACCGGGCGGCCGTCGTGACCTTCACCTCCCGCCTGAAGCTCTGGGTCGACTTCACCCGCCGTCACGACGAGGTCACCGAAGCGCTCGTCGAGACGGTGAGCTTCGGCGCCGAGCCGCGCCTTAGAAGGCGGGGCGCCTCCTACCTCTCGGAGCATCTGGACCTGCGCGCGACGCCGCGACCCCCGACCGGGGCCTGGAAGTCCTGGCCAACGCGCTCGTCCACGTCCCGGGGGAGAAAATCCTCGTCTTCCTCGGCTGGGGGCTCGCCGAAGGCGGCAGGAGCGGCGACTACCTGCCGGCCTTGAAGGCCCTCGTGGCGTCGCGGACGACGGTTTTTGTCCTCGACGTCACCACCGCGGACTACCACACCCTGGAAGAGGGCCTGCGCGAGATCGCGGCCTCGACCGGCGGCATCTACGAGTCGACCCACCGCTTCGCCGGGCAGGCTACGGCCCGCCTGGCGCGGGCGATCTCAGGACATTACGTCCTGACGCTCGACCGCCGCGATCTGCCCGCGTCGAACGTCCGGGTACGCATCCGGCTGCGGGAGAGGGAAGGACGCGTCCTGGTGGTCCCTGGTTCCGGTTGAGGGAGGTCGTGTTAGACTTCTCCGTCGAGTCAAAGAACGAACCGTCATCCAGGGCACCGGCCCCGCGGAGGACCGGCGCCTCTACGTCAGGATTACCAGACGATGAACCCCATGGGCACCACAAGCTCGGAAAGAGTCCACACGCTGGGCAGCATCCCGCTCTTCAGCAACCTGACGCCCGAGGAGCTGGCCGAGGTCTCGGCGCTTTTTGACGAACGGCTCTACCGCAAGGGCGAGACGATCTGCCGGGCGGGCGAGGAGGGCGACACCTTCTACGTCGTCCTGAGCGGCGTCCTCGAGATCTGGGGCGGCAAGAAAGAGGAGAAGATCATCACCCGGCTCGGGCCGCGCGACTTTTTTGGCGAGCTCGCCCTGGTGGTCGGCGGACCGCGCTCGGCGACGGTCAGGGTGGGGCAGAGAACGCGCCTCCTGTCGCTCAAGAAGGAGGCCTTCAACCGTTTTTTCTTGAAGAACGCCAAGGCCCTGGAGTACTTCTCCAAAGTCATCTGCCAGCGGCTGGCGTCGACGGCCCGGGGCGGCGAGGACGACACGGGCCGGCCCATCACGGTGATCAGCATCGTCTCGCGGCCCGGCCTTTTCGGCCGCTCGCTCGTCGCCGGGGCCCTGGCCACCCTGCTGACGGAGCACCAGGACGGCGAGGTGCTCCTGATGCGCGTACGCCTCGCCTCGGAGTCGGTTTCCGAGCCCGCCTCGATGAAGGCCCACACGCTGCACGACGCCAAGACGGCAAAAAGCGAGATCTTAAGCCTCGTCAAGCCGAGCGCCGGTCCTCTCCCGGCGCAGCTCCACCTGGTCGTCGAAGGCGAGAGCGCCGTCGCCTGCGGCGAGGTGGTCGCGACCCTCGTCGCCAAGCTCACCGACCGTTTCGCCTATCTCGTCTTCGACCTCGGGACCCACCAGTACCTCGTCGACTCGGTCGCCGAGTTCTCCGACCGGCTGATCGCGCTCGTCGACCGCGCCGGCGTCGACGACTACACGGCGATCGCCTCGGCCGCGGTCGACACCCTGCAGGTCGTCAACCTCCACAACCGCACCTCGACGACCACCCATATCTCGGCCTGCGAGCCCTTCGTCCTGCCGGAAGACAAGAGGCTTGCCTCCTCGGACCTGGAGACGCTCGCCGAGACCCTCCGCGAAGCGCCGGACTCGCCGGGAGCGATCCCGCTCCACCGGCTGGCGCGCAAGGTCTTGGGGCGTACGGTCGGGCTCGCCCTCGGCGGCGGCGCCGCTTTCGGCCTCGCCCACCTGGGAGTGCTCAAGGTCTTCGAGGACAACGGCCTGCCGATCGACCTGCTCGCCGGCTGCAGCATGGGATCCCTCGTCGCCATCGGCTATTGCTCGGGGCTCCGGGCGCAGCGCCTGATCGAGCTCGCGTCGGAGCTCGGCACCCAGAAAAAGCTCCTGGCGCTCGCCATGCGCGACGCCACGATGGTCCAGCCGGGGCTGCTGACCGGAAACGGCATCAAACGGACCTTCCTCCCCTTCCTCGGCGGCAAGAGGACTTTTGAAGACCTGCTGATGCCCTGCCAGGTCGTGGCGACCGACATCGAGACCGGGGAACGGGTGGCCCTCGACTCGGGCTCGCTCGCCGACTCGTTTCGCGCCAGCTGCTCGGTGCCACTCGCCATCGCGCCGGTGCGCCTCGACAACCGCATCCTGGTCGACGGCGGCGTCACCGACCCGTGCCCGGCGGAGGTGGTCCGCGACATGGGGGCCGACATCTGTATCGCGGTCAACGTCGTGCCGCCGATGAAGAAGGGCGTCGAGACGGTGATCGCGAAATACTACCGCCGCTTCAACGCCTTCAATCCCTTCGCCTACCTCACCCGCAGCGTCGACCTGCCGAACATGTTCGACATCGCCATGAGCTCGATGCAGACGCTCCAGTACGAGCTCGGCAACTTCAAGGCGATCTCGGCCGACGTACGCATCAACCCGGACCTCTCCGACTTCACCTGGGTCGACTTTCCGCGCGACAAGGAGCTCGTCGAGAAGGGGATCCAGGCCACCGAGCGGGCGTTGCCGGCGATCCGGCGCGCCATCACCCAGGGGGCGGCGTGAGATTCGCCCGACACGGTGGTCCTGAAGACGAATGGAGAGACGATGACCAAAGAAGCAAGTCAACTCGACCTTGACAGCGAATCGAGCTGGAGCGAGGAGGAACGCCGCCGCCTCAAAAGCCTTGAGCGCTCTTTGGACGACGGCCTGGCGCTGAAGAGATGGTGGGAGGAGCTCGACGCCCAGGATCCGAAGGTGGCCTACGAGGGCAAGGACCGCTTCGAGCTCTCGCGAACCCAGAACCGCCCCGACACCGCCTTCGGCTTCTTCGGCGAAGTCGACCTCGACGACGATCGAACCATGCCGGTCATGGGCTGCATCCAGGAGATGTTCTATGACCGGCCGAAGACCCCGGCCACCGACGAGAGGGAGGTCCGGGAAAAGGACATCAAGCCCGAGGACCTAACGCTCGCCAACTATCCCCGCTGGATGAGCAACCAGGTCCGCGAGTACGTCTTGCGTTACTTCATGCGCATCAGCGACTTCCGGGCTCCGGAGGCCTACCCCGACCAGCGCCGGGAGGAGCCGCCGGTCTACCTCCGCCCCCTCAGCTGGTGTCCGGCCGGCGACTCGGCCCGCGTCGGCTTCGGCTTCGAGCAGCTCTACTACAAGGACAAGAAGACCGGGACGGTCCACAAGTTCCCCGAGTCCGACCGCTTCGCCGTCGCCGACCTGCGCCACCTCGGCAAGGAATACGAGTGGATCGTCATCAAGGTCGACATCTTCGACTTCAAGCTCAAGGCCGCGCCGCTCGGCGACGACGGCCCGCAGCTCGTCTACCCGCTCGGTGAAACGAGCTACCTCGCCCTGAGCGAGGACTTCGTCGTCGACGACGACGATCCCGACGGCGATTCCGAGAATGGTGACCTCGGCTGCTACGGGCTCGGCTACGTCTTTTTGAAAGACCCCGAAGAGAGCCTCCTCGGCTACGGTCCGGGGCAGTTCGACGCCGCGTTCCAGACGATTCGCTTCCACGTCCGCGGCGCGGGCGAGGTGAGCGTCCGGATGGCGTTCGTCGCCAACCGGCCCGGGAAGATCCTGAACGTCTCGATCGATCCGCTCAACTGGACGCTGCGCATGACCGACGCGGCGACGTTCGGCACCGCCTCGATGCTGCTCGAGCCGATCAAGAAACTCGTCGAGCCGCTGCCGCGGCCGGGCGGCATCGACCCCGTCAAGGTCTACGTCGCCGCCGCCAACGCCTTGACCGGCGGCTATGCGAAGCGCGAGCTCTGCGTCTCGAAAGAGCAGCTCGAAAGAGACTTTCTCCTCCAGCACTTCATCCAGCATTACAACACGATCGCCGGCTCCGTGCTCACCTGGCGGCAGATCCCGGACTGGCTCGACCGCGAGGCGCTGCCCGAATGGGTCAAGGAGGGGGTCGGTTAAGCTGATGTCCGAGCCGGTCCGTAACTTGCGCATCCGTTTCTACGGCACCCAGGGGAGCTGTTCGACCTTTCCCGTGCCGGAGGAGATCGAAAACGTCTTCGAGGTCCACGACACGAGCCTCGTCGAGGCCTACGCCGAGGAGCTCAAGAAACATTGCAACGGCGAGGGCCGGCTCGACGCCACCCTGGAAGAGGTGCTCGGCGGAGCGCCCTCTCCCGAAACGTTTGCGAGCCTCCGGCGACGCCTCGACGTCCCCATGCCGCAGATCTATGGCGGACGCACCACCTGCGTCCACATCGAGACGAGCGACGGCTACGACATCGTCCTCGACGCCGGCAGCGGCTTCTGGGACTGCGCCCAGGACCTGCAAAAGAAGTGGGGCGACCGCGAGGAGCGCCACCTCTACCTTTTCGGTTCCCATTCCCACGTCGACCATACCGAAGGCTTCGGCCTGTCTGCGGTCTGCTACGACTCCAGGAACACGCTGAAGATCTACGGTACCCGGGAGTTTCTAAGCGTCCTCGACCTTTACTACGGTGTTTTCTCCAGAGACGCCCGCGATCCGATCATCGCGTCGCACACGCCGGTTTCGTTCCGGCAGATGCCGGCGAAGTTCGAGGGCACGGAGCTGCGCGACTTTTCGCTGTCCGACACCATCGGGGGCATCGTTTCCTGGCGGGTTTCCGAGCTCATGAAACCGATCGAGATCGGAACGACGAGCATCCTCGCTTTCGAGGTCTGCCACAGCACGACGTGCCTCGCATTTCGGATCGAGCACGGCGGCAAGAAGTTCATCTTCTGCACCGACCACGAGCTACGCCGCACCGATTCCGAGGCTTTTGACCCGCGGCAGGCGAAAAGCGAGGAGGCCGAGCGTCGCCTGCGCGAGCACGCCGAAGGGGCCGACCTCCTCTACCGCGACGGGCAATACCTGCGCGACGAGTACGACGGCATAAAACCCATCGGCAAGTCGGAAGCGGCGGGGGTTCGCCGCGACTGGGGGCACAGCTGCGTCGAGGACGTGCTGGAGATGGCGCACGCGTGCGGCGCGCGGCGTACGCTCGTCGGACACCATGACCCCAGCCGCTCCTGGCACGACCACATTCGGATCGACCGTGATCTCGCCGAGGTCTCGAAGGGTCGTCCCGGCACGGTCGAGCTGGCCCGCGGCGGGACGGTGATCGACCTTTAGCGGACCATCGGGCGGCGAGGTCATGGATCGGTCTCCCATGTGATAGGATGAAGACATGGGACGCCCTTTCGACACCTTTGGTGACCTCCTCCTGCCCGAGCGCAAGCTCTGGGACGGCGCCTACGCCGTGGCGCTGGCCAACACGGCCCGCGGGACGCGTCCGGACCGTCCCGCGCTGCGTGGCTTCGACGACCTGATGTCCTGGAGCGAGCACGTCGGCCTCCTGGAGGTCTCCGAGGCCGACGCGCTACGCGACTCCGGCTTGCCCGAGGAGGACGTCTTCGCCCAGGCCGCGGGTCTGCGCGACCTGGCCGTCTCGATCGTCGCCGCCGGGGTCCGGGGGAGGCGGCCCGAAGGCCGGGAGGTCGAGGCCCTCAACGGTCATTTCGCCGACGCCACCGCCCGCCTGCGCCTGCGTGCCGACCGCGACGCCTACGCCGTCGTCCTCGACGACGGCGTCGGGGGCGTCGACCGCCTCTTCGCCTTCGTCTCTCTCTCGCTCGCCAGCCTGCTGAGCTCCGGCGAGATCCGGCGCCTCCGCGTCTGCGACGGCAAGGGCTGCGACCTCGTCTTCGTCGACCGCGGCCGCGGTCCGGGACGCCGCTGGTGCGACATGAAGACCTGCGGCAGCGCCGAGAACCCGCCACGTCCTCGAGACCGTCGTCGCCGACGCCTACCGCCAGGGCCTGATCTCCGGCGGACAGCTCCAACGCATCCTGGGGATCTCGTCGCTATGGACCGGATGCAACCGTGACCGCCCCCGACGCCACTCCGAAGACGCTCCACCAGCCGCCGACGAGCCCCGTGAAGGAGCCCGCCCGGCATCCCGCGGGAGTCCATCGTCCTGGGTTTCAAGCCGGCGTCCGTACGTCCGCATACCGGCTATTCCGTGAACTGAGTCGGCCTCCGGCTCCGCCCCGAACGACGCTCCACCAGCCGCCGACGAGCCGCACGAAGAAGCCGCACCCGACGCTTCGAAAGGCCCAACGCCCCGCGCAGCAGCACCTCGTCGGCCACCGCCACAGCGACGTCATAGCTCCCGCCCCGCAACGCCTCCTCCATCTCGGCGAACGCCTGAAGAAGCCCCGCCGGCACCTCCTCGGGCCAGGCGACGAGCACCCGGTCCATCTCCCGCGGCTCGAGCTTCAAGACCCCCCCGCCGTAGCTCCTGCCCTCGATCTCGAGGCTAAGAAGCGTCAACGAGCTGTAGAAGGAAAGCACCAGAAGCTCCGCCGAGACGCCGTCGCGCAGCCTCAACCCGTGGAGGGAGTTCGAGTGAAACGCACCGCACCGGTTGACGGCGGCCCGCGGACTCGAGCCGATCATGTAGGCGAGGAGCACGTCGGCGGCGGCGAGCCCCGGCACCTTCCACCAGGGACGCCGCGTCCGACACTTGAACCGCTCCGGGACGCCAAGCTCCTCACCTTCCCGCCGAAAGCGCTCCAAAGCCACCCCGTCGGCGTCGAAGAGATCCTCCTGAGGCACGACAAGATGGTGTGCCGAGCCGCACTCTTCGAGGGCCTCGATGTCCTCCACCGTGAAGGACGCCCCGCGCAGGGACTTGCTGCTGCGTCCGACCGGGAAGAGCCACGTCTCGGGATAGCCCGACGCCTCGGCCTGCCGGCGCGTCCGGTGAAAGAACTTGTTGTCGCCTGTCACGTAACCGTTGGCCACGTCACCGAGCGACGCGATCGTCCGAACGCCTTCATGACGCTTCACGCGCCGCCACGCCCGCCGCTCGTCCTCCTTGAGGAAAGCCTCGGCAAAGCGGACTTCGTCTCCCATGGGTAGTCGAACCGCCGCCTCGGCTTCCGCCTCCCGGAGGTCGCCGATCGAGGCGAGCGGCAGGAGCCGGACCTCTCGGCAGGAGCCGCCGTGTCCTTCCGCAAGGAGCAGACAAGTCTCCTCCTGGGCGTCGTCGAAGAAGTTCCGCTCGAAAGCGACGAGCTCGACGCTCTCGAACCGCCGGACGAGCGCCTGGAGCGTCTCCCGGCCGTAGAACGTCTGCAGCACCTCGGCGGGGACGACCATCGCCATGTCGCCCCCCGGCTTCAGGAAGCGCGTGGCGTGGAGCAGGAACGGCGCCCACGACGACGTGAGCCGCGTCAAACGGACGCCGAGCCGCAAGGCCGACGCCAGAGCCCGCCGCCGGCTCTCGCCGGTGAAGCGCTGGTAGCGGATGAAAGGCGGGTTGCCGACGACGAGGTCGACCGGCTCCACGGTCTCGGGCTCGACGGCGAAGAAGTCGGCCTCGAGGAACCGGGTCTCGAGGCCGGTCGAGCCGAGGCTCCTCCGGGTGATCGCGAGCCCTTCCGGATCGACGTCGCAGCCCACAAGGCGGACGGCACCGTTGCGGGCGGCGGCCACGAGGAACCGTCCGTCGCCGCAGGACGGGTCCAGGACGGAGCGTTGGGCGCGGCGGAGCGCCGGGCGTTTCAAGCCCCAGCGCACCAGGTGCTCCACGACGTCCTCGTGGGTGTAGTAGACCCCCAGGGCCTTCCGCTCGCGGGTGGAGAGGGCAGCGCTCATCCTCGACACTCGTAGCGCATCCGAGGTCAGGCTCCGTCCGCAAGCCGCAGCTTCCAGAGGCTCTCGGCCGGCCACCGGCGCGCCCACGCGATCGACACGTATTCCCCGTAGGTTGTCTCGGCGTCCTCCGGCGGACGCAGCTCGATCAAGTCCTCGACGAGGAATCCATTGCGGCGAAAGAGCCGGATCCAGTCGCCGTAGGGAAGCTGGTAGCTGACCTTGGTACCGTCCTCGACCTCGTAGAGGTCGAAGTAGGACATGTGCAGCCGCTCGTCGACGACCTTCGCGTGCTCGTCCCAGCAGAGCTCCAGGAGGGCGCTCGCGTGGGAGAAGGCGAAGAGCCCCCCGGGCCGCAGCACCCGCGCCACCTCGGCGACCGTGGGCTCGGGACGGGCGAAGCTCATGGCGCCGTGGTCGCAGAAGACGACGTCGAAGCTCTCCGCGGCGAAGGGCAGCGCCTCGGCGTTCGCCTGGACGAGGGGAAAGTCGACGCCCGCATCCGAGCGCAGCCGCCGGGCATGGCCGAGCTGGCGGTCCGAGAGGTCGAAGGCCACCGGACGTAGGCCGCGCCCGGCGAGCGCGATTGACCACTGGGCGGCGCCGCAGCCGAGCTCCAGGACATCGCGGCCGGCAAGCTCGCCGAGGACGCCGAGCTCGTCCTCGGGGTTGCGCCAGACGCCCCAGGCCTCCGGCGCGTCGGCGAGCGTCCGGGCGTGGGACGACTGGTACTCGTCGCTCGACGCGTTCCAGGCGGCGCGGTTGCGGGGGGAGGGGTCAGGACTCTTCATGACGGACGATTCTAACCATGTTGACACCCCGCCGGGGCGGTGCTACTCTCCCCGGCTCCCGGTGGCCGGAAGGCAGCCGGAGTAGGCCCGTAGCTCAGTTGGTTAGAGCGCTACGTTGACATCGTAGAGGTCAGCGGTTCAAGTCCGCTCGGGCCTACCAAGCTCCAGGCGCTTAGCTCAGTTGGTTAGAGCGCTACCTTCACACGGTAGAGGTCAGCGGTTCAAGTCCGCTAGCGCCTACCAGGACCCAACCCCCCCCTCTCCACGTCGCCCAAGGACAGCGGAGCCCAGCGATGGGTCGGGGGCCGACGACCGAACCCGGAACCATCCAGTGACTGACCAGGTACCGACCGATGAGCGCACCCGAACAGATCGAGCTGACCCTGCCCGACGGATCCCACCGTTGCGCGGCGGTCGGCACCACTGCGCTCGACGTCGCCCGGGAGATCGGCCCCGGCCTCGCCAAGGCGGCGATCGGCGCCGAGCTTGACGGTCGCCTCCTGGACCTGCGCGAGCCGCTCAACCAGGGCGGCGTCTTCCGACTCTTCACCGCCAAGGACCCGGAAGCGGGCCAGTTCGTCCGCCACAGCGCCGAGCACGTGATGGCCGACGCCGTCAAGCGCCTGTGGCCCGAGGCGGAGTACGACGCCGGACGCCAGGACCACTCCGAGAAGTTCCAGTACGACTTCCGCTTCCCGCGCGCTTTCTCCCTCGAGGACCTCGAGCAAGTCGAGGCGAAGATGCGCCAGATCTTGAAGGAGAACGCGGAGTTCGAGCGCCAGGAGCTGAGCCGCGAGGAGGCCGAGGAGCTGTTTCGCGAGATGGGCGAGACCTTGAAGCTCGAGCGCTTGAAGGACATCCCCGCGGGCGAGCGCATCACGGTCTTTCGCCACGGCTCGTTTACCGACCTCTGCCGCGGCCCGCACGTCCAGCGCGCCTCGCAGATCGGCGCTGTCAAGCTCCTGGAGGCCTCCGGGGTCTATTTCAAGGGCGACGAGGCGAACGAGCGCCTCCAGCGTATCTACGGTACGGCGTTCCTCTCAAAACAAGAGCTCGCCGAGTACCTCGAGCGCCAGGAGCAGGCCCGCGCCCGCGACCACCGGCGGCTGGGCACCGAGCTCGATCTCTTCAGCTTCCACCCCGAGGCTCCGGCGAGCCCGTTTTTCCACCCCAAGGGGGCGCTCCTCTACCGCGGGCTCGTCGACTTTGTCCGCGGCCTGCAGGTTGGCTACGGCTACGAGGAAGTGGTCACGCCGCAGGTGCTCGACCTCGAGCTGTGGCACAGGTCGGGCCACTACGAGAACTACCGGGAGCACATGTTCTTCACCGAGATCGACGAGCGGAAGTACGCGGTCAAGCCCATGAACTGCCCGACCCACTGCCTGATCTACGGCACGCGGCTGCGCTCCTACCGGGACCTGCCGATCCGCTACGCCGACTTCGGGCGGCTGCACCGTTACGAGCGCAGCGGCGTCGTCACGGGCCTGACCCGGGTGCGCACCTTCTGCCAGGACGACGCGCACGTCTTCCTGACCGAAGAGCAGATCGAAGGCGAGGTCTTGAAGGCCATCGAGATGATCCTCAAGATCTACGACACGTTCGGCTTCACGGACGTGGGGATTGAGATCTCGACGCGGCCCGAGAAGCGCCTCGGCTCCGACGATCTGTGGGATCGGGCCGAAGGGGGCTTGAAAGCGGCGTTGGAGTACCAGGGGATTGCCTACGAGATCAACGAGGGGGACGGCACCTTCTACGGCCCGAAGATAGACTTCCAGGTGCGCGACGCCCTCGGCCGTTCCTGGCAGTTGGGGACGATCCAGCTCGACTACCAGCTCCCGGAGCGCTTCGAGCTGACCTACGTCGGCGCCGACGGGGCCGAGCACCGGCCGGTGATGATCCACCGCGCCATGCTGGGCTCGCTGGAGCGTTTCCTGGGCATCCTGATCGAGCATACGGCCGGGGCGTTCCCGCTCTGGCTGGCGCCGGTCCAGGCGATCGTGCTGCCGGTCTCGGAGCGCTTCCTCGACTATGCCCACAAGGTCGAAGCCGAGCTTGCGGGCTCCGGGCTCCGCGTCGAGGTCGACGAGCGCAACGAGAAGCTCGGCTACAAGATCCGCGAGGCCCAGGTGCAAAAGGTCCCCTACATGCTCGTGGTCGGCGCCCGTGAGGAAGAGGCCGGAACGGTGAACGTCCGCCTGCGCCAGGGCGGCGAGCTGGGGTCGACGTCGATCGAGGACTTCAACGCCCGGATCCGGCCCCTGATCGACCAACGGAGCCGCGAGCTTTAGCGAAAAACGAATGGCAGGAATCCGCGCGGCGGTGCCAGAGGTGCCGCCGCAGCTTGAAAGGAGAGACCCGTGCCCAAGAAAAAGACCCACCGCGGCGCCGCCAAGCGCTTCAAGGTCAGCGCCGGAGGAAAGGTCCTGCGTCATCACTCGATGCACAGCCACATCCTCACCAAGAAGTCCACCAAGCGCAAGCGCAAGCTCCGCAAGGCCGTCCAGGTGTCGCCGGCCTTTGAGAAGACGATCAAGAAGCTCATCAACTAGCCCCAAGATCAACGCGCGCGGCTGCCGGTGGGGGAACCTGTCCACCGGGGCCCGGGAGCCTTCCTTTGCGGAGGGCGGCGCTGCAACCGCTCCCGAGGAGCAGAAACGAGGTTCTTTTCATGCCGAGAGTCAGACGAGGAACGAAGCGCGCCCACAAGCGCCGCCGCATCTTGAAGCTCGCCAAGGGCTTCTGGGGGACCCGCTCGAAGGCCTACCGCATCGCCAAGCAGGCGGTCGACAAGGCCCTCGCCTACGCCTACCGCGATCGCCGCCAGCGAAAGCGCCAGTTCCGCCGCCTCTGGATCACCCGGATCAACGCCGCGTCCCGTCAGCACGGCCTCTCCTACAGCCGCTTCATCGACGGCCTGAAGAAAAGCGGCTCGCGGCTCGACCGCAAGGTCCTCGCCGACCTCGCCGTCCACGATCCGGTGGCCTTCGGCAAGCTCGCCGAGATCGCCAAGGCGTCGCTCGAGGGCTAGGAGGACGACGTGACGGCGACCGCCGTATCCGACGAGCTGAAGAGCCTCGCCGATCAGCTCGAGGCCGCAGCCGGCAGCGTGGCCGGCCGTGAGGCGCGAGCTCCCAGACCCCCATGGATGGGAACGAGATGACGATACCCTGGTTGAAGGACTTGGAGGAGCGAGTCCGGGAGACCGCCGAGCTCCTGCGCGAGATGCGCGAGGAGAATACGACCCTGAAAGCGCGCGTCGCCGAGCTCGAAGCCCAGCTCGCCGCGGCCCCCGGCGCCGCAGAGAATGACGTCTGGGCGGAGGAGAAAAACGAGATCCGCAGCCGCGTCGGGTCCCTCGCCGAGCTCCTCGAAGAGCTCCTCAAGGAATCGTAGGGTCCCACGGCCCACCCGATCCGTCATAAGGTGTGGCGCTGTCCCCGGTCTGTGCTATAGTCCCCCGAAGACGAAGTCTCTTTGCGAGGCTAGAACAGGAGAGCAACTCCCTGAGGTCGCCATGGCTGAGGCTGGGAAGCCCGAGAAGACGACAAAAGGCACCACCTCGGTCGAAGTGGAGATCTTCGGTACGGTCTATCCCGTACGCGGGGAGCATGATCGGGAGTACTTGGAGAAGTTGGCAGACGTCGTGGATCGCAGAATGCGGGAGATCGGCAGCCACGTACCCACCGTGGATACCGGTAAGATCGCGATCCTCGTGGCGCTAAACCTGGCCGACGAGCTTCTCCAGTGCACGCAACAGCAGGAAGGGGAACGGGTCCAGATCATGGAAAAAGTCGCGGAGCTGACCGGCGAGCTCACCCAGGCATTGAACTCTTGACGACGCCTCGGTCCTCCGCTTCAAAACGACGAAGATGGCGGTATTGACAAGTTTGCATCCCCCGTGGTGTGCGTTATGGGACTCAACACGCTAGAACCAACAGGATTTTTACGGGAGTCTTTGCTGCCCGCGGCCTGTGCCAGCCCCGCTCGTACGGGGACGCTAACGGCCCGTGGCGCGGACACCCACTTGGTTGGAGCCTGGTTCTAACCACCTTGAGACCCTGACCCGCTCACGGGGGGTGCATCTTTCCCGCCGGCGCCGGGGCTGCCCGGCCGTCGTAAGCACAGCCCTTGATCGGCCCACCCTCTCATGCCACGGCTCTGGGGGTTGAGGACGTGATCGAATATCTAATCTGGGCGGCGGCGCCGCTTTTCGCGGTGACGGCGACGCTCCAGGTCTACTACCTGGTGATCCGGCGGGGAGCCAGGAAGATCCTGGCGGACGCCGAAGAGGCGACCGCCCGACAGCGTGCTGAAGCGGAGCGCCAGCGCGAAGATCTGCTCCGCGAAGCCGAGCTGGCGGCCAAGGAGAAGCTCCTCCAGGCGCGCAACGAATTCGAAAAAGTGTCGCGCTCGCGGCGCGGCGAGCTCGAGACCCTCGAGCGCCGTCTCCTCCAGAAGGAGGACAACCTCGACAGACGGGCCGAGGAGCTCACCCGGCGTGAGAAGGACTCGGGCCAGCTCGAGCGGGCGCTGACCCACCGCGAAAGAGAGCTCGACGAGCGCCAGGAGGAGCTCGACACGCTGATTGCCGACGAGCGCCGCCGGCTGGAGCAGATCGCCGGGCTCACCGCCCAGCAATCCAAGGACGAGCTCGTTCGGGTGATGGAGAACGAGGCCCGCAACGACGCCGCCCACCTCGTCAAGCGCATCGAGGACGAGGCCCGCGAGCAGGCCACCCGCCACGCGCAGCGCATCATCGCCAACGCCATCCAGCGCAACGCCTCCGACTTCGTCGCCGAGACCACGGTCTCCGTCGTCCTGCTGCCCAACGACGAGATGAAGGGCCGCATCATCGGCCGCGAGGGGCGAAACATCCGTGCGCTGGAAACCGCGACCGGCGTCGACCTGATCGTCGACGACACGCCGGAGGCGGTGATCCTCTCGGGCTTCGACCCCTACCGGCGTGAGATCGCCCGCGTCGCGCTCGAACGGCTGATCGCCGACGGACGCATCCACCCGGCCCGCATCGAAGAGGTGGTGGAAAAGGTCAAGGCCGAGCTCGAGCAGCGTGTCCAGCAGGAGGGCGAGGCGGCGGTGCTGGAGCTCAACTTACCCGACATCCACACCGACCTCGTGAAGCTCCTCGGGCGGCTGCGCTACCGCACCTCCTACGGCCAGAACGTGCTCAAGCACTCGAAGGAGGTGGCCTATCTCGCCGCGACGATGGCCGCCGAGCTGCGCGTCGACGTCCACGTGGCGAAGCGCGCGGGCCTCCTACACGACGTCGGCAAAGCGGTCGACCGCGAGATGGAGGGCTCCCACCTCCAGCTGGGAATCGATCTGCTGCGCAAGTACGGCGAGTCCGAAGCGGTGGTCCACGCCATGGCCTGCCACCACGGCGACTACGATCCGGAGACCGTCGAGGCGGTCCTCGTCACGGCCTCCGACGCCCTCTCGGCGGCGCGGCCCGGCGCCCGGCGCGAGGTGCTGGAGAGCTACATCAAGCGACTCGAGACGCTCGAGGAGATCGCCAACGGCTTCAAGGGCGTGCAGAAAAGCTTCGCCATCCAGGCGGGCCGTGAGGTCCGCATCATCGTCGACTCGGCCCGGATCAGCGACGAGGACGCCATCTGGCTATCGCGCAACGTCGCCAAAAAGGTCGAAAGCGAGCTCACCTATCCCGGCGAGATCAAGGTGACGGTGATCCGCGAGACCCGCGCCATCGAGTTCGCCAAGTGAGGGTCGTCTCGGCATCTCCCCCCGAAGGGACGACGGTCCGACTGCTCTTCGTCGGCGACGTGGTCGGGAAACCCGGCCGCCGGGCGCTCCAGCGGTTGCTCCACGGCTTGATCGAGGAGCATCGCGTCGACTACGTCGTCACGAACGTCGAGAACTCGGCCGGCGGCATGGGGATCACCCCCGACATCCTCCGCGAGCTCGACGCTCTGCCCATCGACTGCTACACGAGCGGCAACCACATCTGGGACAAGCGCGAGGGGCTGCCGCTTCTCGAAAGCGAGCCGCGGCTGCTGCGCCCGGCCAACTATCCCGCGGGAAACCCGGGCCGCGGCGTCCACGTCGGCGAGACGGCCCTGGGCGTCCGGGTGGCGACGCTCAACCTCGAGGGCCAGGTCTTCCTGAAGAACCTGGACTCGCCCTTCGCCGCGGCCGACCGGCTGCTCGAGGAGCTTCCGGACGACGTCAAGGTCGTCCTCGTCGACTTCCACGCCGAGGCGACGAGCGAAAAGCAGGCGATGGGTTTCTACCTCGACGGCCGAGTGAGCGCCGTTTTCGGCACCCACACCCACGTCCCCACGGCTGACGAGCGGTTCCTGCCCGGGGGAACAGCGCTGATCACCGACGTCGGCATGACGGGACCCTACGAGGGCATCATCGGTTTCAAGGCCGAGAAGGTCTTGCAGCGCTTCGCGCTGCAGCGCAACGTCTCGCTCGACGTGGCGAAGCGCGACGTCCGGCTCGCCGGCGCCCTCGTCGAGGTCGAGGCGGCGACGGGCCGGGCCGTCCGCCTGGAGCGGCTTCTGATCCCTCTCTGACTTCTGATCCCCACGGCGGCAAAAGGAGCTTTCGATGGCGTTCAATCTACGAAACCGGCACTTCCTGAAGCTCGAAGACTTCACCCCCCAAGAGATCCTCTTCCTCGTCGAGCTGGCCGGAGATCTGAAAAAGGCGAAGTACGGCGGCTACGAGAGGCCGCGCCTCACGGGCAAGTCGATCGCGCTGATCTTCGAGAAGACCTCGACGCGTACGCGCTGCGCTTTCGAGGTGGCCGCCTACGACCAGGGGGCCCACGTCACCTACCTCGGCCCTTCGGGCTCCCAGATCGGCCACAAGGAGTCGATGAAGGACACGGCCCGCGTCCTCGGCCGCATGTACGACGCCGTCGAGTACCGCGGCTTCGGCCAGGCGGTCGTCGAGGAGCTGGCGGCCTACGCCGGCGTCCCGGTGTGGAACGGGCTCACCGACGAGCTCCACCCGACGCAGGTCCTGGCCGACGTGATGACCATGCAGGAGCACTCGCCGAAGCCGATTCCCGAGATCGCCTTTGCCTACCTCGGCGACGCGCGCAACAACGTGGGCAACTCGCTCATGGTGGGCGCCACGTTGCTCGGCATGGACGTCCGGCTCGTCGCCCCGAAGGCCTGCTGGCCCGAGGAGGCTCTCGTCGAGCGCTGCCGTGGCTACGCCGAGGCGTCGAGGGCGCGGCTCACCTTGACCGAAAGCGTCGACGAGGGGGTCGCGGGCGTCGACTTCCTCTACACCGACGTCTGGGTGTCGATGGGCGAACCGGAGTCGAAATGGGCGGAGCGGATCGAGCTGCTACGTCCCTACCAGGTCAACGCCGAGGCCATGAAGAAGACCGGCAATGCGTCGGCAATGCTCCTCCACTGCTTGCCGGCGTTTCACAACCGGGAGACCAAGGTCGGCGAGGAGATCTTCCAGAAGCTCGGCCTCGACGGCATGGAGGTCACCGAGGAGGTCTTCGAGTCGGAGGCGTCGGTCGTTTTTGACCAGGCAGAGAACCGGGTCCACACGATCAAGGCGGTGATGGTCGCAACTTTGGGGGACTAACGCCGCTCTGGCGGGCACCGGCCAGCCCACACCCCGTGCTACTCTTCGCCAGCTGAACCGGACAGCGATCCGGAGGATCCCACCCCAAGGAGAGAATCTTGGCCAACCAGTTCGACCTGATCGTGATCGGCAGCGGTCCCGGCGGCTACGTCGCCGCCATCCGCGCGGCCCAGCTGGGCCTGCGGGCCGCCGTCGTCGAGAAAGACCCCAAGTTCGGAGGCACCTGCCTCCACCGGGGCTGTATCCCCACGAAAGCCTTGCTCCATACCGCCTCGATGCTTGAGGAGATCCGCGGCGCTTCAAAGATCGGTATCTCGGTCGCCGCGCCCGAGCTCGACCTCGGGAAGACCCAGAAATACAAGTCCGGGGTCGTCTCGAAAAACGCCAAGGGCATCGAATTCCTCTTCAAGAAAAACAAGATCACCGGCCTCCACGGCTTCGGACGCCTCACCGGAAGCCGTACCGTCGAGGTCGAAGCGGATGGCAAGACGACCGCCTACGAGGCAAGAAACGTCCTCGTCGCCACCGGCTCCGTCCCCCGGGATCTGCCCTTTGCGCCCTTCGACGGCGAGCGGATCCTCTCCTCGGACCACGTCCTGGAGCTCGATCGGGTGCCGAAGTCCCTCGCCGTCCTCGGGGCCGGGGCCGTAGGGACCGAATTCGCCTCGATCTACGCCTCCTACGGCTCCAAGGTGAGCTTGATCGAGATGCTGCCGCGGGTGCTGCCGATCGAGGACGAGGAGGTCTCGGCCGAGCTCCGAAAGGCGCTCGGCAAGCGCAAGATCGACGTCCGAGTGGACACCAAGCTCCAGGAGGTCGTGACGTTGGGCGACGGCGTCCGAATGAAGCTCGTCGACGGCAAGGGCAAGGCAAGCGACCTCGAGGCGGAGCTCCTGCTCGTCGCCGTCGGCCGCGCCCCGGTCTCCGACGGCATCGGTCTCGACGAGCTCGGCATCGGTCGCGAGCGCGGCTACGTCGAGGTCAACGAAACCATGCAGACGGCGCTCCCCCACGTCTACGCGATCGGCGACGTCGTCGCGACGCCCTGGCTCGCCCACGTCGCCTCGGCCGAGGGGATCCTCGCCGCCGAGCACATGGCGGGCCAGGAGGTGCGGCCGATCAACTACGACCACGTCCCCTCCTGCACCTACTGCGAGCCCGAGGTGGGCTCGGTGGGGCTCACCGAGGCCAAGGCCCGGGAGCGCGGCTACGACGTTGCGGTCGGGAAGTTCCCGTTCTCGGCGCTGGGCAAGGCGGGGATCCTGAAGCGTCCTGAAGGGTTCGTCAAAGTCGTCCGGGAGACGAAATATGATGAGCTCCTGGGGGTGCACATCGTCGGCGCCCACGCCACCGACCTGATCGCCGAGGCCTGCGTGGCCCTGCGGGTCGAGTCGACCACCGAGGAGCTGTTCCGCACCATGCACGCCCATCCGACGCTCTCGGAGGCGGTCATGGAGGCGGCCCACGCGGCTTTTGGCCACAGCATTCACTTCTAGGTTTCGGACGACGGAGAAGCATTCATGGCGACAGAGGTCCTGATGCCCCAGATGGGGGAATCGATCGCGGAAGGCACGATCACCAAGTGGCTCGCCCAGGTGGGCGAGCACGTCGAACGCGACCAGCCCCTCTTGGAGATCTCGACCGACAAGGTCGACTCGGAGATTCCGAGCCCCGCGACCGGGGTGCTGCTGGAGATCCGCCACCAGGAAGGCGAGACGGTCCCGGTCAACGAGATCCTCGGCATGATCGGCGAGGCCGGCGAGAAGACCGCCGCGCTGGCACCGGCCGCCACGGAGGCGGCTGCCGAGACGGCCGAAGCTGCCGAGCACGACAAGCCCGGCGGCGAAATGACTCTGGAGGAACGGCTACGGCGCTTCTCCAGCCCTCTCGTCCGCAACATTGCCAAGAAGGAGGGCGTCAACCTCGCCGACATCCGGGGGACGGGCCTCCACGGCCGGGTGACCAAGAAAGACATCCTCGCCTACCTCGACCAGCGCGCGGCGGTTCCGGCCGCGGCGGCTCCGGCGCCAGCCGCCCGGCCGACCGGGACGTTCTCGGTTCCGGCCTACCACCCCGGCGAGAACGTCACGATCGAGCCGATGTCGCGGATCCGTCAGATCACGGCGGCCCACATGGTCTACTCAAAGGCCACCTCGGCCCACGTCTCGACCGTTTTTCACGTCGACATGACCCGGGTCGCAAACCTGCGAAAGCGTGCCAAGGACCGTTTCCTTAAGGACGTCGGGACGAAGCTGACCTTCATGCCGTTCATCTTTCGCGCCGCCTGCCAGGGCTTGCGGAAGTACCCGCAGCTCAACGCGGCGATCGACGGTACGAACATCGTCTACAAGAACGACATCAACCTCGGCATGGCGGTGGCGATGGATCGGGGCTTGATCGTCGCGGTGATCAAGAAAGCCGACGAGCTTTCTCTCGTGGGTCTGGCGCGTGCCGCGAACGACCTCGCGGACCGTGCCCGCAAGAAAAAGCTCAAGCCTGAGGAGACCCAGGCAGGAACCTTTACGATCACGAATCCGGGCGTTTTCGGGAGCCAGTTCGGCACCCCGGTGATCCATCAGCCGCAGGTGGCGATTCTCGGCATCGGGACGATCGAAAAACGTCCGATCGTGATGACCGACGCCGACGGCAACGACTCGATCGCGATCCGTACGATGTCGTATCTCGCGATCACTTTTGACCACCGTCTGGTCGACGGCGCCGACGCCGACCACTTCATGAACGTGGTCAAGTCGACGCTGGAGGAAGACGACTGGGAAGAGATCAAGGCCTACCTCTGATGCCCGACATGACAGCGACGTCGCCCGAGGAGGTCGCGGAGCTCCGAAAAGCCTACATGGCGTCGCTTGCCGCCCCTATGGACGGCATGTGGGAGGTCTTCATCGCCTCGGCCGCCCACTGGGAAATTCGTGCGGCGGGAGAGAGGGCGGGGTATTTCTGCGTCAACGACGAGTGGGATTCGTCCTCAGGTCGAGGGTGGCCATCGTAGGGTACGGCGTCCACGACCGAAAACGGGGGGGACCGAGGCGTGGCCGTGGCCGAACGCGGCCCGGTGCTCCTCGACGTCAACCGGCACTGGGCCTCGCTCTGCGCCGGCAGCGTCATGTCGCAGAGGCTCGTGTAGTCGTTGTCGAAGGCGACCGGGCCGAGCCCGGCCGCCGCGCCAGCCCGCCGCCGGTCACGAGCGTCGGCACGGGTCCGCGCGAGCCTCCTTGCACCCACCTGGGCAAAGCTCTAGGATCGGGGTCGACATGGCGAAGAAACGCAAGGGCAAGAAGGGCACCTACAGCGACCTGCGCCTGCCGGTCGCGGCTCAATACCTGCGCCCGGTCTCCCGGCGTCCGTTGATCCTCCTGGGTACTCTGGGGATCGCGCTTTTCACGCTCTACGTCATGGCTGACTTCTTCCTCGCCGACGCCGGCTTCGTCTCGAACGGTCCCCTCTCCTCGAGCCACGCCGTCCTGGAAGACGAGTGCGGGGCCTGCCACGACGCTTTCGGCGACGTAGCGAGCGAGAAGTGCTCGCTCTGCCACGAGAAGCTCGGCGACGAGCTGGGGCTCTACACCTTCGCCTCCCACTACCTCTACCGCTCGAACGACTTCCAGCGCCTCGTGCCTTCGGAGCACGAGAGCTCCTGCGCCATCTGCCATGGCGAGCACCAGGGACGCGAGGCCAGGATCACCCGCGTCGGCGACGGACGCTGCCAGCCGTGTCACGAGCCGACGTCGTTTGCCGGCGACCATCCCGAGCTCGAAGCCGCCACCGGGGAGACCGCCGACGAGGACGCCCTCCAGTTCCCGCACATCCACCACGTCCGCGAGGTGATGAAGCGCCAGGGCCTCGAAGACCATGAACGCTCTTGCCTCTACTGCCACAACCCCCGCCCTGACGGCAGGAGCTTCGAGCCCCTCTCTTTTGACCGCCACTGCGACCCGTGTCACCTGACGGCCGGCGAGCGCACGGAACCCGTGCCCACCGAGGCCGACGGCGAGCCCGGCGTCTTGACGCTCGAGGCGATCCGTGAGGCCCGCGACCCCGGCACCGACTGGGCCTTCTTCATGAGCCCGGCCGAGTTTCGTGAGCGCGGCGGCCTGGTCTCGAAGTCGCCCGTCTACCACCGCGACCCTTGGGTGCTGGAGAATCTCCGGCGGCTGCGCCGCCGCCTCTACGCCGACTCCGGCCTGGCGGAGCTCCTCAAGGCCTCGGCCGAGGTGCCGGCGCACAAAGTCAAGACGCTCTACGAGGAGGCGATCGCCACCCTGGAGGGCTATGCCCTGGGGCTGCGCTCGAGGCCCGAGGGTGAGGTCCAGGCGGAGCTGGTGAAGATCGAAGAGGCCTTGAGAGCCCTGCGGCGTGCCCTCGAGGACCCCTACACGCCGCTCGACGAGACCGCCTTCCTCCTGGCTCTCGAGCGCCGCCGCGACGACGTCTCCGAAGACGAAGCCGCCGAAGTCGAGGAGATCGCGACGCTGCTCGCCCTCGTCTGCCTCCGTTGTCACGTCATCGAAGAGCTCACCGTCGCTCGGGTCCAGAAAGACCAGCGCGTCCTGCGCCGCGCCGAGTTCAACCATCGCGCCCACGTCATCGAGGTCCGTTGCCTGGAGTGCCACCACCGGATCCCGATCGCCGAGAACCTCGACGCGTCGATCCCGCTTTCCGAGATGGATCCGGCGATCGACCACGCCGGCATTCAAAACCTCCCCGGGATCGAGACGTGCCGCGAGTGCCACAACCCGCGCCTCGCCTCCGAGCGTTGCGTGACCTGTCACCTCTTCCACCCGGACGAGAACCGGCGCTCGGATCTCGTCCTCTACGTCGACGCCGCAGGCGCCGGATGAAGTGAGGAGCTCAAGGCGATGCCGGCGAGGATTTTCTGTCGTTTCGGTGAGCTGAAGGGCGTTTCGGCCCAGATCGGCGAGGAGGACTTCATCCTCGGCCGCAGCCGCGACGTCACCTTACCGCTCGCCACCGAGCTCGTCTCGGGAAAGCACGCCCGCATCCGCTGGGACACCGCGGAAGACGCCTACGTCCTCGAGGACCTGGGGTCGACCAACGGCACGGAGCTCGACGGCGTTCCGGTCCGGGGACCGGAGCGTCTCGGCCACCTCCACGTCATCACGCTCGCCGGCGAGCACGAGATGATCTTCCAGGACCTCGCCGCGACGGCCCGGCGCCACGGCACGGACTTCGACGAGTCGGCCGAGACGGTCGACTACGACGACGACACCCGTCTCGACGAGGAGCCGGCGGTGCTGCCCGCCGGCCTCGCGCCGCCCGAGGACGCCACCCAGGTCGACGTGGCGGGGATCCGGCTGCCCGCCGCCCTGGCGCCGCCGGGCGCCGCCGCGCCGGCCGCGGCCGAGAAGAAGGCCGCGGTCGAGCTTGCTCTCGTCGTCAAGCTCGACGAGGGCGTCCGGCATTTCCGCCTCCGGGAGGGCGAGAACCTCGTCGGCCGCGTCGAGGAGGCCGGGATCTCGATCGACAGCCTCGAGGTCTCGCGCCGCCATGCGGTCTTGAAAGTCGAGGCCGGCAAGGTCACGGTCCGCGACCTGGGCAGCAGCAACAAGACCTACGTCGACGGCGAGGCCGTGGAAGGCGAGACCGAGATCGGCCCGGGCTCGCGTCTGGGCTTCGGCGGCGTCAAGGGCCGGCTGGTGCGAGAAGGAGATCCGGCATGACGACGCCGTCCGACGTGCTCGACGTTCTGGTGGTCGGCGGTGGTCCCGGCGGTACAGCCGTGGCCTTTCGCGCCCAGGAGCTGGGGATTGGCTCGCTCGTCGTCGACTTCGACGACCTGATGAAGCGGATCCGCGACTACTCGAAAGACAAGCTCATCCTACCGGGCTTCGGCGGTGGTGACCGGATGCGTTTCCCGGCCGGCGACGAGCTCGTCTCGGCGCTCCGGTTCGGCCCGATCGACAAGGACGACATGGTGATCTCCTGGAAGGAGCTATACGAGCGCCACGGCGTCGCCTACCGGACGGGGATCGAGCTTCTGGGGCTGAAGCGCCGCGACGAGATCTGGGAGGCCGAGGCCTGGGACCACGGCGCGCGGGCCTCGGTGCGCTACCTGGCGCGCTGCGTCGTCCTGGCGCTGGGACGCGGCGTACCGCGGCGCTTCGACATCCCCGGCTCCTGCGACGACGTCGCCCTGTGGCTCAGGGACCCGGCGCTTTACGTCGGCCAACCGGCCTGCGTGGTCGGCGGCGGCACGTCGGCGGCCGAGGCGGTGATCGCCATCTCTACCGCCAAGGCCGCGGCGGGCGACAACACCGAGGTCTACTGGTCCTACCGCGGCGACCGCATGCCGCGCGTCTCGAAAGCCCTTGCCGACGCCTTCTTCGAGGCCTACGTCGGGAACGGCAACATCCGCTACTTCCCCCGTTCCGAGCCCGCGGCGGTCGTCACCGGCGAGGATCGCGAGGAGTACCTGGCGATCCGCGTCGACCGGCGGCGCATGGAAGGGCGTCCGGTCGAGGCCCTCCACCTGGAGTTCCCGAAGGAGAGCGTCGTCGCCTGTATCGGCGAGGACCTGCCGGTGGCGCTGCTCGACGCGGTCGGCGTCCCCCAGGCCGTCGGCCCCCGGGGACGGAAGCGCATGGCGGTGACGCGTTACCTCGAGACCGTCCAGCCGGGGGTCTTCCTGGTGGGCGACGTCCTGAGCCAGTCCTATCTCGAGACCGACGACTTCGGAGCCGACCCGGCGACGTATCGCGAGGTGCGTCATCCGGGCAACGTCAAGTCGGCGCTCCGCGACGGCGTGCTCGTCGCCGAGGTGATCCGACAGCAGCTCGACGGACAGACGGAGATCGACGTCCGCGTGGGCGATCTGGAGGATCTGCCGGGCGTCGAGCGGCCTGCTGCGTTGCCGCTGGCGGCACCTTTGGACACTGCGTTGCCGGCACCGGTCGACACCGCCGAGGAGCCGGCCGCCGGGGAGCCGGCGCCGGGCGGCGCGCGGCTGGTACGCGTCACGGCCGACGGCCTCGAGTCCGACGAGTACGCGCTGCGCGAGAACGGTGTCGTGACGATCGGTCGCGTTGGCTGCGACCTGAGCTTCGCCAGCGACACGTCGCTTTCGCC
Organism: uncultured bacterium; assembly: GCA_965371445.1. Classification (GTDB taxonomy): domain Bacteria; phylum Acidobacteriota; class Thermoanaerobaculia; order Multivoradales; family J023; genus DASWIG01. Next base: position 4,444 of record CBDUYN010000107.1, on the reverse strand, counting down.
GCGCCACGCCTCGATCGTCCACGACGGCGAGGGCTACTCGCTGCGCGACGAGGGGAGCGCCACGGGCGTTTTCCTGCGCCTCGCGTCGACCGAGAAGCTGGCGGTGGAGCCGGGGGATCTCTTGAGCGCCGGCCGGCAGTTCCTGCTTCTCGAAGGCGAGCCGGGACGTTTCAAGCTGGTCCACTACGACGCGAAAGGACGCGAGGTCAGCCGCTACGCCCTGCCCGAGCGGACGATCGTCCTCGGCCGCCAGGCCCCCGACGTGACCCTCGACGCCGAGGACCGGACGCTGTCGCGCCGCCAGCTGGCGGTCACCGTCGCGGGTGCACGGGTGCTGGTCAAGGACTTGAAAAGCGCCAACGGCACGTACCTGCGTCTGCGCGGCCCGTGGCCTCTCGAGCACGGCGCGAGGCTTCGCATCGGCCGGCAGCGTTTCACCTTCAGCGCCCGCGCCGACGCCGTGCTCGACACGCCGGGCACGGAGCGTCTGGTGGCGCCGCCTCCGCCTCCGTCTCCGGTGGCGGACGGAGCTCCGACGGTGACCTTCTTGCCGGCGGGAAAGACCTGTCCTGTCCGTCCCGGTCAGACGATCTGCGAGGTTGCCGAGTCAAACGGCGTGGCGCTCTCGGCGGAGTGTCACTCGGGAATCTGCGGCAGCGACCCGGTACGCCTGGTCGCGGGTCAGGAGTTCCTCGAGGGGCCGCCCGGCGAGCAGGAGTCGGAGACGCTGGAGGAGATCTGCGAGCTCGCGCCCGGCGAGCACCGGCTGGCGTGTCAGGCGCGGATCCGGGGTCCGGTGACGGTGGAGGTCCTCTGACGGGCGTCGGGGGTCCTGCCGTCATCCGGATGGCCGGTCGGGGTTTACGCGGCTGGCTGTCGGGAAGGCCTGTCCCGCCGCCCAGATTCCCGAAAAAAAGGTCTTGACCGCCCTCCGGCCCTCTGCTAGGGTCCCCCTTCCACGGCTTTGCTGGGGTGCAGTCGCGGCTGCTAATGTCCACGATGATGGCCCCGAGTGACCTTCCCAGTCGAGCCCTGTCAGCACAGTCACTGTGAGCGCCTCCCGCGCCAGCACAGCTAGCTCGACCGTAGAGTGGAACCCCAGCCGGGGCACCCCACGGTTCCAAGCGACAGACCAGATTGAAGACGATAGAGGTCGCCCGACCCGCTTTTCGGGGGGCGGTCCTTAGGAGAGTGGTCGGATGCCGACGATCCATCAGTTGGTGCGCAAAGGGCGCACGCGCCAGAAATCCAAGACGAAGAGCCCGGCTCTTCACGGCTCGCCCCAGAAGCGCGGGGTCTGCGTGCGCGTCTACACCCAGACGCCGAAGAAGCCGAACTCGGCGCTGCGCAAGGTCGCCCGGGTCCGGTTGACCAACGGCATCGAGGTCACGACCTACATCCCCGGGGTCGGCCACAACCTGCAGGAGCACTCGATCGTGCTGATCCGCGGCGGCCGTGTCAAAGACCTCCCGGGTGTGCGCTACCACGTGATCCGAGGCACGCTCGACGCCGTCGGAGTCGACGGCCGGCGCCGTGGCCGTTCCAAATACGGGACCAAGCGTCCCAAGTCTTGAGTCAAACACAGTCTGAGGCAGAAGAGGTCACCGAACGATGCCAAGGCGCCGTGAAGTCCCCAAGCGTGAGATCCTTCCGGATCCGCTGTACAACTCGCAGCTGATCACGAAGTTCGTCAACGTCGTCATGGTCGACGGCAAGAAGACCGTGGCCGAGAAGCTCATCTACGACGCGCTCGCCGTCATTCGCGAGCGCACCGAAGAGGATCCGGTCAAGGTCTTCAAGAAAGCGATCGACAACGTCAAGCCGGCGGTCGAGGTGAAGTCGCGCCGGGTCGGCGGGTCGACCTACCAGGTCCCGATCGAAGTGCGGCCGTCGCGGCGTCTGGCGCTGTCGATGCGCTGGCTCATCCAGAGCGCCCAGAAGCGCGGCGAGAAGACGATGAACATGCGCCTCGCCAACGAGTTCATGGACGCCGCTCAGAACCGCGGGGTGGCGATCAAGAAGCGAGAGGACACGCATCGCATGGCCGAGGCCAACAAGGCCTTCGCCCACTACCGCTGGTAGCGACGGTAAGTTGGGAACCGCCGGGGCCGCCCTAACGAGGTCCCGTCCCGGAAGGCCCGGAGCTCGAAGCAAACGTAACGCGAATCTCCAGCGCTCCTACCGAGGGGCGCTTCGTAGTCGACGGGAGTCGCCTAAGTGTCTCCCCCCCGTTGTGAAGAAGTCGTCATGGCACGCCAGGTCACACTCGAAAACACCCGGAACATCGGCATCATGGCCCACATCGATGCCGGTAAGACGACGACTACCGAGCGGATCCTCTATTACACGGGGATCAACTACAAGCTCGGAGAAGTCCACCACGGGACCGCGACCATGGACTGGATGGTCCAGGAGCAGGAGCGTGGCATCACGATCACCTCAGCGGCGACGACCTGCTTCTGGCGCGACCACCGGATCAACATCATCGACACGCCGGGTCACGTCGACTTCACGGCCGAGGTGGAGCGCTCGCTCCGGGTCCTGGACGGCGCGATCGCCGTTTTTGACGCCGTCGCTGGCGTCGAGCCGCAGTCCGAGACCGTGTGGCGCCAGGCCGACAAGTACCGGGTGCCGCGCATCGCGTTCGTCAACAAGATGGACCGCGTGGGTGCCGACTTCAAGCGCTGCGTCGACATGATGAAGTCGCGTCTCCACGCCTCGCCGATCGTCGTCCAGCTGCCCTGGGGCGTCGAGGGCTCGTTCCGGGGCGTGATCGACCTCGTCGAGATGCGGGGCATCGTCTACGACACCGACAAGCTCGGCTCGCACTACGACTCGGTCGAGATCCCCGAGGAGCTCCGCGACGAGGCGATGGAGATGCACGAGCTCCTCGTCGAGACGGTCGCCGAGACCGACGACGCGCTCCTGGAGCGCTACCTCGGGGGCAAGGCGGTCTCGACGGGCGAGATCAAGACGGCGCTGCGCAACGCGACGGTCTCCCATTCGCTCCAGCCGGTGCTCTGCGGTACGGCCTTTCGCAACAAGGGAGTCCAGCCGCTTCTGGACGCCGTCGTCGACTACCTGCCTTCGCCGCTCGACGTCCCGTCCATCCAGGGGGTCGCCACGCACGGCCGTCAGGTCCAGACGCGCCGGGCGTGCGACGACGAGCCGTTCTCGGCGCTGGTGTTCAAGATCATGACCGATCCCTACGTGGGACAGCTCGCCTACTTCCGCGTCTACTCGGGCCACATCGCCTCGGGCGACAGCGTCTTGAAGGCCAACCGGGGCCGCAAGGGCCGGATTGGGCGGCTGCTCAAGATGCACGCCAACAAGCGCGAGGAGATCCAGGAGGTCTGGGCGGGCGACATCGCCGCCGCGGTGGGCTTGAAAGACGTGACGACGGGCGACACGATCTGTGCCATCCATGCACCGGTGATTCTCGAAGCGATGAGCTTCCCGGAGCCGGTGATCTCGGTCGCCATCGAGCCCAAGACCAAGGCCGACCAGGAGAAGCTGGCGCAGGCGCTCGGCAAGCTCCAGCAGGAGGACCCGACGTTTAAGGTCCACACCGAGCCCGACACGGGTCAGACGCTGATCTCGGGCATGGGCGAGCTTCATCTCGAGATCATCACCGACCGCCTGGTGCGGGAGTTCAAGGTCGGCGCCTCGATCGGCCGGCCGCAGGTGGCCTACAAGGAGTCGATCACCGACGAGGCCGAGGGCGAGGGACGGTTCGTGCGTCAGACGGGCGGCCGCGGCCAGTACGGGCACTGCAAGATCCGTATGCGTCCGACCGAGGCGGCGGGCCTCGTCTTTCACGACAAGATCGTCGGCGGAAAGATCCCGCGCGAGTTCATCAAGCCCGTGGAGCGGGGGATCCGGGAGTCCATGGAGGCGGGGCCGCTCGCCGGCTATCCGGTTTCCGGCGTCGAGGTCGAGCTCTACGACGGCAGCTACCACGACGTCGACTCCTCGGAGGTGGCGTTCAAGATCGCCGGCTCGATGGCCTTCAAAGACGCCGCGAGGAAAGCCTCGCCCGTTCTCCTGGAGCCGGTGATGGACGTCGAGGTCGTCACCCCGGAGAGCTACATGGGCGACGTCATCGGTGATTTGAGCTCGCGCCGTGGCCGGGTCCGGAACATGGAGGCCCGCTCCGGCGCCCAGGTCATCACGGGCCGGGTGCCGCTTTCCGAGATGTTCGGTTACGCGACGGACCTGCGCTCCGTCACCCAGGGCCGGGCGAATTACACGATGCAGTTTGCAAGTTACGAGCCGGCGCCGCGCGAAGTCTCCGACACGATCGTCGCGGCGGTGGTGGGATAAGGATCAAGGACTTCTGAGGAAGAGCTGAAAGGATTCCGAGGAGCAAAGCATGGCCAAGGAAAAGTTTGAACGCACGAAGCCCCACGTCAACGTCGGTACGATCGGGCACGTCGACCACGGC
>CBDUYN010000106.1:0-34462 GCA_965371445.1 uncultured bacterium | reverse complement strand
GACTTCGTCCCCCACGGCCGGCGGGACGCCGGCGCTCCCAGCGTTGCGGGCTAAAGCCCGCGAAGAAGCGAAGCCGCGCTAGGGATGGATCAGGTCCGGGGCGGGCGGCGCGTGCTCCTTGCCCTCGAGCTCGCGCAGGATCTCGCCGGGCATCGGGAACCAGCGCAGGTGCTCGAAGTCGGCGGAGAGCTCCGGCGCCTCCTCCGTCATGTCTTCGCCCTTCCCGGCCTCGGCCAGGATTTGCTTCGCCTCTTCGAGGTAGCCGCCGAGGGCCGACTCGGGCTCCGTCGCATGGTGCTCGGCGTACTCCATCCTGCCGGAGCGATAGGTGATCTCGTCGAGGCGCATGGGCTTGCCGGCCCGTCCGCCCCGGTGGTGCCACTGGGCGGTGGCCGGGTCGAAGCGGTAGCCCGGCAGGAGCTTCCAGCCCTCCTTGGCCACCAGGTGGACGGCCGCGAGGATGAAGTCAAAGACCGTCTCCGAGATGAAGTAGTTGAAGTTGACCCGTACCCAGCCGGGCTTGATCCCTTCCGAGCCGCGCAGGACTTCGCGCTCGAACTCCCGCGAGGTCGTGAGATCGATTCCCAGGAGACGGTGACCGTAGGGGCCGGCGCAGGAGCAGCCGCCGCGCGCCTGGATGCCGAAAAGATCGTTTAGAAGCGCCACGACGAAGTTGTGGTGCAGGAAACCTTCATCGTGGCGAACGAGAAAGGAGACGATCGACAGCCGCCGCGCTTTGAGGTTGCCGAGGACGCGGAGGTTGGGATTCTTGTTCCACGAGGCGACGGCGCGGGTGATAAACGTTCGCTCCAACTCCTCGATCGCTTCGGCCCCCACCGCTTCCTTGAGCTGAAAGACGAGGCCGGCGCGGATCGATTCGACGATCGCCGGCGTCCCGCCCTCTTCGCGGTGCTCGGGGTCGTCGAGGTAGCGGTGGTCGAGGGCGTTGACGTAGGAGACGGTGCCGCCGCCCGGGACCACCGGCACCCGGTTCTTGAACAGCTTTTTTTTGGCCACCAGGACCCCGGGCGTACCGGGTCCGCCGACGAACTTGTGGGGCGAGAGGAAGATGGCGTCCTTGGCCTCCAGGGGGTCGTCCCCCGGGTTCATCACGATGCCGACGTAGGGGGCGGCGGCGGCCAGGTCCCAGAAGGAGAGCGCCCCGTGCAGGTGCAGGAGCTTGGCGATGCGCCGGGTCTCCGAGCGGATCCCGGAGACGTTGGAGGCGGCCGAGAAGCTGCCGATCTTGAGCGGCTTCGCCTTCCAGCGCACCAGCTCCCGTTCCAACTGGACAAGGTCGATCAGGCCGTCGGCGTCCTCGTCGATCGTCACGACGTCGGCGATCGACTCGCGCCAGGGCAGATCGTTCGAGTGATGCTCGTAGGGCCCGATGAAGACCACCGGCCGCTCCTCGGGCGGGATCCGCCCGAGGAGGTCGTAGCGCGCGTCGAGCTCGCGCGGCAAGCGCAGGTTCAGGATGTCGATCAGCTTCTGGATCGCGGCGGTGGCCCCGGAGCCGCAGAAGATCACGACGTCGTCGTCGTCGCCGCCCACCGCCCGCTTGATGATCCGCCGGGCGTCCTCGCGAAAGCGCGTGGTCTGGAGGCCCGTCCCTGACGTCTCCGTGTGGGTGTTGGCGTAAAGCGGCAACACCTCGTTGCGGATGAAGTCCTCGATGAAGCTGAGCGAGCGTCCCGACGCCGTGTAGTCGGCGTAGGTCACCCGCCGCGGGCCGAAGGGTCCGGCAATGGCCCGATCGTCGCCGACGAGGGAGTTGCGGACGGTCTCGACCAGTGCGTTTGTCATCGCGACAGTATACCTGGAAACTCCCGGAAAGCCTACGTCCGCCGAGTGGTGGCAAGGGCCGTCACTCCAGCGTCCAGAGGTAGTCGCGCAGCGCCGACGCCACCCGCCGCGAGTCGCTCAAGTAGGCATGGAGCTCCTCCTCCGACGCGAAACGCGGCAAGAGGCTCTGCAGCTGCGGCTCGAACATCGGCGCCGAGACCGCGGCGACGAGAAACGACGAGTCGGGCGTGCCCTCCTCTCCGGAGGAAAAGCTCAGGGGCATGGCGGTGCCGGGAATCAGGCTTTCGGGACCGAGGATCCAGTCCACCACCCAGTCGGGCCGCAGCCGCTGCCGGGCTCCACGGTACGACGGTGCCAGAGCCGAAGGCGGCAGGTTCGCCGCCTCCGGCGAGCCCTGGTGGCAGCGATTGCATTGCAGGATGACGGCGACCGAACGGCCCACCTCGACGTCGACCCTCTCCGGGGCCGGCGGCTCGCTGACGAAAAGAGGCTCGCCGTCGTGGGCGGCAAAGAACTGCACCAGGTCGTTGGCCTCCCCGGCCTCGAGGTGAAAGCTCGGCATCCGCAGCCGCAGCCACGGCCGGCGGGGGAAGCTCCCCGGATCGTTCAGGTAGGCGAAAAGCCACGACGAGCGCAGCCGGGCTCCCACCGAGGTCAGCCCGGGAGGTTCCGGCTTGGCGAGGGCCAGGGCGCCGCCGCGGCCGTCCAGCTGGTGGCAGCCGAGGCAGCCGAAACGCCACAGGAGCCGGCGTCCGGCCGCGAGAGCGCGCGCCTGCTCCCCTTGCTCGGCCCGGCGCGAAGCGTCGACTTCGGCGTCGCGCCAGGCGAGGAGCGTCACCCGCAGGGCCTCGGCCTCGCGCCGGGCGAGGCCGTAGTCGGGCACGCCGCGAAGGCCGGAGGGATGCACCAGCGCTTCGGCGTCCTGCTCGTCGAGCAGGCGCTGAGGCCGGCGCCCGACGGCGCCGAGCGGAGGGCCGGCCTGCGACGCCTCTTCAAGGCCGGGGATCTCGTGGCAGCCGGCGCAGGCGTAGGCGCGAAGCGCCCGCTCGCCGAGGTAGAGGTCTTCCTCGTCGGCGCTCATGGCGTCGAACCGTAGGAGGCTTTCCGCGATCGTCTCCTCCTCCTCCAGGTAGCGCCGCACGGCTTCGTCGCGGGCCGCCGGATCGGCCGGCGGCAGCTCGAGCTCCTCCCAGGACGCCTCCCGGCTCGCCATGAGGAAGGCCGTCAGGTCCGCCGCCTCGCGCTCGTCGAGGCGCAGGCTCGGCATCGGTGTGTCGGCGCGCCAGGCGCGGGGGTTCCTCAGCCAGGCGTAGAGCCAGGCCGCGCTCACCTTGTTGCCGGTCCGTGCCAGGTTGGGACCGTGCAGGCGCTCGAGCTCGGGGAAGACGTCCTCGCGGGTGAGGGCGCCCTCCAGGAGGTGACAGCCCTTACAGCCGAGCTGCGCGAAAAGCGCCTCACCAGCGGCGCCGTCGCCCGCCGGGGGCTCGGGAAAGGACGGCTCCGCGGAGCGCGCCCACAGGTAGCGCACCATGGCCCGGACCTCCGCTTGCCTCGTCGCCTCCTCCGCCGTGCCGAGCAGATGGGGCATCCAGGTCGTCGGCCGGAACCGCCGCGGCTCGAGGATCCAGCGGAAGGTCCAGCCGGGACTCGTCTTGGCGGCGATCCGTCCGAGGGGAGGGCCGCTCTTGACGGCGTCACGAACCGACGGATCGTCAATCTCATGGCAGCCCGCACAGCCCATTTTGAGGACCGTCTGCCGGCCGAGCTCGAGCGACACACCGGCCTCGGTCGTGACCTCGCCGCTGTGGCAACGGGCGCAGCCGACCTCGATGAAAGAAAGGGGCAGGATGGGCTCTTGCGACCCACCCGCGCCGCGGTGTCCGGCGCGGACGAAGTCCGTCGCACGGCCCTCTCCGCCGTGACAGACCGTGCAACCGAAGCGCGAGTAGGGATGGGGCGAGGCCTCCCCCACGTAGAGGTCGGACCTGGGGTGTCCGGCGAAGGGAGGCGGTACCTCCTCGCCGCTTTCCCCGAGGGCTCCCAGGTGACAGGTCACGCAGCGGTCGCGACGTTCCAGGCGTCCGACCGGAGACTCAATGAAGAATCCGTCCGGGGCCACTTCGTGGACGGTGAGTGACCCATCGAGCCCCCGCAGCACCGGTACCCGCCACAGGAAGCCCCGCTCCAGCCCGGCGAGGCGAGATTCGAGGTCCCTCAAGGTCTCGGTCTCGGCGGCCCAGCGTTGCTCGGCGAGGGTGAGCTCCGAGCGTAGCTCGGCCAGACGGTCGGCGGCGGTACGTTCGTCGAGGAGCGCCGCCTCGAGGCGCGAGCGCAGGTCGCGGATCTCCTGATCCAGAGCCATGGCGCGATCCTCGTCCTCCACGGCGAAGCGCCGCCGTTGCTCGCGCAGCCGGGCGAGATCGCGTTGGGCCCAGCGCCCGGCGTGCTCGGCACGGGCGATCTCTTTGTCGAGAGGGCGTACGACAGCACGGCTGTCGTCAAAGCGGCGGCGCGCCGTTGCGAGCTCGGCGTCGAGCTCCTCGGCGTCAATCCGCAGGCGTTCGGCGTCGATCTCGCCGCGGAGGCGTTCGATCTGGAAGCTACGCCACTCGGCCTGCAGCCGCTTCCACGGACGCGCCTGCTCGGCGATCACGAGGCCCAGAAACGCGAGGACGAGCGCCGCCGGGACGAGTTGCTTTCGATGCACCGTAGCTCCTGGTCCTAGAAGCCGAACCCCAGCTCCGGCAGGTCGAAGAAATAGGCGATGGCAAAAATCGAGCGCAGATACATCTTGAGCGGCACGAGGCCCAGCGCCAGGGCGAAGACCATGGCGCCGGCGAACCGCCGGTGGCCGAGGTGCGTCTGGTAGCGGCCAAAAACGGCCTTCGTCGGGCCCCAGCGTGGCAGCACCAGCGGCGGTAGGACGAAGTAAAGGACGAGCAGAACCGCCGGCGGTAGCTCCCGCAGCCATAGGCTGCGCGGCGGCTGGGTCGTCACGAGGCCCCACATACGCTCGGAAAGCGCCTGCGGCACCACGAGCTCCGCCGAGCGCCAGGTGGAGAAAGGCGCGGCGGGCTCGCCGCGGGCGCCACGCAGGAACGTGCCGCTCGCCATCGGGAAAAGGACCAGGAGGAAGACGACGGCGAGAAAAAAAATCACCACCTCGCGGCGCTCCGCGAAGTCGAGGCGCGGCGCTTCGGGGGAGATGTCGAAGTAGGGCAGAGCCACGAGGCCCGCCAGGAAGACCGCCGGCAGGAGGAGGGCGGAAACCCACGGATCAAAAAAAACCCCCACTTCCGCAAGGCCGAGGAGGAACCACGGAGCCGAAAAGGGTTCCGGCGGCCGCTCGGGATCGGCGATCTCGGCGAGCGGCGCGCCGATCGTAAACGCCAGGACCGCCACCAGGACGACGGCGAAGCCCGCAGCCAGGAGCTCACCCCGAGTGAAGCCGCGGCTTGTGTCCTCCTCCTCCGCCGGCGTAGCGCCGTGGGCCTGGTGGAGGGCCAGCCACAGCGCGGCACCGCTTCCCAGGAGCAAGATGGCCACGGGGAGCCGTTCCGGCGCCAGGACGAGGTGGCGCAGAGGCGCCTTCCACAACACGGCGGCCGCGGCCGCCGTCGCCGCCAGGGCCAGGAGGGCACCGCCGAAACGGGTCCAGGGCCACGGCGAGCGTACGGCGGCGAGGAAGACGACCGCCGCGGTCGTGAGCAGGACGGGGGGCCAGGCGAGCTCACCGACGAGGATGCGAAGCGTCTCCACCCGTCTCTCCTTACTCCACCGGTTTCGAAAACGCCGCTTCCCCGTCGTCGCGGCGAGCGCGTCGCAGGTGATGGAGAAGGGCGAGCGCCCCCACCACCGGCAGGATGCCGCAGTGAACGGCGTAGACCGAGGCGAGCCGGCCTCCCAGGTTGTCGTAGCCGAGCGCCGCCAGGAGCTGCTGAGCGTTCTGGTCCCAGGGCAGGATCCAGCCGGTGACCGCGAGCCACAAGGTCACGACCAGCAGGCCGACACCGACGTGGTAGTTGTGCCGCCGGGGCGGCCGGTAGGCGCCGGCCACCACGACCCGCAGCAGGTGGAGGAAAACGGTGACGATCAGCAGATGAGCGCTCCAGCGGTGCAGCTCCCTGAGGAATCCGAAGCGGCTCGCCTCGGCGAGGTCCGTCATGCTCGGATAGGCCGCGGCGACCAGCGGGCGGTAGTGAAAGAGCAGGCCCAGGCCGCTCGCCGCCGCCAGCACGACGAGCGCCACGGCGACGGCGCCCAGCGTCCAGGTGCGTGCCGCGCGCGGCCTGGGTGCCGCCGGCACGACGAGGATCGGGATCTCGTCGGTGTCGAGCGGCGACGGCTCCACGATCGTCGCGTCGCCCTTGGCCACGCCGGGTGCCCTCCGCCGGTCAGCGCGAGCGCCGGTAGGCCATGGCCTCGGCCACCCGCTGCTTGGCGAGCGACAGAGCGGCTTCCGCGGGGATCTGGCTGTGGGCCTTGGACAGCTCCAGGACTTTCTGGGTATTCTCCCGGACTTTCTCCTCGATAGCCGCGAAGGCCTGTTTCTTGGTGCCGCCCTTGTACTCCACCGAGGCGCAGATGACGCCGCCGGCGTTGGCCACGAAGTCGGGCACCGAGAGGATGCCGTTGTCGTGCAGGATGCGCTCGGCGCGGGAGGTGACCGGGATGTTGGCCCCCTGGAGCACCAGCTTGCAGTTGAGCTCCAGGGCGTTGTTCTCGTCGATCACGTCGGGACGGGCCGCCGGCACGAAGATGTCGCAGGGGACCTTGATCCACTCCTCGGTGCCCAGCTTCTGACCCCCCTCGTAGTCGGTCACCCGGCCGGTTCTCTGCTTGACCTCGGTCAGCTTTGCCACGTCGATGCCGTTCTCGTCGTAGACGGTGCCGTCGAGGTCGCTCGCTCCCACCAACACCGCGCCGCGCTCCTCCAGGAAGTTGGCCACGTGGGTGCCGACGTTGCCGTAGCCCTGGACCACGACGCGTGCGCCTTTGAGCTCCACGTCGCAGAACTCCTGGGCGACCTCGGCGCAGATCGCGAGCCCGTATCCGGTGGCGCCGATCTGGTCGAGGGGAATCCCGCCCAGCACTTTTGACAAGCCGACCGAACGGCCGATCTCGTCGCGCACCCAGGCCATCGCCACCTCGTCGGTGCCCATGTCCGGACCCGGGATGTAGCCGTCCAGGCGTTCGATGGCGCGAGCGAACTGCCGGATCATCGTCTCCTTGTTCGGCATCGACGGATCGGCCAGGATCGCCGACTTGCCCCCACCGTGGGGGATGCCCGCCAGGGCGTTTTTCCAGGTCATGGCCCGCGCCAGGCGAAACACCTCTTCGGTGGTCACGTCGAGGGCCATACGGATCCCGCCAATGGCCGGACCGGCCGAGATGTTGTCGATCACCACGATCCCTTTCAGGCCGCAGCGGGGCTCGTAGATGTAGACGATCTTCTCGGGACCGTACTCGTCGGCAAAGCGGTCAAAAACGCTGGGCATGCTCCAAACCCCTTTCTACTGTTCCTTGAAAAGACGCAAATCTATGGGCGAACCAAGGGTCCGCAGCTGGCACGGAGGGCCATAGCCAGCCTGGAAGCGGCGATCAACGCCGCGAGGATACCACGCCGTGGACCGGACTTCGAGGCAGGATAGCACAGCGTCGCGGCCGCGTCGCCACCCCCCGGCACGGGGATTTCTCCGCGATGCCCGGAACGCCGACCCAGGATGCGCCGCGGGCTTGTCCTGGGCTGTGGGGTGCGGGGCAGGACCATCAAACCCCGTAGCGCGCGAACTTTTCCGGGCCGGCTTTCGTCTTCCTGGTCGTAGAGACGAGCCAAGGTGCGCTCGCCACCCCACCCGGCACCCTCTCAAGAGGATCTCCGAAATGAACGCGAAACGCCGTCTTCCCTTTGGCACCGTACAGCAGGTGGTGATCGGCCTCTTTCTGGCGGCGCTCCTGATCGTCGCCCTCGAAAGCTCCTCGACCTATGACGAGGAATGCGGCTGGGGCTGGCCGGAGAGGATCCACTACTCCGACGGCTACGGCCGCCACAAGATCCGCGAGAACCACGGCCGCTGCCGCTTCGAGGTCGACTTGTTGGGCCCCCTCGAGCTCTCCACGGACTTCCGGGAGGTCGCCTCGATCGAGCCCGGGGCCTACCTCAAGATCGTCCAGAAAATGCCCGGCGAGCGCCGGTCGATCGAGGTCACCGCCACGAACGGCAAACCGGACTACCTCTACAAGGTCGACGGCGACGAGGCACCTTTCGACGCAGCAGGGCGCGACTGGCTCGCCAGGGTGACGCCGCGGATCTACCGCTCGACTGGAATCGACGCCGGCAACCGGGTCGCGACGCTCCTCAAGGCCGGAGGCGTCGACGCCGTCCTCGACGAGATGGCCCGGATCGACGGCGACCACGTCCAGGGGATCTACCTGCGCGAGAGCCTGACGCGCCTGGCGGACGACTCTGCCGCCGTCGAGCGCCTGCTCGAATTCGCCCGCCGCGAGATCTCCTCCGACCACGCCCTGCGCAAGGCCCTGGCCGACTCGTTCTCCACGAGCCTGCTGGACGACGCAGCGGTGCGGGACGCGTTTCTCGCGGCGGCGAGGACCATCGACTCCGACCACGAGCTGCGCGCTCTCCTCCAGGGCCTCGCCGTCGAGCGTCCGCTCGATACCGGACGCCTCGACGCGCTTCTTGACGCTGCATCGACCGTCGGCTCGGACCACGAAGCGGCCTCGTTGCTGATCGCCGTCGTCGAAGCCCTCCCCGGCGAAGAGCGTTTGCCGCCATCCTACGCGGATGCCCTCGCCACCGTGGGCTCGGACCACGAGCACGCCCGGGTCCTCGCCGCTGCTTTTGAGCGGCCGAGGCTTGACGCCGAGGAGGGCGAGCTGTTGCTGGAGACGGCGACCTCCATCTCTTCGGACCACATCCTGGCGGAGCTCCTGGCCGAGGTGGCGCGCCTCTGGGACGCGCCCTTGCCGCCGGCCTACTACCGGGCGCTCGAAACCGTCGAGAGCGACTACGCGCAGCGCCAGGCCGCAGGCGTGGTCCTGGAGCGCCGGCCTTTGGACCGCGGCACCGCCGTGCGCCTCCTCGCCGCCACCGTGGGGATCTCGGCGGACTTCGAGATGTCGGGCTTCCTCGTGGAGCTCCTCGCGGCCTGTCCGGCCGGGGAAGAGCTGCCCTCGGGGTTCGAGGAAGCCCTGGCGACGGTCGAGTCGTCGTTCGAGCACAAGAAAGTCGAGGAAGCCCTGGAACGGTGGCATGCGTCGGCCCCGGCGGCCGTTGAGGAGGGGGAGGACGGGGCGCCAGCGCCCGGGGAGACGGAAGCGGTCGAGACGCAAGCAGCGCAAGACGGCTAGGGCGCCGATTCGGCGGCTTCGACCCTCGCCGAGTCGAGGTCGACACCGCGCTTTTTCAAGAACGAGCGCAGGCGCTCGTAGACGTTGTAGCCCAGGAGGCTTCCCGCCGCCTCGAGGATGTCGGCGAGCACCTGGCGCAGCGGCTCGGAGCCGCTCCAGTACTTTTCAGCGAAAGGCTCCAGGTCGCGGCCGAAGGCCTGCTGGAGCACCGCCAGGGCGAGGACGAGGTCGTCGAGGAAGCCGGCCGGTCCCACCACGGCCTCGGGCAGGAGGTCGACCGGCACCACGAAGTAGACGAGGGCGCTCGCCAGGAGCAGCCGGGTCTTTTGCGGCACCTCGCGGTCGAGCGCCAGGCGGACCATGAACATGAAGACGTCGGGGATCAGGAGCAGGATCTCGGCGGCGCCCGCGCCGAGCTTGCCGCCACGGCGCTCAAGCTCGCCGGCCAGGCGTGCGCGCAGCCGGTCGTAGAAGCTCAACAGACCGCTCGTCGGGAGGCCGTCGCCCATCTCTTCGACGTCGGTCGCGGTGTCGGTTCGCTCCATTGCCGTCGTTTCCATGCGTTTTCTCCGGGACCGCCGGCTCGGCCGGGCGGGCCGACGCCTTGGTCTCGCCCCTATACTACCTCCATAGGGGACGCTACTATCCCCTGCGGACGACCCGAATCCATCCGGCCCGCGCTGGCGACGAAGCGGCGCCGGTTTTCTCTTCGAGGAGTAGCCGATGCACGTGATCTTCGTCGAGCCCGCCTTTCCCTACAACCAGTCGAAGCTCGTCTTCGCCCTGCGTGAGGTGGGAGCGCGGGTCACGGGCATCGGCGAGGCGCCGCTCGAGGCGCTGCCGGGTGAGCTCCGCGACGCCCTCTACAAGTACGAGCTGGTGCCGAGCGTGGTCCACGAGCCGTCGCTTCACGCCGCCGTCGAGCGCATCCAGGGACGCGAGCACGTCGACCGGCTGGAGGCCACCATCGAGGCTCACATCATGCCCGCCGCCCGGGTTCGGGAGGCCCGCGCCATCCCGGGGACGAGCGTTCGGACGTCTTTTTTGTGCCGCGACAAGCCGGCGATGAAAGAGGCGCTGCGCAAGGCCGGGGTCCCCTGCGCCGAATCGACCGGTGCCGATTCGCTGGAGCAAGCGCGCGCTTTCGTCGAACGGGTGGGCTATCCCGTCATCATCAAGCCCCGCGACGCCGCCGGCGCCGCCGGCACCTGGCGAGTCCACGACGACGAGGAGCTCGCCGCGGCGGCCCGCGAGTCGCACCTCGACCGCGGCGCCTCGGTGGCGGTCGAGGAGTTCGTCGAGGGCCACGAAGGCTTTTTCGACACGATCACGATCGACGGCGAGATCGCCCACCACTTCATCACCCACTACTACCCGAACGTCCTGGAGGCGATGCGCACGCGCTGGATCTCGCCGCAGCTCATCGCCACCAACCGCCTCTCGGCCGAGGGCTACGAAGAAGTCTACGAGCTGGGCAAGAAGGTGATCGAGACCCTGGGGATCACCACCTCCGCCACCCACATGGAGTGGTTTTTCGGGCCCCAGGGGCTCAAGTTCTCCGAGATCGGCTGCCGGCCCCCCGGGGTCGGAGCCTGGGACCTCTACTGCGCGGCCCACGAGATGGACGTCTACCGGGAGTGGGCGATGGCGATCGTCCACGGCCGAACCTCGCAGCAGCGCTCCTGCGGTTATTCCGCGGGGCTCGTCAACTTGCGCCCCGTTGGCGACGGCGTCATTGCCGGCTACGAGGGGCTGGAGCTCCTCGAAGAGCTCGGCGACGCGGTGATCGACCACCACCTGCCGCCGGTGGGGACCCCGACACAGCCGATCGAAGCCGGCTACATGGCCAACGCCTGGGTCCGCGTCCGCCATCCCGACTACGACCAACTGCGCCGTATCCTCGACACGCTCGGGGAGCGGATCCGCGTGCGGGTGCGTTAGCACGGACCGGCCACCGGGGACAGTGGTAGCATGATGTGAGGATCGATTCGGTCCCCGCCGCAAGAGGAGACTCCCGTGCTGACGAGATTGAGGGTCCAGGGCTTCAAGAACCTTCTCGACGTCGATGTTCGGCTCGGCCCGTTTACCTGCATCGCCGGGTTGAACGGGGCCGGCAAGTCAAACGTCTTCGACGCTGCACGGTTCCTCCATCTCCTGGCAAAACACCCGATCATGGAGGCCGTTCAGCTCCTGCGGGAATCCCGAGGCCGGGCACCAGAGCCGCGTTCGCTTTTTTGTGCCTTTGGCAACTATCGGGCGACTGAGATTCGCCTGACCGCGGATCTTGTCATCGCTCGTCAGGCCCAGGACGACTTCGGGGACGCGGCCAAGGCTGCCATCTCGACCGTTCGCTACACCGTCGCCTTCCACCTGGACGAGGAGCAAAGGCCCGAGCGCCTGGTGCTGGCCGAAGAGTCCCTGGTACCGATATCGCTCGACAGGGCACGCAAAGAGCTGGGCTTTCCGCACCAGAAGGAGTTCACCGACACGGTGGTTCAGGGGCGACGGACGGTCCCCTTCATCTCCACTGAGACCGTCGCCGGCGAGCCTCGAATTCGGGTTCACCAGGAGGGTCACGGAGGCCGAATGGTCCCGGCCCCGAAGTCTTCCCGGACCGTACTCGGCGGCCTGGCCTCAAGCGACTATCCGACCGTGCTCGCGGTGCACCGGGAGATGGAGTCCTGGCAGACACTGCTGCTCGAGCCCTCCGCGATGCGGGCTCCGGCGTACTATTCGGACCCGCGAAACGTCGACGACCGGGGAGCCTACCTGCCTGCTGCCGTGGAGAGAATGCGCCGCAACGAGGTCAAGCCGGGGCAGATCTACACCCAAATCGAAAACCACCTTGCCGACCTCATCGACGACGTGCGGGAGTTGCGAGTCGTCGACGACGAGAAGACGGAGACCCTCACTCTGGAGATCCAGCAAAGCGGGGGGATCTTTCACCCCGCCAGGTCTCTCTCAGACGGAACCCTCAGGTTTCTCGTCCTCGCCACCTTGGCGATCGACTCCGAAGCGAGTGGCCTTCTTTGCCTGGAGGAACCCGAGAACGGAATTCATCCCAATCGGATCCCGGCAATGGTCGAGCTCCTGCGCGACATCGCCTGTGACCCGGATTTTCCCGTCGGTCCGGACAACCCGATGCGCCAGGTCGTGATCAACACACATTCGCCGGCGGTGCTCGACGCCGTCTGCTCCGAGAACATCGACGACATCCTCTTCGTAGAGCATCATACCATGCTTCACGAGGGCTCAAAGGGTCAGGTCACGGCGATCCTCGTTCCTCCGGACACCTGGCGTGCAAAGCTTTCGGAGCCCCTATCTCTCCTGGTTCCAGGTCATGTGCACCCCTACTTCGGCAACTTGACCGGGAACCTCCCCCGGCAGCTCGAATTGAGCTTCAGCTAAGCCATGGCTCTCTTGCGCTACACGCTCGTTGGCGACGGCCCGGGCGATGCCCGGCTAACTCACGTCATCGACTGGGTGCTACGCACTGATCCGAAGCGACGGGTCCGGAAAGTCAAGGCGCAAGTGGCGGAGCTCCGCTGGCTCCGCGAGCCGCCAGCGGGGCTCAAGGAGCGGATCGAGGCCGGGTTTCAGCAGTTTCCGTGCGACCTCCTCTTCGTCCACCGCGACGCCGAACGCGAGAGTGTCGAGAAACGGCAAGAGGAGATCGCCGAGGCGACCGCGGAGGCCGGGCTGCCTCCTTACGTCCCGGTCGTTCCGGTACGGATGACGGAGGCCTGGCTGCTCATCGACGAAACAGCCATCCGAAAGGCGGCGGACAACCCCAACGGGACCACACCCGTCGATCTGCCGCCGCTCAAGAAGCTGGAGGCTCTCCCGGATCCCAAACGGGTGCTGGAAGACGGCCTCTTCACGGCCAGCGAGCTCTCCGGCCGCCACCGCAAGCGGTTCAAGAGGCGCCTTTCCGCCGCCATGATGCGGGTCGCAGCGCTCATCGACGACTACTCGCCTCTGCGGGAGCTCGTGGCCTTCCGGACGTTCGAGGACGAGATGAATCGAGCCCTCGATCAACTCCTGAGCACCCGCTGAGCGACTACCTAAGACCCACCCCCGTGGTCACCCCTTTTTGACCTAGCGCGAAAAAGAGTCGCGGCGGGCGCAAACGCGTTGGGCGAAACGCGAGGTGCGCTGGCGCCGGCCGCAGGGCCGTTGGGCGGAGCTCGGGGTGCCCTCGCGCGCGCCGCAAAGCCCTTTAGCGCTTCCGGAGGTGCCCTGGCGCCCGCCGCAAAGCCCTTTGGCGCTTCCGGAGGTGCTCTTGCGCCCGGCGCAAAGGAGTTCGGCGGAGCTCAAGGTGCGCTCGCGGCGGCTGCAAAGCCGTTGGGCGGAACTCGAGGTGCCGTCACGCCGGCTGCAAAGCCGTTGGGCGGAGCTCGAGGTGCCCTCGCGCCGGCCGCAAAGCCGTTGGGCGGAGCTCGAGGTGCGCTCGCTGCGGCTGCAAAGCCGTTGGGCGGAGCTCAAGGTGCGCTCGCGGCCGCCGCGAGCCGACTCTACCGCCAGCCGACTGCTCTTGCGGCCGCGGGAAATCCGTTGGGCGGAGCTCGGGGTGCCCTCGCCGCGGCCGCGAGAGCACCCCGAGCTCCGCCCAACAGGTTCGCGGCGGCCGCGAGCGCACCTCGACTTTCGACAGATGGCTTTGCAGCCGCCGCAACCGCTCCCTGAGAACCGCAAAACCCACTTCCCGCCGCCGCTCGCGGGGGTCCACTCGAGCCAAACAGCTTCGCGGCAGCCGGGCGTCCGATTTCCAAAATGGCGAAAAGCGTGAACGCCGCCGCTAAACCCTTTGTTGTCAGCAGCTTACGTTACGAGGTGGCAGCGCCCTGCGGCACAAGGCGGAACCTGGCCCCTGCAACTTCTGCAAACCGGAACGCCCAGGGCGAAAGTCGAGCAGTATTTGGCGCCTGAACGGCGGCAGGCGTCGCCGGCCCCTGGTAAGAAGGGGCACATGCCTGAATCACACACGCCAGGCACGCGAGATGGGCCGCCAACCGTGGAGCTCATCAACGCCGTGCGGTTTGTCGCTCGGGAACGCCCAAGTGCGGTTGAGGGCATCGTCTTTGCCGTCGCTGTAACGCCGAGGGAGGCAACATGATGATGACCGAAGGAGAGCTTGCCGACTTCAGCCAACGCCTCCGGAACCTGGTCCCCTGCCTGAACCGAGAGGTGGCCGGCCGGTGGCAGCAGCTTGCCTTCGGCGATCCATGCTTGGGCAAAGTCTTCAAGAGGGATCGGCACGGCGGCCGTGCTTACATCAACTGGACGCTCGAGCTGGTGGCGGCCTGCTTGCTCAGTGACAATCACCGCTTGGCGACGGCGCTTGAGGCATTCTGGAGCAATGACCAACTGCGCCGTATCCTCGACACGCTCGGGGAGCGGATCCGCGTGCGGGTGCGTTAGCACGGACCGGCCACCGGGGGAATCCCGAGGCCGGGCACCAGAGCCGCGTTCGCTTTTTTGTGCCTTTGGCAACTATCGGGCGACTGTCAGGTCGTGATCAACACACATTCGCCGACGGTGCTCGATGCCGTCTGCTCCGAGAACATCAACGACATCCTCATCGTGGAGCACCCTACTCCAGATATCCCAAGCTGCGTAGGCCCTCGAGCGTCTCTTCGTCGAGCTCGTAGCTCTCCGCACGGAAGGCGCTCGCTTCGAGCTCGCGGCTCCAACCCTCCAGCGCCCGGGCCATCCGGTCCCGGAGCTCGACGTCGCGTCGCGCCAGGTTCTTGAGCTCCCCCGGATCCGCCGCCAGGTCGTAGAGCTCGAAGACGGTAAAGCTTTCGCCGTCTTTCTCGACGTCGGAGCGCACCAGCTTGTAGCGCCCGTGGACGAGCGAGCGGACCTCGATACCCCGGTCGATGCCGAGGGTCCACTCCAGAGTCTCGCTGTAGACCGGACGCGGCGGCTCGCCCTCCTCGGCGCCGCGAAGCGCCGCGGCGAGCGAGCGGCCGGCAAGCGCCGGGACGTCCTCGACGCCCAGGAGCTCCAGGACGGTCGGCACGACGTCGACGTGAGAAGCGGCGGACTCGATCCTCGCCCCGGCGCGGACCTCGCCGTCGAGGGCGACGACGAGCGGCACGCGGATCGTGCTGTTGTAGAGGTAGCGGTTGTGGGCGTCCTCGCCGTGCTCGCCGAGCCCCTCGCCGTGGTCGGCGGTCAGGGCGACGAGGGTACCCTCGCCGCGCCCGGCGACGGTGTCGAGGAGGCGGCCGAGGTGGTGGTCGGCGTAGGCGATCTCGGCGTCGTAGGGATCGGCGAAGCGTTCCGAGAACGGTGCCGGCGCGTCGTAAGGGGCGTGGGGGTCGAAGTAGTGGACGAAGAGAAACCAGGGTCCGTCGCGCTCGGCAAGCCAGGCGAGGGCACGCTCGGTGACCTCTCGGGCGTCGCGCTGGAAGACCGCGAAGCTATGGCCGAGCCAGACGCCTCGCGCCTGATCACCGCCCTGGAAGTCGCCATCGTAGAGGTCGAAGCCCTGGCCAAGCCCGAAGCGCTCGTCGAGCGGCAGGGCGCCGACGACCGCCGCCGTGGCGAAGCCTCGCTCGCGTAGGATTTCGGCCAGGGTGAGGTGCTCCTCGGCGAGGTGGAAGCGGCCGTTGGCGCGGACGCCGTGGCCTGGCGGCAAAAGACCCGTCAGGAGCGAGCAGTGGGAGGGGAGCGTCGAGGGAGCGTGGGTGAAGGCGTTCGTAAAGAGGCTGCCGCGCCGGGCGAGGGCGTCGACGTTCGGAGAAGTCGGCAGGGGATAGCCGTAGGCCGAGAGCCGGTCGGCGCGGGTGGTGTCGAAAGAGACGAGGAGGAGGTTCTCCGCTGGCGGGCGCGAGCAGCCGGCCGCCGTCATGGCGACCAGGAGGGAGAGGATCAGACCGCGCGGCGTATCCATGAAAGGCATGCTACTTCAGGCTCCCGGCAGGGTGAAGGGGCCAGCCTAGACGGCGCCCGCGCTGCGCGAAGGGAAGAATCGGTCGCGGAGCCGCAGGACCGGAAACTCGACGGCGAGCGCCGTCAAGACGCCCACGACCAGGCTTGTCGCGACGTAGAGGACGACCATCACCCCCGGTGCGACCGAGTATTCGAGGGCCTCGGCGAGGTCCCACATCCAGTCCCGCGCGGCGATGTGCCAGAGATAGATCGAGTAGGAATACGAGCCGATCTTGCCGAGCAAGACCGTCAGGGCGTTCCTCGGAAACGATCCCACCATGAAGCCGCTTAAGAGCATGCCGCTGCCGAGATAGATCCCGGCGAGGCCCACTGTCTCGATGTGGGTCGACTGCCATTGGTCAAAAACGAATGGCGGCACGAGAAGCGCCGTACCGGCCAGGAGCAGGAGGCGGCGGTGGCGGGTACAAACCGCGACGAACCGGTCGTGATAGAAGTTGTAGTAATAGGAAACCAGGACGCCGAACATCAAGGAGTCCATGCGTACCAGGGTCGGGAAGTGGTGGGTGCGGAGCGAAAAGTCGAAGAAGGCCGAATTGAGCAGCCGTGCCACGAGCATCGTCGACCCCAGGAGCAGGAAGAGCTTCGGGATGAAATCGAACGTCGCCGGCTCGTCGCCTCGCAGGCGCGTCCTGAAATAGACCACGAGGGCGATGAAGAGGTAGAAGTGCTCCTCAATGGCGAGCGACCAGGTATGGTCCCAGAGGCCGTGGAAATAGTTCTGGACAAAAAAGACCTCGGAATAAAGCGCCCACCTGCTGGCGCCCGGAAAGTGGAAGAGGACGGTGTAGGCGATGAAGACGTAGAAGGCGGGATAGATCTTGAACCCCCGCCGGATCAGGAAGCGTCCTACCCAGACGCTGCCATAGCTTTGATATTCCCGAAACAAGAGCCCGGAGACGAGAAAGCCGCTCAGCACGAAGAAGAGGTCGACGCCCACCCAGCCGCCGCGGTGCACGACCTCTGCCAGGTGGTAGGAGAGGTCCCGGGCCGGGCCCATCCTCTCCTGAAGGCCTTGCAGCAACGGGATGCTGTGCTTGGCCAGCACCAGGAGGATGGCCACCGAGCGCAGCACGTCGAGCGGCAGGAAACGTCCCCCCGGGCTAGCCTTCTCCAACTTGGTCCTCGCCGTCACCCCTCAAGCCATCGCCTTCAGCTTCCCCCGATCCACTTTCCCCAGGTGAGTCCGCGGAAACTCTTCAAGGACGATCACCCGCCGCGGATGCTTGTAGGCGTCGAGGTGCTCCAGAGCGTGGGCCTTGAGCTGATCCGCCAGGCCCTCCGAACCCTCCTCCGCCAGGACGAACGCATACGGCTTCATGAGCCCGTCGGCGTCGCTCACCCCGACGACGGCACACTCCCGGACCGCCGGGTGCCCTATCAGACAGCTCTCGACCTCCGACGGCAAGAGCCACCGTCCCGCCACCTTCAAGACGTCGTCGACCCGTCCGCAGTAGGTCACGTAGGCGTCCGCGTCTCTGCGCACGAGGTCCCCGCCCACGAACCATTCGCCGCGAAACGCCTCCTCGGTCTTCTCCTGGTTCTGCCAGTACTGGATCGCCCGCGCGCCGCCCCGTACCCACATGCGGCCCACCTCGTCCGGCGCCAGGTCTCGGCCCTCGTCGTCGCGCACGCGTAGGTCGAAGCCCTCGACGACACGCCCCAGCGTCCCCGGCTTGACGTCGCCCGGACGGTTGGTGACGAACACGTGCCACATCTCGGCCGTCCCCAGCCCGTCGAGGAGCTCGACGCCAAAAGTCTCCTTCCAGCGCTCGTAAAGCGGCACCGGCAGGGCCTCGCCCGCCGAGGTCGCAAAGCGCAGGCAGGAGAGGTCCTGCGCCGCGGCGTCGGGATGGGAGAGCATGCGGTGGATCATCGTCGGCACGTTGATCAGGATCGTCGGACGGTGCCGCGCGATCCGCTCGAAGAGGATCTCCGGCGTCGGCTTGGCGGCGAAAAGGATCGAGCGTCCCCCTACGGCGAAAGGGAATAGCAGGTTCGAGCCCGTGGCGTAGCCGAAGAAGAGCTTCGGCACCGAAAGGGTGACGTCGTCCTGCGAGTAGCCGAGGACGCGCTTCGCGTAGCACTCGGTCGTGTAGGCGAAGGCGCGTTGCGTCTGGACGACGGCCTTGGGGCGTCCGGTGGTGCCGCCTGAGAAAAGCCAGACGGCCGGGTCGTCGCGGTGGGTGGCCACGGTTTCAAGCTCGCCCCGAACCCCCTTCACCTCCTCGCCGAAGACCGGGTGCCCGCCCGAGGCGCCGCCGACGAGCAGCATCCGCCGCGGCGCCGCCGGCCCCTCGGCCGCGGCGAGGAGCTCCTCGCGTACCGAGTCGTGGACGACGGCGACGCTCGGCCGCACGTACTCGAAAAGCGCCGCGACGTCCTGGCGCTTGAAGCCGGGGTTGACCATCACGACGACGGCACCGATTTTCAGAGCGCCGAAAAACGCCCCGGCGAGCTCCGCGCTGTCGGGCACCGCGATCATCACCCGTTCCTCCTGGCGCACCCCGAGGCCCCGGAGGACGTGTCCGAACTGGTGGGCGAGGGCGCGGACCTCGGCGTAGGTCCACTCGCGCTCGTCGTCGACGAGGGCGACCGAGTCGCCGCGGCCTTCCTGGATGCGCGCCTCCAGGAAGTAGTCGGCGATGTTGAGGCTTTCCGGGGGCTCGTAGACGTCCACGCTCATCGATCCTGTCTCCTGCTGGGGGCTCTGGGCAGCGCCGCTTCCGGAGAGCAGTATAGCGCCGGGAGCGCAGGCGTCTCGCCGGCTCCGGACCCGACGACGGAAAAGGCGCCTCTCCCGTCCGGGTCTAACTCCGACGCTCCCGCGTCGCCCTGGGTTGAAACCCGAGTCTGGACGATGGCGTCCCTTCGGGACGCGGGACCGACACCGATCCGCTATCCTTGTCCCGTCGAACCCGGAGGCTATCCATTGGACGTTTTCAAGCTACGCAACGAAGTCATCGGCGAGTACGCTAGCTACGTACGCAGCTTCCTCGAGATCCGCGATCCGAAGATCGCACGGCTCGTCGACACGAAGCTTGACGCCGGCGCCCTCTGGCCGGATCCCCTCGTCCAGCTCAACCCGGCCTTCGAAGCCGGGGCGACGTTCGACGAGCTCGTCGGCGAGGGCGTCCTCCACGGCGAGACCCGGCGCATCTTCAAGCGCTTACGGCTCCACCGTCACCAGGTCGACGCCCTGCGCGCCGCCCGCCGCGGCCGCAACTACGTCCTGACCACCGGCACCGGCTCCGGCAAGAGCCTCTCCTACATCGTGCCGATCGTCGACCACGCCCTGCGCCTGGGAGAGAAGCGCAGGTCGGGCGTGCGCGCCGTCGTCGTCTACCCGATGAACGCCCTCGCCAACAGCCAGAAAGAGGAGCTCGCCAAGTTCCTCTCCCCCGGCGGGGAAGAGCCCCGGGTCACCTTCCAGATCTATACCGGCCAGCAGAGCGACGCGGAGCGCAAGGCGGTCCAGGCCGATCCGCCCGACATCTTGCTGACCAACTACGTCATGCTGGAGCTCATCCTGACCCGCTCGAGCGAGCGCGCCCTGGTCGACGCCATGAGCGAGCTCCGCTTCCTCGTCCTCGACGAGCTCCACACCTACCGCGGACGACAGGGCGCTGACGTCGCGTTGCTCGTGCGCCGCCTCCGCGAGACCGTGGGCGCCCGCGACGTGATCCACGTCGGCACCTCGGCGACCCTCGCCGGCGGTGGCTCCGCTCCCCAGGCGGACCGCTGGCAGGAACAGCAGAAGGAGGTCGCGAGGCTCGCGTCCCGACTCTTCGGCGCCACCGTCGATCCCGGCGACGTCGTCGGCGAAACCCTCAGCCGCGCCACCACCGAGGGCGACGCCGAAACGTTCAAGGAACGCCTCGTCGAACGGCTCAAGGAGTTCAACGGGAAG
The DNA here is from genome assembly GCA_965371445.1 of uncultured bacterium. Taxonomy (GTDB): domain Bacteria; phylum Acidobacteriota; class Thermoanaerobaculia; order Multivoradales; family J023; genus DASWIG01. The sequence continues at coordinate 14,421 of CBDUYN010000106.1, read as the reverse complement.
GCCGATTTCCCCGACGGCTTCAAGGCCGATCCTCTCGCGTCGTGGATCGAGTCGAACCTCGGCCTGCGCGAGGAGGCCGGTCGCCGCGAACGCCGGCCGCCGCGAGCCCTGCACGACGCGGCCCGAGAGCTCGCCAAAGAGACCGGCGTTGACAAGCCGGTCTGCCAGGACGCCCTGTCGCGGACCCTCCTCGAAGGCCACCGCCAGGGAGTCTTCGCCTTTCGACTCCACCAACTCGTCTCCAAGGGCGAATCGGTCTGGGCAACCCTCGAGCCGGAATCACGACGCCACGCGACGCTCGACGCGCAACGCTTCAGCCGCCAAGACGGCAGGGAAAAGCGTCTCCTGCCCCTCGCCTTCTGCCGCGAGTGCGGGCAGGACTACTACGTCGTCCGCCGCGCCAAGGACGATAAAGGCGTCTTCTACCATCCGCGCGACCTGGGCGAGCGCGCCGGCAACGACGAGGGGGACCCTGGCTTCCTCTACCTCTGCGAAGAAGAGCCCTGGCCTACCAGCAAGGCCGAGGTCGTCGAAGCGCTGCCCGAAGGCTGGACCGAATTCCACAACGGCCGTCTGAGCGTCGTCCGGAGCCGCCGCGACAACGTCCCCGAAACGGTCCGCATGAACGAGCTCGGCCGCGAGGACGGCGGCCAGGCCGCCGCCTGGTTCACCGCGCCCTTCCACTTCTGCCTGCGCTGCAAAGTCGCCTACGACGCTCGCCAACAGAGCGACTTCGGCAAGCTCTCGACCCTGGGCTCGGAAGGACGCAGCACCGCCACCACCGTCCTGAGTCTCGCCACCGTCCGCCGACTGCGCCAGGATCGCGATCTGGGCGAGCGAGCCCAAAAGCTCCTCGCCTTCTCCGACAACCGCCAGGACGCCTCCCTCCAGGCCGGTCACTTCAACGACTTCGTCGAGGTCGTCCTGCTACGTTCCGGGCTCTACCGGGCGGTCGAGCGTGGCGTCCTCGGACACGACGAGCTCAGCCGGCGGGTCTTCGACAGCCTCGCCTTGCCGATCCGCACCTACGCCGTCGACCCCGACGTCCGGTTCGGCGCCCGCGAGGACACCGAGCGCGCCTTGCGCCGGGTCCTCGAGTACTTCCTCTACCGCGATCTGCGACGCGGCTGGCGTATCACCTCGCCCAACCTCGAGCAGTGTGGACGGCTCGTCCTGACCTACCGCCACCTCGACGAGGTTTGCAAGGCCGACGACGTCTGGCAAGACGTCTACGGTTTCGCCGACCTCTCGCCCGGACGACGCGCGACCCTCTGCCGGACGCTCCTCGACCACCTTCGCCGCGAGCTCGCCGTCCGCGTCGACTGCCTCGACGTCACCGAACAGGAGAGCCTGAAGGCGGCGGCCGGCCAATACCTGGTCGAGCCCTGGAACCTCGACGCGGTCGAGAAGCTTGAGAAGTCGACCTTCCTCCTACCGCGTCCGCGCGGACGAAGGGAAAGCGGACGCAAGAGCCTGAAGGATCGGCTCTCCTACCTCTCCCCCCGCGGCGGCTTCGGCCTTTACCTCAGAAAGAAGCTCCAGGAGGGCCATCCCGATTTCAAGGTCACGACGAGCGACCTGGCCGAGAAGGGGACGCTTCCTGCTCTTCTCGACAAGCTCAGGTCGGCCGGTATCCTCCACCGCGCCCTCGAGCCGCGCAACGCCGACGACGTCGCCGGCTACCAGCTCAACGCCTCGGTCCTCGAGTGGCGTGCCGGCGACGGGAAAGCCGCTTTTCACGACCCCCTCCGCGTCCCCAATCCGCCTGAAGGAGGCCTGCGCGCCAATCCCTTCTTCAAGGACTTCTACACCCGTCCCGCCGACGACCTGGCGAGCCTCCACGCCCGCGAGCACACGGCCCAGGTCCACCGCGAGGTGCGCGAGAAACGCGAGCACGACTTCCGCGCCGCCCGCTTGCCCGTCCTCTACTGCTCGCCGACCATGGAGCTCGGCGTCGACATCAGCGAATTGAACGTCGTCGGTATGCGCAACGTCCCTCCCACCCCGGCCAACTACGCCCAGCGCAGCGGACGAGCCGGACGCAGCGGCCAGCCGGCCTTCGTCTTCACCTACTGCTCCGCCGGCAGCCCGCACGACAAGTACTTCTTCAAGCATCCCGAGCGCCTGGTCGCCGGACAGGTCACCCCGCCGCGCCTCGAGCTCGCCAACGAGGACCTCCTGCGCGCCCACGTCCACTCGATCTGGATGCGCGAGGCGCGCTGCGATCTCGGACGCTCCCTTGCCGACGTCCTCGTGGTCGAGGGCGAGAGCCCGTCGCTGGCGATCCAGGAGACGATCGCCCTGAAGCTCGACGACACAGGGGCCCGCCATCGAGCCCGGGAGAGTGCCGAGCGTGCTCTCGGCGAGACGATCCGCGAATTTGCCGGCGGCGCCGAGGAGGCCGACGCCTGGCTGCGCAAGGTCTTGGACGACGTCCCCCGGACTTTCGAGAGAGCCTGTGGACGCTGGCGCGAGCTTTACCGGAGCGCCGAAGACCAGGTCCGCGTCCAGTCGAAGCTCGCAGTCGACGCGAGCCTGCGCGCCGACGACAAGCGCCGCGCCCGCGAGCTGCGCAACCGCGCCGAAGCGCAGCTCGACCTACTGCTCTACCGCAGCGACCAGGACGACGTCCAGAGCGATTTCTACAGCTACCGTTACTTCGCCAGCGAGGGTTTTCTGCCCGGCTACAGCTTCCCGCGTCTGCCCCTTCTCGCCTACCTGCACAAGCGCCAGCAGAGACGCAAGGACCTGGAGGCCGACTCGCTGTCGCGATCGCGTTTCCTCGCCGTGCGCGAGTTCGGACCCTGGTCGCTGATCTATCACGAGGGATCGCGCTACGAGGTCAACCGCGTCCTCCTACCGGTGGCTGGCGAGGACGAAAGCCTGACCCGAAGCGCGGCGCTCTGTGGCGTCTGCGGCTACCTCCACGAGATCGACGACGTCGCCAACGCCCCCGACCGATGTGAGAGTTGCAAGGCTGAGAACCTCGTCCTCTACGGCAACCTTTTCGAGATGCGCAACGCCGACACCCGGCGACGCGACCGCATCCGCTCCGACGAAGAGGAGCGCCGACGTCTCGGCTACGAGATCAAGAGCGGCGTCCGCTTCAGCGACGCCGGTCACCGCGCGTCCGTCGCCGGCATATTGAACGGCGCTGACGCTCAGCCCCTCGCCGAGCTCCGCTACGGCGCCGCCGCCACCATCTGGCGCATCAACCTCGGCGAACGACGACGCGCCAAGAAAGAGCAACTCGGTTACCGCCTCGACATCGAGCGCGGCTACTGGGTCAAGAAGGAAACCGACGACGAGGAGCGCGCCTCACCCAACGTCGAGCGCGTCATCCCCTTCGTCCACGACCGGCGCAACTGCCTCCTGCTGCGTCCAAGCGAGCCCCAGAAGCTGGAGGTCATGGCGTCGCTCATGGCGTCGCTCAAGGCAGCGATCCAGATCGTCTTCCAGCTCGAGGACCGAGAGCTCGCCGCCGAAGCCCTCCCCGACGATCTCGACCGCCGCCAGATTCTCTTCTACGAGGCCGCCGAAGGCGGGGCCGGAGTCCTGCGCCGCCTCGTCGACGAGCGCGACGCCCTCGCCGACGTCGCCCGCGAGGCCCTGCGCCTCGCCCACTTCGACCCGGAAACCGGCGCCGACCTCGGCCGCGCCGAAGGCGCCGGCGAAGACTGCGTCGCCGCCTGCTACGACTGCCTCCTCTCCTATTACAACCAGCGCGACCACGAGCTGCTCAACCGTCAGACGGTGAAAGAGGTCCTCCTCGACTGGACCGGTGGTGCCGTCGTCCTCTCCGGCGGCGCCGACGGACGCGAAGACCACCTGGAACGGCTCCTGCGTCTCGCCGACTCGGGGCTCGAGAAGAAATGGCTCCGCCTCGTCGACAGCCTGGAGCTGCGTCTTCCCGACGAGGCTCAGAGGCTGATCGAGGAGTGCAGTTGTCGGCCCGACTTCTACTACCAGGAGAAGACGGTCGCCGTCTTCATCGACGGACCGCCCCACGATCTCGCCGATCAACAGGCCAAGGACCGCGAGCAGCAGGACGACCTGGAAGACTACGGGTACATGGTGCTGCGTTTCCATCACCAGGACGACTGGGAAGGCCTCCTGAGGCGGCATGAGGGGATCTTCGGCAAAGCGCGGGAGGCCGGCAAGGCGCGGGAGACCGTGGGGCTGGCACGTCCACCGGACGACGCGTCGCCGGACGAGCCGGCCTCCGGTCCAGACGCGACTGCCCATGGCCACTCCTTTGCCGCCGGGCCGAAGAGATCATCGCCGACGGGCGTCTTCCCCCGCCGTTCGACGCCGTCCTCGTCGACGAGGTGCAGGACCTGAAGGCGCCGGAGCTACGCTTCGCGCGCTCGCTCTGCCGCGAGCCGTCACTGCTGATGGTCGTCGGCGACGCCGGGCAACGTATCTATCCAGGCGGTTTTTCGTTGAGCCGCCTCGGCGTCGAAACCCGTGGACGCTCCCACGTCCTGCGCCTCAACTACCGCACCACCGAACAGATCCGACGCACCGCCGACCGCCTCCTTGGCGCCGACGTCGACGACCTCGACGACGGCCGTGAAAGCCGACGGGGAACCCGCAGCCTGCTGCGCGGCCCGCAGCCGTCCCTGCGGGGTTTCAAGACCCACCGCGAGGAGGTGGAGGATCTCGTCAAGACCGTCCGAAGGGCTCTCGACGACGGCCGACAAGCCGACGAAATCGGCGTTTTCGTCCGCACCAACAGCGGCGTCAAGGCCTTGCTCAACAGCCTTGGCGAGGCGGGCGTCCCCGTCCGCGGCCTGGACCGGGACGAGACCCGAAAGGGCGTTGGCGTCGGCACCCTGCACAAGGCCAAAGGACTGGAATTCAAGGTTGTGATCGTTTTCGACGTCTCTCGCGGTGCCGTCCCCAGCGCCGGAGCCCTTCGCGGTCTCGACGATCCGCTCGACCGTGAGGAGGCCGAAAAGCGCGAACGACGCCTCCTCTACGTCGCCATGACCCGTGCCCGCGACGAGCTCCACGTCACCTGGATGAAGAAACCGAGCCCGTTCCTGGAGTCCCTCCTGGCCTAAGCGCCGTGCTTGCCAGTCAAAGAGGATCTCGCTAGAGTGGCCCGAGAACGTCACAGGGTCCCCAGACCCGGAAAGGAGCGTGCCGTCATGCAGGCGCTGAAAGTTCGAGTAGAGAACGGCAAGATCGTCGGCGATGCCCCTTCCGGGCTTGTGGACGGCACGGAGCTCGACCTCTGCCTCGCCGAACCCGAGGACGACATGACCCAGGAGCAACTCGCCGAGCTCAACGCCGCTCTCGACAGCGCTTGGCGATCCATGGAGGCAGGCCGCTTCCGTCCTGCCGCCGACGTCCTCGCGGAGCTTGGCGCTACATGACGTCAGGTGTCTTGGATCCCGCTCAGGCCCAGGAAAAGCAGGAGCCCCCGGTCGATCGCGACCAACTCTGAGCCTGAAAGCCGCCCCAGCACCCGACTTACTCTTTGTTTGTCGATCGAACGGACTTGATCGACAAGAGCAAAAGACCGCTTGCGAAGCCCGCTGCGGCCGCCGGCAGCGAGAGCGGGATACAGTTCACCTTGGCAGAGGGTCGAGGTGACCGGGACGACACAGAGCATTGAAAAGCGTTGACCGGCCGCTAATTCGTCGTCGCTGACCACGACCGCGGGCCGAAATCCGCGTTGTTCATGACCGAGGGTCGGATCCAGCGTGACAAGGACGAGCGTTCCACGCTCGAGATTCACTCGTCGACCTCGTGCCAGCCTTCGCCGGGGACCCAGCGGACTGCCGTGCCGCCGTCGAGGTCCACCATCTCGGAGACGTCCTCTTCGGGAAGACCGGCCGCCCAGTCTGAGAATCCGAGCTCGGCCCACAGTCGTGACTCGGGATGGGGATGAGCCTCGGCGTGGAGGAGCTGCTGCCGGCGTCGCCGAAGCTGGAGCTCGTGCCGTACGGCCTCCAGGACGAACTGGCTACGGTCACCGTCTTCGCAGTCGATGTCTCGGATCAACCCTGGCGGTAGCTTCACGGTGATGGATTGCGCCGACATGGTCCTTCCTCCTTCAGACCAGGGTATCACCACGCGGCCACGCCCCGACGGGCCTTCCTCCAGACGCCCCCGTCCTATAACCTCCCAGCACCTGAGATCACCCTGGAGGGTAACCCCCATGACTTTCGCCGTCGGCTCCCTGGTCCACGCCCGTGGACGTGAATGGATCGTCCAGCCCGAGTCCCAGCACCACGAGGACCTCCTCGTCCTGCGTCCCTTGGTCGGCGCCGACGACGAGACCACCGGCGTCTACCTCCCCCTCGAAAAAGTCGTCACCGACACCTTCCCCCTCCCCGATCCCGACGCCGAGCTCGGCAACCACCGCTCTTGTAGGCTCCTGCGCGACGCCGTACGCCTCGGCTTCCGCTCCGCCGCCGGACCCTTCCGCGCCCTCGGAGCCGTCGCTGTCGAGCCCCGGCCCTACCAGCTCGTACCCCTCCTGATGGCCCTGCGGCTCGATCCCGTCCGCCTCCTCGTCGCCGACGACGTCGGCGTCGGCAAGTCCATTGAGGCGGCGCTCATCCTGCGCGAGCTCCTCGACCGCGGCGAGATCCGCTCCTCCACCGTCCTCTGCCCGCCTCACCTCGCCGAGCAGTGGCACCGCCTCCTCACCGACTTCTTTCACCTCGACACCGCCCTCGTCCTGCGCTCCACCGTCACCCGGCTCGAACGTCAGCTCCCCGGCCTCGGCGACCGCTCCCTCTTCGACCACTTCCCCCACACCGTCGTCTCCATGGACTACATCAAGTCCGAACGACGGCGCCACGAGCTCCTGCGCTCCGGCCCCGACCTCGTCATCGTCGACGAGGCTCACACCTGCGCCTCCGCCGCCGGCACCGGCCGCGCCTCCCAGAAACGCCACCAGTTACTGCGCGACCTCGCCGAGGATCCCCGGCGCCATCTCCTCCTCGTCACCGCCACGCCCCACTCGGGCAAGGAAGAGGCCTTCCGTTCCCTCCTCCACCTCCTCGACCCGGGCTTCGCCGACCTGCCCGAAGACCTGATCGGCGACCACAACCGCAAACACCGCGAACGCCTCGCCCGCCATTTCGTCCAACGACGCCGCCGCGACGTCGAGGCCTACCTCGGATCGACGACGCCCTTCCCCAAACGCGAATCGCCGAGGTCCAGTACAAGCTCACCGACGAGTACCGCCAGCTCTTCGACCGCGTCCTCGCCTGGTGCCGCGAAAAGGTCGAGACCCCCGAAACCGACGAACGACGCCGGCGCGTCCGCTGGTGGTCGGCCCTCGCCTTGTTGCGCGCCCTCGGCTCCAGCCCCGCCGCGGCAGCCCGCAGCCTGCGCAACCGTGCCCAGGGACTCGGCACTGAAACCGCCGAGGAAGCCGACGACCTCGGACGACGCCTCGTCCTCGATTTGGACGACGAATCCGCCGAAGGACAAGACGTCCTCTATGGGGCGCGAGTCGACACCGGTGAAGAAGAAAATCCCCCCCAGCCCCCCTTTCCTAAAGGGGGGAGCGAAGAGGAGAAGGAAGAGGCGGGGACCTCCACCGAAGCCCGCGAACGCCGACGTCTCAACGACCTCGCCCGCGACGTCGAGAAGCTCGTCGGCAAAAGCGACGCCAAGCTCAACGACGTCACCGGGCTCGTCAAAAAGCTTGTCGCTGACGGCTACAACCCCATCGTCTTCTGTCGCTTCATCCCCACCGTCGACTACGTCGCCGACCACCTCCGCAAAAAGCTCAAGAGCGCCACCGTCGAAGCCATCAGCGGCCTCCTCCCCGCCGAAGAACGCGAACGCCGCATCGAGGCCCTCGACACCGAACGGCCCCGCGTCCTCGTCTGCACCGACTGCCTGAGCGAAGGCATCAACCTCCAGGACGCCCTCGACGCCGTCGTCCACTACGACCTCTCCTGGAACCCGACCCGCCACGAGCAACGCGAAGGACGCGTCGACCGCTACGGACAGCCCAAAGGAGTGGTCCGCACCGTGACCTTCTACGGCGCCAACAACCCGATCGACGGCATCGTCTTGCGCGTCCTGTTGCGCAAGCACGACGAGATCCGCAAGAAGCTCGGCATCAGCGTCCCGGTTCCCATGGAGACGGAATCGGTCCAGGAGGCCATCTTCGAGAGCCTCCTCTTGCGCGAGGACGCCGGCTTCCATCCCGAGCAGGCGGCATTCGACTTCATGAAGCGTCACGATCAGCAGCTCGACGTCGAATGGGCGTCCGCCGCCGAGCGCGAGGAGAAAAGCCGCAACCTCTTCGCCCAGCACACCATCAAGGTCGACGAGGTCGAACGCGAGCTCCGGGCCGTCCAGGGGGCGCTTGGCGACGCCGCCACCGTCGAGGCGTTCCTGCGCGACGCCCTGCCGCCCCTCGGCGCCACCGTCACCGACTGTCCCCCTCGGGGGAGCAAGGGGGGGAGACACAGCCATGACCACCAGGAGCGCGACCACCTGGAGATCGACCTCAGCGAAACGTCGCGCGACCTGCGCGCCCTCGTCACCGACACTGTGTCGAAAAAAGAAGTGAAGAAAAACGACGTCCGGCTACGGGCCGTCTTCCAGCACCCGGCCCCGCCGGGCGGCGAGGTCCTGACCCGCACCCATCCCCTGGTCGCGACCGTCGCCGAGCGCACCTGGGCGAGCGCCCTCGACCCCCGGGGCCAAGGACTCGCCCGGCGTTGCGGCACGATCCGCAGCGCCGACGTCGCAAAACGCACGACGTTCCTCCTGCTTCGCGTCCGCTACCACATCGTGACCCGCGACCGCGACGGCGAGGAACGTCCGCTGCTCGCCGAGGACCTCCTCACCGCCGCTTTCGAGGGCAGCCCCGAGCGCGCCCGATGGCTCGACGGCGACGACGTCGACAAGCTCTTCGACGCCACTCCCGCCGCCAACGTCGACCCGGAGCTCGCCCGCACCCAGCTCCATCGCATCGTCGACCGTTTCGACGACGTGCGTCCGCGTCTCGACGAGATCGCCCGCGAGCACGGCGAAAAGCTCCTCCAGGCCCATCGACGCGTCCGCCAGGTGACGAAAGAGGGGTTGCATTCGTTGCGCGTCCAGCACCTGGAGCCGACCGACGTCCTGGGATTGTTTGTGTATTTGCCGGTGCCGAAGGGGGGTGGAGCCGCCTGATGCGACGCGACGCCACCTCAAAATTCGTCACCGTCAAGACGGAGGGCGGGCTCATCCCCGCCGAATTTCTCGCCCGCATCGCCGACGAGGACCCCACCATCCCCGGCCTCGGCTCCGAGGACTACGGCCTCCTCCCGTACGAACGCCTCACCGACGGCGCGCAACGCGCCTGGACCTATCTCACCGGCGCCTGGAAGAGCTTCCAGGACGCCCTCGCCAAGACGCGCGACGACGATCACGCCGTCCGACTCACCCGCGAACGATGGCTCCTGCCGCTTTTCCGCGAGCTCGGCTACGGCGTCGTGCCGACCACCCGGCCCGTCGACGTGGAGGGCAAGACCTACGCCCTCTCGCACCTGTGGGAGAACCGCGTCGCCATCCATTGCATGGGCTACCGGATCACCCTCGACCAGCGGACGAAAAGCGTCCCCGGGGCCGCCAAGGCGTCGCCGCACGGGCTCGTCCAGGAGTTTCTCAACCGCTCCGACGACCACCTCTGGGGCGTCGTCACCAACGGACGACAGCTGCGCATCCTGCGCGACCACCACAGCCTGACGCGTCAGGCCTACGTCGAGTTCGACCTCGAGACGATGTTCGAGGGGGAGCTCGCCGCCGAGTTCTTCCTACTCTGGCGCGTCCTCCAGGCGTCGCGCTCCACGGGCGAGAAACCGTCGGACGCGTGGCTTGAAAAATGGTTCCAGCAGGCCCGCGACGAAGGCGTCCGCGCCCTCGACAAGCTCCGCGACGGCGTCAAGGGCGCCATCGCCGCCCTGGGCAGCGGCTTCCTCAAGCGGCGCGAAAACGAGCTCCTGCACCAGCAGCTCGAATCCGGCGAGCTCGACAAGCAGGACTATTACCGTCAGCTCCTGCGTCTCGTCTACCGCCTGATCTTCCTCTTCGTCGCCGAGGACCGCGACCTCCTCCTCGATCCCGAAGCTGAGGACGACGCCAAAGAACTCTACCGACGCTTCTACTCCACCTCCCGCTTGCGAAAGCTCGCTGAACGCCGGCGCTCGAGCCCCTACACCGACCTCTGGCACGCGCTTCGGCTCGTTATGACGAAGCTCGACGAAGGCTGTCCCGAGCTTGCCCTCCCGGCCCTCGACAGCTTCCTCTGGCGCGACGACGCCGTCGCGGATCTCATCCACGCCGAGCTCGGCAACGAGGACCTCCTCGACGCGGTCGACGCCATGTCGCACATCGTCGAGAAAGGGGTGCGCTTGCCGGTGAGCTGGCAGAGCCTCGGCGCGGAGGAATTGGGCTCGGTCTACGAGTCGCTCCTCGAGCAGCATCCGGAGATCCACCGCGACACGGCCACCTTCGAGCTGGCCACCGCCGCCGGACACGAACGCAAGACGACCGGCAGCTATTACACGCCGTCGTCGCTCGTCGACTGCCTGCTCGACTCGGCCCTCGATCCCGTCGTCGACGAAGCCGCCTTGAAAGACGATCCCGAACTGGCGATCCTCGACCTCAAGGTCTGCGATCCCGCCTGCGGCTCCGGACATTTCCTGGTCGCCGCCGCCAGGCGCATCGCCAAGCGACTCGCCAACGTCCGCTCGGGCGACGAGGAGCCGAGCCCCGAGGAGATGCAGCACGCGCTGCGCGACGTCGTCGGACGCTGTATCTATGGCGTCGACATCAATTCGATGGCAGTCGAGCTTTGCAAGGTGAGCTTGTGGATGGAGGCGTTAGAGCCTGGCAAGCCTCTTTCGTTTCTGGATCATCACATCCAGTGGGGAAACAGTCTGCTCGGCGCGACTCCGGCTCTCTTGCGGAAGGGAATTCCGGACGAGGCGTTCACTCCGATCGAGGGGGACGACAAGGCGTTCTGTCGGGAGCTCAAGAAGCGCAACAAGGCCGAACGGGAGACGCGGCAGCGCTCGCTCTTCGCCGAGGGCTACGATCCGATGCGGCGCTTCGGCGACCTGCGAACCGTCATCGGCCAGATCGACGCGATCGACGACTCGACGCTAGCCGGCGTCCGCGACAAGGAGCGGCGGTGGTACCAGGTCCGGGACTCGCGCGACTACCTCTATGGACGGATGTGGACGGACGCGTGGTGCGCAGCGTTCGTGTGGGAGAAGGTGGACGACCCAAGCAAGCCGTTTCCGATCACGGAGGAGCTGTTTCGCGTCATGGAGGAGAATCCGAATCATGTGACGCAGGACGTCCGGGCGGAGATTCGGCGGTTGGCGAAGGAGTATCAGTTCTTTCATTGGCATTTGGCGTTTCCGGATGTCTTTGTCTTACCGAAGGACCGCGAGAAAGCGGAAAGTGAAAAGAGCGGGTGGGACGGAGGATTTGCCGTCGTGCTAGGCAATCCCCCATGGGAGAAACTTCAATCGGAAGAGCTAATATTCTTCGCCCAGCATGCTCCTTCGATGGTCATGCTAAAGAGCATGGCCAGAAAAGAGGCTATCAGGGAACTCGAGACGCGTGACCCCTCGCTGCACTTGGCCTGGTTGAAGCAACGCCGTCGTGACTTGGCTCGCGTCGAATTCATTCGAAGCAGTAGTTTATTTCCAAAGACAGGGGTTGGCAAATTTAACTCATTCGCTATCTTCGCGGAAGAAATGTCCGGCGTAGTCAAGAGCAAGGGCAGGGTCGGTTGCATTGTACCATCGAGCATAGTTACGGACTCGTCAACAAGCTTGTTCTTCCAATACCTCACTGATAATGATCTCCTGATCTCGGTCTTTGATTTTGAGAATCGTTTGGCCATTTTTCCAGCCGTTCATAGGAGCTATAAATTTTGCCTGCTAACCTTTGCCGGTAGCAGCATCTCCCCGCGCCGAGATGCCGAGTTCTCCTTCTTTCTTCTCAAGGCTGAAGAGCTGGCTGTTCCGCAGAGGCGGTTCACCTTAAGTGCTGCTGACATCCTTACGCTCAATCCAAGCACTAGGACGTGTCCAATATTCCGCTCGCTACGTGATGCAAATATATGCAAAGGGATCTTCCGTCGATTGCCTATTCTTGCTTCAGCTACTCATCATCTATTGGCAATTGACGAGGTGTGGCAGCTGAGACTTCACAGAATGTTCAACATGTCCGACGACTCGGAGAGTTTTATTGATATTGGCGAGCTTTCTTCCGGTCAAGGCGTAGACGCCTCCATGCTTCCGCTCTACGAGGCTAAAATGATCCATCAGTATGACTATCTGTGGGGACAAGAAAAAGGTTCTGGCGAGTCGGAAGGGTGGCGCGAGTCTGCGAGGTTTGCGATCTCTGGGCAGCTGGTTCAGGATCGATTGCAAAAGAAAAATTGGAAACGTAGGTGGCTTCTCGGGTGGCGAGACATCGCGCGATCCACGGATGAGAGGACTGTGATAGCAACGCTTATACCACTCTCCGGCGTTGGGAACACGATATTCCTGATATATCCTGACCGCGAAGAGGTGCAATGCGCAGTATGTCTCGTAGCTAACCTCTCGTCGTTTGTGTTGGATTATTCTGCACGCCAGAAAATTGCAGGGGCGCATATGAATCAGGGCTATCTGAGTCAATTGCCAGTGGTGTCACCCAGGATTTTCTGGCAGAAATGCCCGTGGCTTGGCTGCAGCACGGTCGACTGGATCCGACTACGAGTACTAGAACTGCTGTTTATTACGTATGATTTGTATGATTTTGCGCTAGATGCCGGCTACGACGGCCCGCCCTTCAAATGGGACGAAGACCGCCGCCGCATGCTCCGCGCCGAGCTCGACGCCGCGTTCTTTCATCTCTACGGCATCGAGCGCGACGACGTCGACTACATCATGGAGACGTTCCCGATCGTCAAGCGAAAGGACGTCAAGCAGTTCGGCGACTTCCGCACGAAGCTGATGATCCTCCACGTCTACGACGCGATTGCGAAGGCGATGGAGACGGGCGAGCCCTACCAGACGATGCTCGATCCGCCGCCCGCGGACCCGCGCGTCGCCCACCCGCCCCGCGACGCGGACGCGCTGCACGTTGCGCCGGAGGCGCACGCATCTAACCAGCCGCTGCGCTTCCCCGTCCCGGAGCCGTCGCCCGAGTATCGTCCGGAGGTCGAGGACGAGCTGATGGTGGCCGAAGAGGCCGTGGAGTACGTGCCGGCGGGTCCGGCGTCGGCGGAGGCGACGGCGTCGTCGGTGGCGTCGGCGCACGACGTGGGGATGGCGTCGATCGTCGAGTACCTGTCGTCGCGTCCGGGTTGGCACTCCCGCGCCGACGTCTTGACGGACGTCGAGCTGACGGCGGCGGCATGGAATCGCGCCGTCGGTGAGCTGGTGGCGTCGGGCGAGGTGGAGAAGACCGGCGTCAAGCGGGGGACGCGGTATCGGTATGTCAGCGCAGCGGTGGCGTCGGCGGTGGCGGAGGAAGATAGGACGCTGACGCGTCCGGCCGGCGTCCCGCCGGCGGTCCCAGTGGGAAGAATAAGAGAGGATGGGACGCGGACGCGTGCGGCCGGCGGGACGCCAGCGGTAACACAGGGGCATGCGGCAGTCGGCAGGTGGTTGGAAAGTAAGTTTTCGGATTCCGCGTTCGGGGCGGCTCGCACCGCGCGGCGCTCCGCCGTCGTCGAATGGCTCACCGCTCGTCCGGGCTGGCACGCGCGTTCGGACGTCCTCGCCGACGTCGAGGTCACGGCGGCGGAATGGAAGCGCGCCACCGACGAGCTTCTGGCATCGGGCGAGATCGAACGGAAAGGACAGAAGCGCGGAGCCCGGTATCGTTCGACAAGCGTCCCCGTTCCTGACGAGTTGGAGGCAGGGGCGGAGTTTGTTGAGGCGTCCGACGAGGAGGTCGGTGACTTTGACGAGGTGGAAGCGCGTCGTTACAAAGCGGTTCTCGACTGGCTCGACGCGCATGCCGGCTGGCATGCCCGCGCCGACGTCCTGGCGGACGTGGACTTGACGGAGGCCGAATGGAACCAGGTGATCGGCGTCCTGGTGGAGACCGGCGAGGTCGAGAGAAAGGGCGAGAAGCGCGGCACGCGGTATCGTTGGCGTGGCGACGACCGTCGTCTTTTGGCCTGGTGGTTCACGGAGCATCCCGGCTGGCACGCGCGTCAGGAGATCGTCACGGATTTGGAGATCGACGCCGGGTCCTGGAACCGGGCGATCCATGAGCTTGTGGAGTCGGACGAGGTGGTGCGGAAGGGGGAGAAGCGGGGAACGCGGTATCGTTGGTGGGAGCATGAGGAACGGCTGTTGTTCTAAGCTCTTCGTCCCGCAGGGACGAATGCTGGGACCGCAGGCGTCCCGCCTGCTCTTCGTCCCGCAGGGACGGCATCCG
>CBDUYN010000105.1:0-35234 GCA_965371445.1 uncultured bacterium | reverse complement strand
CATTTCCCGATGAAAACCGCTCATCGCCATTTGTTGGCCGTTGGGACGCGATGATTTGCTGGAAAACCTTACGTTCGCTTCACGGAACGCCGTGGAGGAGCCGTCAGCTCCCGGGTCTTTCCGGCAGCCTTGGACGACGACCACCGGGCGATCGTAGCCGGGTCCCGACCCGACCGGCTCCGGCAGGGCAGCCCACCAAGAAGTCGGCCTGAGCGATCATCACTCGGTCCCGGCCAGGATCCGTCGGGCGGCTTCTGTCAGGAACGGGTCGGGTCACGTGTCGATCTCGTCGCAGACGGCGTTGATCTGCTCGGTGACCGTGTCCGGATCACCGTCGAGTCGAGCCTCGGGAGCGTCGCGAGCGAAGATCGGGACTGGGAGCGTAACCAGCGCGACGTTACCCGTCACTTCGAGACCTTGAACCACCAACTGCTGGCCCACGAATACCAGCCCACCGCCACCCTCAAAGACAACCTCTACGTCGTCACGGTCCCCTACCAGGGGCGCGACTGCACGATGGCGGAGCTTCACACCCACTTGGCCGAGGACTTCGCCGAACGCCGCTCGGTCCTGACGGCCCGCGAGCGGAAGGCGATCGCCTTGACAGTGCCGCAGTTCGCCGCCGCCGCGGCCCACTACCGCACGGGCCACGAGCACGCGCCGCGCATGTTCCTGCTCGACGAGGCCTTCGCTGGCGTCGACGCTCCGATACGTTCCAGCTGCATGGGTCTGCTTCACACCTTCGACCTCGACTTCATGATGACGAGCGAGCGCGAGTGGGGGTGCTATGCGACGCTCCCGGGGCTGGCGATCTACCAGCTGGCGACGCGTCCGGGGATCGACGCGGTGGGGCTGACCCGCTGGGTATGGAACGGGCGGGAGCGTCGGTTAGCGTCGTGAGCGACCCCGAACGCCTGCGCGAAGCCTTCCGCGACCCCGCCCTCGGCTGGATCGTCGAACGCCTGCGCCGCCGCCTCGCCGAGGGACGCCCCCTGCGCGGCACGATGGCGTTGCGCGCCCCCTCCGACGCCGAGCGCGCCGCTGTCGAGCGGCTCCTCGGGCACCCGCCGTCGCGGGGTCCGGCCCGGCGTCAGGCGTTGACGCTGCGTTTGGAGGAGCTGGAGGAGATCCTTCGCCACGTCGAGCTCGCGGACGGTCTCGTCGAGGCGGTCGAGGCCCTCACCGGTCCGGTGGTCGACCGCCGGGCCGAGCGCCAGCGTCCGCCTGGGCGTCGGTCGGAGTGTTGCTCGACGAGCTGAGCGCCCCGGTCCTGACGCTCAACCTGCGCTCAGAAGGCGACTCGGCGATGCGCGAGGCCGGACGGGCTGTGCACGAGGAGCAGGTCCTCGGCGAGCTGCTCGGTGACCTTTCCGGACCGTGATGATTAGTTCTAGCCGTAATGCGTCCACATCCTGAGCACGTGGACGACCCTGCGCGCGGGGTCGAGGCGGTAGACGAGACGGTGCTGAATATTGATGCGCCGGGAGTAGAAACCTTCGAGGTTGCCCACCAGTTTCTCGAACCTGGGAGGAATGCGGAAGGGATCTTCCGCCAGCAGATGGAGGAGCTTCTCGGCCTGGGGCTTCAAGCCGCTGTGCCGAAGCCGGGTGGCGTCCTTGACCGCCTGCCGGCTCAGCACGACGTCCCAGGTCACCAGGCCAGATCCTCGAGCAGGGTCCCCGCCTCGAACGGCTCGTCGGCGGCCTCCCGGAGGCTCTCCACCAGACCCGGTACGCGGTTCAGGTAGATCGTCTCTTCGATGGCCGACCAGTCGTCGGCGCTCAACACTACGAAGTCGCCTCCGTGCCGCCGGCGCACACGCAGGACCTCATGGTTGGCTACGACACGGTCGACCTCGGTCTTGAGATTCTGGCGGAACTTGTGAGCGGTGACCTCGGGCATGGTTGCTGACCCCCATCTGGCTTTTGGACAACGGTACGGCTAGGTTGTACCGTTGTCAAGCCCGTCGGAGCGTCGGCGTCCGGCGAGATCTCAGGCCAACCCTGACGCTCTTGTCGTTCTCAGAAGGTCGGCTTCACTCTTCTCCGCCCTCCCAGGCCGGGGCAAGGAGACGCCGTTTGCCGTCGTGTGAGCGCGGCACGTCCTCGTCGAGGTCGAGGCGGTCCCAGAGCTGGCAGGTGACCTGCTTGTGCATCTGGTCGAGCCCTTCGCAGTAGTTCGTGTACTTGCAGCGGTTGACCTCGGCGCCACGGCCGAGGCGCATCTTCCGGAACCAGTCGGGATCGGCGAGGCTCTGGCGTGCCGCGCCGACGACGTCGGCCTCGCCGCGGCGCAAGATCCCCTCGGCCTGCTCGAAGCTCGCGATCCCTCCGGCGACGACGACCGGCGTCTCGAAGCCGGCGTCGCGCACCGCGCGGCGGATCCGCGCCACAAAGGGGACGTTGCGCCCGAATGGACCCCGCTCGTCGGAGATCACCGTCGGCATGCACTCGTGGCCCGACGGGCCCGTGTAGGGATAGACGGCGCGTCCCACCTTCGGTGGCTTCGCGTCTTCGAACTTGCCGCCGCGCGAGACAGAGAGGAAGTCCATGCCGGCACGCGCCAGCTCGACGCCGAAGAAGACGGCGTCGTCGATCGTGCTGCCACCTTCGATCGAGTCCTCGGAGAGGAACCGGCAGCCGACGGTGTACTCGCCGACCGTCTCGCGAGCTCGCCGGAAGACCTCAAGCGGCAGGCGGACGCGGTTCTCGCGCGAGCCGCCGTAGCCGTCGTCGCGGGTGTTGCGGGCCGAGAGAAACGACGCCATGGTGTAGGCGTGGGCGTAGTGCAGCTCGACGCCGTCGAAGCCGGCGTCCCGGGCGCGGCGCCCGGCCTGGGCGAAAAGCTCCGGGAGCTTTTGCGGCAAGGCGGCGACGTGGGGTAGGTCGAGGTCGGTGACGTGCTCGCGGTAGCCGTAGCGGAGGTCTTCGAGCTCGCGCTCCGAGAGCACCTCGTCGAGCTCGGCGTCAGGCATGGCGAGGAGCTCCTCACGGATCGCGTCGTTGTCACGGCCTGGAAAGGCCTCGCGATGGCGGTCGGTGATCTTGAGGAAACGGCGAAAGAACTTCTCGGGCTCGGGCCGGCGGCGCACGGTGAGGAAGTCGATCACCTGGATCAGGAGCCGGGTTTCTCCGCCGCTCGCCCGGCGCACGGTGTCGACGAGCTTTCGCAGGCCGGGCAGGAAGCGGTCGTGGCCGATCCGCAGCAGGGGTCCGCTCGGGATGTCGCGGATCCCGGTCGCCTCGACGACGAGGACGCCGGGCTGGCCGCGGGCGAAGCGTTCGTACCAGTCGAGGACGTCCTGGGTCACGAAGCCGTCCTCGGTGGCGCGCCAGGGCACCATGGCGGGCACCCAGGTGCGCTCGGCGAGCGTCAGCCGTCCGAGCGGGAGGGGCTGGAAGAGGAGGGCCTTCGCGGCCTCCTCGCGGGTCGGCCAGCCAGGGTCCGGGAGGGTGTGCTTGACGCGTTCGGGAGGCTTCCACATGGCATCTCGACCGCTGTCACGAGCCTGCCGTCGCCCTGGCCGTCAGATCCCCAGACGCACAAGGATCCGCCGCAGCCTCCCCGCCAGGCTCTGGAGATCGCTCTTCTCGAGGAAGGTGTCGGCGCCGCAGGTGCGCTGGTGGGCCAGGAGCTCGGCCGCCGAGAGCGAGGAGTGCAGGACGATCAGCGGTGTCTTCTCGCCCGGCTCCCGCAGCCGGCCGATGGTCTTCGCCAGTCGGGTGCCGTCGTAGGAGGCGAGGCCGATGTCGACGTCCATCAGGATCACCGTCGGGTTGCGCTCGAGCACCAGCTCCGAGAGCCTGAAGGCCTCGCCGAAGCTCTTGATCTGGAAGGGGATCGCCTCGAAGTCCGCTTTTTCCAGGGCCTGCTGCATCCCCAGAAGCTCCAGGGGATTGTCGTCGACGACGAGAACGACAGGCTTCTGCGCGAGTTTCATCAGGCACCGAGCATAGCACTTCGGCGGCACACGGACGACGGGGGGCGCCGGGTCTGATATCTTCCGGCGATCACCGACAACGAGGTGCGACCTTCATGAGACCGAAACCGCCTGCCCTGCTCCTGACCCTGAGCCTCCTCCTGACGGCGAGCGCCTTCGCCGGCGACGCTCCCGAGGCGAGCCGCGAGGAGACCGCCAACCTGCGCACCCGCACGATCGGCAACGACTGGGAGCGCTTCCTCGGCCCCCGCGTCGACGGACGCTCCCAGGAGAAGATCCGCACCGACTGGGGCGAAGACGGCCCGCCGGTCGTCTGGTTCCAAAAAGTCGGCGAGGGCTACAGCGCGCCGTCGATTCTCCGCGGACGCCTCTTCATCTTTGACCACGTCAAGGGCGAGGCGCGGCTGACGGCTGTGCGGAGCGAGACCGGCGAGAAGCTCTGGCGCGAGGCCTACGCCACCGCTTACGAGGACTACTTCGACTACTCGGTCGGCCCGCGGACGACCCCGCTCGTCGACGGCGAGAGCGTCTACGTCTTCGGCGTCGAGGGGCGGCTGCGCGCCCACCACGTCGCCGACGGCCGCCTCCTGTGGGAGATCGACACGGAGAAGCGTTACGGTGTGGTCCAGAACTTCTTCGGCGTCGGCTCGACGCCGGTGGTCGAGGGGGATCTCTTGATCGTCCAGATCGGCGGCAGCCCGCCGCGCCCGCCGAAGATCCACTCGGGCGAGGTGAAGGGCAACGGCACCGGCATCGTCGCGTTCGACAAGCGCACCGGCGAAGAGCGTTGGCGGATCACCGACGAGCTGGCTTCCTATGCCAGCCCGGTCGTGGCGACGATCGGCGGCCGGCGCCGGGGCTTCGCCTTCACCCGCGGCGGCCTGGTGGGCTTCGAGCCGACGAAAGGCAAGGTCGACTTCTTCTTCCCCTGGCGCGCGAGGACGATCGAAAGCGTCAACGCAGCAACACCGGTCGTGGTCGGCGACACCGTCTTCGTCACCGAGTCCTACGGACCCGGCGGCGCTCTCGTGCGCGTCACCGACGAGGGCTACGAGCTCATCTGGAAGGACCCGCCGCGCGGCAAGAGCCTGGCGAGCCACTGGGCGACACCGGTCTACCACGACGGCGTCCTCTACGGCTGCTCGGGCCAGTCGAGCGGCGAGGCCCGGCTGCGGGCTTTTGAGCACCGCACCGGCAAGGTCCTGTGGAGCGTCCCGGGGCTCGGCCGCTCGACCCTGCTCTACGCCGACGGCCACTTCCTGGTCCTGACCGAGTACGGACGGCTGCTCTTGATCAAGGCGAGCCCCGAGCGCTACGAGCTGGTGGCGGAGCACGATTTCGGAAGCCAGGAGGGAAAGCCCGAAGAGATGGCGGCGTCCTCTGTCCAGTCGGCCGCCAAGACGGCGGTCGACGACCGTCCGGCCGAGCGGCCGGCGCTCCGTTTCCCCGCCTGGAACGCCCCCGTCCTCGCCCACGGCTACCTCTACCTGCGGGGCAAGGACCAGCTGATCTGCCTGGATCTCGCTCCTTAGCCTGGTCTTCAGACCCACAGGCCCATCCGCGGCCCTAGCCCGCCGGCGATCCCCACGAGCGCCTCGAGGTCCGCCTCGGTGAACGACTCGCTGCCGCGGCCGTTGACGACCTCGGCCACCCCGAGGACGCGCCCTCGGTCCTCGATCGGCGCGGCGGCGATCGAGTGCGTGGAGAAAAGGCTCATCCGGTCCACCCCCTGGAAGAAGCGCGGATCCTGGTGGACGTCGCCGACGAGGATCGCCTTGCTTGACGTCGCCGACGCCCCGACGACCCCCTGGTCGACCTGGAGCCGCGCGCCCTCGAAATCGATCTTGCGGGTAGTGTCGGAGAAGCGCAGGTGGATCTCCTCAGACCCTTCGTCGAGGGTGAAAAGCGAGATCCCCTCGACGTCGACGACGCGGCGCAGCATCCGGGTCAGCTGATAGAAATCCTCGCGCCGACGCAAGGACGTGGCACGCCAGTTGGCGGCGGCGCTGTCGGCGAGCAGCTGCGCCGAGGCAAGCTCCTCCTCGGTGAAGGTCTCGCCGCCGACCTTGTTGACCATCTCGACGACCGCGACCACCCGGCCGGCGTGGCGCAGGGGAGCACAGAGGATCGTCCGTGTCCGGAAGCGCAGCGCCTGGTCGGGCAAGACGTAGAAGCCCGGATGTCCGTGGGCGCGGTGCACGATCGCGCCCTCCTGGCTCTCCGCCACCTGCCCGACGATCCCCGTGCCGACCTGTAGCTTCAGACCCTGGAGGAGGTCGCGCACGAGCGTCCGGGTGGCGGCGAAGTCGAGGTAGAGGCCGTCGCGGGAGAGCTCGAAGATCGAGATCCCGTCGCACATGATGGAGTCCTGGACGACGTTTAAGGCCTCGTCGTAGAGCTCTGCCAAGGAGCCCGGCTGGGTGGCCGGATCAAAGTACCGCACGGCACGATCTTTTCACACCGGCAAGAGACCTGACGCTGGATCTATTGCAACGCTCGGGTCCAATGCAACGCTGGGTTTCAACCCCGGGTGGTCTTACGTTCGAAACGCTCGTGGGCGGCCCGGGCGAGGGCCTCCCGATGGTCGGGATGAGCGATCCGGGTCAAAGCCCCGGCGCGTTGGCGAAGGTTTTTGCCGTAGAGGTCGGCGATGCCGTACTCCGTCACCACGTAGTGGACGTGAGCGCGTGTAGTCACCACCCCCGCGCCGGTCTTTAGAAGCTCGACGATGCGCGACTCCCCCTTCCGGGTCACCGACGGCAGGGCGAGGATGGGCTTGCCCCCGGGCGAGAGTGAGGCGCCGCGGATGAAGTCCATCTGTCCGCCGACGCCTGAGTACTGGCGCGTGCCGATCGAGTCGGCGCAGACCTGGCCCGTCAGGTCGACCTCGATGGCGCTGTTGATCGCCGTCACCCGCGGGTTGCGGCGGATCACCGCCGTGTCGTTGACGTAGCCCACGTCGAGCATCACGACCCTCGGGTTGTCGTCGATGAAGTCGTAGAGGCGGCGCGTGCCGACGGCGAACGTGGCGACGATCTTGCGCGGGTGCTTGACCTTTTCCTCGCCGGTCACGGCACCCGACTCGACGAGGTCGACCAGGCCGTCGGAGAACATCTCCGTGTGGATCCCCAGCCGGCGGTGCTCGGTCAGGGCCTCGAGGACGGCGTCGGGGATGGCGCCGATCCCCGTCTGGAGCGTCGCGCCGTCCTCCACGAGGCCGGCGACGTGGCGGGCGATCTTGTGCTCGATCTCGGTGAGCTTGGGACGCGGAGCCTCGGGCAGCGCCTCGTCGACCTCCACCCTGGCGTGGATGTTGCGGACGTGGATCAGCCCGTCGCCGTGCGAGCGGGGCATCTGCGGGTTGACCTGGGCGAGGACCCAACGGGCCGAGCGCACCGCGGCGAGCGAGGCGTCGACCGAGACGCCGAGCGAGCAGTAGCCGTGCTTGTCGGGCGGCGAGACCTGCACCAGGGCGACGTCGAGCGGCAGGATCCCTTCGTTGAAAAGCCTCGGGATCTCGGAGAGGAAGATCGGCAGGTAGTCGGCGCGGCCCTCGTTGACCGCGCCGCGGACGTTCGCGCCGACGAACAACGCGTTGACGCGGAAGGTGTCGGCATGCTCCGGCGCGGCGTAGGGGGCCGGGCCGTCGGTGTGGAGATGGACGACCTCGATGTCCTCGAGCTCCGGGGCGCGCGCGGTCATCGCCTCGACGAGGTGGCGCGGCGCGGCGGCGGCGGTATGGACGAAAACCCGGTCTCCGGGTTTGATCACGGCAACAGCTTCTTCAGCAGAGACGACCTTGGAGATCATGGGTTGGCTCCCACCAAACGGGTAGGGGGTTCAGCTCTTGCGGCGGCGATTCAAGCCCCGCCGGGTTTCGGGACGTGGAAACTTGCCGCTCCCGTTGTAGGGCACGACGCCGGGACGGGCGATGGAGCCGCGCCCGTCGGGGCCGTTCAGGACGACGGTCAGGGGCTCTGAGAGACGAATGTGACGCAGGTGCTCGGTCTCGCGGTGCGCCGGCTGCGCGTCGAGCCACGCCCAGTCGAGGAAGTCGGTCGCGTCCGGGCCCTTCTCGGCCCCCGCCGGCAGGGTGAGGTACCCGAGGCGAAGCGACGTGATGTTTTGGAAGAAATGCGTCCCCTGGGAAGGCTCGACGTCGTAGCCGGCCGGCGAGGCCTCGACGATCACCCGGACGTTCGAGATCTGCGACCAATTCACCGGGATGCCCAGCCACTCGTCGGCCGAGCCCCAGCGGCCGGGTCCGATCAGGAGGTACGGCCGGCCCTCCTTGCCGAGCAAGTCGTTGAGCTCGGCGACCTGCGCCGCCACTTTCTGGTTCTTTGAGGCCTGCCAGCGCTCGGGGGCCACGTAGACGACGTCGGAGATCGACTGGTCAACCCCGTGGCCGAGGCTCCTGGACGACACGCAGAGGCACTCTTCGGGGACGAGCTGTAGGGCCGTTTTCCCGCCGCGCTTGGCGAGCGCCGCGAAGGGACGCAGTTGGAGGAGGTAAAGCGTCGGACGCCGCCTCTTCCTACCACGCCGCACGCGCCGTCCCCTGTCGCCCATGTCGCAGGCGAACTCCAGCTCCACCGGCCCACCCATGCCTTCCTCGACGACGTCGAGGATGAACGACAGGGTCTCGGCGAGCGGAATGGCCTTGTGGCGCAGGATGTTGTTAAAAGTCACGATCCGCGGCCCGGGAAGCGAGAGGTCGTCGCGCACCCGGCGGTCGTCGGCGGAGAACACCGAGCCCACCGGGGCGAGCGTCCCGTCGTCCTCGGCCACCTTGAGGTCGTACTCGCGGACCGTCGTGGTGAGGTCCGATCCCAGGTTGCAGCACTCGCGGTCCATGTCGAGCGCGTAAAAGGTCCGCTGGGTGTTGTGGAGCATCGCCTTGACGCTCCCATGGGGCGGCAGGACCCCGGGCATGCGCGGGTTGAAGCGCATCGCGGCCCCGCCGTCGACGACGAAGCGGCCCAGGCCCAGGGCCAGATGGACCACGCCGTCTTCGGCCTTTTGGTTTCCGATCGGGTAGAAGTTGTACGACTCGGCGACCCCGGAGAAGCTGGGGTAGAAGCGCTCGCCCAGGCGCTGCCCCACCAGGTGCTGGATGATCACCCCCATCTTCTCGTCCTCAATGAGCTTGCCCGTCGACTGGAGGTAGCTCTTGGCGTTCTTGTGGAACGTCGAGGCGTAGACGAGCTTGATGGCAGCGCAGAGCTCGTTCAAGCGGGTGTGGGGGTCGGGGGCGTCGTTGGGGATCATCAACGTCGTGTAAATCCCCGCGAAGGGCTGGTGGAGCGAATCTTCGAGCATCGACGAGGAGCGCACCGCAAGCGGCCCCTCGACCACCCCCAGGAGGAAGGCCAGGTCGCTCTCCAGCGAGGCGGGAAGCCGCGCGTCGAGGAACCGCCGGTCGATCTCCTCGTCGTCGTCGCAGGTGTGGACGAAGCCGAGGTCGTTCTCGTCCATGAACGCGTCGAAGTGCTCCGAGGCGATGACCGTCGACTTGGGGAAACGGACGTCAAGGCCTTCGGGGAGCTCGTCGGCGAAGTCCGCAAGCCGGCTGTAGAGGAAAGCGATTCCCCGGGCCTTGCCGCCCATGGCACCGTCGCCCAGGCGGGTCATGAGGTCGGATTCGAAATGCGCCCGGCTGAAGTCCGAGATCGCTCCCCGGCGGCTCTCATGGGCGGTCTGGAGGACCTGGATGATGTGGTTGCGCAACCCTTCGACGCTCGAGAAGTCCTCGGGGCGCTTCGGCCGTAGCTCCTCGGCCAGGTCGAACTCGCTGCGCGCCATGAGCCACATCGAGAAATGGTTGTGCCTGGAGTGGTATTGGATCGACTCCTCCTCGACCGTGGCCAACTTCTGCTTGAGCTCGCGGATGTCGTGCGCGTGGGCCAGCTCCTCGCCCTGGCGATTGCGGAAGACGAAGGTGCCGAAGCCGAGGTTCGTCGACAGGAAGGCGCGGATCTCCGCCAGGAGCTTGGGAGATGCCTTGTCGACGAAGACCGCCTTGAGCTCCTCGGCTTTCTCGCGCACCTTGGGGTCGGAGGACTGGAGCAGCACCGGCAGCTCCCGGTCGACGCCGCGGGCGATGCGGACCAAGTCGAGGCCGGCTTCGGAGTCGAGCTCACCGCGGCGCAGGATGCCGACGTCGGAGATGATGGCGATCGTGTTCTTCTGATAGGCCTCGAAAAGCCGCAGGCCTTCCTCGTAGGAGGTGGCATGGAGGATCTTGGGCCGCGAGCTCATGTACATCCGGCGCTGCAGCTCGTTCAAGCCCTCCTTGTAGAGCGAGCGCGCGTGCTTCATGAGCTCGTGGTAGAGCATGCCGAGAAACGACGAGTAGTAACGCGGCGAGTCCTCGATCATGATGATCACCCGCACGTTGCCCTTCTGGATGTCGTGGTCGACGTTGTCGCGGTCCTCGACGTACTTGACGATGGCGAGCAGGATCCGGGCGTCGCCGTTCCACAGGAAAACGGCGTCGATCGCCCGCCGGTCGATCTTGAAGCCCGGGTCGTGGGTCTCTTTCGGGTCGAGCGCCAGGAGCACCACGGGCCGCCCCGGCCGCAGGTCCTTGACGCGGCGGCCAAAAGCGTTCACACCCATGTCGGAGAGCCGCGTCATGGTGAGGATCAGGTCGAAGCGGCGCTCGATCAGCTTCTGGATCGCCTCCTCACCGGTTGCGACGTGGGTGAAACGCGGCGAGGCGGGGAGCGACAGGTCGCGGTACTCGAGGAAGACCTGCTCGGTCAAGAGCCCGTCTTCCTCGAGGATGAACGCGTCGTATGGCGAGGCGACGATCAGGACCTCCCGGACCCGGAAGGGCATCAGATCGTGAAACCTCCGGAGCCGAGGGCCCTGGCCGAAACCCGCCATCCGAGAATCCGCCTTCTAGACGAGCCCCTGGTCGAGCATCGAGTCGGCGACCTTGATGAAGCCGCCGACGTTGGCACCGTCGACGTAGTTGACGAAGTCGCCGTCGCGGCCGTGGCGCACGCACGTGGCGTGGATTTCCGTCATGATCATGTGCAGGCGCTTGTCGACCTCTTCCCGGGTCCAGGCGAGGCGCTGGGCGTTCTGGGTCATCTCCAGCCCCGAGACGGCGACGCCGCCGGCGTTGGCGGCCTTGCCGGGACCGTAGAGAATGCCGGCGGCGAGGAATTTTACCACCGCGTCGGGCTCGGTGGGCATGTTGGCGCCCTCGGCGACACAGGTACAGCCGTTTTTCAGCAGCGTCTCGGCTTCTGCCTCGATGATCTCGTTCTGGGTCGCGCAGGGCAGGGCGACGTCGCACTCGACCGACCACGGACGCCGGCCTTCGAAGTACTCCGCCTCCGGGTATTGCTCGACGTACTCGTGCATGCGGCCGCGCCGGTTGTTTTTTAAATCCATGACGTAGTCGAGCTTCGCGGAGTCGATGCCGGCCTCGTCGTAGACCGTGCCGCTCGAATCGGAGAGCGTCAGGATCTTGCCGCCGAGCTCCAGGACTTTCTCGGACGCGTACTGCGCCACGTTGCCGGAGCCGGAGATCGAGACCCGCTTGCCGGCGAGCGTCTCGCCGCGGGTTCTCAGCATCTCGACGGCGAAGTAGACCGTCCCGTAGCCGGTCGCCTCCGGCCGGATGAGCGAGCCGCCCCAGTTGCGGCCCTTGCCGGTCAAGACACCCGTGAACTCGTTGCGCAGCTTCTTGTACATGCCGAAGAGGTAGCCGATTTCCCGGCCTCCGACACCGATGTCGCCGGCCGGGACATCGGTATTCGGCCCGATGTGACGCTGCAGCTCGGCCATGAAGGTCTGGCAGAAGCGCATCACCTCGTTCTCGCTCTTGCCCTTGGGATCGAAGTCGGAGCCGCCCTTGCCGCCGCCCATGGGCAGGGTGGTCAGGCTGTTCTTGAACACCTGCTCGAAGGCCAGGAACTTCAAGATCGAGAGGCTGACGCTGGGGTGGAATCTCAGGCCGCCCTTGTAGGGGCCGAGAGCGCTGTTCATCTCGATCCGGAAGCCCCGGTTGACGTGGACCTCGCCCTGGTCGTCCATCCACGGCACCCGGAACATGATGACGCGCTCGGGCTCGACGATACGGTCGAGGATCTTGCCGCTGCGATAGCGTGGCGTCGACTCGATCACCGGCCAGATCGACTCCACCACCTCCTGGACCGCCTGGAGGAACTCGGTCTCGTTCGGGTTTTTGGCTTGCACCCGCTGCATGAATCCGTCGACGGTTTCCGACACCTCGGTTACTCCTGAGTTGTGGCTTGATCGCCTGATTGTGCTGAAGTCTTGGAGCTTGTGCAGAAGCCCTCTGAGGGACGGTGGCGGCAGGAGGGAGGGGGGAGAAAGGAAGCGCCACGACGCCCGCAAGAGAACCCTACTGCACCGGGCGACGAGATTTCCACCCCCAGGTGGGTGGAGGAAGCGACCTACCCGCCGGGACGGGGGCGCACGGCCGTGCGCCCCTACACAGATCCCTTTCGGGCTGTCACTCGCCTTGCGCGGCGGCCCGCTTGCGGCGGACGATCTCCAGGCGTAGCTCGTCGAGGACCTCGCAGAGGCCCTCGGAAAGCGCCGAGTCGTCGAGCCGGTGCTGGCGGGCACCGCCCTCCTCCCCTTCCGAGAGGAGCGTCAGCTCGTACTGCTGGCCGTCGGCCACCAGCGGGCTCGCCGCCGCCGCACCGGCGGCGGCGAGCTTTTCGGGGTGGAGCTCCCGCTCGACCCGGCGCGCCAGCTCTTCCGGGAGCTCGGCCGTGTCGACGCTGCCCTCGATGCGCAGGTTCGCGAAACCGCCCGAGCAGGCGAGGTGCAGCTTCATCAGACGCTCAACCCGACCAGCTTCCAGGCGCGCCGCGTGAACGCCGCCTCGCGGCTCCCGACGCCGTGGCGGGCGCGCGCTACCTCGACGGTCTTGTCGGCCCACTCGGCAAAGGTGGCGTGGGGGTTGTTGATCTCCTGCATGGTGTCGTACCAGATGGGGCCGGCTTTCTCCCAGGCGTTACCGCCGAGCAGCTGCGAGAGCAGGTAGAAGGCGTGGTTCGGGATCCCCGAGTTGACGTGGACGCCGCCGTTGTCGGAGAAGGTGTTGACGAAAAGATCCATGTGGTAGGGCTGCGGGTCCTTGCCGAGGATCGGGTCGTCGTAGGCGAGCCCCGGGGCCTTCATGGAGCGTAGGGCCTCGCCCTGAATGTCGGACCCGAGGATCTCGTTGCCGATCAGCCAGTCGGCCTCGGCGGCGCTCTGGCTCTTGCTGTACTGGACCGAGAGAGCGCCAAAAACGTCGGCGAAGCTCTCGTTCAAGGCGCCGGATTGGTCCTGGTAGACGAGGCCGCCCGAGAACTGGACGACGCCGTGGGAGAGCTCGTGGCCGATCACCGAGAGCGATCCGGTGAGCGGCGTGAAGATCACCCCGTCGCCATCGCCGTAGGCCATCTGAGAGCCGTCCCAGAAGGCGTTGTTGAAGCTCCTGCGGACGTGGACGCTCGACTTTATGAGCAGCCCCTCGCCGTCGAGGGAGTTGCGCTTAAAGACCTCCAGGTAGAGCCTGTAGACTTCCCCGGCGCCGTCGTAGGCCTCGTTGACGGCGGTGTCCTTGGAGTCGCCGTCGCCTTCGCTGCGCACCAGCTCGCCCGGGAGCCTGGGCCGGTTTTTCGCGTCGTAGACCTCGCGCCGGACCGCGGGCGCCTCGTCGGCCGCGAGGCGCGGCGCCACCTTGTAGCCGCCGGCGGGAGCGGCAAGCGTCCGGGCGCCGCGGGCCTCGGCGGCCTGCTGCTCGATCTCCTCGACCATCTTCTTCATCTCGGGGGTGCCCCGCATCTTGACGGCGTCGACCATGTGGGGGGGCATGATGCATTGCAGGGAGTGACACGTACAGGTGTGCTCTGGCATGAGGACCTCCTAATAGAGAGCTCGACAGAAGTAGGGCTGGGGCGTAAGACGATTCTACCACGCCGGGCGGGTAGGAGGAGCTTGTTCTGCGGCGGCGGGCTCGAAGCCGTGCCGGGAAAAGAAGGCCCGCATCGTGTCCAGGACGTCGGTCCGGTTCATCAGGAAGGTGTGCATCGCGTCGACTTCGACGTGCTCGGTGTCTTCGAGGAGGGTCTCCTCGGCACGCAGCAGGCCGTCGTTGGGGGCGTCGAGGTGGAGCCTCGCGAGCCTCGGTCCGCCGGTGCCGGCGATCACCAGCGTCGGCACCGATGGCTTGGGCAGCCCGCGGTAGAACGCCGGGTCCTTGAGCTTGCGGCCGGCGTCCCGGGTGAAGAGGCGAAAGAGCTTGAGCTCGCCGAGAACGCCGGTCACCACGGCCGGGGGACGGTTGGGCGGCGCGAGCATCGTGAAGGCCCGCCAGCCGGGAGGCAGCCGCGGCGCCGCCAGCCGGGTGATGATGCCGCCCAGCGAGTGGCTGACGACCGCGTAGCCGCCGTCGTCGTGCTGTGCCGCGTCGGCCTCGCGGACCCGCTCGACGTGGCGCAGGAAGCGCGCGGCGATCACGTCGAGGTCGGAAACGGTGACGAAGTAGCCGAAGAGGCTCGGCAGGTAGCCCGCCGCGCGCAGGCGGCGGTCGAGGACCCACATCGAGGCCGGGGTCCGCCCCATGCCATGGATCAGGAAGACGCGCATCTCAGGGCGACGAAGCGGCGCCCTCGCCCTCCTCCGGCGCCTCGCCGATGGCAAAGAGGTGCTGCAGCGAACGGAAGTAGAGCATGTCCCCGGAAATCGCCGGAGTGGCCATCACGATCTCGCCCAGGGAGCTCGTGGCCAGGAGCTCGAATTCCTTGCCGGCCTTGACGACGTAGACGTCGCCCTCCTCGCTCGTCAGGTAGAGCCGTCCCGCGGCGGCGACCGGCGACGCGGAGAAAGCCACGCCGCCGCGTCCCGCGGCGCGCTCGCGGTAGAGGCGCTCGCCGCTCCGTGCGTCATAGCTGATCAGGACCCCGCTGTTCGAGAGGGTATAGAGCTGGTCGCCGTAGACGATCGGCGTCGGGATGTAGGTGCCGTCGCGGTCGTGGCTCCAGGCGACGTGCTCGCTCGACGCGGCTCCTTCGGCGAGCGAGATGTCGCCCTCGCCTCCGGGACGTACGGCATAGACCGGCCGCACCGGCGGATAACCGCCGGTCACGAACACCAGGCCGTGGCCCACCACCGGCGTGCCGACCGTGACCTCGGAGTGAGGGCCGAGGCTCCAGCGCTCCTGGCCGGTCATGGGGTCGTAGGCGCGGATGAAGCGCGAGCCGTTGGTAATGAGCTCCACCCCGCCTTCGCCCTCGAGCAGCGTCGGCGTGCCCCAGGAGGGGAGGTTCTCGCGGGCCGTACGCCAGAGCTCGCGGCCGTCGGCGAGCGCGTAGGCGGCGATGAAGGGGTCGCTGCCGCGGTCGACCTGGAGGATCACCATATCCTTGTAGAGAATCGGCGAGGAGGAGTGGCCCCAGAGGATCGACGAATCGTAGAACCAGCCGACGTCGAGCCGGCCGAGGTCTTTTTTCCACAGGAGCTTGCCGTCGAGGTCGTAGCAGTAGAGGCCCTCCGAGCCCAGGGTCGTCACCAGGTGCTTGCCGTCGGTCGCGGGCGTCGAGTTGGCCTGGGTGGCCTTGGTGTGGCGGGCGGCGCGCGGCATACCCTCGGCGGCCACTCGGTGCCAAAGGACTTCGCCCGACCTTGCGTCGAGCGCGTAGACCTGCCAGCTGTAGGCGGAGTTGATCTCGGCCTCGTCGATGTCGCCGTAGAGGCCGTGGCGGAACTCCCCCTCTCCCTTCTCAGCCACCGCGGTGGTCACGAAGAGGCGGTCGCCCCAGACGATGGGGCTCGAATGGGCACGGCCGGGAATCGCGGTTTTCCAGCGAACGTTCTTACCCTCCGCGGCGTTGAAGGCGAACGGCGGGTCGCCCTGGGCGGTGCCGGCGGCGTTGGGGCCGCGGAAGGCGGGCCAGTCGCGGCCGGCGGCACCGGGCGGGATCACCGTCTTCGCCGGCACGGCCGCCTCCGCCTCGGTGGGCGTCTCAGCCACAGCGGGCGCCTCGGCCTGGGCATCGGCCCCGGCGGGCGCCTCCTCCTGGCGGACGAACTGGTAGGGCTCGTCGCGTCCGAGGGAGAAGAGCTTGAAGCCGGTGACGTTCTCGCCTTCGAGCTCAAAAGCGTACTCCGAGCCCGAGCCGGTGCTCCGGAAGCGGGTGGCCTCAAGAGGCTCGAGAGCCGCGGGCTCCGGGGGGTCGTTGGCGTGGTTTCTCACCGTGAGCACACCCTCCTCCACCGTGAAGGAGAGCTCGATCCCGAGCTGGCTCAGCAAGAACCTTCCCGTGAAAGGAGCGAGGGCTTCGGGCGACAGCTTGAGCTGCGACGGCGGCGGCGGCTTGGCGCCGGCGGCCCCGAGGGCGGTGACGGCTTCCTCGGCGTCGGTGCGAGACTTGGCCATCTGGAGCAGCTGCGTGAGCTGCTCGGCCGAGAGCTTGCCGGTGCCGAGCACGGCTTTCATGACCTCGGTCTTGCCGCCAAAGAGCGACGCCCTGGCCGCGCCGAAAGCGTCCGCGCCATGCTCGACGAGATGGGCCGCGACCTCGGCGCGGTCTTCGAAAACAGCGTTCGTTACCGGGGTGAACTGGTAGAAGGTGTCCGTGACGTTGACGTCGGCGCCCTTCTCGACCAGGAAGCGGACGAGCTCCAGGTGCCCGCCGCCGGCCGCGAAGGTGAGTGCCGTGGAGCCGTAGTCGTTGACGGGAGCATCGACGTCGAGGCCCTCGGCGAGGAGCTTCTTCACGGAATCGATGTCACCGGCCGTGGCCGCTTCACGGAGCGCGTTCTCGCGCTCACCGGCGAGGACGGGGAGCGCCACCAACAGGGCCAGCATGAGGATCGGGAGAGTACGTCGCAGCATGACGGTTTCCTTTCGCAGTTTAGGGACACTAGTCTACGCGATCTCCGGGACGAGGTTGCGGTGTTCCCCAGGCGTCGCGGCAAACGGCCGCGTAGCTTGCGGCGCCGCTTAAGACCGCGGCGAGGAGCAGCCAGCCCGCCACGGCGGCGAGCGTGGCGCTGACGGTGTAAAAGCTCGCCGCGAGCAGCGGCACGCCCACCGTCCAGAGGGCGAAGGCGAGACCCTGCCAGCGTCGGTCGACGAGCTCGTGGGGCGTCTTCTCGGGCGGCGTGGGGTCCTCGGCCGTCGCGCCCGAGTAGGCGACGAGCCAGGAGTAGATGGGCAGAAGCCGGCCCGCGATCCCCACCACCATCTGGGCGAGGAACCCTACCAGCGCCGTGACGCCGTAGACCGCGGCGAGGCGCAGCGTCGTCTCCGTGGTCTCTGCGAAGGCGAGATAGAGCCCGAGGGCGGTGCTGCCCAGGAGGTAGGCGAGGGCGACGAGCGCCTGGGCGACGCCCAGGTCGGGCCTTAGGAGGCCGCGGGGAGCGGGGCGGGGCTGGAGCTTCATCCGCACGACGTGGCCGAAAAAGCCCGCGATCCCGAGAGCCGTCACCACGGCGAAGCCGCCCACCCAGGAGCTCTGGAAGAGCAAGGCGACAAAAAGCCCCACGACACCCACCTCGAAGACGATGCCGGTCAGGTAAAGCCTCCAGCCCTCAGGCATGGCCGACGGCAAGAACATCGGCAGCAGCCGGTAGGCCGCGGCAAAGACCGTCATCGTCGCCCAGCCGAGCGTCGCCATGTGGGCGTGGGCGTAGACGTTCGACATGACGTAGCCGGGTAGGAAGGGCCAGAGCTTGTGGAAGGCGAGCAGCGCGCCGAGCGTCGCCGCAGCCATGAAGTTGGCAAAGGCGAAGACGAAGTGGAGCTTGACCGCCCCGGGCACGCTCGGAGCGCGGAAGAGAGGCCGCAGAGTCTTTGAGCCCACCTCGCCGACGCACCAGGCGACGATCAGCCCCGAGAGTCCGAGGCCCGAGAACTCCTCGACCAGGAAGTGGAAGATCACCCCCGTCGCGCCGAAAACGTAGAGGACGAAGATCCAGTAGTCCCTCTTGCGCGCCGGCATCGGTGTCCTGAGCGCCATCGGCCCCACCAGGTGGAGCGCGCCGAGGATCGAGGCCGTGATCCAGCCGAGCGTCACGAGGTGGACGACGAAGATGAGCCGCGGGTGGTAATAAAAGCCGAGCAGGCTCCGCGGGGCGAGGGCGAAAGCCGCGAAGGCCGTGGCGAGCGAGAGGTAGGCGAAGGCGAAATAGAGGAGCGGCAGGCGTCGGGGGGGGAGACGTTCTTGGCGCGCGAGAGGCTCGTCAGGTGTCGGCAAAGGGCGCTCTCCAGGTTTGACATGGAAGCCGAAGCGCGGCAGGATCGGCGGAGGTTTGGAAGATGACGTAGGCCGCCGACCCAAGCCCCCTCGGCAGGCCAGGAGGAACGTGATGCAGGAACTGTACCGTGAGACCGAGCTCAAGATGAAGGACGCCCTGGACCACTTCCACGAGGAGCTGAAGCAGCTGCGCACCGGCCGCGCTTCGCCGGTGATCCTCGACGGCGTCATGGTCGACTACTACGGGACGCCGACACCCTTGAAGCAGTTGGCCAACGTCACGGTGGCCGACGCCTCGATGCTCGTTGCCCAGCCCTACGACACGACGCAGATCCCGGCGATGGAGAGAGCGATCCACGTGTCAGGGTTGGGGCTCAATCCGTCCAACGACGGCAAGGTGATCCGCATCCCGGTCCCGGCGCTGACCGAGGAGCGGCGCCAGGAGATGGTCAAGCGGGCCAACGACATGGCCGAGTCGGGCCGCAACTCCGTGCGCCAGGCACGCCGCGAGGGCAACGAGCACCTGAAGACCATGACGAAGGACAAGGAGCTCGGCGAGGACGACGAGCACCGCGGCCACGACGAGATGCAAAGACTCCACGACCACTACATCCAGCAGATCGCCGAGACCCTTCAGAAGAAAGAAAAAGACATCTTGGAGGTGTAGGGCTGGAGCTCGTCTACGGCTTCCACCCGGTCCGCGAGCTCCTGCGTCACCGTCCGCAGACGGTGCGCGAGGTGCTCGTCGTGCGCCACCGGTCCGGGGCGCGGCGGCGCGAGGTCGAAGAGCTCGCCCGCCGACACCGCCTGACGCTCCTCGAGGTCTCGGAGCGCGACCTCGCGGCGCGCCTCGGCGTCGGCTTCGGCTCCCACAACGGCTTCGCCGCCGAGCTCGTCCCCGGCGGCCGGCGTCCCGGTGCCGCGGTCGTCGCTGCCCCAGAAGAGGACGCACGGCCCTCGGGCGGCGACCCGCATCTCGTGGTCCTGGTCGAGGACGTCCAGGACCCACGCAACCTCGGAGCCCTGCTACGGGTCTGCGAGGGAGCCGGGGTGGGGCGGGTGATGGTCCGCGACCGCGGCTCGGCACCGTTTACTCCCGCGGTCGTTCGCACCTCGGCGGGGGCCAGCGAGCACCTTGACCTCGAGCGGATCACCAACTCGGCGCGGGAGATCGAGGTGCTGAAGACCGAAGGCTTCTGGTGCTTCGGCGCCGTCGCGGTGGGCGTCCCACCCTGGGAGGTCGACCTGACGGGCCGGGTCCTCCTCTGCCTCGGGGGCGAAGAGAAGGGGCTTCGCCAGCGAACGAGGTCGCTGTGCGATCACCTGGTGGGACTGCCCATGCGCGGCCGCGTCGAGTCGCTCAACCTGGCGACCGCGGCGGCGGCGCTGCTCTATGAGGCCGTGCGGCAGAGGGGGTGAGGGCCGGAGAGCCCCGCGCTCGCCAAAACCCAAATCCACTCTTGCCAGCCTGGGCGGGGGGCTGTAGAATTCCCGACCTGCCGCTGCCGGCGTGCCGGTGGCGGTGTCGCTGCGGTCCCGGAAAGGCCGGCATAGCTCAGCTGGTAGAGCAACTGACTTGTAATCAGTAGGTCCTCGGTTCGAATCCGGGTGCCGGCTCCGGCAGCGAGCGCGCCTTGCCCGGAGCCCAGGCGTCGAGCTCTCCGGAGGTGTGGCCGAGTGGTCAAAGGCAGCAGACTGTAAATCTGCCGGCGTAATGCCTACGGTGGTTCAAGTCCATCCACCTCCACCAAGTTGGAACCGTCGCCGCCCCCCCGGGGGGGCGACTCGTATCGGCGGGAGTAACTCAGGGGTAGAGTCACAGCCTTCCAAGCTGTTGGTCGCGGGTTCGAATCCCGTCTCCCGCTCCACACGAGCGACCAGGCTTCCGTCGACGATTTGCCCCGTTTTGGGGGTAGACAGGGAGGTCGGATCCTGCTAGGGTCTGTAATCTTGTCTCCGGGTGCCCCCGCGGCACCCGTGGTGGGCTACGCTCGCCGGCTCGCAGCAGATCCAGGTAGAGGCGGACTTAACTAGGAGAAACAAGCGCTGGTGACGGCTCGCTGAACGGCTTCGGCGAGCAGGGGGAACAAGTCTTCGGCCCACGTGGCTCAGGGGTAGAGCACGTCCTTGGTAAGGACGGGGTCAGCGGTTCAAATCCGCTCGTGGGCTCCAGCTTCGTTGCCGAGAGGGCCTTTCCAGGCGGCGCCTCGGCATCCCGAGACAGCAAATCCAGACCAACCAGCCGCACGGCCCAGCGAAGAAGACGCTGTGGGCCGTTTTTAGAGGAGGCGTTTCGAAGACCATGGCCAAGGAGAAGTATGAACGCACGAAGCCCCACGTCAACGTCGGTACGATCGGGCACGTCGACCACGGCAAGACGACGCTGACGGCGGCGATGACGAGCGTCCTTTCAAAGAAGGGCCTGGCGGAGTTCACCGCCTTTGATGACATCGACAAGGCGCCGGAAGAGCGCGAGCGCGGCATCACGATCGCGACCGCCCACGTCGAGTACCAGTCGGAGAACCGCCACTACGCGCATGTCGACTGCCCGGGCCATGCCGACTACGTGAAGAACATGATCACGGGCGCCGCGCAGATGGACGGCGCGATCCTCGTGGTCTCGGCGGCCGACGGCCCGATGCCGCAGACCCGCGAGCACATCCTGCTGGCCCGCCAGGTGGGCGTGCCGGCGATCGTGGTCTTCATGAACAAGTGCGACATGGTCGACGACGAGGAGCTCCTGGAGCTTGTCGAGCTGGAGCTTCGCGAGCTCCTCTCCTCCTACGAGTACCCGGGCGACGACATCCCGATCATCCGCGGCTCGGCCCTAAAGGCCCTGGAGTCGGGCGATCCGGAGGACGAGTGGGGCGCGCAGATCATGGAGCTGATCGATGCGGTCGACAGCTACATCCCGCTGCCGGAGCGCGCCATCGACAAGGACTTCCTGATGCCGATCGAGGACATCTTCTCGATCCAGGGCCGCGGCACGGTGGTGACGGGCCGGATCGAGCGCGGCGTGGTCAAGGTGGGCGAGGAGATCGAGATCATCGGCATCAGGGAGACGTCAAAAACGGTCGTCACCGGCGTCGAGATGTTCCGCAAGCTCCTCGACCAGGGCGAGGCGGGCGACAACGTCGGCGTTCTTTTGCGCGGCACCAAGAAAGACGAGGTGGAGCGTGGCCAGGTGCTCGCGAAGCCGGGCTCGATCACGCCGCATACAAAGTTCAAGGGCGAGGTCTACGTGCTGACCAAAGAAGAGGGCGGTCGCCACACGCCGTTTTTCAACGGCTACCGTCCGCAGTTCTACTTCCGGACGACGGACGTCACGGGTTCTTCGAACCTGCCGGAAGGCACGGAGATGGTGATGCCGGGCGACAACGTCAACCTGGAGGTGGAGCTCATCGCTCCGATCGCCATGGAGAAAGGCGTCCGGTTCGCGATCCGGGAGGGTGGCCGCACCGTAGGTGCCGGCACCGTCACCGAGATCGTCGAGTAGGAGTCCAGTGGATAGGGCAGTAGCTCAATTGGTAGAGCACCGGTCTCCAAAACCGGCGGTTGGGGGTTCGATTCCCTCCTGCCCTGCCAACCCATGAAGAACACATCTGTGGAGCGCAGGCTCGACGACAGCGCGCGGCGCGGAACGAATCGGTGCCGCGCCGTTTCACGACGAGACGAAACGATGACTCACGTACGATTCTTAGTTCTGGCCGCAATGCTGGTCGCCTTGCTCGGACTGCCGGCGTGGGCCGCCCAGGAAAGTGGCGCCCAGGCGGCCGGCGAACCGGAGAGCGT
This sequence comes from uncultured bacterium, assembly GCA_965371445.1. Taxonomy (GTDB): domain Bacteria; phylum Acidobacteriota; class Thermoanaerobaculia; order Multivoradales; family J023; genus DASWIG01. The sequence continues at coordinate 13,265 of CBDUYN010000105.1, read as the reverse complement.
CGCCCCTGAGGGCGGCATCGTCGAGCAATCCGCCGCCTGGGCGACCTGGTGGGACGCGCAAGAGACCTGGCAGAGGTGGCTCTACGCCCTGGGCCTCGTCGCCGTGATCCTGGTCGTCCTCCAGCTTCGCTACCGCTGGGTCGAAAAAACGAACGAGGCCGTCCCCCGGTGGTGGAAGACCTCCAAGGTCTTCGTGGTCGAGGTGAAGGGGGAGTGGGGCAAGGTCACCAAGCCGCCGCGGACCGAGGTCATCCAGACCACGATCGTGGTGGTGGTGGTGAGCGTCATTTTCGCCCTCTACCTGTGGATCTCCGATCAGATCATCCTGAAGGCCTACCAATGGACCTTCGAAACTCTGGGGTTGTGATGTCGACCGAGCGCAAATGGTACATCGTCCACACCTACTCGGGGTTTGAGGAGCGCGTCGCGGCGACTCTTCACCAGCGCGCCGAGGCGCTGGGGATGGGCGATCAGTTCGGGGAGGTCAAGATCCCGACCGAGACCGTGGAGGAAATGAAGGGCGGCAAGAAGCGCGTCACCGAGCGGAAGTTTTTCCCCGGCTACATCCTGGTCGAGATGGAGATGTCCGACCCGGCCTGGCACGTGGTCAAGAACACCCCGAAGGTAACGGGCTTCGTGGGCACGGGCAAGAAACCGACCCCGCTCACCCAGGAGGAAGTCGACCAGATCCTGGAGCAGGTGGCCTCGGCCAAGGAGAAGCCCAAGCCCAAGTACGTCTTCGAGAAAGGCGAGCCGGTCAAGATCATCGACGGACCGTTCAACAACTTCTCGGGTGTGGTCGACGAGGTCAACGTCGACCGCTCGACGCTCAAGGTGATGGTGACGATTTTTGGCCGCCAGACCCCCGTGGAGCTCGAGTTCATCCAGGTGGAAAAACTCTAAACAGGCTCAAAAACCGGCCCTACGAAAGATACGAGGTGTGAGATGGCGAAGAAAGTCATCGGTCAAATCAAGCTTCAGATCACCGGCGGCCAGGCGACGCCGGCGCCCCCGGTCGGGCCGGCTCTCGGTCAGGCGGGGGTGAACATCATGGATTTCTGCAAGGCGTTCAATGCCCGGACGCAGAACCAGATGGGGACCACGATCCCGGTCATCATCGCGGTCTACGCCGATCGCACCTACTCGTTCATCACCAAGACCCCCCCGGCAGCGGTCCTGCTCAAAAAAGCGGCGGGGATCGACAAGGGGTCCGGCGAGCCCAACCGCGACAAGGTGGGCATGGTCACCCGGGCCCAGGTCGAGGAGATCGTCAAGACGAAGACACCGGACCTGACGGCGGCGTCGCTTCAGGCCGGATTCAACACCATCGCGGGGACGGCCCGCTCGATGGGCATCAAGGTCGAGGCCTGAATGCCCCGGGACCCCCGCGACCCTAGAACCGCTGACGACGCGGATCGAGGCACGGTCCGGGTCGGAGGTTAGGAGAAGGTAACGTGCCGAGAAAAGGCAAGAACCATCGAGCGGCCGCCGCCAAGGTCGAACGGCGACCCTACCAGATGGAAGAGGCGATCGAGCTCTTGAAGGAGTGCTCGTTCACCAAGTTCGACCAGACGCTGGAGGTCGCGATGCGCCTCGGTGTCGATCCCAAGCACGCCGATCAGATGGTGCGCGGCAACGTCGTGTTGCCCCACGGCACCGGCAGGTCGGTGCGCATCCTCGTCTTCGCCAGTGGCGAGAAGATCAAGGAGGCCGAAGACGCCGGCGCGGATCATGTGGGTGGCGACGAGCTGGCCAAAAAGATCCAGGACGGCTGGCTCGATTTCGACGCCGTCATCTCCACCCCCGACATGATGAAGGTGGTGGGCCGCCTCGGCCGGGTCCTCGGCCCCCGGGGGCTTATGCCCAACCCCAAGTCGGGCACGGTGACGATGGACGTCACCAAGGCGATCGGGGACATCAAGGCGGGTAAGGTGGAGTTCCGAGTCGACAAGACCGGCATCATCCACGCCCCGCTCGGAAAGCTCAGCTTCCCCCTCGAGAAGCTGTGCGAGAACACCCTGGCGCTCGTCGGCGCCATCCTGCGGGCCAAACCGGCTGCCGCCAAGGGCAAGTACGTCCTGGGCATCAGCCTTTCCTCGACCATGGGCCCCGGGCTCAAGCTCGACGAGGCCGCCGCGCTCCACGCGGCCGAGGCCTAGGAGGAAGCGCGATGGCACTGACGCGTAGCAAAAAACAAGAGCTCATCGACGAGTACCAGGCGGGCATGGCGGCGGCGCCGCACGCTTTCCTGTTGGGGTTCAAGGGGGTGACGGTGCCCCAGGTCACGGACCTGCGCAACCGCATCCGGGAGATCGGCGGTTCCTACCAGGTGGTGAAAAACACCCTGGCGCTCTTGGCCGTCGACGGCAAGAGCCTCCAAGCCCTCGCCGAGCAATTCGTCGGCCCGACGGCCGTCGCCTACACCGGCGACGACGCGGTGAGCCTCGCCAAGGCGCTCGCCGAGTTCCGCAAAGAGGTGCCAGCGTTCGAGCTCAAAGGCGGGCTCGTCGACGGCGTGCCGATCGACGCGGACCAGGTCGAGTCGATCGCCAAGCTGCCGAGCCGAGAAGAGCTCGTGGCGAAGCTCCTCTTCCTCTTGCAGTCGCCGATCACGCGCCTGGCGCGCGGCCTGGCAGCGATCCCGCGCCAGCTCGTGGTGGTGCTCGACCAGATCGGAGAAAGCCGCCAAGGAGCGACCGGGTCCGACGGCTGAACAGAGTTTTCGTCTAAGCAGGATTCAAGATACCGAGGGGCGAGCCCAAGATGCCCCATTAGAGCTCAAGGAGATAGGAACAATGGCGATCGCGACTGAGGAATTCATCAAGCAGATTGACGAGATGACGGTCATAGATTTGAACAACCTCGTCAAGGCCCTGGAGGACCACTACGGGGTGTCGGCCGCGGCGGCGGCCGTGGCCATGGCGCCGGGCGCCGCCAGCGACACGGCGGCGGCCGAGGAACAGACGGAGTTCGACGTAATGCTGACCTCCTATGGCGACAAGAAGATCAACGTCATCAAGGTGGTGCGTGTGGTCACGGCGTTGGGATTGAAGGAGGCCAAGGAGCTCGTCGAGTCGGCTCCGGTGGCAGTGAAGGAAAGCGTCTCGAAAGACGAGGCCGAGAAGATCAAAGAACAGCTCGAGGAAGCCGGCGCCCAGGTCGACCTGAAGTAGCTTCCCCGAAAACCAGGACGGGGCGGCCGGCGGCCGTCCCGTGGTAGGCCAGAAGGCGGTCTGGCGACGGCGCGCAGCAAGCCGTACCCCAAAACGTGACGATACGCAAGACCGAACGACCATGCCCCGAATTCTCGCCACGATCGGTGGCGAGCGGGGCATGGTGCCTCTTCATTTTCAGCGAGCAGCATCCCCAAACTAGCGCCGGAAGGAGCGTGGAGATTCAATGAGCGAACGGGCATCCACGAACGGACGCAAGGATTTTTCCCAGATCAAGACGTCGTTGCCGATCCCCAACCTGATCGACGTCCAACGCCGCTCCTACGAGCGGTTCCTGCAGATGAACCTCCTCCCCGAGGAGCGCGGCAGCCATGGCCTGCAGGCGGTCTTCACTTCGATTTTCCCCTTTTCCGACTTCCGGGAGACGTGTTCGCTCGACTTCGTCAAGTACACGATCGGCGACTGGCAGTGCAGGTGCGGGACCCTGAAGGGGCTTGAATACCTGCGCATGACCTGCTCCAACTGTTCGTCGAAGATCATGACCGACCACCCGCACGAGGAGGTCGTCACCTGCCAGGAATGCGGCTCGGTCAACAAGAACCGAGTGATCAAGTGCGACGTCTGCGGCGGCCCGGTGGAGCTCCAGCTCACCTACTCGATCTCCGAGTGCGGCGAGCGCGGCATGACCTACGCCGTGCCGCTCAAGGTAACCTTTCGCCTCTTCGTCTACGACAAGGACCCGGAGACCGGCACCCGCATGATGCGCGACGCCAAGGAGGAAGAGGTCTATTTCGGTGAGATCCCGCTGATGACCGAGTTCGGGACCTTTGTCATCAACGGTACCGAGCGCGTCATCGTCAGCCAGCTGCACCGCAGCCCCGGAGTCTTTTTCACCAAAGAAGGCCCCCGCACCTACCTCTCCAAGATCATTCCCTACCGCGGCTCCTGGGTCGAGTTCGAGTACGACCAGAAAGAGGTCCTCTCGGTGCGCATCGACCGCAAGCGGAAGTTCCACGGCTCGATTTTTCTGCGCGCCCTGGGCCTGGAAACCAACGAGGCCATCCTGCGGCAGTTCTACGTGCCGATCGGCCTGAAGCTCGGCGGCGAGGGCCGCTTCAGCGTCTCGATCCCGCCCGCCGTCCTGGAGCAGGAGCGGTTGAAAGACCGCCAGAGCCGCGGCATCCGCCGGGCCTTTCAGCTCTTTGCCGGCATCGCCTTGAGAAAAGACGAGATCGAAGCCCTCGACTCGGGCGAGCCGGTGGAGCGCGACGTCAAGATGTCGGACCTCGAGCGGGCGCTTTTCATCGCCGACGTGGTGGACCTTGAAACCGGCGAGATCCTCTTCGAGGCCAACGAGCTCGTGCCCGAGGACATCGAGGAGCGCCTGGAAGGACGAACGATCGGCGACCTCGAGATCTTTTTCCCCGACTGGGAGCTGTGCGGCAACATCCTGACCAACACCCTCACCAAGGACCACACCACCAATTCCCGGGAGGCGCTGATGGAGATCTACCGGCGCATGCGCCCGGGAGATCCGCCGACGCTGGAGTCGGCACGGTCGCTTTTCTACGGGATGTTTTTCGACGCCAAGCGCTACGACTTCTCCCGCGTCGGCCGTTTCAAGTTCAACATCAAGCTCGACACCGAGGTCCCCGTCGAGCAGAAGACGCTCTCGGCCGACGACTTCTACCGGGTGATCTCCTACCTCTTGCGGCTCCACAAGGACATCGGCCGGGTCGACGACATCGACAACCTCGGCAACCGCCGCGTACGGGCCGTGGGGGAGCTCCTGGAGAACCAATTCCGGATCGGCCTCGTGCGCATGGAGCGGGCGATCAAGGAGAAGATGTCGGTCCACCAGGACATCGACTCGGCGATGCCCCATGACCTCATCAACTCGAAGCCGGTCATCGCGGCGATCAAGGAGTTCTTCGGCTCCTCCCAGCTGTCGCAGTTCATGGACCAGACGAACCCGCTCTCGGAGGTGACCCACAAGCGGCGCCTCTCCGCCCTCGGACCGGGAGGCCTTTCCCGCGAGCGGGCGGGTTTCGAGGTGCGCGACGTCCACGCGTCCCATTACGGCCGGATCTGCCCGATCGAGACCCCGGAAGGTCCGAACATCGGCCTCATCTCCTCGCTCGCGACCTTTGCCCGGATCAACGACTACGGCTTCATCGAGAGCCCCTACAAGCTGGTCAAGGACGGCCGGGTCCTCGACCACTTCCGGGTCGTCAAGGTGGTCGAAGGTCCCTGGAAGCTGGGCGAGATCGTCACCGGCGACGAGCTCGAGGAAGAGAACGCGAAGCTCAAAGCCGCCGGCAAGCAGCAGGTCGAATGCGAGCCCCACGCTTTTTACCTCACCGCCTGGGAAGAGGAGAAGTACGTCATCGCCCAGGCCAACGCGGTGATCGACGAGAAGGGCAACTTCACCGACGCGCGGGTCATCGCCCGCGCCGGGGGCGACTTCATCACCGTCGAGCGAGAGCGCGTCGAGTACATGGACATCAGCCCGAAACAGCTCGTCTCGGTTGCCGCGGCGCTCATTCCCTTCCTCGAGCACGACGACGCCAACCGCGCGCTCATGGGCTCGAACATGCAACGCCAGGCGGTGCCGCTGCTGCGCAGCGAGTCGCCGATCGTCGGCACGGGTCTCGAGGGCACTGTGGCCCGCGACTCGGGCGCCGTCGTCGTCTGCTCGCGGGGCGGCGTGGTCGACTCGGTCGACGCCGAGCGCATCATCGTCCGCGTCGAGGGCGAGGACCCCGAGACCGGCGAGGCCAAGGACTTCGGCGCCGACATCTACACCCTGACGAAGTTCCGGCGCTCGAACCAGAACACCTGCATGAACCAGAAACCCGTGGTGCCCGAAGGCCTGCGGGTGAAAAAAGGCGACGTCCTGGCCGACGGGCCGTGCACCGACGACGGCGAGCTCGCGTTGGGCCGAAACGTCCTCGTCGCCTTCATGCCCTGGCGGGGCTACAACTTCGAAGACGCGATTCTGGTCTCCGAGATGCTGGTCAAGGACGACTACTACACCTCGATCCACATCGAGGAGTTGGAGATCGAGGCCCGCGACACCAAGCTCGGCCCCGAGGAGGTGACGCGCGACATCCCGAACGTCTCCGAAGCGGCGCTCCACGACCTCGACGAGGCCGGGATCATCCGCATCGGAGCCAAGGTCAAGGCCGGCGACATCCTGGTGGGCAAGGTCACGCCCAAGGGCGAGACCCAGCTCACCCCCGAGGAGAAGCTCCTGCGGGCCATCTTCGGCGAAAAGGCGGGCGACGTACGCGACGCGAGCCTGAAGGTGCCACCGGGCATCGAGGGCACCGTCGTCGACGTCAAGATCTTCTCGCGCAAGGGCGTCGAAAAAGACAAGCGGGCCCAGGAGATCGAAGAGGAAGAGATCGCGCGCCTGCAGAAAAACATCAAGGACGAGAGCCGCATCCTGACCGAGGAGCGCAACAAGAAAATCCGTGACTACCTCGTGGGGCAGAAAGTCATGCGCGACGTCACCGTCGCCGACGGCGACGTGCTGGTCGAAAAGGGCGGCGCGATCGACCATGATCTCCTCGCTCGCTTGAACCGCGAGGAGATCCTCCGCCTGCCGCTCGGCGCGAGCGAGGTCCTGGAGACGGTGGAGAGAATCTACCGCAAGACCGACTCCCACATCGACGTCATCCACCGCGTCAGCGACGAGCGGGTCGCCCTCCTCCGGAAAGGCGACGAGCTGCCCCCGGGTGTCATCAAGCTGGTCAAGGTCTACATCGCCATGAAGCGCAAGCTCCAGGTGGGCGACAAGATGGCCGGACGCCACGGCAACAAGGGCGTCATCTCGCGCATCCTGCCCGAGGAGGACATGCCCTATCTGCCCGACGGACGGCCGGTGGAGGTCGTCTTGAACCCGCTCGGCGTGCCAAGCCGCATGAACGTCGGACAGATCCTCGAAACCCATCTGGGCTGGGCCGGAAAAGCCCTGGGGATCAAGTTCGCCACCCCGGTGTTCGACGGTGCGAGCGAGCGCACCTTGAAAGACTACCTGGCGGCGGCGGAGCTGCCGCTCTCGGGCAAAACCGGGCTTTACGACGGAGTCACCGGCGAGGTCTTCGAGCAGAAAGTCACCGTCGGCTACATCTACATCCTGAAGCTCTCCCATCTGGTCGACGACAAGATCCACGCCCGCTCGATCGGTCCCTACTCGCTCATCACCCAGCAACCGCTCGGCGGTAAGGCCCAGTTCGGCGGCCAGCGCTTCGGCGAGATGGAGGTGTGGGCGCTCGAAGCCTACGGCGCGGCCTACACGCTCCAGGAGCTCCTGACGGTCAAGTCCGACGACGTCGAGGGGCGCAGCAAGGTCTACGAGGCGATCGTCAAGGGCGACGTTCCCGACGACCCCGGGTTGCCGGAGTCGTTCAACGTCTTAATTCGCGAGCTCCAGAGTCTTTGCCTCGACGTGGAGCTTTTGAAGGCTTAACCCGGTCCGCGTGACCCGAAACCCAGGAAGGAGATTTCACGTGCAGCCGGTCAATCTCTTCGACAAGCCACAGTCAGTCAAGGATTTCAACGCCATCCGCATCTCGATCGCCTCTCCCGAGAAGATCCTCTCGTGGAGCTACGGCGAGGTGACCAAAGCCGAGACCATCAACTATCGCACCTTCAAGCCGGAGCGCGACGGCCTCTTTTGTGCCAAGATCTTCGGTCCCATCACCGATTGGGAGTGTCTGTGCGGCAAGTACAAGCGCATGAAGCACCGCGGTGTGGTGTGCGACAAGTGCGGAGTCGAGGTCACCCGCTCGCGGGTGCGCCGCGAGCGCATGGGTCACATCCAGCTCGCGAGCCCCGTCTCCCACGTCTGGTTCTTCAAGGGCCTGCCGAGTCGCATCGGCCATCTCCTCGACCTCTCGCTGCGCGACCTCGAGCGGATCCTCTACTTCGAGAGCTACGTCGTGATCGATCCCGGCGACACGGAGCTCAAAGAGAACGAGCTGCTCTCGGAAGAGCGCTTCCGCGAAGTGCGCGGCGAATACGGCGAAGAGACCTTCGAAGCCCGGATGGGCGCCGAGGCGATCAAAGAGCTCCTCTCGCGCATCGATCTCGACGAGCTCGCCGAAGAGCTCCGGATCGTGATGAAGACCGACACGAGCCAGATCCGGAGGCTGAAAGCCGCCAAGCGCTTGAAAGTCGTCGACGCGTTCCGCCGTTCCGGCCACCGGCCGGAGTGGATGATCCTGGACGTCATCCCGGTCATCCCGCCGGAGCTGCGCCCGCTCGTGCCGCTCGACGGCGGCCGTTTCGCGACCAGTGACTTAAACGACCTCTATCGCCGTGTGATCAATCGCAACAACCGGTTGAATAAGCTCCTCGAGCTGCGGGCGCCCGAGGTCATCGTGCGCAACGAAAAGCGCATGCTCCAGGAAGCCGTCGACGCGCTTTTCGACAACGGCCGCCGCGGCCGGGTCTTGAAGGGCTCGAACAACCGGCCCCTGAAGTCGCTTTCCGACACCCTGAAGGGCAAGCAGGGACGCTTCCGGCAAAACCTCCTGGGAAAACGTGTCGACTACTCGGGCCGTTCGGTCATCGTCGTGGGCCCGGAGCTCCAGCTCCGGCAATGCGGGTTGCCAAAAAAGATGGCCCTCGAGCTCTTCAAGCCCTTCATCTACAACCGGCTGGAGGAAAAAGGGCTCGTCGGCACCATCAAGGCGGCCAAGGAAATGGTCGAACGCGAGGAAGACGTCGTCTGGGACGCGCTGGAGGAGGTCATCAAAGACCATCCGGTGCTCCTAAACCGTGCTCCGACGCTCCACCGGCTCGGCATCCAGGCCTTTCAGCCGATCCTGATCGAGGGCAAGGCGATCCAGATCCATCCGCTCGTGTGTGCGGCTTTTAACGCCGACTTCGACGGCGACCAGATGGCGGTCCACGTGCCGCTCTCGCCCAAGGCGCAGATCGAGAGCCAGATCCTGATGCTGGCGGCCAACAACCTCCTCTCCCCGGCCCACGGACGGCCGCTCGCGGTGCCGAGCCAGGACCTCGTGCTGGGAGGCTTCTACCTGACCCTGCCCAAGGCGGGCGCCCGAGGTGAGGGACGCGTCTTCCCGGACTTCGACTCGGTCGTCATCGCCCACCAGGTGGGAGAGGTCGAGACCCAGACCTGGGTAAAAGTCCGCTACAGCGGGCTTCACATCAACCTCGACGAGCAGTTCCACAACCAGGACGTGGTCCACGCCGAGGTCGAGGAGGTCAAAAACTCCTTGATCGAGACCACGGCCGGGCGGGTGATCTTGAACCTTCACCTGCCAACGGAGATGCCTTTTATCAACGGCCTGTTGAAGAAAAAGGGCCTCCAGGACCTCGTCAGCTACTGCTTCATCCAGTTCGGCAACGACAAGACGGTGCGAATGCTCGACGAGCTCAAGGAGATCTGCTTCTACTACGCCACCCGGGCGGGGATCTCGATCGGCATCGACGACATGGTGGTGCCGTCGACCAAGACGATGCTGATCGACAACGCTCGCGACGAGGTCATCGAGATCGAGCAGCAGAGAACGGCCGGCATCATCACCGCCGGCGAGCGGCACAACAAGATCATCGACATCTGGCACCGGGTCACGGAAAAAGTCTCGGAGGAGATGTTCGACCAGATGCAGCACGACGAGGAGGCGGAGGGCGAGTTCAACCCGATCCGCATGATGGCCGACTCGGGCGCCCGCGGCTCGCGCGAGCAGGTCCGCCAGCTCGCCGGCATGCGCGGCCTGATGTCGAAGCCCTCCGGAGAGGTCATCGAGACGCCGATCACCGCCAACTTCCGCGAAGGCCTCTCGGTGCTCCAGTACTTCATCTCGACCCACGGTGCACGCAAGGGCCTGGCCGACACGGCGCTGAAAACCGCCGACTCGGGCTACCTCACCCGCCGCCTCGTCGACGTCGCCCAGGACGTCATCGTCTCGGGAGACGACTGCGAGACGATCGACGGTATCTACGTGACGGCGATCATGGAGGGCGGCGACATCCTGGAGCCGCTGCGCGACCGGATCGTCGGCCGCGTGAGCCAGGAGGAGATCTACGACCCGATGACCGGCGAGCTCCTTCTCGGTCTCTCCGAGGAGATCACCGAGACGCTCGGCAACAAGATCCAGGGCGCCGGCATCGAGCGGGTGAAGATCCGCTCGGTCCTGACCTGCGAGTCGCGCCGCGGCGTCTGTATCAAGTGCTACGGCCGCAACCTCGCGACCGGCAAGATGGTCGACATCGGCGAGGCGGTCGGCGTCATCGCGGCGCAGTCGATCGGCGAGCCCGGCACCCAGCTCACCATGCGGACTTTTCACTACGGCGGGACCGCGAGCCGGGTCTCGGAGCAGTCGAAGCACCTGGCGCGAAACCCCGGGATCGTCAAGTTCGTCAACGTCTCGACCATCGACTCGCAGTCCGGCGACCTCGTGGTCGTCAACCGCAACGGAAAGATCGTCGTCACCGACGCCAAGGGACGGGAGCTCGAGCGCTACGCCCTGACCTACGGCTCGCATCTGCGGGTGCGCGAAGGCGACACGATCGAGCCCAACCAGGAGCTCGTGCAGTGGGACCCCTTCACCTCCGCGATCCTGACCGAGATCGGCGGCAAGGTCGAGTTCCACGACATCGTCGAGGGTGAGAACGTCCGCGAGGAAACCGACAAGGTCACGGGCCTCTCCCACCGCATCATCGTCGAGGCCTCGGCCCACGAGAAGCGGGCGCCGACGATGTTCGTGCGCAACGACGAAGTCGAGCGCCGCTACCTCCTGCCCTCGGGCTCCCATCTCGTGGCCAACGACGGCGACGAGGTCCACCCGGGCGACACGCTGGTCAAGATCCCGCGCGAGACCACGAAGACCAAGGACATCACCGGCGGTCTGCCGCGCGTCCAGGAGCTTTTCGAGGCCCGCACCCCCAAGGAGCCGGCGATCATCTCCGAGATCGACGGCACGGTCCAGCTCGGCGAGATCCACAAGGGCATGAGAAAAGTGCTCGTCACCTCCGACCACGACGAGGTGCGCGAGTACCTCGTGCCGCGCTACATCCACGTCAACGTCCAGGACGGCGAGCGGGTCAAGGCCGGCGAGCCCTTAATCGATGGCCCGATCAACCCGCACGACGTGTTGCAGGTGCTCGGCGAAAAAGAGCTCCAGCGCTACCTCGTCGACAAGATCCAGGAGGTCTACCGCTCGCAGTCGGTGACGATCAACGACAAGCACTGCGAGGTGATCGTCCGGCAGATGATGCGCTCGGTCAAGATCGAGGAGGTCGGCGACACCAACTTCCTGATCGACGAGCAGGTCGATCGCTTCCGCTTCCACGCAGAGAACGAGCGGGTCGTCCAGGCCGGCGGCCGTCCGTCGATCGGCCGGCCGTTGCTGCTCGGTATCACCAAGGCGTCGCTTTCGACCGAGAGCTTCATCTCGGCGGCGTCGTTCCAGGAAACGACGCGCGTCTTGACCGAAGCGGCGATCAGCGGCAAGGTCGACCACCTGCGCGGCTTGAAGGAAAACGTGATCGTCGGCCGGTTGATCCCTGCCGGCACGGGCCTTGCCCACTATCACGACTTCCACCTGGAGGAAGAGGTCTTCGACGACGGCGACGACGACGAGATGTACTTCAACTTCGAGGAAGACGGCGCCGACATCCGCTCGATGCCCAAGGGGCAGCTGGCGGGAACCTGATCGGTTCTTCCGACGGAAAGAAGGTAGCCGGCCCGTCTCGGACAAGACGGTTGAAGATGCCGGACCTGCTGGAGGTCCTCTCGGTGCTGGCCATGGACCCCCTGGAGTTCCTGGAACGTGTGCACGGACGCACGGCGGCGGCGGAGCGTATGGAGTCGGTCCGCGTCGAGCTGGAGGGGATGATCGCGCGGCTCGACGAGCTGGCGCTCGAGCTGCGTGGCGGTCCGCTGGCGGCGGAGCTGGTGGTTTGGGGGGCGCGGAGCTTGTTGCGTCCCCTGGTGGGGGCGTTGCGGGGTGGCGGGTCGGCGACTCGGGTGGAGAAGGCGCTGTTGGAGACGCTGGGGGTGGCGTTGGCGGTTTGCGAGCGGGGGCTTTGGGTCGGCGGAGGGAGGGCGTCCCAGGACGCTGGTCGGTGCGGCGTGCTAGCTGGACGAGCGGCTCCCTACGCCGCAGGAGGAACCATGAGCCCGAAAGCGGCCCACGGCTGCCATCGTAGCACAGAGGGCTACGGCCGCAGCCAGGCGCGCCGAGGATCTGCTATGCTGCCGTCAGTGGCTCTCACCCGGGCAGCGCCACTTGGCGTTCGCCGAGCCGGTCACCCTCAAGGAGATCTCATGACTCTGGCAAGAACACATCGAGAAGCTTCGACTACACCCACGCTGGTTCGGGACCTGAGTGTCGACGAGTTCCGCGGACTCATTCGGGAGACGGTGAGGGAGGCCATGGACGATCATCGTGAGGATCTCCAGGCCCTCGGCTCCCAGGGCTACCTCCGCTCGATCGAAGAAGCGCGACAGGACTACCGCGAGGGCCGTGTGACACGCCTCGACGAGTTGCTCGATGGCTGAGGTCGTTTTCACCCGACGCGCGGTTCGAGACCTGAAGAAACTCGAAGCCCAGAGCCGGAACACGATCCTCGAAAAAATCCGGCTTTTCTCGGGATCTCCACTCGACCACGCCAAGAAACTGACCGATCCCAAGATCGGATCCTTTCGCTACAGGGTCGGAGATTATCGAGTCATCTTCGACATCGACGGAGACAACGTTGTCGTCCTGCGGCTTGGGGACCGGAAAGACATTTATTCCTGAGCGCTCCGTCAGGTACCAGGTCGACGGACGGGCGTTGCGGGGTGGCGGGTCGGCGACTCGGGTGGAGAAGGCGCTGTTGGAGACGCTGGGGGTGGCGTTGGCGGTTTGCGAGCGGGGGCTGTGTGGCGGCGGGGACGCGTCAGCCTCTACCCAGTCTTGGTCGGGATAGAGCTGCGGCGCGCGCACCGTAGGGTCCGGTGGTATCAAGGATGCGGTCGGCGACTACCCTTCCGTAGCCCGACGGCTTCGCTCCAACTTTCGCGGAGCACCCAGATCCGGATCCCCTAGCCACGTTTCCGCAGGCCCCCCT
>CBDUYN010000104.1:0-35353 GCA_965371445.1 uncultured bacterium | reverse complement strand
AGTCGACGTTACGTCGCCGGCGAGGCGCTCTCAGGCGCGGGCGACGCCCGCGCGGGACCGGCGCGCGAGGAGACCGCGCCGTGGCCGGGATCGCGGCCTCGCCTCGGGACGCAGATCACGGGAATCGGTCCACGGATCACCGTCTTCTCCTTCCCCAATTCCTCCTTCCCCAATTCCAGGATCTCGATACGGCGCGTCGGCGGAAGCGCTCGCCAGGGCCTCGTCGCCCCGACCGCCTGGGCCTCCCGCTCGAAGCGCTGTCGGCGGTCCGAATCCCGGGCGGCGGCGGCGAGCAGAACCTTGATCGCCACCTTGCGGTCGAGGCGTTCGTCCCGCGCCCGGTACACCTCCCCCATTCCCCCTGCCCCCAAGAGGCCGAGGATCTCATAGGGACCGATGCGCGTTCCGGGCTCGAGCGCCATCGCTCAACTCCTTTCCGCGTGGAGTATAGCGGGGCGCCCTCCTTGAGGTGCCCCTCCTTGAGGTGCCAGCCGTTTCACAAGCCTGCGAGATCCCTGAGAGCGACGCGGCAGCGGCCGACGGCGAAGACGGCGGGGCTGAGACGGCAAGCCAGCTCCTTCTCTCAGAGAGATGTTCGCGAGGGCTCGAAGTGGAATCGGCGAGAGGATTCTTGGACCCCACGGCCTTACCGGTGGACCTGAGTGACCTCCTGCGGCTCGTTCGGGAAGCGCGGGACGACCGGCGGCTGGGCGCCGGCCGTCGGGGCCAGGAGGGTCACCGACAGGGAAAACGCGAGGCTGACTCCGAGAATTCCCTTCGTGGGATCCCCTTCAGGTTCCGTCCGGACGTGCCTGACTGTCCTCATCTACTGAATCGGAAGAAGGCCGCAAAAACCGCCATTGGCGCGGTGAGCCGAAGCGGCAAAGAGTGCCTTACGGTGCAGCTCGAAAGCTGCACCAGAGCCGCAAAGCTGCACCTTCAGGCGCCCTACACACAGCCCCAGTCACCTGTCTAGGCTCGGTCGCAGCAGGCACAGTCGTTGCATTGTCCATGGGAAACGCCATCCTCTGAGGAGAGTCCCATGAAGAAGACGCTGCCGTTGATCCTGACGATTGTGACCATTGGTTCCCTGGTGCTCGCCGGCTGCTCTTTGATCTCTCCGGCCTCGCGGCCGGATCCGGCGGCCGAGAACGTGCGTTGCTTGCTCGAGTACCAGCCTGTCGCGTCCGGGGAGAAGGGTCCCGATCTCCTCTTCCTCGCCTGGTCGAGCCCCTTCAAGGAGGAGACGTTCTACATGAGCTTGCCCGACGGCCTGTTTCACTCGGTTTTCGCCCCGGGTCGGCACCTCTGGAAAGGCCTGCGCGTCGAAGGCGTCGGCTGCTCGCAGCCCCCCTGGCGCAAGGGCGCGATCCTTCCTCGCCGTCCAGGCGGCGGAAAGTTCATGGTCTGTACCCGCCAGGAGCTCGACGCGGTCCTCTTCGAGGTCGAGACGAAATGGGGGACGTGCAGGGCGGAAATCCCGGCCAACGATCGCAGCCCCAGACCCATTGATGCCAGGAGACGAGAGCTGTGGAAGCTTCCGCCGCTGGGTAGACTCACCCCATAAGAAGAGCCGATGTGCCCGCGCCAGAATTCTAAGGGCGTCTACGAAGGCTATCGTCGATGATCCGCTGGGGGATTTACTCGTGCTGGTCCACGAGGATCACGTTGCCGTCGGGGTCCTTCATCACGAAATGCGCGGGGCCGGAATCGCCCTCGGTGCCCTTGTCGATGGCGTAGCCCGCCTGCTTCACCGCCGCCTCGATGCGGCGGGCGTCTTTGGGGTTGAAGGTCATCATGTTGCCCTCGAACTTCCCGTGGAAGAGCCCGATATGGGCCGGGCCGTTCTTGAGGATGATCCAGTTGCTCTCCGCCTCGCCCGCGATCTTGGTGAAGCCGAGTGCGTTGTAGAACTTCAGCGATGCGTCAAGGTCGTCGACCGAAAGGCTGACCGAAAAGTCTCCGAGATCCATGCTATGCTCCTTTGAGGTGGTCCATCTCCACGCGACGGGGCCGAGCATGACCGGAGAGGCGGATGCGCGACTTGTCAGATCTTGCGAAAACGCCGGTGGGCGCGGAATACCTCGAACGGGTCAACCGCGCGATCGATCACATCGTGCGCCATATGGACCGGCCGATGCGTCTCGAGGAGGTCGCGCGGGTAGCGGCGTTCTCGCCCTTCCACTTCCACCGCATCTTCAAGTCTGCCACCGGCGAGACGCTGCAGCAGTTCGTCAATCGGGTGCGCCTCGAGCGCGCGATCTATCTGATGTCGCACCGTCAGAGCCGACCTCTGACCGAGGTCGCGCTGACCGTCGGCTTCGCGTCGTCGTCGGACTTCTCGCGCAGCTTCAAGAAACGCTACGACGTGCCGCCCCGCGCGTTCGACTTGGACGCCTGGCGTGACGCGAGACGCGCTCAGCTTCGGGAGGCCGTGGAGGGTGACGCGCTCGAACCCCGTCTGCTGCGGCTCCCCATCGGCCACAACCCCGACGGCTTCGAGGTCACTCTGCGCGAGCTGCCGGGGCGCAGCGTCGCGTATATCCGCGTGCTGGAGCCTTTTCGTCACGACGCAGTTCCGCAGGCGGCCGAGCGGCTCGTCGCCTGGGCCCAGGCGCGCACCTTCGCCCGGGGCCAATGGCTCGGCTACATGTGGGAGGATCCCGAGATCGTGCCGGTCGAGAAATGCCGCTACGACGTCGGCGTCGAGGTCCCCGAAGGCGTCCGATCCGAGGGTGAGATCGGCGTACAGCGTTTTGCGCCGATGCGGGTGGCAGAGGTCGCGCTCGACGGCGACATCGCGTTGGAGCAACGCTGCATCGACTGGCTGTTCCGCACCTGGTTGCCGCAAAGCGGCTTCGCGCCGGATCACCAACCCCTGTTCGAGGCCTGGGAGGGGCCTCCCTTCGTCCATGGCATGACCCGATTCGTGCTCCGCGTGCAGCTCCCGATCGTCGGCGCGACAACCCCGTTGTAGACCTGCAAGAGACGGGAACGGTTGGCGCAGATGCCGCAGGAGATGCCCACCGCAGGTGATGACTCTCCTGGGAGCGGGACATCTGCAGCGCGTTCTCGCCCCAGTAGATGAGGTGGTAATGCGAGGCCGTGAAGTTGAAGACGTTGAGCTCGATTCCGGCGACGTCGAGTGCTCGGCCAAGGACGCCGATCAGGATCTCGTCGATGTCCTTGCCGGGGCTCGGAGGCCGCGATCCATTTTGGATTTCGCGTCCCGGACGGCTCGGAGGCCGCGATTCAGAAGGATCCGTGCGGACTTCGACCCGGCCATACTCCATGATTGGCCACTGCATGCCGAGGCAATGAAGGAGCTGGCTCAGCGATGGGCAGTTGCAGAAGCGTCATAGAGTGTCGCCGGAAGAGGCCGGCGCCAGGATGCCGAGGCGCCGCAGGCGCCAGAGAAGCGCGTGCTGCCAGGTCCGTAACGTCGTAGAAAAGAAGCTGGGCGTCGAAGCGCGACGCCCACCAGCCCCGGCTCTCGAGGTCGACGGCCTCGCCTTCGCAGAGCGCGAGCTCCTGGACCGTGCACGGCGTCACACCGTCCGGCTGGTAGCACATGATCTCGCCCTCCCGGTACGGGCACGGTGCTCCTTCGCCGTAGAGCGGCGGTGCGGCGAGGCCATCGGCCGTAGGAAAGCCGTACCAGGTGTAGCCGGCACCCTTCGTGCCGGCGAAGAGCACCGCCGACTTCGTGCCGGCGACACGCCGGCCGGCAGGCTCAGGCGACCCGGCGCCAGCTCTCGAGGTCCAGCAGCGAGCCGGCGAGACGGCTCCGCTCGCCGTCGCGGCGCCCGCCCCGGCTGCCGACGACGGCGAGGTAGGCCTCCTCCAGGTTGGGCTCGACGAGCGGCCCCGGCGGCTCCTCCTCGTCGCGGACGACGGCCCGCACCCGGATGCCGTCGAGGGTCCGCACCCGGGTGGTGACGCGGTAGAGATGCGAGAAGTCTCGCAGCTCCCGGTCGTCGACGAGCGTCTCGAAAACGGCACCGCGGGCCTTTTCGATCAGCCCCAAGGCCTGACCGTCGTAGAGGAGGCGCCCCTGGTCGAGGACGAGGATCCGCGCCGCCGCCGCGGCGACGTCGGAGGCGATGTGGGTCGAGAAGAGGATGATGCGCTCGCCCGCCACCTGCAGCAGACTTTCGCGCAACCGGTTGCGCGACTGGACGTCGAGGCCCGTCGTCGGCTCGTCGACGATCAGGATCGGCGGCTCGCCGACGAGCGCCCGGGCGATGCCGATACGGCGCCGCATGCCACCCGAGTAGTCGCGGACCTTGCGCTCGGCGGCTTCCATGAGGCCCACCTGGCCGAGCCGGCGCTCGACCTCCCGGCGGCGCTCGCGGGGGTCCTTGATGCCTGCCTCGAGCGCCCAGTAGTCGAGGAAGCGCTCGCCGGTGAATCCCTCGTAGGCGTTGAGCTCCTGGGGCAGGAAACCCACCAGGCGCCGGTACTCCGGGAGGTTGGCGGCGTCGATCGGCCGTCCCCGGTAGAGGACCTCGCCGCGGCTCGGGGCAAGCAGCCCGCAGAGGATACGTAGAAGGGTCGTCTTGCCGGCGCCGTTCGGGCCCAGCAGCCCGATGATGCCCGGTCCGAGGTGGAGGTCGACGCCGCGCAGGGCGGTGAAGCCGTTGCCGTAGACCTTGGTCAGCCGGTAGGCCTCAAGCTCCAGCCGGCCCGGCTCGCGCCATGCGCGCACGGTCTCGCGGCGCCGCTCGCGTCGCTCGCCGCGCTCGCGCCAAGAAGACGCGGCACGCTGGAGCGCTCCCAGGCAGAGGTAGCTCGCCAGCACGCTCCCGAGGCCCGCCACGCCGGCGACGTTGAGCGGCGGCGCCCAGGGGTGGCGCTCGGCGCCGAGCCCAAGGCCCGGGACGAGGAGCAGCACCGCCATGCCCGTGGCGGCCACTCCGAGAGCCAGGCTCTGCTCGACCAGCCAACGGTAGTCTTCGCGGCCCCTACGCCTCGCCGCCACCACGTGAAGCGCCAGGGCGAGGCTGCCCACCACGGAGGCAGCGAGGGCGAAAAGCGACATCTCGTCGAGCCGGCCCCGCGTCGCCCGGATCCACGGTGCCGCCACCGCCACCGCCGCGGTGAGCGGCACCAGCGCCAGCAGACCCCTCGCGACCGAGTTGAGACGGCACACCGCCAAGGCCAGCAAAAGCGCCACGAGCGTGCCGGCGATCGCCAGCATACGGCGCCGCTCCGGTCCCAGGACGAACGGGTTGATCTCCGGCAGCTCGAGGTCGCAGGCCGCCGGCATGGTCAGGGAGCCCAGCACCAGGTGGGTGTCCCAGCGGTCCTCGAAGCGCGCGAGGTTGCCAAAAAAGCGGACCGTCACCGGCAGGACGTAGCGTCCCGACTGGCGCTTGACCGAAGGCGAGGCGAGCGTCTCGCGCGCTTCGAAGACGGCGCCGGGTACGAGGGGTGCGCCGCTGCCGGGCGGCCATCCGCGGGGCGGCCATCCGCGGGGCGGCCATCCGCGGGGCGGCCACCCGCCGGCACCGTCCTGGAGGCCCAGGAGCTCCCCACGCTGGCGGACCTCGTCCTCTTCGCGGGGCGCGTAGGGATCGACGATTCGGAGATCGACCTGGGCCACGCTTGGAAGGCTCCGCGCCGGCACCAGCGATGCGCGGCGAGAAAGCACCTCGGCCGCACGCTCGCGTTCGGCCGGCGTCGTCCCCGGACGCGGCACGAGCTCGACGAGAGGCGCCGGGCGTCCCCAGTCGCTCGAGATGTTTCTCGGACCGATGCGATAATGCTGGCGGATCCGGTCCACGACGCGGGCGTGCGCGAGGCTGAGCGTCTCCAGGTCGGTGCTGCGCAGGAGGAAGCGGTAAAAAGTGGCCGCCTTGTCGGTCTCGGGACGGTCTTCGAGGGAGTCGCTGAACCGCGCCGCCTCGGCGTTGCGGCGTCCACCCCCGCCGAGCGCGCTCACCTGTGCCGAAGCGCCGAGCGAGCTCAGCTTCATCTGAAGCTGCCCCGCCAGGCGACGCAAGATGATCGTCGAGCGCTTTCCCGGGCGGACGGCGGCAAAGACCGAGCCGGAGCTCTCGTCGAAGTAGCTCCAATGTCCGTCGACCTCGTCGAGGCCTCCGGCCTCGGCCTCGGCCAGGGCGATCTGGGCCTCCGCCTGGGCGAGAGTCGTCCCCTCGGCGAAGCGCAGGTCGACGCGTAGGTCGACGGTCGAAGGACGCAGGTTCCCCGGCCGCGGCTCCAGGGCCGAGCCGAAAAGCACCAGGAGAGCGTAGATGCCGGTCGCCGTGGCGAGGAGCACGGTCCAGGGATTGCGCAGCGCCCACCGCAGGGCTTTGCCCACCGCCGCCGGACGGAGAATCCACGGTTGCCGGGCGCCGAGCCAGCGTCCAGGGCCCGAGGGCCAGGGGAGGATCATAAGCGCCACGATGCCGCCCGTCTGGGCACAGAGGAAGGCCCGCATGGGCGCCTGGAGGAGCGGCGCCAGGGGTCCGCCGGCGAGCGCCGCCGCGATGGCGAGCGCCGCCGCGCCGGCGAGCATCGTCGCCGCCGCCGCGTACCTTCCACGGCCGCCGCGGAAGACCGGGTAGAAGAGGCACCAGCCGAGGGCGATCGCGAGCATCGGCAGCGTCGTCACGTCGAGCGTCAGCCCGGCGAGCGCGAAGACGTTGAGCGCCGAGGCGAGCGCCACCGGCAAGGCCAGGAGCTGCAGCACCGCGGCACGTACGCCGCCGAGGAGGAGGGCAAGAAGCGCCGTGACAGCGGACGCTACGGCGACGCCCAGGAGGAGACGCTCGACGAGCTGGCGTAAGGGCTCCGCCTCGTTGAAGAGGAAACGGTAGCGGCCGTCGAAGGCGAAGCTTTCGAAGGTGTGGCGCAGAGCTCGCTCCAGGGCGAGAGGCGAGGCGCCGAGCTCGCGGTCGATCAAGAGCACCGAGCCCCGGCGTCCGTCGAGGCGGACGACCTCCGAGGAGCCCGCGTCGCGGATCTTGAGCTCGGCGAGCGAGGCGAGCGGCACCACCGCGTCGCCGTGACGGACCCAAAGCTCGTCGAACGACGCCTCCCGGGAGCCACGCAAGAGGACCGGCAGCCGCCGGCCGTTGACCGTGGCCTCGCCCAGACGCTTCACGGCGAGCCGGCGCTCGATCGCCTGCTCGACCGCCGCCGGGTCCGTCCCCGGGGCCAGGACGATCCGTAGCTCCTGCTCCGGCGTCCCAACGACTCTCACCTCCCGGACCTCGGGGAGGGCGCGGAGCGTGTCGACGAAACTTTCCTCGAGGCGTCCGCCGTCGCCTTCGAGCCACACCACCGCCGCCCGCTCGCCGCCGCCCTGTCCGGCGGGCCAGACGTTGAGCCGCGCGCTCGGCGGCAGCTCGCGGCGCAGGGCCGCGAGCTCCGATTCCAAACGTCCGGCCTTGCGCTCGGCGTCGGTCCCGGAACGGAACCGCACCCGCAGATAACCGCCGGTCGTCCACACCTGGCCCGCGACGCTGGTCACGTCGCCGACCGCCCGGATCGCCGATTCCGTCGGCTGGATCCATCGCCGCGTCAGCTCGTCGACCTCCGACGGCTGCGCCGTCGAGAGGACCACCACGAGCTCCGGGAAGCTCCACGCCGGCAGGTAGACCACCTCGAGCCGCGCCGCCGACACGGCGCCGAGGAGCACGACGGCAAGACAGACCACCAGCCGGGCGATGGGACGCGCTGGGGTCAGGGTCTTCTCGGGGCTCGGCACGGGGAGATCCTCTCTCGTCGTTGGTGTATTACAGTAGTACACCACCGGGCCGCTGTCAAGGATCCGGCTCGCTCGGCGTGGGACAGGCGACCGAAGGAAAAGGGCGAGCGGCCCCGTCTCGTGTAGAATCCTGCCTTCGCAGGCTCTTGTCTGAGAGGAGGATCCATGACAAACGCACTTATTCTGACCATGACGCTGATGGCCCCGACGGCCGTGCCGGCGGACGTCGAGGCCTATCTCGAACGCTACTTCGCCGAGCCGAAGCCGACCTGGTGGCGAAACGCGCCGAGATCGCTTCCTACGGGCGGCTCCTCTGGATGCGCTTTTTCGACGGCGATCCGCCGGAGGACGACGTCGCGCTGGTGCGCCGGCTCTTCGAACGCGTCGCCCAGGACCGGGCGAAGACGGTCGAGGAATTCGTCGGCCAGTACGAGAAGCTCGTCACCCGGGCGGTGGCCTTCGTGCGCACCAGGGGCGTCATCACCCTGCCCGACCCGTTGACGGTAACGATCGACCGCTCGCCGTCGTACTTCGTGGGTCAGGCGGTAGGCGGAGTCTACCCGGCCGGCCCCTACGCCCCGGAGGCGCAGACCCTCCTCTACCTTCCCACACCGCCCGACGGCTTGACTCCTGAGGAGCTCGACGCGTTCTTCCGCGACTTCAACGACCACTTCAACTTGATGATCACGCCGCACGAGATCGTGCCGGGCCACTACCTGCAACTGAAGCTCGCGGCCCGGCACCCGCACAAGGTGCGCGCGCTCTTTGCCGACGAGGTCTATGTCGAGGGCTGGGGGACGTTTTGCGAACGGCTGCTGCTCGACCTCGGCTGGGGGAGCGCGCTGGACCGGCTCGCCCACTTGAAAAAACAGCTCGAGAACATCGCCCGGACCGTCGTCGACATCCGTGTCCATACGCTCGGCATGACGCGCGAGGAGGCCTTGCGCTACGTCCGCGACGAGGCGCTTCAGGACGAGCGCTTCGCCTCGAACATGTGGACGCGCTCGATCACCTCGGCACCGCAGCTCGTGACCTACTACCTGGGTTTCGAGGAGGTCTGGGGTCTTTACGAGGACGTCCGGGCGGCGCGCGGCCAAGACTTCAAGGTGCGCGACTTCATGGACGCCATGATGGAGCTCGGTCCGGTGCCGGTCGAGCGCTACCGGCGGCGGATGCTCTCGCCGTAATCAGCAGGACCGGGCCGGCGCGCACGTCAGTGCGCCACGGAATCTCGTTCGGAGCTCTCCCGGGGCGTGCCGGGCGGGGGGGAATCGAGGATCTCGCGCACCTTGCGCAACAGGCCCCGGTGGTGGAAGGGCTTCGAGACCAGCGGGATCTCCGCCCCCGAGCTGTCACGGGGCACCTCGGTCGCATAACCGCTGGCGAGGAGGAAGCGGGCGTCGCTTCGGATCTTCAAGATCTTCTGGCGCGCTCCCATACCTCCCAGGACCGGCATGATGAGGTCGAGGATCACGAGGTCGACCTCGTCGGCGTGCTCCTCAAAAAGACGCGCCGCCCGCTGGCCGTCTTCGGCGACGAGGACGGTATAGCCCGCTTGCTCCAGGATGCGCCGGGCGACGTTACGGACGATGGATTCGTCCTCGGCGAGGAGGATGGTCTCGAAGCCGCCACGCACGTGGATGCCGCTTTCCTCCGCCATCAGCTCGGCCTCCCGGTCGCTACGCGGCAGGTAGATGCGAAACGTCGTACCGGCCCCGGGCGCCGACTCGACGTCGAGGACGGCGTCGTGCTCCCGGACGATGCTCTTGACGATGGCAAGCCCCAGCCCAGTCGAGGTCGACGCTTTCTTGGTCGTGAAAAAAGGCTCGAAGGCCTGGCTCAAGGTCGCCTCGTCCATGCCGGTGCCCTCGTCGTGGATCGAAAGCAGGAGGTGGGGGCCTTCCTGGGCCCACGGATTGGCGTCGACGAAGGCGGTGTCGAGGTCGGTGACATCGGTCCGGATCGTCACCTTGCCGCCTTCGGGCATGGCGTCGCGGGCGTTGACGCAGAGGTTCAAGACCACCTGCTCGATCTGGGCGACGTCGATGTGGACGGTTCCCGCCGTCTCGCCGGGCAGGAACTCGAGCTCGACGTTTTCGGTGATGGTGCTTTTGAGCATCGGCAAAAGATCGCTCATCACCACGTTCAAGTCGACGTCGACCGGCTCCAGGACGGGCCGCTTTCCGAAGGCGAGGAGCTTGCGGGTCAGGGCCGCGGCGCGGTCGACGGCCGCCTGCGCCGCGCGAACGTCGCGGTAGACCGGGGTGTCGCGTTCGATCTCGTCGATCACGAAGTCGAGGTTGCCGCCGATGCCCACGAGCAGGTTGTTGAACGTGTGCGCGACACCGCTCGCCAGCTGACCAATGCTCTCCATCTTGTGAGTCTGGCGTAGCTGGTCCTCGAGGTAGTGGCGCTCTTCCTCCGCCCGCACGAGGTCGGTGATGTCCTCGTGGACGGAGACCCAGACCCGGCCGAACTTGGGATGGTCGAAAACCGCCGCCTTGATGCGGCACCAGAAGATGTCGTCGCCCTTTTTCTTGGAACGAACCTCACCCCGCCAGATGCCCTTCTTGTCGAGGCTGTCCATCATGTTGGCGGTGAGCTCGCGGGCGCTGCGGTCTTCCGGGGCGTAGACGACGCTGGCGTGCTGGCCCACGAGCTCCCCGGGGCCGTATTCGAACATCTCGGCGAAGCGAGGGTTGGCGTAGACGATGACCCCGTCGACGGTGCGGATCACCTGCATCCCCTCGCTCATGTTCTCCACCATGGCCCGGTGGAGCTTCAACAACTCTTCGGCTTGCTCGCGCGCCGTGACGTCGCGGACGATGGCGGAGAACAGCCGTCTTGTCTCGGCGCTCGGGACCTCGGCGACCGCGATGTCCATCGGGAAGTCGTCACCGTCGCGTCGCCGTCCGAGGACCTGGCGGAGGCTCCCGCGCTGGCGCTCGCGCCGGATCCCGAGGAGGCGTGCGACGTAGGTTTTCTCGTAACCCGCCTCTGCCGGCGGGACGAGCATCGACACCTGCCGGCCGACGACCTCGGCGGCCGAATAGCCGAAGATCCGTTCCGCGGCGGCATTGAACGACTCGATCGTGCCGGACTCGTTGGTGATCAGGATACCGTCGGCGGCGGTTTCGAAGATGGCCCGGACCAGAGCCTCGCTCTTGAGCAGCGCCTGGCGTGCCCGCTTGCGCTCGGTGATGTCCTTGTGGGTACCGCTCATGCGCAGCGGCCGGCCCGTCGCGTCGCGGCGTACGACCTTGCCGCGAGCCAGGATCCAGCGCCACTCGCCGGAGTGGGCCCGCATCCGATGCTCGGTCTGGTAGACCGGGATCTTGCCCTCGAGATGCGCTTCGAGAGCCTTTTTCACTCCGGCCGTGTCGTCCGGGTGCACCAGCTGCATCCAGCCCCGAAACGACGAATCGATCTCGTTCGGCTCATAGCCCAGCATCGCCGCCCAACGCTCGCTGAAGACCATCTTGTTGGCCGCGAGGTCCCAATCCCAGATCCCGTCCTCGGCTCCCTCGAGGGCGAGCTTCAGACGTTCCTCGTTCTCGGCGACGCCGGCCGCCGAGCGCAGGCGGTGGGAGAGGACCGAGATGACGAGCCCCGTCGTCGCGACCGTGCCCAGAAACGTCCACAAGAGCGCCAGGCTCTCCCGGGTGTCGTCGCGGACAAAAGGACCGGTGCCGGCGAGCATCCCCCAGGTGGCGACCGCCGCGAGCAGGAGCGAAGCAGCCGTTGCTCCCCGCTGACCGAAGCGCACCGCGGCCCAGGCGAGTAGGGGGAAGGGGAGGAAAGAGAGCGGATAATGGTGGACCGCCGGTCCCTGGAGCTCCCAGGCGGCAAGGGCGGAGGCGACGAGCGCCACGGCGATCACGATGGGCTCGACCGAGCGCCGCGACCGCCACCACTTGACCGGGTCGAAGCCCTTCCAGGCGAAAATCGCCGGGGCGACGAGCAGGATACCCACCGTGTCGCCCGCCCACCACGCGAGCCACCCCACGGCGAATGGGGACTGGAAGATCCCGAGGAGCG
This sequence comes from uncultured bacterium, assembly GCA_965371445.1. Classification (GTDB taxonomy): domain Bacteria; phylum Acidobacteriota; class Thermoanaerobaculia; order Multivoradales; family J023; genus DASWIG01. Next base: position 23,598 of record CBDUYN010000104.1, on the reverse strand, counting down.
TCCGCGCTGTCAAGCCCAGCGTCGCCGCGAGCAGCGGAGTCACGAGCAAGCCGAAGAGCGCGAAATCGACGAGATGGGCGAGCTCGACGAAGCGGCCTCGAAACCTCCGGCGCCGCAAGAGCGCGGCCCCCACGACGAGCGCCAGGGTGTTCGCCGCCGCCACACCCGCGGCCGCGCCGGCCGAGGGGAGCTCGCCATAGCCGGTCAGGAAATCGCCGATCAGGATCGCCGGCCAGAGCCGCAGCCCTCCCAAGACCAGGGCCGCGAGGGCGATCCCGGCCGGCATCCAGACCAGGCTTATACCTTCGACGAAGTCGAAGGCCAGACCGAGCTTGCCGGTGGCGAAGTAGGCCGCCGCAACGACAGCGGCTGAAATCGCCCAGCGAGCCGTGGGGAAGTATTTGCGGATGGACACAGGCCGTCCATCTTATCCGATCTGCCCGCTCCGGTCCAATCCTTCGTTCGCGGCGAGGGGGCTCCGGGCCTCAGACGCCACGTCAGACGCCTCATATCATAGTAAGATATAGACGTACTGACATGTATCAATGACCCGCCTGTGACAGCCGTCGGCGACGTGGCGCCTCACTCGGTCTTCTGGACCGATGCCTTGGTGATCACGACCGGCTCGACGGGCACGTTGCCGTGCCCGCCGCGGCGAGTCGTCCGCACCGCGGAGATGGCGTCGACGGTTTCCATGCCCGCCGTGACCTTGCCGAAGACGGCATAACCCCAGCCGCCGCCCGTGTTCACGTGGTTCAAGGAGCCGTTGTCGACGGTGTTGACGAAGAACTGCGCCGTGGCGCTGTGCGGGTCGTTGGTGCGGGCCATGGCCAGGGTGCCGCGGTCATTTCGAAGACCGTTGTCCGCCTCGTTGGGGATCGGCGCCCGGGTGTCTTTCTTCTGCAGGTCCTTGGTAAAGCCGCCTCCTTGGATCATGAACCCGGGCATGACGCGGTGGAAGACGGTGCCGTCAAAAAAGCCCGACTCCACGTAGGCGAGGAAATTCGCCACCGTTTTCGGCGCTTTTCCAGGGTAAAGCTCGATCGTGATCGCGCCCTTCGACGTTTCGAGGACGACCTGGGGGTTGGCCTGCGAGCCTTCCTGGGCCCAGGCGGCACAGGTCAGGACCGCGGCGGCGACGAAAGCGAGGAGTTGTTTCATGGCGGAACCTCGATAGGGGGTCAAGAGTGTGCGAACCGGGCCCAAGGCCCGAGGTCTTTGCAGAAGCCCTGGACCCTACCCGAACCCAGCGCCGGCCGCAAGTAGGGGCGCACGGCCGTGCGCCCCTACTGAGGGAACCTCTCGAACGCCGCTTCAAACGGTGCCGGGAGCTCCAGGCCCAGGGACTTGACGAAGTTGCGGGCCAGCGCCACGGCCGAGGGGCGCCGGGTGTAGTCTTTTTCAAGAGCGCTCAGGACCACGTCCTCCAGAGGGCGTGGCAACTCCGGGTTCTCGTCACAGAGGGGCCTGGGCGCCTGACTCATGTGCATCAGGGCCAGCTTGATGGGATTGCCGGTGGGGGAGGTGAAAGGTGGCTTGCCGGTGAGCATCTCGTAGAGCATGACCCCGAGGCTGTAGACGTCGGCCCGGCCGTCGTACGGTTGCTCGGAGAAGCGCTCGGGAGCCATGTAGGTCGGCGTCCCGGGTCCGCTGCCGTCGACGGTCAGCTCTTGGCCCAGGATGGCGTCGTCGACCAGCTTCGCGATGCCGAAGTCGAGGACCTTGACCACCTCGCCGCGGCGGGCCTGCTGCAGGAAGATGTTCTGCGGCTTGATGTCGCGGTGGATGATGCCGAGCGAATGGGCTTCGGTGAGGACTTCGCAGATGGGTAGCAGGATCACGGCGCAGCGCAAGGGCGAGAGCATCCCCTGGCGGGCGATCTCCTCCTCGAGGGCGTGTCCCTGGAGCAGCTCCATCACCAGGAACGGCAGGCCGTTTTCGGTGACGCTGAAGTCGAGCACCGAGACGGCGTTCGGGTGCTCGATCTGGCAGGTGGAGATGCCCTCGCGGCGGAAGCGTTCGAGCGATTCCTGGCGCTTCCGGTTGTTGGGATGCAGGAGCTTGACCGCCACCGGCCGCTGGAGCTTCAAGTGGGTGGCACGGTAGACCTCGCCGAAGTGGCCGCGGCCGATCAGGGTCCCGAGCTCGTACTTGCCGTCGAGAATGGTCCCGGGCTCGAGGTCGAGAGGCTTCGCCTCGCCGCCGGTTCCGGCGGAAGAGTTGGCCACCGGCCGCCGCGAGCGAAGCCGCGCCTGGATCCGCACCTCGAGGACCGCCAGGTCGATCGGCTTCGTCACGTAGTCGTTGGCTCCCAGGTCGAATGCCTGCACGACGTCGTCGCTGCTGTTTTCGCTGGTGACCATGATCACCGGCAGCTGCGCCGAGGTGTACCGGCCCCGGATCTCACGCAGGACATCGAGGCCGCTCTTCTCCTCGACGTCCGTGTCGAGCAGCACCAGGTCGATCGGCCTTTGACGCAACGCCGTCAGGGTTTCGCTGGCAGAGGCGACCGTTTCCACACGGTAGCCCTCCCTTTCGAGCTCCTGGGCCCATTCCCTCTGGTTGGCCTGGTCCTGGCCGACGAGGAGGAGAGTGTAGAGTGGTCCATTCATCGCTCGGTACTGCCAAACCACAGCGCGTAGGTTGGCCCTGACCCGAGATTCAGCGGTACGCGCCGACACAAAAGCTCACCACCCATCATAACATCGTGAGGCCCGGTTGGACAGCCTTCTCCGGGGACAGGATGGCCGGCCGCCGGCGCCGGCAGGAGGACGAGCATGAAGATTCACCTCGTAGACGGCACCTATGAGCTCTTCCGTGCCCACTTCGGCACGCCGCCGCGCCGCGGCGCCGGCGGCGAGGAGGTGGGCGCGACCGTCGGCTTGCTGGCGAGCCTGATCGCGCTCGTCCGGGAGGCTGGCATCACCCATGTGGCGGTGGCTTTCGACCATGTGATCGAGTCGTTTCGCAACGGGCTTTTCGCCGGCTACAAGACCGGCGAGGGAGTCGAGCCGGAGCTCATGGCCCAGTTCGCCTTGGCCGAAGAGGCGGCCGCCGCCCTCGGGCTCGTCGTCTGGCCGATGGTGGATTTCGAGGCCGACGACGCCCTCGCCGCTGCCGCGGCGCGCTGGGCCGCCTCCGTCGACCAGGTCGTCGTCTGCTCTCCCGACAAGGACCTGACGCAGACGGTCCGCGGTACGCGGGTCGTCTGTTACGACCGCCGGCGCCAGATCACTCTCGACGAAGAGGGGGTCGAGGCGAAGTTCGGCGTCAAGCCGCGGTCGATTCCCGACTACCTGGCGTTGGTCGGCGACAGCGCCGACCAAATCCCGGGGATCCCGCGCTGGGGGGCGAAGTCGAGCGCTACGGTCCTGGCGCGCTACGCCAGGATCGAGGACATCCCCGCCGCCGCCACCGACTGGGAGGTCGAGGTGCGCGGCGCCGCCGTCTTGGCGGAGAACCTCGCGGGCAGCCTGGAGGAGGCCCTCCTCTATCGGCGGCTCGCCACCCTACGTACCGACGTCGAGCTCGCCGAGGAGCTGGAGGACCTGGAATGGCGGGGGGCGCCGCGCGGCGAGCTCATGGCTTTGCTCGAGAGGCTCGACGCGACGAATCTGGCGGAGCGGGTGCCGCGCTGGTCGGTGGAGACACGCCGCACGTCCACCCGGGGTTAAAACCCCGGGTGGGCGCGGCCGCAGGCAACGCACTGGCGGAGGTAGGGGCGCAAGGCCTTGCGCCCCTACTCCCACTCGATCGTCCCCGGCGGCTTGCTGGTGATGTCGTAGACCACCCGGTTGACCCCCTTAACCTCGTTGACGATGCGGTTGGCGACCCGCCCCAAGAGGTCGTAGGGCAAGGGGCTCCAGTCGGCCGTCATGAAGTCGAGGGTATTGACCGAGCGCAGCGCCACGACGTTCTCGTAGGTACGCTTGTCGCCCATGACTCCGACGCTCTTGACCGGCAGGAGCACCGCAAAAGCCTGGCTCACCTGATCGTAGAAGGCGCTTTCCCGGAGCTCTTCGAGGAAGATGGCGTCGGCCTCCTGGAGGGTCTCGACTCGTTCCTCGGTGACCTCGTCGAGGATGCGCACCGCGAGCCCCGGTCCCGGGAACGGATGACGCCGAATCAGGTCTTCGGGCAGCCCCAGCTCGCGGCCGAGCTGGCGGACCTCGTCCTTGAAGAGGAAACGTAGCGGCTCGATCAGCTCGAAGCCGAGCTTCTCGGGCAGGCCGCCGACGTTGTGGTGCGTCTTGATCACCGCCGACGGTCCCTTGACGGAGACCGATTCGATGACGTCGGGGTAAAGCGTCCCCTGGGCGAGGAACTTGACCTCGCCGGGGAGCTCCTGGGCCTTGCGCTCGAAGACCTCGATGAACATGCGGCCGACGATGCGGCGTTTGAGCTCCGGATCGGCGACGCCGTGAAGCGCTCTCAGGAACTCCCGCCGGGCGTCGACGGCCACCACCGGGACCCCGAGGCCGGCATGCAAGCGGTGGACGACCTGCTCCGCCTCGTGCTTGCGCAGCACGCCGTTGTCGACGAAGACCGCCGTCAGCTGCTTGCCGACGGCGCGCTCCACCAGCATCGCCATGACCGAGGAGTCGACTCCGCCGGAGATGGCGCACAGCACTCCGGCTTCGCCGACCTGCTGGCGGATCGATCCGACGGTCTCCTCCAGGAACGAGGCCATGACCCAGTCGGCCTGCGCGCCGCAAGGCCCGAGGAGGAAGTTGCGCAGCATCGCGGCCCCCGAGAGGGTGTGGGAGACCTCGGGATGGAACTGGATTCCATAGATCTGGCGCTTGGGGTCCTCGAAAGCCACCACGGGCGCGTTCGTCGTCGAAGCCGAGATCCTGAAGCCGGCGGGCGGGCGCTCGATCAGGTCGCCGTGGCTCATCCAGACGGTCTCCCGGCTCTCCAGGCCATCCAGGATCGCCCCCGGATCGGTGACCTCGATCTCCGCGCGGCCGTACTCGCGCTCCTCGGCCGAGACCACTTCGCCGCCGAAGTGAAGCGCGATCAGTTGGAAGCCGTAACAGATGCCGAGGATGGGCAGGCCGAGGTCGAACAGGCGCGGATCGGCCTGGGGCGCACCCTCGTCGCAAACGCTCTGCGGGCCGCCGGAGAGGACGATGCCGATCGGCTGCAGGCGCTCGATCTCCGCCACCTCCATGTCGAAGGGATGGACCTCGCAATAGACCCGGTTCTCGCGAATCCGCCGGGCGATGAGCTGGGTGTACTGGCTGCCGAAATCGAGGATCAGCAGGGTTTGGTGTTGCGACATTCCAGTCTCCTTGGAGCTAGAGCTCCGTCTCGGAGCGCAGGTCACGGGTCATCAGCTCCTCGACCGCGACCTGCGGCGATTTGCCGTGGTAGAGGAGCTCGACCACCTGCTCGGCGATCGGCATCTCGACGCCGCGGCGCTTGGCGATGCGTACCACGGCCAGGGAGCTGCGCACCCCTTCGGCGATCATCGACGTCGAGCCCGAGATCTCCTCCAGGGACTTGCCGGAGGCGAGCTTCACACCCAGGCTACGGTTGCGCGAGAGTCCCCCCATACAGGTCAGGACCAGGTCGCCCATCCCGGCGAGCCCGGCGAGCGTCCGGGTCTTGCCGCCGCAGGCGAGGCCCAACCGGGTGATCTCGTGCAGCCCCCGGGTCAGCAGCGCCGCCAGGGTGTTCGAGCCGAGCCCCAGGCCCGCCACCACGCCAGCGGCGATGGCGACGACGTTTTTCGAGGTGCCGCCGAGCTCGACGCCGACGACGTCGGTGGTCGAATAGAGCCGGAAGGTTCGGCTGGAGAGGCCTTCGCGCAGCTCGGCCGCGAGCTCGGCGTCGTGGGAAGCGATCACCGCGAGCGTCGGGACTCCGATCGCCAGCTCCGCGGCGAAGCTCGGCCCCGAGAGGACGGCGAAGCGCAGCTCCTGGTCGGCCGCCACCGCCTCCTCGAACGTCACGTCGCTCATCCGTGCCAGGTTCTTGTTCTCGATGCCCTTGGTCGCCGAGACCAGCACCCGGGGCCGCTTCGGCGCGATCGCGAGGTAGTGGTGCAGAGCGTCGCGAAAACCGTGCGACGGCACCACCACCACGAGGACCTCGTGCTCGGCGATGTCGCCCAGGTCGGAGGTCAGGTGCAGGTTCTCCGGGAAGTCGACCCCCGGCAGATAGGTGTCGTTGCGGCGCTTCTCCGCAAGCTCCTCGACGAGCTCGGGACGGCGTCCCCACTGGGTCACCTCGATTCCCGCCCCGGCCCAGTGGACCGCCAGGGCCGTACCCCAGGAGCCGGTGCCGAGGATGGCGAGTCGTTTCATGTCACCTCCTCGCGATCGTCGGCGAGGCGGTAGCGCCGCAACGCCTGGTAGCGCGCTCCCGAGGGATGGAGGACGCTTGAGAAAAGCACCCCTTCCGCGATGCGGAAAACCTCCGCCGGCAGCTCGCCGAACGCGTCGAGGAAACGCTCGACGCTGCCGCGTCCCCAGGGAGGCCTCAGGCGGGCCAGCGTGAGGTGGGGACGAAACGGACGCCGCTCCGGCAGCCGGCGATCCGGCTCGATCCCGGCGGCCTGCCGGACGGCCCGCGTGACGGCCTTTTGGAGCTCGGCGAGCCGCGCCGGCGGCTCGGGGGCCTCGGCCGCCGGATCGCCGGATCGCCGGCCGCCGGCTCGCCGGCCGCCGGCCGCCGCAAAACCCGCCCAGAGGACGCGCGCCTTGCCACGGGGCGGCAAGGCGCCGAGGCCGTGGAGGCGAAGCTCGAAGGATGGGACGGTTGCCGTCGCCGGTTCCAGCTCGCGGTCGAGCGCCGGCAGGAGCCCCTCGTCGGTCTCACCGAGAAAAGCGAGCGTCAGGTGCATGGCTTCCGGACGCACCCAGCGCACCTTGGGCAGGTCCGCCCGCACGTCCCGGGCCCGCTTGGCGAGCTCGTCGCGCAGGTTGCGGGGGACCTCCAATGCCACGAAAAGCCGCATGGGAAACCTCTACGAGGCCTTCACCGGCGCCGGTCCTTCCACCGGCAGCCCCTGGAGAAGACGGCGCAGCATGTCGAGCAGCAGCTGGCTCGTCTGCCAGCGCACCTTGTCGCGGTCGCCAGGGAAGCGCACCCGGCGGTGGTACGTCTCCCCGCCTTCGGCGACGGCCACGTGCACCGTGCCGACGGGTTTGGCTTCGCTCCCTCCCCCGGGACCGGCGACGCCGGTCGTGGCACAGCCAAAGCCGGCGCCGTTTCGCGTTGCGACCTCGCGGGCCATCGTCCGGGCGACCGGCTCGCTGACCGCTCCGTGCTCGGCGAGCATCCCCTCGGACACCCCCAGGAGGCGCGTCTTGGCCTCGTTGGAGTAGGTGACGACGCCGGCCAGGTAGTAGGCGCTCGAGCCGGGGACGCGGGTCAGGCGCTCGCCCACCAGCCCCCCGGTACACGACTCCGCGGTGGCGACGCTCGAGCCGCGCTCCGTGAGGAGCCGGCCGACGACCGCCTCCAGGGTCTCGCCGGCGTTCTCGGTGAAGAGGTAAGGGCCTACGAGCTCGCGCAGGAAGGCCTGCTTCTCCTCCAGCCGGCCGTGCTCTGCCTCGCCGCGCGCCGTCAAGTGGACCTGGACCTCGCCGGGCGAAGCCAGGACGGAGACGCCGTCGCGCCCATAGCGTTCGTAAAACGGTCCGAGCGCCTCCTCGGCCTGTGACTCGGGGAGGCCGGTGAGCTTCGCCACGGTGTGGCGGGTCGCCGCCTCACGGCTCTCGGTCCTCTCCCGAAGCCAGGGGACGAGGCAGCTCTCGGCAAGCCCCTCGAGCTCGACGGGAACCCCCGGCAGCAGGAAGACGGTGGCACCGCCGTCGACGAGCCTCTGGCCCGGGGCGCTGCCGCGTGGGTTTTCCAGGACCTCGGCCCCGGAGATCACCTCGGCCTGGCGGCGGTTGACCTCGGCCATCTCGCGGCCGAGGCTGGCGAATCGCCGCCGCAGGCCTGCGACGATCCCTTCGTCGACCGCGAGCGTACGATCGAAGGCGCGGGCGGCGGCGGCGCGGGTCACGTCGTCGGCCGTGGGACCGAGGCCGCCGCTTACCACCACGAGCTCGGCGGCGGCGGCCCAGCGCCGCAGCTCCTCGGCGATCCGGCCCTCGTCGTCGCCGCAGATCGACTTGCCCACGAGCTCGACACCGAAACGCTCGAGGACCGCGGTGAGCCGCAAAGAGTTGGTGTCGAGCCGTTCGGTGCCCAGAAGCTCCGAGCCGACGGCCAGGATCGCTGCTCGCATGCCTCGAATCATAGGTCTTCCCGGGGAGAACGGGCAACCGATGTCGACACGTTGACAGGAGGATCTCCCGTCCATAGGATCCCGGCATGAGTAGAAGATCGATGCGCACCGTCCCGTCCTGGCTCCTTCCCGTCCTCCTGGCCGGCTCTCCGGCGGCCGCTCAGCTGTGGCAGGCCCGCGGCCAGTCCGGCGACCTGCTGCTTCTAAGCTCCCGCCAGGGGAGCGTCCTCCAGCGCGCCGACGGCAGCCGCGTCGAGCTGCCGCTCGCCTCGACGGCGTCCGTGACCTCGTTGGCCGCCGTCCCCGGCGGCGACGGCGCGGAGCGTTTCTACGCCGCCGCGGTCGACGGCAGCGGGGCGGACCGGCGTCTTTTCGTCCTGGAAGGGACCGCGGGCAAGCTCGAGGCGCTTGGGGTGCCGGAGGTGCGTGAGGCCCCGGAGCTTCGCGAGCCGGCGCTCCTCGTCGACGAGACCGGGCTTCGTGCTCTGGCCTGGTTCGAGGGCCCGGCGCCGCGCCGCCAGACGCTTCGCCTGGCCCGCCGCGTCGCCGGCGGCTGGCAGTCGCCGGAAACGGTGTCGCCGCGCGTCGCCGGCAGCCAGATGGCCCTCGCCGTCGCCTACACCGGCAAGGGGGTGTGGATCCTCGCCTGGGCGGCCTACGACGGCGGCGACGACGAGATCCTGTGGAGCCGGTTCAGCCTCGCCGAGGGGGCGACGCCGCCCGAGCGCCTCGCCGAGGACAACGAGGTGCCCGACATCGTCCCGAGCCTCCTGCACACGGCGGAGGGAACCCTCGCGGCCTGGAACCGCTACGACGGCGCGGGCTATCGCCTCCACCTGGCCCGTTACGACGGCCGAGCCTGGACGGCGCCCGCTGCCGTCGCCCCTCGTGGGTCGCTTTACCCGACCCTCCACGCGACCGAGCGCGGGACGCTCCTCTTTTATCAGCGGGCGGTGCCGCGCGGCTGGGTCGTCGCCGAGCTCGACCGGAGCGGCAACGTGACGCGGACGGCCTCTCTGACGACCCGAAACGCCGAGCGTCCGGCCCTTCTTGCGGCCACGGCAGTTGAGGTCTCGCTCCTTTGGCTCGGGAAGGAGGACCAGGCGAACGAGGTCGCCAAGCTCCGCTGGAGCGAGCCCAGCCGGTAGCCGGAGAGGAGCAGATCACGGAGACCCAACGCAGCCAAGGCAGCCAGCCCTGCTCGACTTTGGTTCCATATTCGGGTAGAATTCGGTCACTGAGAACAGAGAGACCTCTGCCATGGCCCTTCGAGCTCTGACAATTTCCTACCCCGAACAACTCCTCCTCTCTTTGAAGGAAAGCCCTGAGGAGTTCGAAGCCGAGGCTCGCTTGCTCCTGGCGGTGAAGCTCTACGAGCTGGGCCGAATCTCGACAGGCCTGGCCGCGCAGCTCGCGGGCATGGGTCGAGTTGAATTCATCTTCACCCTGAACCGGTTCGGCCTTTCGCCGATCGGCACAGACCCGGAAGAGCTGGCAGAAGATTTCGCGAATGCCTGAACGGCCTCGCACGGTGGTGGTCGACACCACTCCGATCATCGCCCTCTCTTCGATCGGGCAGCTCGATGTGCTGCCGGCTCTCTACAAAGAAATCGTCATTCCGCCAGCGGTCGAAGCCGAAGTCCTCGCCAGAAGTTCGCGTGCTGGAGGCGCTGAGCTGAAGAGGGCCGACTGGATCCGGGTTCAGGAATTAAAGGACCCGTTCAAGGCGCTTCTGCTTTCCGATCTGGGTGAGGGCGAGGCCGAAACCCTGGTGCTGGCGGAAGAGTTGAAAGCTCAGCTGGTCGTCATTGACGAACGCCGCGCCCGGAGCTATGCGAAATATCTGGGATTCCCACCTGGCGGACGCATTGGTCGATCAAGCCCTGCGGGCGGCGGGGGAATGATCCGACGCTCCGCGAGGCCGAAGTCGGTGACTCGGACCGTGCCGCGTCAGGTGAGGTCTCGCTCCTTTGGCTCGGGAAGGAGGACCAGGCGAACGACGTCGCCAAGCTCCGCTGGAGTGATCCCACCCGGGAGCTCGAGCGCCGGTAGTTCTTGTGCTATCCTGGATCCACCTCAAACGATCGCAGGATCTTCCGGGATCCCGCTGGCAACCTGGAGCAATAAGTTTCCCCCCGTCCCGTGATCGACCGCGGCTTCTTTCGCCTGGCTGCCGCCGCGATCGCCCGGCCCCGCCGGACGATCCTCGCCGCCGCCGTCCTGGTGCTCGCCGCCGCGCCGGGCCTCTTGCGGCTGGAGCTGCGCACCGACGGCCACGCCCTGGTGCCGCCCGCGGACCCCGCGGTGCTATTCGACGCCGAGGTGCGCCGTCATTTCGGCCTGCGCGATCCGGTCGTCGTCGAGCTTCAGACCTCTCATCCCGACGGCATCTACAACACCGCGACCCTGCGCCGCGTACGGCAGCTGACCGAGGCCCTGGCGGCGCTTCCCGAGGTCGGACCGGACAACGTCATGAGTCTCGCCACCGAGCGGCGCGACCGGGTCTACCCCGGGACCCTGGACTTCCGGCCGTTCCTCGATCCGCTGCCGGACACGCCGCGGCTCGTCGCCCAGGTCCGTGGCGACGTCGAGGCGGCCGCGATCCTCTCCGGCACCCTCGTCGCCATCGATTCCCGGTCGACGGCGATCCTGGTCGGAGTGCCCGGCTCCGCGGATCGCGGCGGCCTGGTCCACCGCATCGCGGCTACGGCAGCGGCCTTCGCCAGCGGCGGGGACCGCGTCGCGGTGGTCGGAGCGCCAGTGGCCGAGGCGCTTCTCGGCCGCCACATCCTCGAGGACCTGGCCTTTCTCGTCCCCCTCGCCATGGCAGTCGTCTCTTTCGTGATCTGGCTCGGCTGTCGCAGACCGTGGGGCGTCGTCCTGGGCTTGGCCGAGGTCGGCGCCTGTCTGGTGTGGACTTTTGGCCTCATGGGCTGGCTCGGCGTCCCGGTCTACCTGACGACGGCGGTGCTGCCGGTGATCCTCACCACCATCGGCCTCGCCGACGAGATCCACGTCTTCTGGTGCTACCAGCGGCTGCTGGGGCGTCCCGGCGAAGGCGTCCCCCACGAGGCGACGGTTCGCGAGGCCCTGTCGCAGATGACGCCGCCGGTGGTCCTGACGTCGCTCACCACCACCCTCGGTTTCCTTTCCTTTCTCGCCTCTCCGATCGCGCCGGTGCGCGTCTTCGGCGTATTCGCCGCTGCGGGCATCCTGTTCTGCCTGTTTTTTTCGCTCACGGTGATTCCGGCCGCCCTGGTCCTGATCGCCCCGGAGAAGATGCGCCGCGGCGTCCACGGCTCGCCGGCGGTGCGGCTCGCGGCGGTGCTCGAGCGCCCGCGCCTCGTCCTCGTGGCGCTGGGCGTGGCGAGCGTCGCCCTCGGCCTGGGGATCGCGAGGATCGAGGTGCAGGACAGCTGGATCGACGGCTTTGCTCCCGAGAGCCCTTTTCGCCAGGCCACGGCCGCGGTCGACGAGCGGTACCACGGCACCCACCTGCTGCTGGTCCACCTCACCTTCGAGGACGGCGTGAAGCGCGACCTGGGCCGGCCGACCGGTTTCGGACCTGTCGGAGCGCTACTCGACCCGGCCTTGCTCCGCAAGGTCGGCGAGCTCGAGGACTTCCTGCGCCGGCGTCCGGAGGTTGGCGGCGTCCTCGGTCCCGCGAGCCACCTGAGCACGGTGCGCTACCTGTGGCTGGCGCGGCGGCAGGGCTCGCGTTCGATCCCCGACCGGCCCGAGGAGATCCAGCGCGTCCTCCGGCGCTTCGACCAGGGACGCGGCGAGCGGCGGCGGCGCGAGGTGATCGACGACGAGCTGCGCCGCGCCGTGGTCACGGTCTTTCTCAAGGACGCCAACTACCGCGACACCGCGAGCCTCATGGCGGCGGTGCGCGCCTACGAGCGCGACGAGCTCGAGCCGCTCGCCGTACGGGTGGATTTCGCCGGCGACGTCGCGGTCAGCCAGGCGATGATCCCGGCCATCGTCCGGACGCAGGTCTCGTCGCTCGTCCTCGCCCTGGCCGGCGCTTTCGCGGCGATCTGCCTGCTCTCGCGTTCTCTCAAGACCGGCCTCTACGGCGTAGCGCCGGCGGCGCTCGCCGTCCTCTGGACCCTGGGCACGATGGGCTGGCTCGGCGTGCCGCTCGGGGTCGCGACGTCGATGTTCTGCGCCGTCACCCTGGGGATCGGGGTCGACTACGCCGTCCACTTCGTCGAGCGCTTTCGCCGCGCCCGCGACGACGGCGACGGCGACCCGGTCGCGAAAGCGGCCGCGGAGGCCTCGCCGGCCATCCTCGCCGACGCCCTGGCGATCGTCCTCGGCTTCGGTCTCCTCGGCTTCTCGCAGGTCCCGGCCAACGCGCGGCTCGGCCTCCTCGTGGCCCTCGCCCTGGCGGCGAGCTGCCTGCTCACCCTGGGCGGGCTCGGGGCCTGGCTGCGGCTTCAACTCGAACGCTCTGGTAAGACGAGGCGATGGGCGGCCCAGACGGGACGAAGTCGCGGATGAGGTCGAAATCACCGCTGGAAAGGACGGAGAAGCTTCGGACGCGGCGGGTGGAGGTCCATGAGCCAGGGCAGGGAATGCGGCTCGTCCGTCCCGAGGAGAAGCTCGTGGCGTCGGGGATCTTGCGGAATCCGGTTCCCGTCGAAGCCCTCTACGACCGCCAGGCAAGACCCTTGAAGGACCTCAGAAGAGCATGTCTTCTGTGGCTCAGCGAGTCAACGCACCGTTGAGACGAGGTCTCAACAAGGTCCGACTCGGAAGCAAAACAACCGGGTCGAGCCGCCAATTCCCGCCTGGTGACGTCCGCTTCTCTCAACGTCAGGTAGAACGCGGCTTTGGCAGCGGTGAGCGCCGGACCGGTACGACGTGTTGCCTGCTGCTGGGCGCGGAGGGCGAAGGAATCTCGTCACCCCGCCGGATGCGCTCGACGCCTGGGACGATCAATCACCGCTCGCCGTCGGTGAGCGGCGGCCCGTTGGCGAGCCGTGCTATCCTGGCCCCCAAGAGCTACCCCTCGGGACCTCCGACACTACCCTTATGGGTGTCGTAGCTTCGGCGAGCGCTCAGTAGGGTCTCCATCGAAGACGGGTGGATCGCCCCGCCTGAGCCACGGCCTTTCTGGTGGCTGTCGGTTTCGACGAAGGCCCCCGCCGCGGGGAGCTGGAGCCCCCCCCGTTTCCATTTCGACGGAGATCGAGATGACCCCGCTCGCCGTAAAGCCACCCAAGACCGAGACCGGTTCCAGCCAGAAACCCGTCTTGCCCGCCCGCACGGTGCGAGCGATCGAGGACGCCAACGCCGGGCAACTACGCCAGCTACGGCGCTTTCACTGGACCGGCTCCGGCGACGGCCAGGGCCTCCCCGCCGAGTACTTGCCGGCGCTGCTCCACGCCTACCGCGACCCGGAGCGGGCCCGCCCCGACTATCCGCTCCTCGTCGCACCGCCGCGGGACGGGAGCTTCATGCCGCTCACCGTCGGCGTCGGCGAGCTCCTCGCCGAGGCGACGGCCGAGGCCGGACGCGTGCTCCTCGACAACATCCCGCGCCTGGAGCTTGAGGTGCGCCGGCTGGCCGACACCGGGGAGACGCCGCCCGAGGCGCGTGACCTGATGAAGAGAGCGGGCCGGGCGATGGTCGAGAAGCTCTCGCTCCCCGACGCGGAACGCGAGCGCCTGGAAGCTGACCTCAAGGCGGCGACGGATTCGTTTCCCGAGGACGGACGCTTCGTGCCGCTCGACGCCAAGACCTCCCTCCGGCTTTTCGCCGCGGTCGCCGAGGCCCGCCTGGGAGGCGCCCGCGACGCGTTCAGCCAGGAGGTCTCGGAGCTCGTCCGGGGGCTTCGCGACCTCCTGGAAACCGAGGAGGCGAAGCGCCCGGAAAGCCGCGAGGCCGGAGCGGTGGCCGGCGGTCTGGGCGCCTTCGGGGCGCGGTTCCTGAATCCGGAAGCCCTCTCGGGAGTCGTCGGCGCTCACCGCGGCACCGAGACGATGGGCCCCGAGCGCGAGCAGCGGATCCGCTCGACGCTCCGCGACCTCGAGGAGTGGACCGGCATCTCCGAGGCGGCATCGCTCGTGCTCGCCCACGGCGGCGCGTCGAGCGCCGTCGCCGGCCTGGAGCGCGAGGGCTGGCGAGTGGTCCTCGGCCGCGACGCCTGCGCCACCGCGACGACAGTGTTCGACCAGCACGCCGAGGAGCTGGCGAGGATCCTGCGGGCCGTCCGAACGGCACGTCTGGAGATCGGCGGCGGCTATGATGCGGAGCGCCACGGCCCCTGGCTCGAGCAGATCGACTGGCAGGCTTTTTCCCGCCACGAGCTCAGCCTCCTGCCACGGATCGTGGCGCTCGTCGATGCCGAGATGCTGGCGCGCGGCGAGGTCCCCTCGTGGAGCGCGCTCTTGCTCTCGGGACGTCCGGTGCAGGTCTTCGTCGAGGTCGACCCGGCGGCCCAGCCCGGTGCCGACAACGAGTCGACGCAGCTCGAAGGCTTCCGCTTCGAGCCGGGCTATCTCGGCCTCTCGCTTCGCGAGGTCCTCGTCCAGCAGACGACGGCGGTTCGCCCCGGCCACATGCTGCGGGGCTTCGCGCGCGCCACGGCCGCCGCCCGGACGGGCTTCCACGTCGTCGCGCGCGTCGGCGAGGCGCCGCGCCTCGGCCCCTGGTTCGAAACCGCGGCCGCCGTAGAAGGACGCGCCCACCCACTCTTTTTCTACGATCCCGAAGCCGGCCGCAGCTGGGCACGGCGCCTCGACTTTTCGGAGAACCCCGCACCGGCCGAGGACTGGCCGGTCGAAGAGCTTGAAGCCACGAGCGGCGACGGCAAGGCCGAGACCCTGCGGCTCGCGTTCACGTTCGCCGACTTCGCCGTCCTGGAGGCGTCCTACGGGTCGCACTTCCAGCTCCTCGACGACGAGATGGTGACCGAGGACCTCGTGCCGGTCGCCGACTATCTCGACCTCGACGACGAGGCCGCCGCCGAGAAAATCCCCTTCGTCTGGGTCGTCGGTGCCGACGCGCGGGCACACCGCGCCGCCGTCACCCGCCGCCTGGCGCTCGCCTGCCGCGACCGGCGCGGCTTCTGGCACACCCTCCAGGAGCTCGCCGGGGTGCACAGCGAATACGTCGAGGAGGCCGTGGCCAGGGCGAGGAAAGAGGCCGAGGCCGAGCACCGGCGGGAGCTCGAAAGCCTGCGTGAGGAGATCGCCGACGAGGTGGTCGAGCGCATCGTACGTGCCCTCGTCTCCGAAGAGGCCCTGCTGGCGCCGGCCGCTCCCGCCGCCGAGGCGCCCGCTGCGGCCCCTGTCGCCGAGGCGGGGCCGGCCGCCGACGTCGACGAAGAGCCCGCGGCGGAGCCGGAGGCCGAAGAGGAGCCGGAAGAGGCCTACGTCGACACCGAGCTCTGTACCACCTGCAACGACTGCATCAACATCAACCCGCGGATCTTCGTCTACAACGCCGACAAGAAAGCCTTCATCCAGGACGCCGCGGCGGGACCCTTCCGCCACCTCGTCGAGGCCGCCGAGAAATGCCCTACCCGGATCATCCATCCCGGCAGCCCCATGGACCCGGACGAGCCCGACCTGGAAGCGCTGGTCGCCCGGGCCGCGAAGCTCAACTGAGGAGCGAGCCATGTCTCCAATCCTGACTGCAGCGCTGGTGATGGGTGGAGTCGGCCTTTTTTTCGGCTCGCTACTGGCTCTGGCCTACCGGTTCCTCAAGGTCGAAGAGGATCCGCGGATGGAGGCGGTGGAGTCGCTCCTGCCGGGGTCCAACTGTGGCGCCTGCGGCGAGCCGGGTTGCCGCGGCCTCGCCGAGAAGATCGTCGGGGGCGTCGTCGCGCCGTCGAAATGCACGGTGTCGAGCCATGAAAAGATCGAGGAGATCGCCGAGTACCTGGGCGTCGACCCCGGGGCCGAGGAGAAACGCGTCGCGCGGCTCCACTGCGCCGGCGGCCTGGGCCGCGCCAGGACGGCCGCGAGCTACGAGGGCTTCGACGGCTGCCGCGCCGCCCACCTGGTGGGAGGCGGCGGCCTCGAGTGCTCCTGGGGTTGCCTGGGGCTTGACGACTGCGTCGTGGCCTGCACCTTCGATGCCATCCACATGAACGCGCTCAACCTGCCGGTGGTCGACGTCGAGAAATGTACCGCCTGCGAGGACTGCGTGATCGCCTGTCCGCGGGATCTCTTCGAGCTCATGCCCTTGAGCCACAACCTGATCGTCCAGTGCAAGGCGCCGCTCGCCGCGGACGAGGCGCGGCGGATCTGCAAGGTGGTCTGCGACGCCTGCGGCCGCTGCGCCCAGGACGCCGCCCCGGGTCTCGTCACCATGGTTGGGAACCTCCCCGTCGTCGACTACTCGGCGGGCGGGCCGGCGTCGCCCGAGGCCACCTGGCGCTGCCCCACCGGCGCCATCCAATGGGTCGAAGGCGAGCAGCTGAGCGCCGGAGGGGCTTCCCCGGAGAAAATCGGCGGACCGGCGGCCGGCACGGCGACCGGGAGGAGCGGCCATGCCTGATCCCAGGCCGGGCGTGGCCGGAGTCGACCCGGGCGTCGCGACGGCCTTGACCGGAGCCGAGGCCCTGGCGCGCTGCACCGAGGACGCCGCGGCGTCGCGGTATCCGACCCTCGCGGGCGCGGCCGGCGCGGCCCTCGGAGGCCTGCGCACGACGGCCGAGCTCGACGGAGCGCGGCTCATGGAAACGCTTGCCCTGTGGCGCGAAGCCGTCGCGCGGCGCCTGCCTCTCGTCGTCCACCTGGAGGAACGGGCGTCCGGCGCGGCGCTGGGCAGCGGCCACGACGCCTACCACGCGGCGACGGCCGGCGGTCTGGCGCTTTTCGCCGCCAACGTCCAGGAGGCGGCCGACTTCGCCCTCGTCGCCCGCCAGGTGGCCGAGAAAGCGCTCCTGCCGGCGCTCGTCGCTCTCGACGGCCCCGAAACCGCGCGGGCCGTGCAGAACCTGGAGCTTGTGACCCCGGAGCTGGCCGCGGACGTCCTCGGCGACCCCGGCGCGACGATCCACTCCCCGACCGCCGAGCAGCAGCTCCTCTTCGGCAAGCACCGCCGGCGCCTGCCGCGCTGGCACGACCTCGAAAGGCCGCTCCTCTCAGGACCCCTCCTCGGCCCCGAAGCCTTCGCCCTGGCGGGCGCGGCTCGCCAGGCCTACGCCGGCGTCCATCTGCCGGAGCTCCTGGACAGAGCGCTCCGGGAGCTCGGCCGGCGCACCGGCCGCCATCATCGGGCGGTCTCCGCCCACGGCACGGACGACGTCCGGCTCGTCCTCGTCGCCCAGGGCGCCGCGATCGAGACGCTCGAGGCCGTGGCCGACTACCTGCGCGCCGAGGACAGGCTCCGCGTCGGCGTCGTGGGTGTCCGGTCCTGGCAGCCCTTCCCGGCGGTGGAGCTTGCCGGCCACCTGAAGAAGGCGAAGGCGGTCGCCGTTTTTGAGCGGGTGACACCGTCCGGCGCGACGCCTCCTTTGACCTCCGCGGTCCAGGGAGCGCTCTCCACGGCGACGGTGCCGCCCCTCGCCACGGTCTTCTACGGCCTTGGCGGGTACCCGCTGCGCGGCGGCGACGTCGCGGCCCTGTGCCGCGAGCTCGCCACCGGCAAGAAATCCACCTGGCGCAGCTCGGTCTTCGTCGGCGTCGACTTCACCGCCACCGGCACCGGCTACCCGAAGCGCCAGGCGCTGATCGATTCGCTCCTGCGCAGCTATCCGGCGATCGGAAGCCTCGGCCTGCGCGCCCGCGGAGTTGCTCCCGACCTCGTGCCCCGTGGCTCCTTCACGGTCGTATCCTGTCCCGTGCAGGGCGGCGAGGGGCTCCTTGCCGACGCCTCCCGCTTGCTCCACCGTACGGTCGGCGGTCAGCTGCGGGGACGTCCGGGCCTCACCTGGGACCGCTGGGACGGTATCCTCCACGAGCGGCTCACCCACGCGCCGCGGCGCCGGAAGAAGACCTCCTGGCCGCTGCGCGACCCTGGCGACGAGGTCCGCGCCGACGTCGCCGTCGCCTGGAACGCCAGCGCGGTCAAGCCCGAGGACCTCGTACGGGAGCTGGCCGAAGGCGGCGTCCTGCTCCTGGAGAGCCCGCCGGCCGAAGAGGCTGTCCACGCTCTGGCCGAGGTCTCGCGGGCGACGGAGCTCTTTGTGGTTCCGGCCGGCGATCCGGGGGCCGGCCATCCGGCGGCCGGCGACCCGGCGGCCGGCGACCCGGCGGCCGGCGACCCGGCGGCCGGCGACCCGGTCCTGCGGCGCGAAAGGCTCTTGGGTGCGCTCTTTTCGGTGTTGCGCAACATGGGCAAGGTCAACGTCCAGCCGCGCCGGCTCTTCGCGGCCCACCGCGAGATGCTCTCCGGCGTCGACGCCGAAGCCCGGGCCGCGGCCTTCGAAGCCGGTTTCACCCAGGCCGGTCCCTGGACGCCCCCGGATCCCGGCAGCCTGGCACCGAGAAGCGCCGAGGGCGCCGCGGACGGTGGAGCCGTACCTCCGGCGCTGCGGCGCCGCTCCTTCCCCGGCGAGCACCCCGGCGCCCTGCCCCGCTTCTGGGACCAGATCGGCGTTTTCTACCGCCGTGGCGAGGCCGGGGAGCTCGTCCCCGATCCGCTGCTCGCCACCGCGACGATCCCCGCGGCGACGGCGGCGCTTCGCGGCGCGTCGCCGGAGCGGACCGAGCTGCCGGAATTCGACCCCGCGGCCTGCACGGGCTGCGGCGCGTGCTGGACGAGCTGCCCCGACGGCGCCGTCGGACCGATCGTGATCGGCGCCCGAGCGCTTGTGGGACGCGGCCTCGACCTGGCACAGGTTGGGGGCACCTCCGCCGAGGCCCTGCGTCCGTTGGTGGGCAAGCTCACGGGCGCCCTCCACAAGAGGATCGCCGCCGGCGAGGCCGAAGGCGGCCCGGCGGAAAAACTTTTCGACAACGCTTTCCACGACGTCTTGGAAAAGGTTTCGGAGGACCGCCAACCTGCGGTCCAGGATTCCTGGGAGGCGGTGCGGGCGACGTTTTGTGACCTCCCGGTGGCCCGCACCGCCACTTTTTTTGACCAGCCGGAGGCCGAAAGAAAAGGCTCCGGAGAGCTTTTTGCCCTGGCGATCGACCCCGACGCCTGCAAGGGCTGCGGCGTCTGCGTCGCGTCCTGCGAGCCGGAGGCCCTGCGCGCGATGCCCGAAAGTGCCGAACGCCGCGAGGCGGGGCGGCGTCTCAGCGCATGGGTCGAGGTGTTGCCGGAGCCCTCGGCGGCCGCCGTCTCCCACGCTCGGCATAGCTCCGAAGCCGGGCTTCTCCAGGGGGCGCTCCTGTCTCGGAAAGCGCGGGAGGTGCTCCTGGGCGGCGACGGCGCAGAGCCGGGTAGCGGTGAGAAAATCGCCGTGCGCCAGGTGCTCGGAGCGGCGGCTTTTCACCTGGAGCCACGACGCCAGGGTTTCCTCGACGAGGTCGCCGAGCTGCGCACGGCACTGGCCGGCGCGGTCCGCGAGGGGCTTGCCCAGTCGCTTCCCGGCGACGACCTGGAGGCGCTGGCCGGCGGCCTCGAATCGTTGGACCGGCCCGACGCGGCGCTCGCCGAGCTGACGGCAAGAATCGAAGGCTCCTTCGAGTCCGAACGGGTCGACGTCGTCGCCATGCGCCGCCTGGTCGACGTGGCCCGCGAGCTCGCCGACCTCGACGAGAGGATGGCGCCGGGCGAGGGGCGGCCGGGATGGGCGCCTTTCGGCGTCGTCGTCGCGGGTGCGGCGGCCCGCTGGGCGGGGAGCTTCCCGCGCAATCCCTTCACCGTGCCGGTGACGGTGGCTCCGCCCGGCGGATCGCCGCCCGGCGACAGCCTCGCGGCCCTCGCCCAGGGGGTCGTCGAGGGACAGCTTGCCGGGTTCGTCGAGGCCGTCGAGGCCCTGCGCCGGGCCCGCGATTTGCTCGAAGGCCGCCGGCAGGCGAGCGTGCGACGGCTCGGCTGGGAGGACCTGACTCCTGAGGAGCGCCAGGCCGCGCCGCCGCTTTTCGTCGTGGCTTCCGAGGACGCCGTCGGCGCCGACTGGGTCGTCGAGCTCCTCGCGGCCAAGGCACCGGTCAAGCTCGTCCTCCTCGACGGGACCGAAGACTTCCGGGAGCTCCCCGAGGGCGTCGAGGCCGTCGGCAGCTCCATCGCTCACGGCGACGCGCTCGACGAAGCGGTGGCGGGCATCCTGGCCCAGGACGGCTCCGCGGTCCTGCGCATCCTGGCGCCGTGCCCCGGACGCGAGGGCTTCCCGGCCGACGCGGCCGTCGCCCGAGCGCGCGCCACGGTGGAAGCGGGCGGCTATCCGCTCCTCGCCGAGGCGCCCCAGAACGGCGGCGGTGAGCTCGACGAGGTGGCCGGGGCTGCGGCGAGCGAAGCCGAAATGAGCGTCCTGCGAGCCGAGATGGAAGAGAAGCTTGCCGCGGCCCGTGCCGGGGCGGAGACCGAGATGGTCGAACGGCTGCGCTCGCGCCTGCGCCTCCTGGCGCACCGCGCGGTTCACACTGTGCCCATCCAAGACCTGCCGGTCCAAGACGTGCCAGCGGCTGCGGCCTTGACGGCCCCGGAAGGTGAAGGCGCCGAGCCGGCGCTGGAGGAATAGGTCATGTTGGGATTTCTCAAGGGGAGCTTTCGCCACGGGATCCACCCGCGGGACCACAAGGAGTCGACCGCGGGTCTCAGGACCGAGCGCATGCCCTTTGCCGAGCGGTACGTCCTACCCCTGAGCCAGCATCTCGGAGCGCCTTCGAAGCCCGTCGTCCGGGTGGGGAAAAAAGTTCGGCGCGGTCAGGTGGTGGCCGAGCCGGGCGGCTTCGTCTCCGCGACCCTGCATAGCCCGGTCGACGGCAAGGTGAGCGCGCTGGCCACCCGCCACCACCCCAGCGGCAAGCTCGTCGACGCGATCGAGATCGAGGCCGATCCCTTCGCCACCCAGCGCCTGGAAGAGCGCTCGACCGACTGGCGCGAGCTCGACGACGACGCTTTCGTCGGCCACCTCCAGAAAGCCGGGCTCGTCGGCATGGGCGGCGCCGCCTTCCCGACGCACGTCAAGTACAAGGTGCCGGTGGGCAAGAAAATCCGGCGCCTCCTCGTCAACGGCTGCGAGTGCGAGCCCTATCTCACCGCCGACCACCGGTTGATGGCGGAGCACCCGGAGGAGATCCTGCGGGGCGTCGAGATCGCCGCCACCCGCCTGGGCGTCGAGGAGACGGCGATCGGCGTCGAGCTCAACAAGGGCGACGCCATCGAAGCCCTGAGGTCGGCCGTCGCCAGGAGAAAGAACGGCGGCGTGCCGATCCGTATCGTCCCCTTGAAGGTGAAATACCCCCAGGGGGCGGAGAAGATGCTCGTCCAGGCGATCTACGGCATCGAGGTGCCACCTCCTCCGGGCCTGCCTTTGGACGTCGGGTGCCTGGTCAACAACGTCGGCACGATGGCGGCGATCGCCGACTACTTCGACCGCGGTCAACCGCTGATCGAACGCGTCGTCACGGTGAGCGGCCCCGGGGTCGTCCGTCCGGCCAACGTCCTCGTGCCGGTGGGGACGCCGGTGCGCGACGTCCTCGAGCACTGCGGAGGCTTGAGGAGCGACACCCGCGAGGTGGTGATGGGCGGTCCGATGATGGGCACGCCGCTCGCCAGCCTCGACGTCCCGATTTTGAAGGGGACCTCGGGGATCCTGGCGTTCACCGAGGAAGAGACGCGCATCCCCAAGGAGTACACCTGCATCAAGTGCGGACGCTGCGTCGAAGCGTGTCCGCATTTCCTGAACCCGTCGCTTTTAAGCCGTCTGGCGAAGGCCGGACGCTACGAGGAGGCGCAGCGCCAGATGTTGATGGACTGCGTCGAATGCGGCTCGTGCAGCTACACCTGCCCGTCGGGCATCCCGATCGTGCAGCTGATCCGGGTGGCGAAGTCGGCGTTGCGCGAAGAGAAAAGGAAAGCCAAGGCGTCATGAGCGAAGCCGGACCCCGTCTCGTCGTTTCCACCTCGCCGTTCCTCCGCCAGGGGGTGACGACCCCGGGGCTGATGCGCGACGTCGTGATCGCGGTGGTGCCGGTCGTCGCCGTGTCGGTGTGGTACTTCGGTCTCTCCGCGCTCCTGGTGGTGGCCGCAGCGACCGCCGGGGCGATGCTGACGGAATGGTATTTTTCGCGCCGGCAGGGCTCGTCGCTGGGCGACTGGAGCGCCGCTTTGACCGGGGTGCTCCTCGGCCTCACCCTGCCGCCGGGCTTCCCGCTGTGGATGGCTTTCGTCGGCGGTGTCGCGGGAATCGGCATCGGCAAGCTCTTCTGGGGCGGCCTAGGCCATAACCTTTTCAATCCGGCGCTCGTCGGACGCGCGTTCCTCCAGGCGGCGTTTCCGACGGCGATCACCTCCTGGGTGGCGCCCGAGCGGCTCTGGATGCCGCGTATGTCGAACCTCGCTTGGCCCTTCATGTCGCCGCGCGTCGACGGCGTCTCGACGGCGACGCCCCTGAACGTCATGAAGTTCGAGCACGAGCTCGCCCCCACCGGCGGCCTCTTCTTCGGCGACGTCGCCGGCTCGCTGGGCGAGACGAGCGCCGTCGTGATCTTGCTCGCCGGCCTCTACCTCGCGCTGCGCCGGGTCTTCGACTGGCGGATCCCGGTGTCGATCCTCGTGACGGTGGCGGCCTTTTCCGGGGCGGTCTACCTGTTCGACACCGAGCGCTATCCGACGCCCCATTTCATGCTCTTCTCCGGTGGCCTCCTCTTCGGTGCCGTCTACATGGCGACCGATCCGGTGACCTCGCCGCTGGCGCCGCGGGGGGCTTATCTCTTCGGCTTTGGGGTCGGGGCGCTGGTCGTCCTGATCCGGGTCTGGGGCGGCTTACCCGAGGGCGTCATGTACGCGATCCTCCTGATGAACGCGGCGACGCCGCTTTTGGAGCGCGTCACGCAGCCGCGGGTCTTCGGGCATACACGGGAAAAGGCGAAGGCCTGACCGGCGGTCTCCGCCGTTCCGGACGGCTTTGGACGTTTCAAAAGAGCGCTCGGTGGCCGTCTTCGTCTTTCGCTGGGCGTCTTTCGCTGGGAGCACAGGCGTCCCGCCTGCCAGGGGGGACAAAGTCCCCTGGTCGTGGGATGACGTTGGAGTGCCGAAGTGGATGGCACCAGGAGGAGGGCTCCGACGCCCACCAGGAGGAGGGCTCCGACGCCGCTCGCACCAGCTTCCCCGACGGCACCGCCGGACAGACGAAGCGAGGGCCTCTTTAGGGTCCCACCCACTTTGGCAGAGCGCACCTCATTAGGGGGAGGCGCTCTTTGCGAGGACTTTGAGCCACTAAGTGTCCTTGTCAAGCAGTTCCACCGGAAAAATTCCTGACACCCCGTCTGAGGGTT
>CBDUYN010000103.1:0-35441 GCA_965371445.1 uncultured bacterium | reverse complement strand
CGCCGGTTCGCCGGCCGCCGGTTCGCCGGCCGCCGGTTCGCCGGCCGCCGGTTCGACGGCCGCCGGTTCGACGGTCGCCGGTTCGACGGTCGGCATCGCCTCGGTCCCCTCGGCGAGGACGGTCTCCGCAGCAGGGCCTGCGCTGAAGGTGACGACGAGGCCGTCGGCGCTGCGCTCGATCCGCGGCGGGACTCCGGTCTTCAAATCGAAAACCACCCGCGAGACCGGCTCCGGGCGGGGTTTGAACTGTCCGATTCGAATGCGGTCGAGGTGTGCGCTGTCGACGTTGACGCTCGATTCGGGGCTCGTGTTGACGACCCCGTCGAGGTCGATGACGAACCGCTCAGGGTTCGGCAGGCGGAACATGGAGTAGGAGAACTCCCCGTCGCCGATCACCTGCACGACGGTCCGGTCGCCGAGGCTTTGGGCGCTGACCGAGTAGAGGCGGCTGGCCGCGACGCCCTCGGGGGCGGGACCCCGGACGGGGGCGTCCGCGGTGCCAAAGCTCTCCAGGCCGGCCGACTCGGCAGCCGGCTCCCGCGCCGCGGGCGCCGCCTCCTCGTCGCGGTCGACGGGCTCGTAGGCCAGCACGGCCGGCGCCTCATAGCCTACCGGCAGCAACTGGAGCCGGAGCGTCTCGCGGTCGGTGGTCAGCGAGTGCTCGCTGTCCTGTCGGGTCCGCACGACGAGCCGGGTCAAGGGGCGCTCGGCGTCGTCGAGCCACTCGATCTCGACCGAGGCCACGAGCCCGTCGTCGGTGGCGAGGTCCCGCACGTCGTCAGCGGGCCGGCTGTTGGGCAGCTCGACGACGAGGTTGCCGTGGCTGTCGCGGTAATTGGTCCACACGAGAGCGCGGTCGGCGACGACTTCGAGCAGCGCCACCTCACCTTCCTCTCGCAGCTCCAGGGCACGGATCACGGCCGGCTGGCTCACCTCGGTCGCCGCAGCCGGAGCGCCTCGAGGCGGTGCCGCGCCGCCGCCGGAGGAAGCGCAACCGATCTGCAGCGCCAGAAGCATGCCGAGCGCCAAGGCCGAAAGCCCGACGTTTCTCCTCGTCATCATGTTTTTACCCATTTCTCGTTTCGCCTCCAGCTACCACCGAGTTGCCGGGGAGCCTATGGATTCAACCGCTTGACCACCAATTGGAACGGCTTCAAGGCCTCGGTGTCGGTCACCACCTGCTTGAAGACCACTTCCTCCAAAGAAATCGAGACGACGTCTCCATCCCACAGCTCGTCACCAGGCCGCAACAGGTAGCTCGTCTCGTGGCTTGCCGACATGATCTGCACCACGGGTCCTTCGGGGAGCT
Organism: uncultured bacterium; assembly: GCA_965371445.1. Lineage (GTDB taxonomy): Bacteria > Acidobacteriota > Thermoanaerobaculia > Multivoradales > J023 > DASWIG01. The sequence goes on along the minus strand of CBDUYN010000103.1, from coordinate 34,132 downwards.
CGAAGACTCCCTGGAGCTCGATCTCGTCGATCAGGAGGCCGGCGATCCCGTCGGGCCGCTCGGCCTCGGTCTCCTGGGGCCGCTCGCGCTGGACGATCAGGGAGCGGAAGGGGTCGCGCCGCGTCCCGGGATCGTAGGTCTCGGCCTGGGGACCGGCGCGCACCGCCTGGTCCTCGCGCAGGAGGTTGTCGATGGCGTCGAAGTCTTCTTCGTCGATCGAAGTTTCAAAGCCCAGCCCGGCCGGCGAACCGGCGGCCGGCGAACCGGCGGCCGGCGAACCGGCGGCCGGCGAACCGGCTTCTTCGCCAGCGAACGTCTCCTCGGCCACCGGAGCGCTCGGGGGCGCCTCTTTTTCGGCGGCGGGCCGCTCCTCCTGGGCCCAGGCGACGTTCGCCGCGCCGAGGCTCCAGCCTGAAAGCGCCACGGCCAACGCCAGGGCGGTGGCGGGCACCGAGCCTTCGCGATCCGCCTGCTTGACTCTCAGCATCAGCCGTCTACCTCCTCGTCGACCACTTTCTCCTTGGAAAGGAAGGTCTTGGCCGTGAAATCGGCGCTGATCGTGTAGCGCGTGCCCCGGCCGCGCGCGGGAGAGATCCTCAGGTCGTCGATGTTGATGATCCGCCGGAAACGGCTGATGCGGTCGAAAAACAGCGCCAGGTTGTGATACCCGCCCTGGAGCTGGATCTTGATCGGCCACTCGCTGTAGAAGTCGTCGAGCGCCCGCGGGGTTCCGGGGGAGAAGCTGATGAGGTCGAAATCGCCCTGCTCGGCGAGCAACCGGAACTGCCGCAGCAGGTCGTCGGTCCTTTTCTGCGACGGCAGGATCCGCAGGAGCTTGTCGAGCTCGAGCTCCAGGCGGCGCACTGCCTCGCGGAACTGTGGCAGGCTCTTTTGGGCGACGCGCCCTTCGGCGACTTTCTTCTGGACTTCGGCGAGCTTTGTCTCCTGCCGCTTGATCCCCGCCTGCATGTTCTTGACCATGAAGTAGTAGCCACAGAACACGATGATGCTAATCGCCGCGACGAGGGTGATGGCTCCGACGTAGATCGGTTTCCCTTCCAGCCCGGTTTCCATGATTTCGTCTCCGCCTCCTCGGCCCCTCAGCTCAGGGACCGGTGGCCGTCTCCTGTTGTTTTTCTTCCGCTTCCTCGGGCAGGATGAAGCCGAAACTGATCTCGAACGAGTAGGAGACCGTCCCGCCCCGTCCTCCCTTCTTGATGTTCTTGGCCGTCGGCTCGTTAAACTCCTCGACCTCGTCGAGGTTCTGGATAAAAGCGGCGACGGCGTTGGTGTTGAAGGCCTTGCCGCGCAGCCCGATCCGGTTGCCTCGCACCGTCATGGAGTCGAGCCACAAGAGCTCCGGCACCGCCCGCGAGACACGGTCCATGATGTGGACCGGCCCCTTCTGCTGGCGCTTCAAGTTTTTGATGACCGCGACGTTGTTCTCCAGATCCGTCTGCTTGCGCTTGAAGTCGTTGACCTCCTTGATGATCGGCCGCAGCTTCTCGAACTCGGCCTCGGCCTCGCGCACCTGGCGGTTGACCGAGCTCACCTTGGCGTTGGTCACGTACCACCAACCGCCGGCCGCCAGGAGGCCGAGGATGATGCCGGCGACGAGCAGGAGGTTGTTGGGGTCCTGGCCGCCCAGGTTGAGCGTCGGCTTGGCTTTGCGGGCGACTACGGGGCGGCGGCCCTCGGAGAGTAGATTGATCTTGATCATGGCGTCAGTCCCCTGGCCTGCGGATGGCGAGCCCCACGGCGACCGCCAGCATCGGGGCGATCGATTCCAGCCACTCGCGGTTGAAGTCGCTCTCCTTGAATTGGACCCGCTCGAACGGATTCAAGAGCTCTGTGGGCACCCCGAAGCGCTCGCGCAGCACCTCCTGGAGGTTCGGCGTCAGGGCGCAGCCGCCGGAAAGCACCATCTCGTCGACCGAGCCTTCCTGGGAGGTGGCGGCAAAGAAGTCGAACGTCTTCTGGATCTCGTTGGCCATCTCGCCCGAGACCGCGTCGAGGACCTTGCGGGCGTCGTTGGCCGTGTAGCTGCCCACCGCCTCGCCGCGCTTTAGGAGCTCCGCCTGGTCGAAAGAGAGGTTGAACTCGCGCTGCAGCGCCTCGGTGAACTGGTTGCCGCCGGCCGAGAGGTCGCGCCAGAACACACTCTGCCCCCGCGCCACGACGTTGATGTTGGTCACCCCGGCGCCCATGTTGACCAGCGCCACGACCTTGAGGGGGTCCAGGTCGTAGTTGAGCTCGTAGGCGTTCTGGATGGCAAAGGCGTCGACGTCGACGACCGTCGGGCTCTTACCGCTCTGGGAGATCACCGAGACGTAGTCGTTGACCTTCTCGCGCTTGACGGCGACGAGGAGCACCTCCATGTTCTCGCCCCCCATGTCGAGCTCGTCGTCGGAGAGGGTGACGTAGTCGAGGCGCACGTCGTTGATGTCGAAGGGGATGTGCTGCTCGGCTTCCCACTGGATCGACTCGGCGAGCTCCTCGGGGTCCATCGCCGGCAGCTCGATCTTCTTGATGATCACCGAATGGCCCGACACCGAGGTCGCGTAGTTGCTGCTCTTGACCCCCGTCTGGTCGTTGAGCTTCTGGATCGCGTCGACGACGAGGGAGGAATCCATGATCGAGCCGTCGACGATCGCCTCCGGCGAGAGCGGCTCGACGCCGATCCGCACCAGTTGGTACATTCCGCCTTTCTTCTCCTTGAGCTCGACGAGCTTCACGGTTGCGCTGCCGATGTCGAGCCCGACGATGCCCTTGGACCGAGAAAACAACACCTGGGGTGCCCCCTCAAGCCGTTATGCCGCAGCCGGGTTTGGCTACCGCTTCGTTGATGCTTCGAGGACCCGCCTCCGCCCTCGCCCCGACAGCCCGAAAAGGCAGTGATGATCGTAGGTTAGGGCAGATCCTTAGCGTCTCAGGAGCGTAGCAGGGGCAATCCGGCAGTGTCAAGGACGAAGTATGCGCTCCCGGCTATAAGCCCCCCCTCCGGCGAGCGAAATCGCCCTCGGGCCCCCATTTGGCAGCTCCTGGGGCCTTGCAGGCCGGCTCAGGATGTGCGAAGATTCCTGCTCTTTCGGCGGATCCCCCCAAAGGTTACGCGCCTGGATCCCCAGACCCACCCCTCCCTAGGAGACCCCAAACATGGCCAAGAGATGCGAGATCTGCGATAAGGGCACCGTGGCCGGACACAGCATCAGCCACGCCCACAACGTCACCAACCGCACCTGGCAGGCGAACCTCCAGCGCGTGCGGGCCGTCGTCGACGGCACCCACCGCCGCATCTGGGTCTGCACCCGCTGCCTGCGCAGCGGCAAGGTCCAGAAGCCGCCGGTGCGCCGCTACCAGGGCGAGCCCGAGACCCCCGCGACGACCTGACCCTCCCCTCAGCGCCGCTCGGACGCCGTCCAGCCGCTTCTGCGGCGGGTGACCTCAAGCACCCCGCGGACCGTGTAGATGGCCTTGCGGAGCCGTTCCAGGTGGCGGCGGTTTTTCACCTCGACCACGACGTCGATATGGCCGTGGCCGGTCTCCACCGTCTCGGCCTCGAACTGGCGGATGTTCGACGACTCCCGCGCGATGACCTCGGTCAGCCGCGCCAGAATCCCCTGGTGGTCCTCGGTGCGGATCGTGAGCGCCACCGGGTAAACCCCGTCGGCGCGGCGCTTCCACTCCACCTCGATCTCGCGGCCCGGGTCGACGAGGAGGGTCTTCAGGTTGGGGCAGTCGCGGGAGTGGACCGAGATGCCTCGGCCGCGGGTGACGTAGCCCACGAGCTCCTCGCCGGGCACCGGGTTACAGCACTTGGCGAGCGTCGCCAGCAAGTCCCCCTCGCCGCGGACCGTCACCGGACCGGTCGACATCAGCCGATCGACGGCCCGCTGCCAGACCGGCGGCTTTTCGGCTTCGGCACCGTGGTCGACGAGGCGTGAGAGGACCTGCTTCAGGGGCATGCGGCCGTAGCCGAGACGCTGATAGAGCTCCTCGACGCGCCCCAGGCCCTCGCTGCGGAGGTACTCCTTCATGCGCTCTCCCTCGATCACCTTGCGCGGCGAGGCGCCGAGCTTCTTCAAGCCCCGCTCCAGCATTCGGCGGCCGATCCCCTGCGACTCCAGTTTCTGCTGGGTGTTCAGGTAGTGCCGAATCTTTTGACGGGCGCGTTGCGTGGCCACGAAGTGCAGCCAGTCACGGCTCGGGACCCGGTTGGGGCCGGTGACGATCTCGACGATGTCGCCGTTGTGCAGAGGCGTCTTCAAAGGGACGAGCTTGCCGTTGACCCGCGCCCCCGAGCAGTGATGGCCCAGGTCGGTATGAATGCGGTAGGCGAAGTCGAGAGGCGTGGCACCGCGCGGGAAGGAAAAGACGTCGCCCTTCGGGGTGAAGGCGTAGACCTCGTCGGGATAGAGGTCGATCTTCAAAGCCGAGAGGAACTCCCGCGGGTCGGGGACCTCTTTTTGCCACTCCAGGAGCTGGCGCAGCCAGAGGATGTTGGGGTCGTCGCCGCGGCCCGTGCGGCCCTCCTTGTACTGCCAATGCGCGGCGATCCCTTCTTCGGCGACGAGATCCATCTCCCGGGTACGGATCTGGACCTCGAAGGGCTGTCCTTTTTTTCCCACCACCGTCGTGTGGAGCGACTGGTAGAGGTTGGGCTTCGGCATCGCGATGTAGTCCTTGAAACGGCCCGGGATGGGACGCCAGCTCTGGTGCACGACGCCAAAGGCGGCGTAGGTGTCTTTCAAGCTCGCCGTGATGATGCGAAAGGCCAGGAAGTCGTAGAGCTGGGAGATGTCGATCCCCTGGCGGCGGAGCTTCCCGAAGATCGAGTAGTAGCGCTTGACCCGGTAGCTGATCTCGGCGTCGATGCCGGCTTCTCTCAGGCTCTTCGACAGCTGCGCGCGGATTCGCTGGAGTGTGCCCTTGGCGACTTTCATCTTCTGGCGGATCTTGGCCTCGAGCTCGGCGAACTGGAGCGGATACCGGTGGTAGAAGGCCAGGTCCTCCAGCTCGCCCTGGAGCTTCGACATGCCGAGCCGCAGGGCGATCGGAGCGTAGATCTCCAGGGTCTCGTTGGCGATGCGCCGCCGCGAATCGACCGACATGTGCTCCAGGGTCATCATGTTGTGGAGCCGGTCGGCGAGCTTCACGAGCACCACGCGGAGGTCCTTGGCCGAGGCCAGGATCATCTTGCGAAAGGTCTCGGCCTGCGCCTCGTCGCGGCGCACGTACTCTTGTTGCGAGATCTTCGAGACGCCGTCGACGAGCTCCGCGACGTCGGCGCCGAACTTCTCCGCCAGTGCTTCCTTGGTGGACTTCGTGTCCTCCAGCGTGTCGTGCAGGAGGCCCACGGCGACGCAGGTCTCGTCGAGCTTGAGGTCCGCCAGCAACCAGGCGACGTGGAGCGGGTGCGTGAGGTAGGGCTCGCCCGAGCGGCGCACCTGGTCGCGGTGCATGAGCTCGGCGAATTCGTAGACCGCGGTCAGGAAGTCGGCGTCGTAGGGCTTCTGGTGCGCGTCCATACGCCCCATGACGTCCTCGAGGCTGACGTTGGGACGAGGTGTCAGAGGCGGTTTCGCGCTGCGTTTGACCTTGGCCATCGTCGATCCACCCCCCGCCTCCGCGGGGGTGGACCATTATACGGAGCGAGAGGCGCCGGGGAAGCCCCTCGGCTTCAGCCGTCCTCCGGCGCCGCCTCCTCGGCCGGCGCCGCCATCGCCTCGAGCTCGCCAAAAACGGCGAAGAGGTGCTCCTGGAGCCGCTCTTTGGCGTCCTCACCCACCGGGTAGACGTAGCGCACCGTCAACATGCGGTCCCCCCAGGGATGGATCGCCAGCAGCACCGACTCCTCCTCCATCACTCCGGCCTCGTTCCTGTACTGGCCGCGCGACAGGTAGGTCGTCCCCAGCGTCACGCTCATCATCTCGGTGCGCTGCTTGAAGACCCCCTCCGGACGCTCGGCGAACGACGCCTCGTGGTCGCGGGCCGCCGCGACCAGGTTGATCGAGCTTTCGAGCTCGCCGAGCACGAAGACGAGACGGCCGGCGCCGTCGACGCTCCCCAGCTCCAGTCCCTCGGTGTCGTTTTTCAGCACCTCCAAAGAAGCGGGCAGCGCCGCGACGGCGAGGCCCACGTCGGCGTTTTCGACCCGTGGCCCCGGAGGCGGCTCGGCGGGAGCTTCGGGCTCACTTTGGCAAGCGGCAAGGACGACGACGGCGATGAGGACGACGAGAAAGACCGGAATCCTCCTGGGCATGATCAAAGCTCCTTGTACTCCTTCACCATCTCCTGGAGCGCACGCTTGGCGTCCGAGAAGAACATCATGGTGTTCGGGTACTCGAAAAGCTCGTTCTTGATCTTCGCAAAACCCGGCGACAGAGACCGCTTGATGACGATCACGGACCCCGCCTCGTACACCTCGAGGATCGGCATGCCGGCGATCGGCGAATTGGGGTCCTTGAGCGCCGCCGGGTTGACGACGTCGTTGGCCCCGAGCACGATCACGACGTCCGTGTTCTTGAGCTCGGGGTTGATCACGTCCATCTCAAGGAGCTGCTCGTAGGGCACGTCGGCCTCGGCGAGGAGCACGTTCATGTGCCCCGGCATACGACCCGCCACCGGGTGGATGCCGTAGGTGACCTTTTTGCCGTCTTTCTCCAGCAGGTCGGCGAGCTCGCGTACGGTGTGCTGCGCCTGCGCCACCGCCAGGCCGTAGCCCGGCACCACGGCGACGGTCTCGGCCGCGTCGAGCAACATCGCCGCTTCCTCGGCGCCGCCCGAGCGCACCGGGGCGTAGGCGTCGGCGCCCGCCGGCCCGGAGGAGGTCTCGGCGGCGCCGAAGCCGCCGAAGAGGACGTTTAGGAGCGTACGGTTCATCGCCACGCACATGATGTGGGTCAGGATCAGGCCCGAGGCGCCGACCAACGCGCCCGAGATGATGAGCACGTTGTTGCCGAGCACGAAGCCAGTCATCGACGCCGCGATGCCCGAATAGCTGTTCAAGAGCGAGATGACGACCGGCATGTCGGCGCCGCCGATGCCGATCACGAGGCCGATGCCGAGGAGCAGGCTCAGAACCGCCGTCACGATCATCAGGATCGAGATCGTCCCCATGTCGGTCACCGCGAAGCAGGCGTAGAAGCCGAGGCCGAGCGAGCCGAGCAGCAGAAGGGCGTTCAAGACGTGGCGCCCGGGCAGGAGCACCGGCTGGTCAGGCACCAGGTGGCCGGAGAGCTTGCCCCAGGCGACGACTGACCCCGACAAAGTCAGGGAGCCGATCGCGACCGAGAGCACCGTCGTCACCGCCACGGCGCCGCCGATCTCGGCGACCGCGCTCGACGCGACCCCGGGCTCGATGACCAGCAGGTAGAGGTTCGACAGGGCGACGAGCGCTGAAGCGCCGCCGCCCGAGCCGTTGAGGAGCGCCACCAACTCGGGCATGCCGGTCATCCGCACCTTGATCGCGGCGATCGCGCCGATCCCGCCGCCGACCACCAGGCCGACGACGATCCACTGCAAGGCGAAGTCGCCCCGCATGTCGATGAAGGTCGCGACGACGGCGATCAGCATGGCGAGCGAGGCGAGGGCGTTGCCGCGCCGCGCCGTGCGCACGCGCGTCAGGCCCTTGATCCCGAAGATGAAGAGCATCGCGGAGAGGAGGTAGAGACCCAGGACGACCGGATTATCGCCGTTCCCGTTCATTTCTTCTTCCCAAACATTTTGAGCATCCGGTCGGTGACCAGGAAGCCACCGACCACGTTGATGGTCGCGAAGATGATCGCCCCGAGGCCGAGAAGCGACGACAGCGTCGTGTCCCCCGCCTTGGCCGCCATCAGCGCGCCGACGATGGTGATGCCGGAAACGGCGTTGGCACCCGACATGAGCGGCGTGTGCAGCGTCGGCGGGACCTTGGTGATGATCTCGAAGCCGACGAAAATCGCCAGCACGAAGATGTAGATTCCAACGAGAAGCGCGCCGGTCATCGGCCTCCTCCTTCCAGCTGTTCCTTGGTGGGGGCGTGACGGACCTCGCCGCCGTGGGTCAGAAGCGCGCCGTCGACGACCTCGTCGCCCTCGGAGTCGAGGGTGACCGCACCGTCTTTCAAGATCGACTTCAAGAGCGCCCAGACGTTGCGGGCGAAAAGCTGCGAGCTGTCGCGCGGCGTGTCCGAGGGGAAGCTCGTCGGGCCGAGGATCAGGACGCCGTCGTGGACGACCTCCTCGTCAGGCTTGGAGAGCTCGCAGTTGCCGCCCTGGACGGTGGCGAGGTCGACGATGATGCCGCCGGGGCGCATCCCTTCGACCATCTCTTTTGAGACGAGCATCGGCGCTTTCTTGCCGGGCACGAGTGCCGTCGTGATGACGACGTCGGCGTGCGAGATGTGCTCGGCGACGATCTCGCGCTGCTTCCGGAGGTACTCGGCGCTCATCTCCTTGGCGTAGCCGCCCTCGCCCTCGCCCGACTCTTCGACCTCGGGGAGGGGGATGAACTTGCCGCCCAGCGACTCGATCTGCTCCTTGACGACCTCGCGGATGTCGGAGACCTCGACGACGGCGCCGAGGCGCTTGGCTGTGGCGATCGCCTGGAGGCCGGCGACGCCGGCGCCCATGATGACGACGCGGGCCGGCTTGATCGTCCCGGCGGCGGTCATGAGCAGCGGAAAGTACTTGTCGAGGCGCTCGGCGGCGAGAAGCACCGCCTTGTAGCCGGCGATCGAGGCTTGCGACGAAAGGACGTCCATCTCCTGGGCGCGGGTGATCCGGGGGACGAGCTCCAAAGCGAGCGTGCTCACTTTCTTGTCGCGGAGCTTCGCCACCAGGTCCGGATTCTGGTGGGGGGCGACGAGCGAGACGAGCAGCGCCCCTTCACGGAGCTTCTCGGCGTCCTCCATCTCGGGAGCGTTGATCCGCAGGACGACGTCGGCGGCGGTGTAGGCCACGCCGCGGTCCTCGGTGAGCTTCGCGCCGGCCTTTTCGTACTCCGCGTCGCCGTAGTGGGCGGCGGCGCCGGCACCGGCCTCGACGACCACATGCAGCTCCGCCTTGCACATCAGCTTGACGGTCTCGGGGCTCGCCGCCACGCGGTTCTCGCCCGCTCGGGTTTCCTTGGGAATGAAGACGTTGACCATGGCTCGTTTGTGTCCGTGGGTTTCGCGGCCTTGGGGGCGCCGCGGTTGACGGTTGGTTGCAGTGGACCCCGACCCGAGTTGGAGGGGTCTCGGGATCCTACCCGCGCACCGCGCCTCAAGGCAAGGGGCGCCGCCGGATCGGTCCGGCCGGTAGAGCATCGCCGATTCCCGGCCCCGAGGCGCCACCCCAATGCTGTGCTTTGAGCCACCCTGAAGCTGCGGGACGACCCGTCCGCCGGGGTGGCCTGGCCTAAGTGTCCCGTTCGCGAAGGAAGGGCTCCAAGCGCCCGTCGAGCGAGTGCAGCTTGCGGTTGTGTGACCACCTGTCTGGGTCGGCGTGGTCGGCAAGCGTTCCCTAGCCGTGGTCGACGACGGCCCGGACGATTCGGTCCTGGGCCGCTTCGGCGGCGCTTTTGGTGCGAATGCTGCCGAGCAGGAGAGAAAAAGCGTAGAGCTTGCCGGAACGCCCCTTCAGATACCCCGAGAGCGTCGAGACGCCGTTTAAGTATCCGGTCTTCGCCAAGACGTTGCCGCGGTAGGGAGGATCGCGAGGCGCTCTTCCCATTTGAGGTCGGCCTCGCCGCTGTAGGGCAGCGTGCGGACGAGCTCACCGCCCCAGCGGTGGTGGAACATGGCGCGCTCGGGTGGGTCCCGACGGACCCTTGGGAAGACAAGGTCGCAGCTGGCCTACGGCGACTCCCGTAGGATGACCGCCGGATCGATGCGGCTCACGCGGAGCGTCGGTACGAAGGCCGCCAGACAGCCTATGACGAAGATCGACAACGCCGCCCAGACGAAGGTTTCGAGATCCGTGGTGCTGACCTCGTAGAGCATACTCTCCATGAATCGCGTCGAGCCGAAGGCTACGACAAGGCCGAGGGCCACGCCGGCCAGCACGACCAGCCCCATCTCCCGGAACATGAACCGCACGAGACCCCATTTCGACGACCCCATAGCGAGCCGGATACCGAATTCCAGCGTGCGTTGGGACACCAGGTAAGTGACGATCCCATAGGTTCCCAGTGCCGCCAGACAGGCCGCGAGGATGCCGAAAGCGACGAGCAACAGCAGCGTGAAGCGGTGCATGGCCAAAGCGCCGTTCAGCCTTTCCTCGAGAGCGGTCACGTCGGCGATGGCTTGAGTCTGGTCGATATCCCAGATCGCGAGACGCACCATGTCCGTCGTTTTGTCGACCGCAGTCGGTGTCCGAACCACCGCGAAGAAAAGCGGCCATGGATCCTGGCGCAGAGGGACGTAGACCTCCGGGAGGACGCCGCTGGCAGGTCCGAAATGCTTCACATCCCCGACGATGCCGACGATCTCGTAGGCGTGCTTCGGGCCGGACGGCTGCAGCCCACGGGTGACCGCCGCGATCTCCTGCGACAGCAGCCGTTGACCGATCGGGTTTTCGGTCGGCGAATACCGCTTGGCCAGGCTCTGGTTGATCAATGCCACGCGCGGAGCGTCGCGATCGTCACTTTCCCGGAATCCACGGCCCGCGACCACCTCGATACCCATGGCATCCAGGTAGCCGGGACTGATGGCCCGGTAATCGACGGTTGGGTGATCCTCGGGTCTCGTTGCCAGCCGATTCTCGAATTCTAGACCGATCTCCATGTTGTACTCACTCAAGGGGAGCATGTTTACCAGCCCGGCAACCTCGACGCCGGGCAGAGCGGTGAGTCGATCGATCAGTTTCTGCTGAAACTCGATGACGCGGTGCGCGTCCTGGTAGGTCTCCGGCGAGAGGAGCATCTCAGCCGCGACAACTTCCCGGCTTTCGAAACCCAGGTCTGTGGACGTGAGGTTGAGGAAGCTCTTGAGACAGAGGCCGAGGCTGATCGACAGCGCGAGAGCTAAGGCGACCTCGAAGACGATCAGCGAGGCGCGCAGCCGGCGCAGCTGCCGATCACCTGTCATGGCACGGCCCCCGCTCACCAGTTGCTGGCACATATTGACGCGGCTGGCGCGAAGCGCCGGCACGAGCCCGAAGAGCAGCGCCGTGACCGCCGCCGTGGCGAAGGTGAACGCCAGGACGACGCTGTCGATGCTCACTGTCTCGAGCCGCGGAATCGTGCCTGGACCGAGCACGATCAGTGCTTGGAAAAACCAGTAGGAGGCTACCAAGCCCCCGATTCCACCGAGAAGGGTGATCAGTAGGCTCTCGGTCAGGATTCGCGACACGACACGTCCGGGGCTCGCCCCGAGCGTCATCCGGAGCGCCCATTCCGGGCTGCGAGCCGCGGCGCGGGCAAGGAAGAGATTCGCCAGGTTGGCGCAGATCAACAGCAGTACGAAGCCCACGGCGCCCATCAGGATGAGCATGGACGGCCGGAGATGAGCGACGACTTGGTCGTGGAGCGACACCACCGAAGCGCTCCAACCTCCGTTCTCGTTGGGGTAGGTCGTGGAGAGACGTTCCGCGATCAACTCCATTTCCTTCTGAGCGGTACTTTCATCGATCCCCGGAGCCATGCGGCCAAGCGCGCAGTAGAGCCGGAATTTGCGATCCTCTTCCGCGGCGCCAGGCACGATCGGTACCCAGACCTCGATCGGCATCATGAGCGAACGGTCACCGAAGCGAATCGGCGGCGGGAACTCGAAGCCGGCCGGCATGATGCCCACGATCGTATAGGACTGACCGCTGAGGTGGACGGACTTGCCGATGAGATCCGAATCCATGCCGGTCCTGCGCTGCCAGAAACCGTGACTGACGATCGCAACCTGACCGCCCTCTTCCACCTCCTCGGGCCGGATCATCCGGCCGCGCTCCGGCTCGACACCCAGAATCGGAAAGAGGTTCGGGGTGACCCGCACCCCCCAGATTCTTTCGGGTGGGCCGTTGCCTGACAGATTGTAGGGCATGAGCTGAAAGACGCCCATATCTTCGAAGGCGCTGGAGGCCTCCCGCCAGTCGCGATAGTTGGGGAAAGAGGTGCCGTCTTCGGAGATCCCGAGGCTCGCGTTCGTCTCCCAGATGATGGCGAGCCGATCGGTCTCCGCATAGGCCAGGGGTTTGAGCAGGACGTGACGCACGACGCTGAACATGGTCGTGTTGGCACTGATGCCCAGTGTCAGCGTGATGAACACGATCAGGGCGAAGGCGGGCTGTCGGCGCAGGGCCCGGAAAGCGGCCAGCAGATCGTTTTTCAGGAAATCCATGTCTGTATCTTCTTTAGTTTACATCGAACCCACTCGCCATCAACCTATGTCCATGCCAAACCCGGATGGAACATTTCGTTCCATTCATGGACAACCGTCCGGCGTTCCTCTTTGGGCAGGATGGGCAACGCGGCGATCGACGCCTCTGGATTGCGAGCGATCGTTAAGAGTAGGCGGTTGAAGTTAACGGCAAGACCGTGCATGGTCGCCCTGGTGAACAAATCAGTGTTGTATTCGATCTGGAAATAGAAACGCTCTCCCACCTGGACCACCTTCGTAGTGAGCTCGAAATGGTTGAGGGTCAGATTGATGAGCAGCCTCTGCAGTCTGATCTCACCCAGCTCCCACCATTCGTTGAGCTCTTCATCCATGGATACAATGGGCGACTCGGCCTCCTCAAACCGGTTGAAGTTCTCCCATACGAACAGGGTCTGGATCAATGGAGTACGGCTCGGGTCCCGGTTCGTGAGGATCCGGTTGACCAACTCGCTGAAAGGATAGTCCCGGTGCCTCAGGTCCTCGCCGACCAGGGGCGCGTGAGCGTGGAGAAATTCCCTGAAGGACGGGTTGCCTTTGAAGCGCGCACGAATCGCGACCGTGTTGATGAAACAATTGAAGATACCCGCGAATCGTTGATCCCGCCCGCCCGTGACGACACCCACACAGATATCGTTCTGGCCGGTATAACGCCGCAGTAGGACCTGATAGGCGGACAGAAAGAGCTTGAAGCTCGAAACCCCGAGGTTTTTCGCCAGTTTACGAAGATCGTCCATCAACTGCGGAGCCAGATCGAGACGAATCAGGCTGCTATTCACACTCGGAACGGGTGGTCTGGGAAAATCCGTTTGTAAGTCGAGGTAGGGAAGCTGGCCACCCAACCGTTCTCTCCAATAAGCCAGATGAAGAGCTCCTTCTTCACCGGCGAGCATTTCTTCCTGATGTCGGACAAAATCGCTGTTGCTCAGCTCGATCCTGGGCAGCATCAAGGCCCTGCCGGCCTTCTCGGCGGCATACAGGTCCCGTAACTCACGCAATAGGGTCACGATGGACCAACCGTCGGTACCGATATGATGCATCTGGAGGACCAGAATGGGGTCGCCCTCGCGGCGCCGGAACAGCCACCAACGGATGGGCGGCTCCCTGTCCAAGGCAAACGGCTTGTATATCCACCGATCGAGCTCCGCCGTCACATCCCGGTCATCCCATTCGTTGGCCGGGATCTCTTCGAAAATAGGAAAGGGCGTCTCGTGAACCACCTGTCGGACTTTTTCTCCGTCAGCTTCATAGGTGGCGCGCAGGGTCGGATGGCGGACCGCCAGAATGAAGAGAACCTTCCGAAAAACAGCCATATCGATTTCGCAACGAACATACCAGGCCAAGTGTACGTTGTAAGCGCTACTTTCCGGATTTATCTGGTACGAAAACCACAAGCCGCGCTGACCGCGAGAGAGTGGCACATAAGTTTTTCCGCTCTCTGGAAGACATGCTCCACCTTGCCCAGTCACAAATCACCTCCTGAAGCTTTGTTCAGTCCTGGGTGTCGCCTGCTTCACTCGCGGCGTCTGCGCCGGATGTGTCATCGGTGTCGGCGATTTTCTCCCTTGTATCTGCTTCTTCGCGTTGCTGAACTTCACCTTCAGAATCCGGTTGTGGAACGTGTCGGAGATCAGGAGATCGCCGTTGTGGTCGAAGTTGATGGACCGTGGCCGTCCGAGGGGCTCTACCACGACTTCGAGCTGACCATCTTCTGCGAGGCGCACGATTCGGTTCCTGCCCGTCTCTGCGATGAAAAGCTCGCCGTCGGGTGAAGTCGCGACGTCTTGCGCAAAGTAGATGTCCGGATGCTTGACGAGCGCCTGAAGCCGGCCCTCCTTGTCGAGAAAATGGATTCCTGAAGCATGGTTGCTCGAAGGCCGGGGCACGGCCAGCACCAGGCCGTCTTTCCATCGGGTCACGGCGTGAAAGACCAGATGAGGAGAAACGCTGTCGTCGATCGGTACTTTGTTGATCAGACCGTTGCGCAGGTCGATCTGGCGCAACCTCGACGACACGGCACTGGCGACGTACAGACGTGACGCGGTGGGGTCGAGGAAAATGGCGTGAGGATTGAGCAGGCGGGCCGCCAAGGCCGGCCCGCCGTCGCCATTGTGGCCGCCACCTCCGAGGATCTCGGGCTTCCGGTTGCCGGGCGAAAAACGCATCACGAGGTTGCGGAAGAGATCGCCGACATAGAGCCGGCCCTGAGCGTCACGCGCCATGGGGCCGGGGGTCCAGCGATCGGCCGAACCGGTCGGGCCGGATTCGAATAGTGTCTCGAGGTGGCCGGTCCTGGCGTCTACCCGGCAGATACGGCGGTTGCCCATGTCCGAGAAGTAGATATTCCCCGCCGCGTCGCTGGCGATGCCGTCGGGAGTACGGATCTTTGCCTCCGTCGCCGGTCCCTCGCCACGCCCGGATTCGCCCGTGCCGATGACCACCTCGAGGATCCGCTGCTCGCCATCCCAGCGCACGATGCGGTGACTGAAGTACTCCACCAGGTAGAGGCGGCCGGCGGGGTCGAGGGTCGCCGCACGGATGCCGCCCTGGAGCTTGGCGCCATCGGGCAGCAACGCCTTCCAGCCCTCGCCTTGCTCTTGGTAGACCTGCCCCTTGGCGCTGTCGATCACCAGCAGGCCCGAAGACGTCCACAGAAGGCCGGCTGGTAGGCCGAATCCGCCTTCGGGCACACCCAGATCCTTGATCTCGCCCTCCTTGAGATCGATGCGACGCACGCGACGGCCCACGATCTCGCCGACGTAGAGATAGCGTGCCGCGGCGTCGATCGCCATCGGCCCGGGCGCCTGAATGGAGATTCGGTGGAGCTTGTTGGAATCTCCGATGTTATACATCAGGCCACTGCCGGCCACCGTCGTGATGGCGCCGCTGCTGGCGTCGATGCGTCGCACCCGGTTGCGGCTCGCCTCGCTCAGGTAGATATTGCCCCGCACATCGACAACCAGCCCGCCGACTCCGGCCAGCACCGCTTCCGTCGCAGGTCCCCCGTCGCCGATATCGCCGCTGCCGGCGATCAGCTCGACATCGACCGGATGGCCATGGAGGCGCGCGGTAGGCAGGGGAAGTGGCTCGGCCTCGAGCTCGATGACTCCCAGGCCTAGCGCGATCGAGATCGACAGGACCAACCGCGGGATCGAGGAGGTTGGACGGCATCGTGACCCGCAATGGTGATACATGGTCATTCTCCTTGTGATTGACTGCGTGTGAAGGGTAAAGCGCTACCCGTCGTGCGGGTAGATCAGGCGACGTGTCGCAGGGCGGGCTCGCCCATCGCGGCTCGTAATCGATTGGCCAGTTTCCGGACCGTGGTGAGGCTCGCGAATTCCCCGGGATCGAGACCGGGGCCGAGCAACGTCTCGACTCGGTGGAGCATCACCATGAACACGTATGAGCTTCCTCCCAGGGCGTAGAAGTCGTCGTCGATCCCGATCCTTTCGGGTCCGCCATCGCAGGGCACCCGGCAGCACCGGAGCACGTCCTGCCAGACCTCGAGGAGCTGGCCATCGAGCTCGTTTCGCGGCGCTGAGAAACGAGCTGTCCGAGCGCCAGGTCCGGGGTCCTGGCACTCTTCAGCCGCCGGCTCCGGCAGTCGCGGCAGGGGCTTTCGCCAAGCCGGCTCGGATTGCGCCAGGTCGCGGAGAAAACGCCGGTACGACCACGCCACGGTCTGGCTGAAGGCCGGGGCCAGCAATCCTTCGCGGGCCTGCCAGCGGCAGACGAGCTCACCGTGGGGCGACTCCGTGACCGTCGGCAAGAGCACCACCTGAGGCGGGTAGAAGCCCGCTTCTATCCAGCGCATCGAGGCGCACTCCGCAGGATTGGCGACCTCGCCGCTCGGCGCCAGCAAGCCGAAAGTGCTGTTGAAGACCACCGGCACCAGGATGGCGGTGCTGTCGAGCCGCCGCCGGTGTCGTCCCAGCCGCAAGACCTCCAGACCGGGAAAGGCCATATGGTCGACATCTGCCGCTAAGCGCCGCTGCAGCTTTGCGGCGCATTCCAGGAAGCTGTCTCCCTCGGCCTCGAAGGCGAGCGGCAGCAGCGAGTTGAAGTTGCCTGTTACGCGGGCGAGATCGGGGTGGACCGGCGGTTGGAAGGAGCTCATCAAGCCGAGACTGAAGCGGCTCTGACCGAGACTCTGGGCCAGCTGCACGGCGAACGCCGCGGTGACCACGACCGACGGAGTGAGCCCGAGCCGGCCGGCTTGCTCTTTCAACGCCGACCAGGCGTCCGATTCCAGGAGGTCGGCGTCACGGACTTCGAAACGGGCGGCCGTGCGCGGCGTCAGGGGCCTCACGTAAGGCAGGCGCGGCTGCGGCGGTAAGCGGTCCAGGCGATCGGACCAGTAGCGGCGGGCGCGGAGGTCGCCCGCGGTCCTCGCCAGGTTCGTCCGGTAGAGCACGTAGTCGCGGTAGCTGCAACCCGCGGCAGCCGGCGCGGTGTTGGGATTCGCCAGCAGAGAGCACAGCTCCCGGGTCAGGGCCAGGCGGCTCTTGCCGTCGAGGATCAGGGCCTCGAGACGGACGTGGAGGCGCAGCCGGCCGGCCTCGAGATGATGGGCGCGGAGCTCGAAGAGCGGCCAGCGATCGACCGGCCGGCAGGCGTAGCGCAGGCGCTCGCGGGTCTGCTCCAGGACACGGCGGATGGCCGCCGGATCGAGACCACGCAAGTCGACGCGTGCGATGCGCACCGCCGGCACGCGCTCCAAGACCTGCTGCCAGCCGTTGTCGAGAACCACGGTGCGCAGCGCGTCGTGTCGTTCCACCAGGCGGCTCAGGGCCTGTTCCAGGCGATCGGCCAGATCCGTCCGCGGATCCGGCAGATCGACCTCGAGATAGACGTTGGCGCCGGTGGCTCCGAGCGGGAATAGCCGTGAGCGACCCACCCAATAGGCCTGCTGGACGTCGGTGAGGGGGAAGGGCTCGAAGCGCGACGCCGGGTCGGGGATCAGCCGCCGCTGAGCCGACGGCCGCGCGAGGGCACTGATCTCCGGTGCCGATCGCCGCAGCCGGGCCGCGAGGGCTGCCACCGTCGAAGCCTCGTAGAGCTCACCCAGCGAGAGCCGGCGGAACTCCCGACGCACCCGGTGAACCAGCCGCAGAGCGAGCAGAGAGTGGCCGCCGAGCTCGAAAAAGTCGTCATGGCGGCCGACTCGCTCGAGGCTCAGCACGTCACACCAGATCGCTGCCAGACGTTCCTCGTCGGGGCCTCGGGGTGGATCCTGGGGCTCGCCCGCGAGCTCGCTCGGCGCCTCGCGCGCCGCCAGCGAGACCCGGTTCAGCTTGCCCCGCGAAGTCCTCGGCAAGGCGTCGTGCAGCTCGATAGCGGGGATCATCGGGCGCGACAGCCGCCGGCTCAGGAAGTCGCGCAGGCGCTCGGCCACGCGTCCTTCGTCAAGCGCCGGCTCGTGGACCCAGGCTTTCCATGGGGCGGGCCGCGGAGTGCCGCAACCGAAGACCAGCGCGGCCGCGCGGCCGGCCGATGCGGGCACCGAACGGTGTAAGAAAAGCGCCTCACACACCGCCCACTCACCCGCTGACGCGATGCCCACCCACGTCTGGTAACCGGCTTCGGCGCCCGCTTGCCAGAGGCTTTCGGGCTCGACGCCGCGGCCGCTAGCGGCCTCGAGCCGGCGGCGGACATCGGCGATGGAGCCCGCCCGGGTGCCCTTCATCCACGCCAGTAGCTCGGCCACCGGCGCCAGTCGGGCGTTGGGTATACCGCTGATGCGCAAAGCCGGCGTGCCGCGGCCGAGGATGCGCCGTAGCCGGTCGAGGCTCAGGCCGTCGGCCTGCCAGCGGTAGTGCTCCACGCCGTCCGGGGGCTCGGCCGCGCCGTCGAGCTGCAGCACGACGTCGTAGCGGAACCGGGTCAGCTCGTTGTGAGCGAAGCCGCGGCGCAGCTCGACGACGGTGCCGGAGATCCGCGGCAGCCGCGCGGCCAGGGCGCCGAAGAAGGCCGGATCGATGGCCAGCTCGCCCTCAAGCCGTACGGCTCGCTCGACCCGCGTGCGAAAAGCGCTCCGTTCGAGCTGCTCGCAGGCCTGGGCGAGCTCGACGGAGGCATGGAAGCCTTCCAGCGAGTTGCGGTTACGCACATCGCCGATGAAGAGCGTGCCGCCCGGCGCCAGCGCGTTGACCGCCCCTTCGATGACTCGCAGGAGATATTCGGCGCTGGAGAAGTACTGGCACACGGAGTTGAGCACCACCAGATCGAACCGGCCCGCGCCCAACCCGGAGAAGTCAGCGGCGGTTTTTTCGTGCAGCTCCACCTGGTCGAGCCCGCGACGCGCGACCTCGCGCCGCAGACCGTCGAGGGCTGCGGCGGAGAAGTCGGTGCCGGCATAGAGCTCGCAGCGCGGTGCCAGGCGCAGCAGCACCAAGCCGGTGCCGCAGCCGATCTCGAGCACCCGGCGCGGCCGCAGGCCGCGGAGACGCCACACCGTCCCCGCGAGCCATTCGCGCATGACCTCCTCGGGAAAGGGCAAGCCGGTGACGCTGCTGTGCCAGCCCGCAAGATCGAAGCCGCTCGGGTGGCCCTCGCCGCTGTAGGTGCGGTCGAAAAGCTCGCGCCATTCGACCAGCCGCTGCGCGTCCGCGGCCGGCGTCACCGTCGCCGGCTCGCGGGACGGCCTCGGCACGACACAGGCCACCAGCCGCGGCTCGCCGCGGGAGTCTCGGCGGCACACCACCGCGGCCTCGCGCACCTCGGGGTGAGCCGCGACCACGGCTTCGATCTCGCCGGGCTCGATGCGCACGCCCCGCAGCTGGAGCTGACGATCCAAGCGGCCTAGGAAGTCGAGGTCCCCGCCCGGCAGCCAGCGTACCCGATCGCCGGTCCGGTAGAGCCGGGCGCCGGGGACGCGCGCGAAGGGATCGGGGATGAAACGCCGCGCCGTGGCCGCGGGACGCCCGACATAGCCGCGGGCGAGCCCGGCGCCTCCCAGGCACAGCTCACCCGGCGTGCCGGCCGGCAGCGCCCGCAGCGCCGCGTCGAGCACGAAGGCGGAGGTGCGGTGGATCGGGCGGCCGATCGAGGGCACGGCCTCGAGCCCGGCGGCGATTTCGGTGGCGGTCGCCACCACCGTGCATTCGGTGGGACCGTAGTTGTTGACCAGGGTAAAGGGCAGCCCGGCGGGTGGCGCTTGGTGCAGGCGATCACCGCCGGTCAGCAGACGTCTGAGCGGCGGGAGGTTGCCGTTGGCGGTGAGCAGTCGGCGGCCGGCCTCGGCGAGCGCTTCCTCGGCGAGAGGTGTCGGCAGGAAACCTTGGCTGATACCGGCCGCGGCGAACCAGTCGAGCAGGCGCCTGGGATCGGCGCGCAGCTCGGGAGCGGGAAAATGAAGGGTGGCGCCGGCGGCCAGGGCCGGCCAGACCTCCCACACCCAGGCGTCGAAACCAGGGCTGGCCACGACGCTCACCCGTTCGCCGCGGCGCGGCTTCCAGGTCGCGTTGTGCCACGCTATCAGGTGGCTCAGCGAGCCGTGGCTCACGGCCACCCCCTTGGGCTCTCCGGTGGAGCCCGAGGTGTAGATGACGTAGGCGATCTGCTCGCGCTCGGCGGGGGCCCAGGCGACCGGGGCGGCTGCGGCGCTCGACAGCGTCATGTCGTCGATCGCCAGCTGCTCGCAGGGCAGGCCGGCGCCCGCCGCGTCGAGACCGTGACCGCCGATCAACCAACGGCTGCCGGAGTCGGCGAGCGCGCTCGCCAGGCGTCGCGGAGGGTCGGCCGGGTCGACGGGCACGAACGCACCGCCGGCCCGCAAGACGGCCAGGGCGGCGATCACCAGCTCCGGCGAGCGCTCGAGGCGGATGAGAACCGGCGACTCGGCCCGCACACCGAGCCGGCGCAGCCGCGCAGCCAGCTCTCCGGTGCGGCGATCGAGCTCGCCGTAGCTCACCGAGCGCTCGGCGTCGACCAGGGCCAGAGCTCCAGGTCGCTCGCGCATGGCGGACGCCAGCAGGGATATGACGTCAGCCGGCGCCGAAGAGGGTGCCCCGGCGCTCCGGCTCCAAACGCCGAGCACGGCGCGCCGCTCCGGACAGGGCAGGGAGAATGTGTCGTGGGGCGCCTCGCTGTAGCGCGCGAGAGCCGTCAGCGCCCGTGTGTAGATGCGGTGGATGCTCGTCAGTCGCTCGACATCGGCGAGCTCCGGCGAGCTGTCGAGGGCCAGCTGGAGCCTCGTTCCTCCCGCATCGAGGTCGAAGTAGGCGGTGAACGGGAAGTTGGTGTGGATGCGGACCGTCTCATCTATCAGCTGCACTCCCGCCAGCTGCCGCAGTCGCTGAAAAACGTGGAAGTGGGTGAAGTTGAAGACTGTCTCGAACGGCGCTCGGCCCCCGGCCCACTCCTGGATCACGTTCAGCGGCACGCGGCGACCGGGCAGGATCCGGCACTCGGCATCGAAGGCGCGTCGCGCCAGGTCGAGCCAGCTGCCGCCGCGGCACCGCACCCGCAGGGGCAGGACGTTGAGCAGCACGCCGAGCACCTGGTCGCCGCCTTCCTCCTCGGGCCGGCTGCCGAGCGCCACGCCGGTGACCACGTCGTCGCTGCCGGAAAGGACGGCGATCGCCTTGAGATGAGCCGCCAGGAGCAAGCTCTTGAGCGGCAGTCCGGTGTGCTGCGCCAACCGTCGGAGGCGCTCCGAAAGCGCCGCCGGCAAGGGCTTGCGATGCATCTCCTGGGTCTTTCGCCGGCCCGCGCCCGGCAGGCTCGGCAGGCGCGTCGCCGGCGCGTCAGCCAGGATCTCCTGCCACAGCCGGCGGTTGGCGGGTTCTGCGATCGCCCGCCGCTCGGCCTCGACGAACCGCCGGTAGCTCGGGGTCACGGGCGGCGCCGTGGCGGTGCCGGCGCTCAGCGCCAGGTAGTGGCGCAGGAGCTCGGTCAGCAGACAGGCGACGCTCCAGCCGTCGAGGATGGCGTGGTGCTCCGTCCACGTGAGCTGCAAGACCCGCGTGTCGAGCCGGTGGAGGGTGAGACGCAGCAGCGGCGGCCGCGACCAATCGAGGCGGCGGTCGCACTCGCCGGCCACGAAGGCCGCCAGCTGGGCCTCCTGATCGGCGGCGCGGAGCCCGGAGAGATCGAGGATCGCCCAACGGGCGCCGACGCGGCGATGCACCAGCTGCAGGGGCTCGCTGAATCCGCCGAGATCGAAGGAGGTCCGCAGCATCGGATGAGCGTCGACGACGCCCTGTACCGCGACCGCCCAGGCCGGCGGATCGAAGGGCAGGGTGAGGCGCATGCTGGCGACGTTGTGGTAGAGGGGCAGCTCCGGGTCGGCTTCGCTGTGAAAGAGCATCCCGGCCTGGATGCCGGCCAGCGGAAAGGCGTCTTCCAGTCCGGGCGGTAGCCGCCGGCGATCGCTGGGCCGCAGCAGCTCGAAGGCTGTGCTGGCGCTCGCCGAGTCCGGCTCCAGCAGGCGGCACACGGTGGCGAGACGGCGCACGCAGGGATGGCTGAAGAGCTCTTCGATCGTGAAGTCGATGCCGTGACGCCTCGCCACGTTGCGGGCGCGGATGCTGCGTATCGAATCTCCTCCGAGGGCGAAGAACGAGTCGGTCGCTCCCACCCGGTCGAGCTCCAAGGCCTCGGCCCAGGCCGCGGCGAGGCGGCGCTCGACCCGGCCCTCGGGCTCGACCCAGTCGCCAGCGAGGGGGCCGCGCTCCTGGGGCGGCGCTGGCAGAGCGTGCCGGTCGAGCTTGCCGTTGGCGGTCCGCGGCGGCACGGCCACCGGCACGAAGACGGCGGGCAGCATGTACTCCGGCAGATGCTGGCGCAGGAAGGCGCGCAGCTCCTCGAACGACGGAGCGTCGTCGGGCCGTACGCCCAGCAAATGGGCGACCAGGCGACCACCGCCTGCATCGTCGGCGCGGGAGACCACGGCCCAGGGGATTCGCGGATGCTCGGCCAGGGCGTGCTCGATCTCTCCCGGCTCGATCCGCAGGCCGCGCACCTTGAGCTGCCGGTCGCCGCGGCCGAGGTACTCCAGCTCGCCGCCGGGCCGCTGGCAGCCCAGATCGCCCGAGCGATAAAGCCGCGACCCCGGCACGCCGCTCAGCGGGTCGGGGACGAAACGCTCGGCGGTCAGCGCTGGCCGCCGCAGGTAGCCGCGGGCCAGGCCTGCCCCACCGACGTGGATCTCGCCAGCCACGCCGCGCGGCACCGGCCGCAGGTGGCGATCCATCAGACAGACCGCCAGCCCCGGAATCGGCCCGCCGATCGGCGACTTGGCCGCCGCTCCCGGGGCCGCGTCGGCCGTCGTCATCGGCCGCCAAGTGACATGCACGGTGGTCTCGGTGATGCCGTACATGTTCACCAGCCGCGGCTGCTGCTCGCCGCGCCGCTCGAACCAACCGCCCAGGCTCTTGCCCTCGAAGCGCTCGCCGCCGAAGACGATGAGACGCAGAGCCAGCGGCGGGCGCAGCCGGCGGTCGGCGAGGTCCAGCTGGCGGAAGGCGGTCGGCGTCTGGCTGAGAACGGTGACCCGCTCGTCGCACAGCAGGCCGAGGAGCTTTTCAGGCGAGCGGACCACCGGGCGCGGGACGACCACCAGGCGGCCGCCGCTCAACAGCGCTCCCCACATCTCCCATACTGAAAAGTCGAACGCCAGGACGTGACACAGGGTCCAGACGTCGCGCGGCGTGCAGCCATAGCGCGGCAGGGTACCCTGGAAGAGGTGCATCGCGTTGGTGTGGCTGACCATCACCCCCTTGGGCCGGCCGGTCGAGCCGGAGGTGTAGATGAGGTAGGCCAGATTGTCGGCCGCCGGCTCGCCGTCGAGGTCGCCGGCCGGGAGGCCGTCGATCTCCGGCACCTCGCGGTCGAGCCGCAGGATGCGCAGGCCCGCGATCCGCCGCGGCTCGCCGTCGAAGGCGATCAGCAGCCGGGCGCCGGTGTCGCGCGCCACCCACGCCAGGCGTTGCCGGTGGGTCGACGGATCGAGCGCCAGGTAGGCGCCGCCGGCTTTCAACACCGCCAGCAGAGCGACCACAGCCCTTGCGGAGCCCGTGGAAAGTCACCGGGCTCTCCGTGCCCACGCCGGGCTGCCGCAGATAACGCGCCAGCCGATTGGCGCGCCGGTTGAGCTCGCCGTAGCTGAGCTGCTCGCGGCCGGCGCTGATCGCGATCGCGTCGGGCCGCGCCCACGCCTGCACTTCGAACCCGCGGTGCAGCAGCGCAGCCGAGGCTCCTTCGCTCACGGGAAAGGTGGCATGCCCTGCGCTTCGGCGCGGTCCGGGAAAGGTGGCATGCCCTGCGCTTCGGCGCGGTCTGGAGACTCGCGAAGCCCTCTGCGTCATCTCCGCACCTTCCTCGTTTCCGCACTCGCGCGAGCTATTGACGCGCTCGTGCGAGTCGTTTCCGAGCTCACCCGAACCGCCCAGATCCGGCCGTTAAAGCTGTCGGCGATGTAGAGCATCCCCCCGGGTCCCAACGTCACGTTCCTGGGCACGTTGAGGCGGGCATCGACTGCCGGGCCGCCGTCGCCCGAGAATCCGCGTTGACCGTTGCCGGCGACGGAGGTGATCCGATGCGTCGGCGCGGCGGCGATCTTGCGGACGCGATGGTTGTTCGAGTCGGCGACGTAGAGGTTGCCGGCGGCATCGACCGCCAGCCCGTTGGGATAGAAGAGCTCGGCCGCGTCCGCCGGACCGCCGTCGCCGCGGCCGCCCGCAACACCGGTGCCGGCGTAGGTGCTGATCGTTCCGTCGGCGGCGATCTTGCGGATGCGATGGTTGAACATGTCCGAGACGTAGAGGTTGCCGCTGGCATCAAAAGCGGCGATACCGGGCCAGTTCAGGCGGGCGGAGATCGCCGGACCGCCATCGCCGCCGAAGCCCTGCTCGCCGGTGCCGGCGACCGTGGTGATCACCCCGCGACGATCGATCTTGCGAATGCGCGAGAACCACGTGTCGACGATGTACAGCTCGCCCGTCCGCGGATGGCGGGCGACACTGTTGGGAATTCCCAGGCAAGCCTCGACCGCGGGTCCGCCGTCACCGGAGGAGGCGAACTTGCCGCAGCCGGCGATCGTTTCGAGACTGCGGGCGCCGCGCGCCAGGTCGATGTGCTTCACGGCCCTTCGGCCCGGGTCGGTCACCCACATCTCGTTGTCGTGAATCAACAGGGACGACGGGGTGCGCAGGTCCCCCCCGTCGGCGCTTCTGTTGCCGGCGAAGCTCGTCAAGCGGCCGGTCTCGGCGTCCACCCTACGGATCGAGTGCAGGAAGATGTCGCCGACGTAGAGGTCGCCATCGGCGGCGACAGCGAGGGGTGACAGAATCGAGAAGCTGGCCGCCGTCGCCGCGACTCCCTCACCGGGAGATCCCCCTCCGGCAAAGGGGGCGACCTCCTGGCCGACCACCTTATGCACCAGGTGGTGGGCCGAATCGACGACCAGGAGCTCGCCGTTGCGGCCGATCGCCATGCGGCCGGGAACCGACCGAGGTGGTAGCCGCAGCTCGTCGCCGGGATGGGTCACCCGCTGGTCCGCGCCAGGATCGCCCGCGAACAGGCCCGCCGGATTGAGCACCGAATAAAACAGCCGTCCCCGGCGGTCCACGGCGATCCCTTCGACCCCCGGCAACCAGACCTGGCGCGCCGAGCCCGGGTCGGCCGGGCGGGTGTCGAGCACGGTGTGGATGTCGCCGGTCTCGCGGTCGACGCGGCGCAGGCGCTTGTTGAACATGTCGACGATCAGCAGGTCTCCCTGTGGAGTCGTGGCGAGCGCCCGCGGAAACGACAGCTGGGCCTCGACGGCCGGACCGCCGTCGCCTTCCGAGCCCATTCCGCCGTTGCCGGCCACGGTCGCGATGGCGCCGGCAGCGACGGTTCGACCGGCGAAGTCGAAAGGTTCGGCGCTCAGGTTGACCAGGCGCACCCGATAATTGGCGGAGTCGGCGATAAACAGAGCACCCGCGGCGCTGATGACAAGACCGTTCGGCATGTTGAGATGCGCTTTGGTGGCCGGTCCGCCATCGCCCGAGAACTTGCCGTAGAGCAATCCCTCGCCGACCGGCCACACGCTCGCGACCTCCTCGGGCGGCACTCCGGGGACACCGCTGCCGGCCACCGTCCGGACCCGTGAGCCGTCCCGGGCGATGACGCGAATTCGATAGTTGAGGGTATCGGCCACATAGACGTCGCCGGTCGTGGGATGAACCGCCAGGCCGCTCGGCAGATGGAGCCAGGTGTCGGCCGCCGAACGGCCGTCGCCGTTGAAGCCGGCGATGCCGGTACCGGCGAAAACTTCGATCGAGCGGCCCACGGCATCAATGCGATAGATTTCGTGACGGATGACGTCGGTGAGGTAGACGGTCCCCGTGCGCGGATCCACCGCGACACTCGACAGCCCCATCAGGGCAGCCCGGCGGGGATCGCCGCGGAGTATCGATGCACCACCGGCTACCGTGATGATCTGGCCGGCCGGCAGGTCGGGCCCAGGGACCGGAGGCAGCTCGGGGTCCGCCAGGACGGGCGGGCTGTATAGGAGAACGCCGAGCACCAGGAGAGCTACAAGTTGCCGGAGGCGAGCCTGAACGATCGAATGTGAGATGGTTGAGCTGTTCATCGTTTCAACTCCAAGACCTAGACAAGCGTTTAAGGAGCAGCTGCGGTACGATGCTTCGACGCAAATTCCGTGCCAGCAAAAGGTTCGGTGCGAACGACGGAGCTCATCCTTGATCAGGTGCTCGACCAGGCTTGCTTGATCAGGTGCTCGACCAGGCTTGCTTGATCAGGTGCTCGACCAGGCTTGAGGGACTCGTGAGAGGAGCATCGAGGCATTCCGAGATCCGGGGAGACCGCTACCCACCCCTGGGTAGAGATTTGCCCGTCGGTGTTGCTACGATTTGACGAGTCTGTTATAATTGGCCCGCGGTGCTGAGAGAGGGGCTTGAGAGCGAATCGCCGTGGGGGTCAGGCGAAGCCTGACTACAAAGACGAGATTCGCCCAGCAAGGACCTGTCGATAAGACAAGAACAGCGTGAGACACTACACTAGGGAAGGCGGGGGCGACCGGTTGTGCCCGTGTCGCCGTGCCGCCGTGCAGGTGGGACGGTTTGTCAGGGCACTCCGGAGATAGGTGGTAGAGCGAGAATGGAGACACGTAGATACGTCCACGAGGAAGTGTTGCCGTCCACTCCGGAACAGGTGTTCGCGCTTCTGCACACACCGAGTGCTGTTCGGCAGTGGTGGTTAGCGGCACGCGCGGTCATACTCCCGGAGCGCGGCGGCGTATGGGCCGCAGCCTGGGGAAACGAAGAGGACAGCCCCGACTATGTGGTGGCTGCGACCATCCGTAAGTTTGATCCTCCGCGCCGGATCGTACTTGATGAATATCGCTACCGCGCGAAGACCGAACCTCTCCCCTTTGACGCCGAGTTCGTCATTGAGTTCCTGGTTTTGCCGCATGAGCAAGGGGCGATGCTTCGAGTCACCCAGGATGGGTTCCCCGCAGGGCCCGAGGCAGACGATTTCTATGCCGGTTGCCAGAAAGGTTGGCAGGACACCTTCACGGGGATTCGGAAATATCTTGCTAATTCGGCTCGTGGGTCCTGATGGAGAACGCGGCGGGCCGTGTCTACACTATCCGGCCTGGAATTCGATCGATCCGGATGTCGACGAACGCGGGCAGCCTGACGGCGCTCGCGGCGACAAGGAGGTCGGTGCTCAGGAAAGCCAGTAGAAGACCGCCGCACGCCCACCAGCGCCAACAACAGGCTCTCGGTGAGCAGCTGCTGAACGAGCGCCGGGCGACCGGCGCCGTAGAGCCCGCCCGCCCAGGACTTCGTAGGGCAGGCTCCGCCTGGACGCTTTCGATCGACCGGCGGCGAGGATCACTAGCCGTGGTCGACGACGGCCTTGACGATATTGTCCTGTGCCGCTTCGGCGGCGTTTTTCGTCCGGATGCTGTTGAGCAGAAGCGAAAAGGCATAGAGCTTGCCGGAGCGCCCCTTCACGTACCCCGAAAGCGTCGAGACGCCGTTTAAGTATCCGGTCTTCGCCATGACGTTGCCGCGGTAGGGAGGATCGGCGAGGCGTTTCTCCCACTTGAGGTCGGCCTCGCCGCTGTAGGGAAGCGTGCGGACGAGCTCGCCGCCCCAACGGTGGTGGAACATGTGCCTGAGAACGAGCGTCAACTGGCGGGGCGTGAACCGGTTGTCGCGGCTCATGCCCGAGCCGTCGGCGAGGCTGTAGGTGCCCGGCTCGATGCCCACGCCGGCGAGGAACTCCGCCACCGCCCGGCGGCCCCCGGCCCAGCTCCCGTCGCCGCAAAGCCGCGCTCCGAGAAGCTTCATGACACTCTCGGCGTAGAAGTTTTGGCTGCGCTTGTTGACGATCTCAAGCACCGGCAAAAGGCCCGTACGGTGGACGTGGACGCGCCGCCATACGTCGCCGCCGTGGAGCCGGGCGCCGGTCGTGACGGTCGGCCCGTCGATTCCGACGGCCTCCTCGGCAAGCCCGGCACGGAGCCCCGCACCGAAGTAGCGCGGCGGGTCGGTGACCGTGATCCACCGGTCGATCGAGTCGGTGCGGGTACGGATCCGTCCGGAGGCGGTGAGCACGTGGCTCTCCGCACCCGTCCGGCGGCCGAGCCTCATCCATTGCTTGTGGCGGTAGTGGACGGTCGTAGCGTTCGCGTCGACGCGGAACATGGCGAGCGGCGGCACCACCTCGATCGCCGCCGGTGTCCCGGCACGGCCGTTCGGACGGACTTTCAAGAGCACGCAGTTGTCGTTGAAGGAAAGCGCGTCGACCGGCGCCTCGAACCAGCGGTCTAGCTGATCCTTGGGCCAGTCGGGGTGGACGCGCTCGTCGTCGAAAAGGCCGTGGTCGAGAATGAGCCGTCCGGCGACGCGCTCGATGCCGAGCGCCCGGAGCCGGGCGGCCCATTCGCGGAACGCACCAAAGGAATCGCCGTAGTAGTCGCGGCCCGAGATCGTCGGGTCGCCGCCGCCGATCACGGCCAGGTCCCCCTGGAGGACGCCACCGTCGACCTCGCCGCGCACCAGGATCTCGGTCTCGAAAGAAAAGCCCGGACCGAGAAGATCGAGGGCCGCCGAGGTGGTCAGGAGCTTGGTGTTCGAGGCGATGATCCGGCGGGTGTCGGGATTGTAGGAGTAGACGATCTCGCCGCTTTGAAGCTCCATGACGACGACGCCGATCTCCGGTGCCACTCGCCGTGCCGCGGCCACCTGGGAGTTGACGGCGCTCTTGAGCTGAGGCGTCGGAGCGGCGGGAAGGAGGGTTGGAAGGAAGCAGAAGAGCAGGAACGCCAAAGTAGGGCAGGCGAATACAAGATTCGCCCCTACGGCGGGTGGTCGAAGGTACCGGGTAGGGGCGATCCTTGTGATCGCCTTACAGTCTCTCAGAACCCTACTCCAAGACCAGAACCCCGGCCACCGTCGCCGTCATCCACGACGCCAGCGCGCCGCCGAACATGGCCCGGACGCCGACCTTGGCGAGGTCCTTGCGCCGTTCGGGGACGAGCGCCGAGATGCCGCCGATCTGGATGCCGATCGACGCGAAGTTCGCGAAGCCGCAGAGCGCGTAGGTCGAGATGATCACCGCCCGCGGCGAGAGCTCGCCCGCCTTGATGTGGTCGGAGAGGATCTGGTAGCCGACGAACTCGTTGACCGAGAGCTTGACGCCCAGGAGATAGCCGACCGCCTGGGAATCCTCCCAGGGAACGCCCATGACCCAGGCCAGAGGCCGCAGGAGGGTGCCGAAAAGCGTCCTCAGGCTGCCGGGGAAGTACCCCGCGACCTCGCCGGAAGCGGCCACCGTGCCGCCGAGGAGCTGCCCGTCGATCAAGCCGTCGAAGTAGCCCAGGACGAGGTCGACGACGGCGATCAGAGAGATGAAGGCGATCAGCATGGCGCCGACGTTCAGGGCCAGCTTCAAGCCGTCCGTCGTCCCGGCGGCCGCCGCCTCGACCATGTTGTCCGCGGTCTTCAAGTCCGGCATTTCGATCTCGCCCGCGGTTTTTGACTCCTCGGTCTCGGGCAGCAGGAGCTTGGCGATGACGAGCGCCGCCGGCGCCGACATGACGCTCGCGGCGACCAGGTGTCCGGCGTCGATGCCCATGCCGATGTAGCCGGCGAGCACGCCGCCGGCCACCGTCGCGAAGCCTCCGACCATGATGGCGTGGATCTCGGAAAGCGTCATGTCCTTGATGAAGGGCTTGATCAGGAACGGCGCCTCGGTCTGGCCGACGAAGACGTTGGCCGAGCACGACACGGTCTCCGAGCCGCTCGTCCCCAGGCTCCAGCGCATGAAGCGCGCCATTGAGGCGATCACTACCTGGATGATCCCCAGGTAGTAGAGCACCGACATGAAGGCCGAGAAGAAGATGATCGTCGGCAGGATGACGAAGGCGAACTGAAACCCGAAACCCGGCCAGGTGCTCGTGTCGGGGAAGAAGAGGTCGCGGACCGCCAGGTTGCCGAAGAGGAAGAAGGCGCCCTTGTCGGAGAGCGCCAGGAAGTCGCCCACTTTCATCGAAAACGCGCGGAAGGCGACGGCTCCGTGGACCTCGCGCGACCAGAGCTCGGCGACGCCGAGCATCAGGAACGCCGCGCAGGCCGAACGCGAAAGGTGGGGCCGGGCGAGCCTGACTCCGACCACGACGGTGAAGGCCGCGAGGACAATCAAGACCATGGTCACGTAGTAGGGCGCCAGGGCGCGAAAGACCGCCACCACGCCGGCCGAAGCGACCAGCGCCACGACGCCAACCACCCAGGGTCCGGCCTTGCCGAGCGGCGCGGCACGCGTCTTGAGCTCCTCCTCGAAGACGTAGAGGACGACGAGGAAGGCGAGGACGAACATGCCGCAGAACGAGTAGACGGGCTCCGGAGTCAGGATCGTCACCGCCAGCAGCAGCTGCAATCCGACGCCCCAGACGACGGTCCGCAGCTTGACCGCCTTGCGGTTGGTGGAAAAGGCGTAGGCGATCCCCATCAGGACCAGGAGTCCGACTAGGCTGATGGCTCGTTCCATGGAAGTCTCCTCGGCGTCAGTACAGGGTGGGTTTTCGTAGATCGGTTCCGGGAGGTTATCGGAGAGCCTTTTGCCCTGGCAAGTCGGGCTCCAGCTATACTCTCCGCCGTGCCAGCCCGTTTCGACCCCGACCACCGGACCCTCAAGCTCGCTGTCGCGGATCTCCTCGACGCCCAGCTCCTACGCTCGATCGGCTTCGCCAACCGCGGCGGCTACGAGCGCATGTGGCTCGGACAGGCAATCCACAGCCGCTACCAGGAACGGGCCCTCGAAGAAGATCCCTCCTACCGCCGCGAGGTCGCCGTCGAGCACGCCTTCGAGCACCGCGGCTTCCAGGTGACGGTCCATGGACGGGCCGACGGCCTGCGCCGTGACGCGGACGGCGTCCTGGTGGTCGAGGAGATCAAGTCGGTGCGCCGCGGGGCCACGCTCTCGCCGACGGTCCGCGAGCTTTACGAGCGCCAGGCGGCGCTTTACGCCTGGATGCTGATGGAAAAAGGCGACGAGAAGGAGGTCCGCGCCGAGCTCGTCCTGATCGCGATCGGCAGCGACGAGGTGGAGCGCGAGCCGGTCGAGGTCAACCGCGAGGCCCTCGGCGTCTCGGTCAAGCGACGCGTCAACGCTCTCCTACGGACGTTTCGGTCCGAGCAAAAAGCGCAGGCGAAACGCCGCTCGACGGCCTCGGAGCTTCCGTTCCCCTATCCCGAGAAGCGCCTGGGCCAGGAGGAGATCGTCGCCACGGTCGAGTCGGCCCTCGAAGCCTCGGAGCACCTCCTCCTCGAGGCTCCGACCGGGCTCGGCAAGACCGTCGCCGTCCTCTACCCTGCGCTCAGGTTCGCCCTCTCCCACGACAAGCGGATCTTCGTCCTGACCGCCAAGACCCTGCAGCAGGAGATGGCGGTCCAGGTCCTCGACCTCCTGAACCAGGACGAGGCGTTTCGCACGCTGCGGCTTCGCGCCAAGGCCAAGATGTGCGCCAACGACCAGGTGCTCTGCCACGAGGAGTACTGCCGTTTTGCCCGCGACTACTACCTGAAGCTCCAGCAAAGCGGCCTGACGCGTCAGCTCTACGAGGAATACCCGACGCTTCTCCCCGACTCGATCTACGCCCACGCCCGCCGCACCGAGGTCTGCCCGTTTGAGGTCAGCCTGGAGCTTTCGGAGCGCGTCCAGGTGACAGTCTGCGACTACAACTACGCTTTTGACCCCTACGTCGCGCTGCAGAGCTTCTCGGCCGATGCGGACTTGCAGAACACGATCCTCGTCATCGACGAGATCCACAACCTCGTCGACCGCGGGCGGCGCTACTACAGCCCCTACCTCTCGAGCTTGAAGGTGCGCCGCGCCGCCGACGTCGCGGCGTTGGGCGTTGCGGAGGTCCACGGCGAGATCGCCGGGCTCTGCTACCACCTGGAGAACCTCCTCGTCGATTCTGTCGGCGAGCTCCAGCCGGCCGGCGGCCAGACGTCCTGGGCGCAGGAGGAGGCCCTGCCCGAGGACGAGCTCTGGCAGCTCCGGCCGCAGCTCGACAAGGTCTTCGTCGAATACCTCGAGTACCGGCGCGAGACGAAGACGCTTTCGGCCGACGACCTTTTCGTCGACCTCTATTTCGAGTACCTGCGTTTCTTAAACGCCCTCATGCTCTCCGACCACGCCTTCAGCCACTATCTGGAGCGTCAGGGCGACGAGTACTTCTTTCGAATCCTCTGCAAGGACCCGAGCCGTTTTCTCGGCGAGGTCATCAACCGGTGTCACAGCGTCGTGGGGCTCTCGGCGACGCTCTCGCCGCACGAGTTCTACCGCGACCTCCTGGGCTTCGAGCGCCAGCGGACGATCCCCTTCCGGGCCCCGAACCCCTTTCCGACGGAGAACCGCCAGGTGGTGATCGATTCGACGGTCGAGACGACCTGGCGCGAGCGTCCGGCCTACACGCCGCGCATCGGCGAGCGCCTGGCGGCTTTCGCCGACGCCGTCCCCGGCAACTGCCTGGCGCTTTTTCCGAGCTACCGCTTCCTCTCGGACGTCGCGGCCCGGACCCGGCCGGAGAAAAAACGGGTCCTGGTGCAGAACCCGACCGACGGCGACGCCCAGCGCGGTGAGATCTTGGAGACGCTGCGCGGCGCGATTTTTGGCGACGTCCTGCTCCTGGCGGTGGCCGGCGGGGTGTTCGCCGAGGGCGTCGACTATCCGGGCAAGATGCTCCAGGCCGTCGCGGTCGTCGGTCCCTGCCTGCCGGCCGTGACGCTCGAAGCCGAGCTTTTGAAGATCTACTACGAGGAGCGCTTCGAGCGCGGCTTCGAGTACGCCTTCGTCGTCCCGGGCATGACCCGGGTAGTGCAGGCCGCCGGGCGGCTGATCCGCTCGGCCGAGGACACCGGGGTGATCGCGCTTTTCGACCGCCGCTTCACCCGCCGCCCCTACAAGGACCACCTGCCACCGGACTGGTTGGGCGAGGGCGGCGTGCGCGAGCTCGTCGGCGACCCGGGCGAGGTGGCGCGGATCTTTTTCGTCCAGCCGACCTCGGAGGTCGTGCAATAGGTCGATGTGTCGGTCGTCGACAGCATCCTCAAGGCCTCCGCGCCTCGTCGGAGGCCTTGAGATCAGCTGGACCCTCACGGTTTCAAATGGAGGAGGTCCAGGCCTGGGAAGCGAGTAAAGTCGCGATCGAAGGTCACGAGACGAAAGCCGCCAGCCCTGGCAAAGGCCGCGAGATAGGCATCGGTCCACAGACGCGCCGCGGGCTGACCCTCCATGGCCCAGGCCTCCAGCAGCGTTTCGCAGCCTTCCGGCTCAGGGACGAACATCACTTCCGGCAACTCACGAAAGGCGTGATAGGCCTGCCAAGACTGGGGAACTGTGAGCGGCTCGCCACCCATGACCGCGGCATGAGTGCTCAAGCGAAGATAGGCGAGCGAGGTCACCCGGCAGAAGGCTAGCTCCTCTGCGGATTCCTCGGACCAGTAGCGACGCGCTCGCGGGTGGTGCGGATGGTCGGGCAAGCCGAAGGCCAGCCAGATGTTGACGTCGGGCAGATCAACTCTCCTGGGCACCAACGAGCTCCTCGTCGTCGAGAATCTGGTCGAGGTCGGCATTGGAGTAGACGGGCAAGGGCCGGCCCGTGGCGGCGCGGACGATCGGCAGCTTGCTGCGCTCAGACCGGGGCACCTCAACTCTCAGCTGAACGCGACCACACGACAGCGCCGTCGCCGGCGTCGAGCGCGTTCAGGATTCCGGTCGCACCGAATGTGTATACGCGACCGCCGCTGAGGGTCGGCGTCGCTCGCGGACCGGCGCCGGAATCGGCCTCCCAGAACCGGGCCGCGTCGCGGTGTCTCCACACCGGCTCGCCGGTGGTCGCGTTGTAGCAGGCGACGACCTCGTCGTCACCGCGCTGCTCCTGGGTGTAGAGGAGGTCGCCGCCGACCGCGAACGACGACCAGCCCGGTCCAATTGGCCGGCGCCACAGCTCGACCGGCGGCGATAGAGACCAGTCCGTCTCGAGCCGCACGCCAGGGATGATGCCGTCGCGATGGGGTCCGCGAAAGCCGGGCCAGTCGGGGTCCGGCCTCCCGCGGGCCGGCCACCCGACACCTGTCTCCGCTACTGCCGGAGCCGACGGGAGCGCCGCGGGCTCCTCGCCAGCTTGGGCCAGGAGCCGCTCCTCGTGAGTCTCCGCCCACCGCCACCCGAGCTGCGCAGCGCCGTCGCCGGTTATGCCATCGCTGCGCACGAGCGTCCACACTCCGCACGCGAGCAGGATGGTCGCGACCATCGCCGCGCGCCGAGGTC
>CBDUYN010000102.1:0-35442 GCA_965371445.1 uncultured bacterium | reverse complement strand
GGAGAAGAGAGGGAGAAGACATGGCCGCAGAACAAGGCGGCTGCACCGGACGCGAGCGCGCTATGAATCGTCGGCGACGGTCCAAGGGACCTTGCTTCCGAGAGCGGCAAGAGCTGCCGGAGGGGCGCCGGTGGACGCTTAACCGCTATACGTTCTGCGGCCTTGCGGCTATCGGGCGCCAGAGCTAGAGTGATTTACTAAATGGATAACTAAGGAAGGAAACGAGCATGCAAGGATCTTCAGAGGCACGACCGGCGGCAGGCCGTGGAACAGTCTCAGGCGTTTCCATTCGATCTCTACCTGTGGCGTACCAGTTGACAATTGGTGGCCGCTATATTGCGCAGGGTTCGATCGAATCATTGGAGGGGCATCAGATGCTTTTTCATGAAAGCATTTGGGGATAGAGAAGATCTCATCCTAACTCTGGAAGATGGACGCCAATTTCAGTTTGCCATCGCCCGGATCGATCACCCAGTCTATAGAATAGCGGTAAGCGCAGAACTGGAGGTGGAGAAGTGAGGGTGTACCTGAGATGCAGGATCCCGCGCCCAGTTCTCACGCCCGGACCAAGGAGTGAGATCGATGGCCCGGGCACGCTCCGGTTGCGGTGGGCGAGGAACCCCAGGCGGCAGGATCTCGCTCCACCAGCGCGCGTCGTCGGCCAGCGCCATGGTCTTGACGAAAAAGCGCACGAGAGCGCACTCTGTGCGAGCCACGGCGGCGCGTCGTTCAAGACGATCACGTCGGCTCGGCCGCCTGGAGACGTTGTCGGAGATCGTCGAGCGAAGACATGCTTCAGATCTAGCACCCGGATGGCAGGGTCAGGCTCAGTCCTCCCAGACCATCCACCCCGCCCCGCTCCGACGCGCCGGCACGGACGGCTTCCGCGTCGCCCTCCGCGTCGCCACAGCCGGCTTCGCCGCGACGGAACGCTTCCTCGCCTCCACGTCGTCCCCGGCGACTCGGTCGAGCGCGACCCGGTCGAGCTCGTCCTGGAAGGCCTTGAGGTCGTAGCCGAGACCTTCGAGGAAGGTCACCAGCACCTCGAGCGACGGCGTCAGCCGGCCGTTCTCCCATTTCGAGAGCGTCGGACGGCTGAAGGGCTCGCCGGTCTTCTCGCGGATCGCGAGCGCCGCGGCGTTGACCGAGGTGAAGCCGGCGTGCCGGCGCAGGCGCCGGATCACTTCGGGCAGGTGGCGGAGCTTTTCGCGGTAGGTCATCTCTTCTCCTCGACAGTTTCCAAAGGTGACGCCGGTCATGTCGCAGCGGCTCTCCGCCTATGATACAACCCTCCACATGACCTACCCCACGACCCGGCTCCGACGCTTGCGCCGCACTCCTGTCCTGCGCCGTATGGTGCGGGAGACGCGGCTTTCCTGCGACGACTTCATCTACCCCCTCTTCGTCTGCCCCGGCGAGGGTGTCGAGAACCCCGTGGGCTCGATGCCCGGCGTGTCCCAGCTCTCCGTCGACCGCGCCGCCCAAGTCTGCCGCGAGGTCTACGACGAGGGGATCCCGGCCGTCATCCTCTTCGGCCTGCCCGACTCAAAAGACCCTATAGGGGCCTCGTCCTGGGCGGAGGACGGCATCGTCCAGCAGGCCCTGCGGGCGATCAAGGCCGAGGTGGGCGACCTCGTCCTCGTCGTCGACGTCTGCTTCTGCGAGTACACCGACCACGGCCACTGCGGCGTGCTCGACGGCGAGGTGGTCCTGAACGACGAGACGGTCGAGAACCTGGCCCGCCAGTCGGTCTCGCTCGCCAAGGCCGGCGCCGACGTCATCGCCCCCTCCGACATGATGGACGGCCGGGTGCTCGCCATCCGCGACGCCCTGGACGACGCCGGCTTCGAGCAGGTGCCAATCCTCGCCTACGCCGCCAAGTTCGCGAGCGCTTTCTACGGCCCGTTCCGCGACGCCGCCGACTCGACACCCGCTTTCGGCGACCGGCGTAGCTACCAGATGGACCCGGCGAACGCCCGTGAGGCGATCCGCGAGGTCGAGCTCGACGTCGACGAGGGAGCCGACCTGCTGATGGTCAAGCCCGCCCTTCCCTACCTCGACGTCCTCCACGAGATGCGCCAGAGGTTCGACCATCCGCTCGTCGCCTACCACGTGAGCGGCGAGTACTCGATGATCCACGCCGCGGCCCAGAACGGCTGGATCGACTACGAGCGCGTCCTGATGGAGTCGCTGCTCTCGATCCGCCGGGCCGGAGCCGACCTCGTCATCACCTACGGCGCCCGCGACGCGGCGCGCCTCCTCCGGGAAGGATGGACGGAATGAGCCACCTGGAGCGTGCCCGGAAAGTCCTTCCCGGCGGCGTGAATTCGCCGGTACGTGCCTTCAAGGGCGTCGGCGGCGAGCCGGTCTTCGTCCGCGCCGCCGAAGGGGCCTACCTCTACGGCGAGGACGGCCGGCGCTACATCGACTACATCGGCTCCTACGGCCCGATGATCCACGGCCACCGCCACCCGGACGTCGAGCGGGCGATCGCGGCGGCGCTTCGCCGCAGCACCACCTTCGGCGCCCCGACGACGGCCGAAGTCGACCTGGGGGAGCTGATCTGCTCGGCCTTTCCCGCGATGGACATGGTACGGCTGGTCAATTCGGGCACCGAGGCGACGATGTCGGCGCTGCGCCTGGCGCGGGCCGCGACCGGCCGCAACAAGCTCGTCAAGCTCGCCGGCTGCTACCACGGCCACGCCGACGCTTTCCTCGTCGCCGCCGGAAGCGGCGCCGCGACGATCGGCGTACCCACCTCGCCCGGCGTGCCCGCGGCGGTGACCGCCGACACGCTGGTGGCGCCCTACAACGACCTCGCCGCCGTCGAGGCGCTGTTCTCCACCCACGGCGGGGAGATCGCCGCCGTTTTCGTCGAGCCCATCGCCGGCAACATGGGGCTCGTCCCGCCGGTCGAAGGCTTCCTCGAAGGGCTTCACGCGTTGACTGAGAAGCACGGCGCCGTCCTCGTTTTCGACGAGGTGATGACAGGCTTCCGGGTCGACTGGGGCGGTGTCCAGACTTTGAAGGGCATCGAGCCGGACTTGACGACGCTCGGCAAAGTGATCGGCGGCGGCCTGCCGATCGGCGCCTACGGCGGACGCCGCGAGCTGATGGAGCAGATCGCTCCCGCCGGTCCCGTGTACCAGGCCGGGACGCTGTCGGGCAACCCGCTCGCCGTCGCCGCCGGCCGCGCTTCGCTCGAAGCGCTCCAGGCCGACGGCAAGGCGGCCTACGAGGTGTTGGAGGCGAGCTCGGCGCGCCTTGCCGCGGGCCTTGCCGAAAAAGCCGCGGAGCAGGGCACGCCACTTCGCGTCCAGCGCCAGGGCTCGATGGTCGGGATCTTCTTCACCGACCGAGCCGTCGTGAGCCAGGACGACGTCGATGGGTCCGACCGTGAGCTCTTCAGCCGCGTGTTCCATCGGCTCCTCGCCCACGGCGTCCACCTGCCGCCGTCGGCCTACGAGACTCTCTTCGTCTCGACGGCCCACGGCGAGGAAGAAGTCGAACGCACCGTCGAGGCCTTCGGCCAAGCCCTGAAGGAAGCCGCGGATTAGCCCGTCCCCTTGGGGGGAACGAGGGGGGAGACCACAGTGCTTGCGGAGCCTCGATCTTTGCTATACTACGCGCGACTGAATGCCCGACCCCCTGGTCAAAGGAGAGCCTAGGAGATGACCCACATCATTGCCGAGCCCTGTATCGGTACTAAAGACACGGCGTGCGTCGATGTCTGTCCGGTCGACTGCATCTACGGAGCTGAAGAGGACTGGGAGATGCTCTACATCGAGCCCGAGGAGTGCATCGACTGCGGTTTGTGCATCGACGCCTGCCCGGTGGAGGCGATTTTCCCGATGGAGGAGGTCCCCGACAAGTGGACCAAGTACATCGCCATCAATTACGAGCATTTCGACATGGAGCCCCCCGAGGTCTAGCCGGGCGCCCGTCAGGGCGCTTCCACCTCGAAGGGACGTGCGCAGCACGTCCTTTCGTACTTCAGCCTCAAGGGACTGGGCGCACCCAGAGGCAGATCACGGCCAGAGGACGCAGCGCTGGCGCTCGAAAGTCCGTAGGTCGGTCGACGGCAGCCTGGACGCGGCGACGAGGTCGGCCGCCGGCAGGAGCTCGGCGGCGAGGCGTACCTCGTCGACGTAGAGCGGCCAGGGACGCCGCCTAAAGGCGTGAAGCGAAAGAGCCGTCGCACCGCCGCCGTCCATCTCCAGAACCAGCGAGCGCGACGTCCCCGCCGGCTCCGGGAGGCCTTCGGCAAGCCTCACGAGCTCCTCGCGCCAACCCGGCTCGACGCCGTCGCAACGCCGTACCTCGCCCACCGCGGCTTGGCGGAGGCCGGGACGCCCCGTCCAGTCGAAAGCGGCGAGCAGCCGTGGCTCGGCAAGGATCGCCCGCGCTCCCCGCAGCCGTGCCAGGGGCTCGTCGCCGGCCAATGCGAGGCGCAACGGCGCCAGGGCTCCCAGGGGATCAAGCCGGCAGGCTCGAACGAGGGCCTCGTCGGCCCAAGGCTCCCCCACCTCCTGGGCCAGGACGCCTGCAAGGAGCCAGAAAGGGGCGATCCCGGCGGCGTCCTCCGCGGCGGAGCGGGCGCCTTCGGCGTCCCGCTCCAGGACGGCGAGGCGCAGGCGGTAGAGCGGGAAGTCGGGGTCGTAGCGTGTCGCCGACCGTAGCTCCGTGCGCTGGAGCTCGGTGTCCTCCGTGCCGAGCGCGCGGTCATAAGCGAGGTGAGCGAGATCGACCGGAGCCAGGACGACGGCGAGCAGCAGAGCCACGGCGACGAGGCGTCCGCCCGGCGCTCGTGGGGTGCTTTCCTTGACCGGCGGCTCGCTTCGCGACGCCGCCAGCGCAACCCCCACCACAAAGAGCGCCGCAAACGGCAGCGCCGGAGCTGCCCAGGGCCTACCGGAAAGGCTCGTCACCAGGAAGCCGAGGAGGCCGCAAAGCGCAGCGCTGCGGAGCGAAGCGTCGACCGGCGTCTCCCCCCACCGGCGACGGACGAAGACGAGGCCGGCTGCCACAGCCAGCAGCAGCCCCGCGGCGCCCGTCTCGTAGGCCAGGACGAGTGGCCACGAGTGGGGATCCGCCACCACCTCACCGGGCGGATTCAGGCCGGGCTCGGGGACGAGGTGCCTCGCGATCGTCCAGCGGGCCGACCCAGGCCCCCAGCCCAGGATCGGACGCTCGAGAAAGCCCCGCCAACCGGCCTCCAGATAGGCACGGCGGGCGCCGATCGACGCGTCCCCGCCACGGACGGCGTCGACGATCCTCGTGCCGCCGGCCGCCAGGGCCGCCGCCAGGGCGAGGGCCGCCAGCCCCTTGTGACGGCGCCAAAGCGCCCCGGCAGCGACCGTCCCGAGGCCGGCGAGGCCGCCGAGAGACCGGGTGGCGAGAAGCGCCGCGGCTCCCAGGACACCGGCGGCGGCCGCCACCCATCGGGCTCCACCGCCCTGGCGCCAGGGCAGGACGGCGACGGGCAGCAGCGTCACCAGCCAGGCCGCCAGGAGGTTGTGGTGCCCGAGGGGGAACGAGGCGCCCGGAGTGTCGAGCCGCCACTGTGCGACGAGCGCCGTCGCCGCGACGCCCGCGACCAGAAGGGCGACAGAAAGGATCCCGCGACGACGGCTCCCCTCGTCGCGCCAGAAGCCCTCGATGCATCGCGGTACCAGGAGGAAGGCGAGAGCGAGCAGCAGAGCGATCCGTCCCGCCCGCGGCACCGGCGAGCGATAAAAGCTCAGACAGAGGGCAACGGCGAGCAGTAGCAAGACGAGGTTGCCGCCGCGTCCGAGACGCAGCGGATCCCGCCAGGCCGCGCCGGACGCCGCGACCAGGGCGACCAGGCTCAGGTGCCCGGCGACGGTGAAGACGGCGTCGGCCGAGCCGGTGAACGTCCCCGCGAAGGCGCTCCACAGGAGGAGCAGGACCACGGGTAGGTAGGCTTGAAGCTTCGTGGCGTTCGACACCGTCCGATTCTATCGGCATCGGGCCGGAGCTCGGCGCACGGGATCCCACGCTCGACGAAC
Source organism: uncultured bacterium (assembly GCA_965371445.1). Lineage (GTDB taxonomy): Bacteria > Acidobacteriota > Thermoanaerobaculia > Multivoradales > J023 > DASWIG01. The sequence goes on along the minus strand of CBDUYN010000102.1, from coordinate 29,413 downwards.
GACCCGACCTGGTCGACGGCCCGGCGTCGTCGACGTGGCCCTTGCGCCAGATCGCCGAACTGCTCGGCAACGAAGCGCACGACCTCGGCGGCGGAAACGGTGACCTCGGCGAGCCAAGGGCGGTCGGATGGCGACATCGCCGCAGCTTATCGCCTCCCGGAGTTATCCTCGCAGCGAACCGGAAACGATGGCCGCGTGGCCCAAGGAGACGTGATGAAGAAAAAGCTGATTCTACTGGCATTCGCCCTGATACTCGCCGCCCCGTTCGCTGCCGGCGCCGACATCTGCGAAGACATCAACGACATGGCCGACGGCTGGAACGAGATGGCCAATGCCATCGACGAGGCGGCAGACGAAGGCTTCACGCGAAGAGAGGAGAGAGAGGCCGACGAGGCGATCGAAGAAGCGTTCGTCGCCACACAGGAGTTCGCGGACCTGCTCGAAGACGAGGGGAACAATCGGGAGCAGAGGCTCGGCAGGCAACTGAACCGCGCCCTGGACCAACTCGACAGGGCCGACTTCATCGAGGGCATCATCGACACCATGGACGGGGTCGTCGACGCGCTCGACGACATTACCGACTACTGCGACGAGCAGTAAGCAGGCGCCGAAGGGGGCGATCCTGAAGACTCTCGCCGTAGCCTCCCACAACAGCCGCGCTGCTGGCTCAGGACAGCCGCGCTGCTCGCCTGGTATAGAATGGCGTCATGGCACGCCATTTCAACACCACCGGCCCCTGCAGGCCGGAAGACCACTTCATGCTGCCTACGGAGCCCCGGCTGCCCGCGGTCCGTCCGCTCATCGACAAGAAGCTCTACTTCGTCCTCCACGCGCCGCGCCAGAGCGGCAAGACCACCTGTTTCCAGGCCCTGGCCCGGACGCTCACGGCCGAGGGCAAGTACGCAGCGCTCCATGCGAGCTGCGAGCGCGGCCAAGCGGCCCGCTCCGACGTGGAGCGGGGCGTCCAGGCGGTGCTGCGTACCGTCGAGCTCCAGGCGGAGACGCTTCCCGAAAGCCTTCGTCCGCCGGCCCTCGACGCCTTCCTCTCGGTAGAGGGCGAGAGCCGGCTGCGCACCTGGCTGACGCGCTGGTGCGAACGCTCCGAGCGACCCGTGGTGCTCTTCCTCGACGAGATCGACGCGCTCCTCGACGACACCCTGATCTCCGTCCTCCGGCAGTTGCGCGAAGGCTACTCGGACCGTCCGGGACGCTTCCCCCACTCGGTGTCCCTCATTGGCATGCGTGACGTCAGAGACTACAAGGCGAGAATCCGGCCCGACAGCGAGACCCTGGGGACGGCCTCCCCCTTCAACGTCAAGGCCGAGTCGCTCACCCTCGAATCCTTCACCACCGAGGAAGTCGCCACGCTCTATACTCAGCATACCGAGGAGACCGGCCAGCCCTTCACCGACGAGGCCCTGGCTCGCGCCTACGAGCTCGGCCGGGGCCAACCCTGGCTGACGAACGCCCTCGCCCGCCAGCTCGTCGAGGTTCTCGTGCCCGACCCCACGAAGCCGATCGAAGCCGGGCACGTCGAGAGTGCCGCGGAGATCCTGATCGAGCGCCGGGACACCCACCTCGACTCGCTCGTCGAGCGTCTCCGGGAACGTCGGGTCGAGCGGGTGATCTCTCCCATCCTCGCGGGCGAGCTGGTGCTTGGCGACAGCTTCGTTGACGACGCTTCCTACGTCAAGGACCTGGGGCTCGTCACCTCGGCCTCCGGCCATCTCGAGATCGCCAATCCGATCTACCACGAAATCGTCCCCCGGGCCCTCGCCGCCATGACCCAGGAGACCATCCCCTACAGGACGGAGTGGTACCTCACCGACGACGGGCGTCTCGACATGGACGCCCTCCTCGAGGGTTTCTTCGAATTCTGGTGCGAGCACGGCGAGGCGATGATGTCGAGCCAGCCCTACAAGGAGGTGGCCTTCCAGCTCGTCGTCATGAGCTTTCTGCAGCGGGTCACCAACGGAGGTGGCGCGATTCATCGAGAGTACGCCGTCGGACGCGGGCGGATGGACCTCTGCATCCACTGGCCCTATGCGGACGGTGTCCAGCGGGAGGTGTTGGAGCTCAAGGTCTGGCGCGACCGCCAGGCCGATCCCTTGCAGCGCGGCCTCGACCAGCTCGGACGCTACCTCGGCTCCCTCGGCCTCGAGCACGGCGCGTTGCTCATTTTTGACCAACGCTCCTCAGCCAGGCCGCTCGGGGAGCGCAGCGAGATTTCCGAGCTCGAGCACGAGGGACGACGGATCCGGCTCCTACGGCTTTGAACGCCCACGGCGGCGGCCACAACCGACGCGACGCTCATACTGAGCTCGATGGACAATCCCTACGTCGAGCTCACCGCGGAATTCAACCGCGGACGCCTCTGCCGTTCGTGCCGCTGGAAGGAGAAGCGTCATGATCGAGATGAAGGACGAGTTCTTGAGCGAGGAGGATCTCGACCTGCGCAACCTCTCCAGAGACGAGCTCGTCGCCTACTGGACAGCTGGCCCACGCTCGGGGCCGGACGGTAGCGCGGAAGGGGAGGATCGACGATTCGTAGGCCGAGCCCCTTGCCATACAACGACGAGAGCTGGTAGGCTACGCCTAACGTAGACATCTGGGAGAACTTGAGGTGACGGAGGAGCGCTGGATTGTCGGTGAGGGCCACAGGACGGGCACGTCCTGGTCGGGAGGTGCTTGTAATGTTTCGGCGATGTCCTCGAACAGGCCGTTGGGTGCCCTGGCCACTGACTATGGCTTGACCAGCAGGACCACGCGCTCCCTATCGACCGCGAAGGCCGGTCGGTGGGAAGAAGTGTGCCGCCTCTCCGGATGCAGCCTCTCATGCTACGAAGCGCTTGCCCTCAGACGCCGGAGGGCCCAAAACCGGCCGAGCCGGAGCTACGCATCCCTCTGGGGCATCCCTGGAGCAGCGCAGTCTCTGCCTGGCGTCTCCTTCCGGGACCCGGCAGGCAGTCCTACTCCAGGTCCAGGGCGGCCTTCGGCCAGCCGTTGCGTAAATTTCAGAGCCGAGGAGCGACGACGTTGACGGAAGCCTCATGTGCTCCCGCGCGGATACGTAGACTGCAAGTTAACCGAAGACAAAACTAGGAGACTGACATGGCTGAAGAAAAGAACTCGAACCCGGACCCACAAGGCATCTGGCTGGAGATCGAAGAGATCGAATACGACAGCAAGTACCCCCCAGGAAACGAGGCTGCGATCGTAGCACGCTTCAAGGCCGATCTGGATCCACGTGAACCCACTTGGTACCAAGTGGGCCTCAGCGATTCTAGGAAGGCCAGTGAAGAATATGACCGTTTTCTCAAGTGGCTCGATAAAGGCCGCATCCTCCTCGGCCGTCTCGGCTGCGACAACGGTAAACTCTGCATCATCGCCATCCGCACCAAGACCCCGAAGTCCGACGACTAAGGACACGCGATGGAACTCGAAGATTTCCTACCCGAAATCATCACCCTCGACCGCTCGCGCACCGCCCACGCCTTCAGCAAGGAAGAGAGTCTGTGGAAGATCGAGCTGTCCCGAATGTTCAAGCTGATCCGCGGGCACGTCGAGACTCTCGCGTCAGAATCGGAGAGAGCACGGCTTAGCCGTGTGGAAGACAGCTACCGTTCTCCGACCTATCGACACTCCGGGGAACACGCGTACCACCGTCAGAACGTGCTCTCGGTCGCCATTTTCGGCGCCTACGGTTCGGGCAAGAGCAGTTTGCTCCATACCTTCCGCGAGGAGGTGCAATCACTCCGGCGCAACAAGAACGAGCTGAACGTCTACGCTCTACCGGTGATCGAGCCCCGGCGCATGACCGGGGATCATTTCCTCTACGATTTTTTGGCGACGGCTCTTGAGACTGACGAGAAGGAACGCAGCAAGGAGTATGGCGAGACCGGAGGTTACGGTGAATCCGATCCCGACCGCATTCTTTCGCCGGTCGCCCAGGTGTTCCAGGAGATGAGCGACTATCTGCAGGTGGTCGACGACCCCTTGTTGTCGCGGCCCCAGGATTACGACCCTATCGGCGTCAGCCTCGACCGTCTCGAGCGCAATACAAGCGGTCTGCGCCTGCGCGAGAAGATGGAAACCTTCATCGACGAGCTCGCCAATTCCCTGGCCGGCCCAGGAGGCAACTCGGTGATACTCTTACCGGTCGACGACGCCGATATGTCGTTCGACATCCTGAGCGCCGTCCTGGACACCTACCGGCACTACCTGATGCATCCTCGCCTGATCCCGATCTTCACTTTTACCGGGCGCCTGGCCGAGGAACTACTGACCGCGCACTTCAAGCGCGACCTGATGACCGAGAATGCGACGGACGAACACCTTCTTGAGGCGTCGACCCAATTGTCGGTGCATGAGAACCTCGCCGTCCAGTATCTGGCTAAACTCTTCCCGGTGCGCAACCGCATCCGCCTCGGCCCCGCTCCGGCCCGTGTGCAGGCCGCCCGCTTCCAGTTGAGCGCGCTCTCCGGAGAGAATGTCCAGTTGGCCGGCGAACAGAAGGGGCGGTCGGTCCAGGCATTGCTCCAGATCGCGTCACGCCTGCTCTTCGGCTGTGCCGAGTGGCCCGAGGTGCTCAGCGTTCGACCACCATTACGCTCCTCCACCCTGCGCCGCCAGCTCCAGATCCTGGACGCCCTGGAAGCCTCCAAGGTCAGTCAGTACGTCACGCCGCAGGACGAGACCGACAACGAGGAGGGGCGGGTGCGCGGCGATGACAACACCGCGGCGCGCCCGCGCGAAAGGCCTCCATTACCAACGACTTCCTGGGCGGTGGTTTTCAACCGCACCGTCTGGGCGATGCTAAACGTCCATCGCGACACCTTGAAAGAGCTCCATCTCAACCTCGAGGATCTCTATAGCTGGTCGCAGGGAAGCCTGCGACATGTCGTGCTGGAGGGGATCCTCTCTCTACCGCTCGAAGAACGCCGCATGATGATCAAGCGCTGGCGTTACAAGACCGAGGACCGCCGCTCTCAGATGCTGTCGCTTCTCGCCGCCAACGCCTTCCGGCCCAGGATGGAAGGCGAAGAGCCCACCGGCGACGAGCCCGACTCGATCGTCAGGGACTACGGAAGCCTGGCTTCTACCAGGCGGAAGCATTCGTTCTCGGTTCGCAAGGGGTTCATCTGGTTCGTGAACCTGTGGATCGGCTTCTACCTTCCCCAGATCCTGGCCCGCAACCGGCGTCGGGACCTTCATCAAATGCACCACGACGTCGGCAGGGTGCGCGGCGTCGGCTGGGGCCTGCGCAGCGGCCCCGTACACGCCATGCGGGAAGCCCTGGCCAACGAAGCGGTCTTTTCCACCGGCATGGTGCTCATCAGCGTCCGGGACATCAACTCGGTGGTCGAGGCCCTTCACAAAAAGGCCAGCAAGGACCCCGAGCTGATGAGCCGTTTTCACAAGGCCCGAATTCTCGGCCGCCTGTGGTTTTTCCTGGGCTACGAACGAGGGATTCGCTGGGGCGCCATCTCCCTCTGGCGAGGACTGGGTCTCGCGGCACAGCTCCTGCAAGACGGTGTGCGCTTCCGTGCCGTCGGTCACGATTTGCCCGAGCCCTACGTGACCTCCCTGCTCAAGGAGCATATACGAGCGGCCTCGATCGCCGGAGCCCCCAGCCGCCGGACCGCCAGAGTCCACGATCAGACCGGGCTCAAGTTCCATCCGTGGTCGGGCGAGGGTTCGGACGGCAAGGTGCTCCCAGAGCTTGAAGAGCTCGCAAGGTGCGTCTTGAGCTGGATCGAGCTCTTTACTCCGGAAAAATTCCAGATCCACCCGATGTTGACGCGGGACCGCGAAGATCTCAAGGAAAAGTGCAAACGATCCTGTCCGGGAATCAGCGACGAATACATCGACACTAGCCCGCGCGGGCTGATCATGTGGGATCATTGTCATGTCCGGCTCTTCCATGGCGACTCCCTGATGGGTGATTTCTGGGCCACGCTGCAGACGTCGATGTTCGAGTCCTCGACCGAGAAGTGGACCGCGCTCGAAATCCTCCAGAAATGGATGGTGGTTCTCGTGGACTACTTCCCTTCCCGTTCCTACATGTCTCTCCTACTCATGACTTGCCCCTTCGTTCGGCCGTTTTTCCCAGATGCCAAGAAAGAGATCGACGAGATCGTGGAGGCTAGCATCGCGGATCAGCCCTCGGAGAATCGGGAAGAGTTCGGACTCTGGATCAAGGAGAAGATCGGCGCCAGCAATTTCGTGCGCGGCGAGGATCCCCGACAGCTCGAAATGCTACGGTTTGCGGATATGGGACGAGTGAGCTGGCCCGAGTCCCCGTTCTACGACGAGCGAAGCGACGAGCCGGCGCCGGAGAAGATCTGAGCGGCAAGCGTCATGAGCGAGCTTCCTCCCGAAGTCCTCGGCCGCATGGGCCCGCTCCTCTGCTGGGTGGAGGGCGCGGAGGGCCTGAGGCTGCCTCTGGCCTGGATCGCCGACCACATCCCGGTGCAGGTCCGCGAGCAGGCCTGGCTGGTGCGCGAGTTCCCGACCTACTCCTACGACACCGTCGACGACATCGTCAACCTCACCCGCAAGCAGGGAACGCGGATCGGCCGGGGCCCGGTGTCGCGGCGCCACTTACGCGCCGTGGCACCGCCGGCGGGCTACGACCTGATGGCCGAGCTGGATCACCTGGGGGAGCGTTATTTCCGCTGGCAGGGCAACGAGCTCACCGTCCGCGAGCACCGGATGATCGAGATCCACGAGCTGGCTCTGCGCTTTCCTGTCCGGCACCTGATCCGTCACTGCCATTCACGGGCTGTGGTCGGCGGCTCTCTCGAAGCCGAGCGCGCCCTGGCGTTGTCGGATTCGCTGGGTCAGTTGCACACCACCGGCCGAAGCCTGCGGGCGGTGGTGGAGCGCGGAGTCAGTGAAGGGCACCTGCATCTCTGGGGCGTTCTCTCCGGCGACGAGAGCTGGGCCGACCACATCTTGCGTCCCCTCTCGCGGAGCATCCTCAAGGAATTCAAAGCCGAGGAGGAACGGCTGCTGATCCTCGGGCGGGCGGCGGTGCGCATGCTGGCCCTCGGTCTCCTGGCGGCACACGTCGGTCCGGCGGGTGGCCTGCCCTTTCGGATGATCCCGCACCTCGATCGGCTCTACCACGCCGGCGCGCGGGTCGAGGGCCAACGCATCCGCTTGCGACTCCGCGAAGCCCTCAAGCAAGAGCTGCGGAAGCTGACCCAGCAGCGTCTGCCCGCGGTGAGCGAGGACGTGCTCTGGCTCCTGCGCGTCATCGACCCCACGGCCTACGGCCTGCGCTACTTCGGCCAGCGTCCGGCCGACACGGTGCGTCAACGCATCGCGCTTCTCGACCGCCTGCACTTTGCCGTCCAGATCGCGCTGCTGCGCCACGACACGGCGCTCGCCGGCAAGCGCTCGCTATCGCATTCGGCTTCCCGCTGGAGCGCGCTGCTGCGTCAGTACCTGCACCAGGTGTTCTTTCGCTACCTGGTGTACCACACCCACCACTGGCAGCAGGCGACCCAGAGCGGCAAGACCACGGGTCTGCGGCAATTCAACCGTTTCTTCGACGCCCACCAACGCAAGCTCCGGGAGCGCACCTCGCTCACCGAGCACGGTCTGATCCTGGAACGCCTGAGCCGCACCCAGTCGCTCAAGGTCGTGGAAGGACGGGTCAGCCCGCCGGAGCGGGGCGCCATCGACCTCGTCCCCTGGGTGCTGGGCTATGCGGATTGCCGGCAGCGCGGACAGCTCCACAAGTTCGGCCTGGTGATTCACTTCAAGAAACAGGAGGCGGACCCGCGGGAGGGCCGGCGCTACTACCGCTCCCAGCGTCACGGCCAGATCCGCCGGCAGACCCGCGCCCACGCCTTCCAGCTCTACCGCCTGCTCCGCACCCCACACCCGGTGGTGCCGTTCGTCGTCGGCATCGACGCCGCCAGTCTCGAGCTCAGCACTCCGCCGGAGGTCTTCGCTCCCGCCTTCCGCTTCCTGCGAGAGTTTCCCATCGAGCTTCGGCGTGACCCGCTGCTGGCTCGCTTCCCCCATTTCGCCGCCATCCAGGCTCTGGTCGCCGACCGCCAACTCGGCATGACCTACCACGTCGGCGAGGACTTTCGCCACCTCCTCTCCGGCCTGCGGGCGATCCACGAGGTGATCGAGTTCCTGAGGCCGCGGCCCGGCGACCGCCTCGGACACGCCATCGCCCTGGCTCTGGCTCCCGACACCTGGGCCGCACAGATCAGCTACCAGGCCCTGGTCCCGAAGCTGGAATGGCTCGACGACCTCGTGTGGCTTCATCACCTCCTGGGTCCCGGCCACGACCTGATCGGTGACCTGGAGGTCGAGGACACGATCCAGCGCTTGAGCCGCGAGATCTACTGCGCCCGACGTCCCGAATCCCCGCGCTGCGAAGTGGTCTCCGACCTTCACCTGCCGCCGCCGACCCTCTACGACGCCTGGCGCTTGCGGCAGCTCGATCCCAACAGCATCGACGTCCACGACCTCGGGGCCGGGCACGGCGCGATTATCCGCCGCTCTCACCACGGGGACCAGGAGCTGCGCTGGGCGAGAGTACAGAGCCGGGTCCTCGCCGACGTCAACCGCCACGTCGGCTCCAACGACGCCTTCCGTCTGCTCGGCCTCTACTGGTACAACCTGGCGGTCCGTGCCACGGGCGACGAGATCGAGCCCGTCGACATGCAAGATCAATGGAAGCTTTGGCACCAGGTGTGCCAGGAGGCGCAGACGAAGGTCCAGGAGATGGTCCAGAAACGTCAGCTGGTGGTCGAGGTCAACCCGACGATCAACCGCGTCGTCGGTCCCATGGGCCGCTTGGCGGATCACCACGTCTTCCGCATGACCCTCGACGAGGAGAACCGACTCCGTCCCGGGATCCGCGTCACCGTCAACACCGACGATCCAGGTGTCGTCGGGACTTCGCTGATGCACGAATACTACCTCCTGGGGGAGCACCTCTTGAAAAACGATGTCCCGGAGACCCAGGTCGAGCAGTGGCTGGAATGGCTGCGCAAGAACGGCACCGACTTCTCGTTCCTCAACGTCTTGCCGTCTTCTCCGGAAGATCCGCGCTACCAGGATGTCCTCATCCTGCTCGAACGCCTCCGGCAGATGTACCCGAACCTGGCACGCAGGGTGCAGGGACTGCCGCCGCGCTACCGTCCCAAACCGTCGGGCCGACGGCGCCCTGCGAGACCGCCCGAGGGCGCGTCGGAATCGCGCGAGAGATAACCGGAACTGCATGAGCGATCATGGACAAGCTCGTCGACCTCTTCCAGGACTTCATCAAGCGGGCGATCGCTCCTTCCGCGGTCTTTTTCTTCCTTCTCGCCGTGGCCGCCCTCGTCGACGGTGTCTTTCACGAGAAGAAGACGACGGCGGACCTGGTCCCCTGGTTGGAAGACCTGGTGAAGTCCGACCTCGCCCAAGACTTGAGAATCTTGGGCGCCCTGGCGTTCGTGGTCGTGCTGGGCACGAGCTACGTGCTGAGCCTGCTTCATCAAGTGATCTTTGACGGTACTCTCCGGAGAAACTTCGACGCCTTGTGGTCCCGCTCGGAGACGGACACGCTCGTCGCCTTGCGCGAGAAGGTCGTCGCGCGGACTCAAGACGACTTGCACGAGCTTCACCAAGCTCTTTCGTGTCGCTTCAACGACTACCTCCTCTACGAGATCCTGGGCGGTATCGACCCGTCGAGCACCCGACTTTTCGTCGACCGGGCCAAGTCGACCGGCATCACGTTCGTGTCGTCGATGCTGGTCCTCGTCCTCTGGGCGGCTCACCTGAGCCGGGGCTTTCAGCCGTTCGCCGGTTGCCTTCTCGTCCTCGGCCTCCTCGTCGTCCTTGCCCTCCTCTGGGTCGTCGGACGAGAGGTCGTCAAAACGGAGTATCGGGCTCGGGCCGTGCGGCTCTACGTCAACTTCCTGATGATGCCGAGGCAGCGTCTCGACGCGCTTCTTCTGAGCGGCGGCAGGCAGTCTGAGATCTCAGAGCCGACCCCGAAGAAAACATGACAAGACCGCGACGCTTCGTCGGCCTCTACGGGAGCCAGTCCGGCGACTGGCGCGAGGCGTGCATGGCGCGTCTCGACGCGGCCGGCGTCGAGTGGCACGATCCGACGGATCCGCGCTGGGAGGGAATCACCCACGAGAACGGCGACGCGATGCAAGAGCTCATCGACGAGCTCGTGGCCGAGCAGCACCGAGGCCTGCTCGACGCCACGTGTGCGATCTACCACCTGGCGAGAAAAGTGGAGTATTTCAACGCCAGCAACGTTCCCGACACCGACGACAGCGGCGCACGGGTCGCGGCTCTTGCCGCCCGCTGCGAGCTCGGATTCCTGACGGGGATGGGGATCCGAACCTTCGTCCACGTCGACCCCGACGTCGAGGGGCGCAACTACCTGTGGGCACAGATGAAGCCCTATCCCCACATGGTGCGCTGCACCACTCTGGCCGAGGCCACCAGGGAGGCTATCGTGTACATGTCTGGTATGTCTGACCCACGGTGACTCGTAGGTCGACGTGGTGCCGGCCCACGTGCTCTACTCTTTGCCTGGCGGAAGCGAGACTCTGGGGGCCGGTACGGGACGACCGACGACCAGGCCGTCGTGTCGCCGTCGGTGTCGGCTGATCCGGATTGGCCGTGGCCGCCGCCAGGTCCTTACCGCGCTTCGACGAACGCTTGACGTCTTTCTTGAACTGGGTCGTTCGGCGAATCGCTCTCATCAGATCTCGAGATCCTCGAAAAGCTCTTGCGTCGATACAAAGCGTGGGAGCCGGTCCAGGTCCTGCGCCTCCGCGAGCGCCTGACGGGTGGTCTTGTTGGGCTCCAGGGAGAACGGCAGATCCCGTCGGAGCCCGACCTGCTCATAGAAGAGGGTAATCGCCTGGGAGACGCTCAGCCCAAGCTCCCGGAAAATCAGCTCGGCGCGTTGCCTGGTCTCGGAATCAATCCGAGCGGAGATGGTGCTTGTCTCTGCCATGGTTTCCTTCCTTCGCCGTTGAGCTTCCCTACGGGCTCCTTTCGGCTTCTCTGGATTCTACACCATCCAATCGCCCACGGGACGACCGACGACCAGGCCGTCGTGTCGCTCGACTCGAAGCCGTCGAAGTCCCCGCCCCTTGCGGGGTACCGGGCTCGGCGCTAAGCTAAGTCCCGACCTGGGCCTTCCGCAGACGGCCTGCCCGTCCGACCCACCCCACGAGGATCCGGGTCCCCCCCAGCTTTCGCCATCAATCCAAGGAGATCTCATCCATGACCGACGTGCAATCCGTGCTCCGGAATCTCGGCATCGAGGCCGAGAACCCCGGCGCCTTTGACGGTTCCTGGATCGCCACCGGCGGCGATCTGATCGAGTCCATCAACCCGACGACCGGCGAGCCGATCGCCGCCGTGCGCCAGGCCTCCGCCGAGGACTACGAGCGTGTCGTGGCGGCGAGCGTCGAGGCCTTTCAAGAGTGGCGCACCTGGCCGGCGCCGAAGCGCGGCGAGGTGATCCGCCAGCTCGCCGAGGAGCTGCGCAAGCACAAGGACGACCTCGGCGCCCTCGTCACGCTGGAGATGGGCAAGATCCTCTCCGAGGGCCTCGGCGAGGTCCAGGAGATGATCGACATGGCCGACCTCGCCGTCGGCATGTCGCGCCAGCTCTACGGCCTCTCGATGCACTCGGAGCGTCCCAGCCACCGCATGTACGAGCAGTGGCATCCGCTCGGCCCCGTGGGCATCGTCACCGCCTTCAACTTCCCCGTCGCCGTCTGGGCCTGGAACTCGACCGTGGCCGCGATCTGCGGCGACTCGATGATTTGGAAGCCGTCGTCGCAGACGGTCCTGACCGCGGTCGCCGTCACCAAGATCGCCGAGCGCGTCTTGAAGGCGAACGACGCACCCGCCATTTTCAATCTTGCCGTGGGCGACCGCCACGCCGTGGGCGGACCGCTCGTCGCCGATCGGCGCGTGCCGCTCATCTCGGCCACCGGCTCGACCACGATGGGGCGTAAGATCGGCGAGGTCGTCGCCCACCGGGTGGGCCGCACGATCCTGGAGCTCGGCGGCAACAACGGCATCCTCGTCACCGACGACGCCGACCTCGACCTGGCGCTGCGGGCCGTGCTCTTCGCCGCCGTCGGCACCGCCGGGCAGCGATGCACGTCGCTGCGCCGGCTTTTCTTGCAGCGCGGCATCGCCGGGCAGATGAAGGAGAAGCTGGTCGGAGCCTACGGCTCGATCACCGTTGGCGACCCCATGGACCCCGGCACCTTGATGGGACCGCTCGTCAACCAGGCCGCCGTCGACACCATGACGGAGGCCCTGGAGACGATCAAGGCACAGGGCGGAATGGTGCTCTACGGCGGCAAGACGATCGACCGGCCGGGCTTTTTCGTCGAGCCGACGCTCGTTACGGCCACCGCGTCGATGCCGATCACCTGCGACGAGACGTTCGCTCCGATCCTCTACGTCTTCGAGTTCGACGGGCTCGACGAGGCGATCGAGATGCACAACGCCGTGCCGCAGGGCCTCTCGTCGGCCATCTTCACCTTGAACATGCGCTCGGCGGAGCGCTTCCTCGCCGCCACGGGGAGCGACTGCGGCATCGCCAACGTCAACATCGGCACCTCCGGCGCCGAAATCGGCGGTGCCTTCGGCGGCGAGAAAGAAACCGGCGGCGGCCGCGAGGCCGGCTCCGACTCCTGGAAGGCCTACATGCGCCGCCAGACCTGCACGATCAACTGGGGCACGGAGCTGCCGCTCGCCCAGGGCGTCGAGTTCAAGGTCTAGCACCCAGACCTCCCCGGCGGATGGAATCGCCGGGGAATCCCTTCTTCTCTCCTCCGAAGGGATGCTAAGATGATGCTGTTGGCGGCAAGCCGCGGCTCGGTCCGGCAAAGCCTCGCGTTTTTCGGCACAGCGCCTCGACCCGCCAAGAGTACGATTCGTCCCTGGAGGCAAACCGGGGCAGAGATTTGGGAGAGAATGGACTCGTCGGCTCATAAGACGCGACTTCTCAGGAGGTATCCAGATGCGACGGATCAAGGTACGGACTCAAGTCCTGGTGGCGCTCGCGGCGCTCGGATGCGCGGCCTGGCCCGCGGCAGCCCAGGACCAGGCGGAGTTCTTTTCGCCGATTGCCGGCTCGAACGAGCTATCGCCGGCCGAGACCGACCCCACGGCGCCTCCGAAGCTGGCGAGGGCCGATGTCCTCCCGGCGCTTGCCGAGACCTATCGGGAATGCCTCGAACGCCTCTGTGAAGAGGAACGTGCGACCCTGCTCTCGGTGGTGGCTGACCTCGAGGTCGCGGCGCTCGCCGACCAGCCGGAGCGCCGGCTGCCGCGGCTCGGCCAGATGGAGCTCGTGGTGATTCGCCGGCTGGCGAAGCAGGATCCGGAGATCCTGGTACCGGTCTTCCAGCTCCATCACGACCTCTACCTGGAGCACCGCGACCAGCGCAACTGGTTGCTGCTTCATCACTCGATGGCGATGGTGCGCGAGCTGGCCCATCTCTACGTCAAGTCGACCGGCAGCACCGGCTCACGCATCATGGCGGCCCGCATCCTGACGAGCCTCGGCGGTCACATGCAGGCCGGGGGCCAGACCCGCAGCGTGGCGCTCTTCGAGGACGCTCTCGACCTCGAGCCGGAAAACGAGGCGGCTCTGCTCGGCATGGCGGCCCACTTCGAGAAACGCGGCGCGCCGCCGGAGCACGCCCTGCGCTACCTCGGCCGCCTTACCACGGCCTACCCCAAGCACCGCGAAGGCCGTCTACGCACCGCCGTCAACCTCCTGCGCCTCGAACGTGACGACGAGGCCGTGGCGCTCTTCAAGGCCCTTCTGAAGGAGGACGCGATCGACTGGGCCCACAGCCTTGCGGCCCAGGAGCTGGCCCGTCACTTCTCGCACGTTGGACGCCTGGGCGACGGCATCGACGTCCTGGAAAAAGCCAGGACCCGGGCGCCGGCGGACCAGAAGCTCGCCATCCAGCTCTCCTTCTTTTACGACCGGAACCGCCAGTCCTTCGACGCCACCCAGCTCGCCCTGGAGGTGAGCAAGGTCGCCTTGCCGTCCGAGGACCCGCCGCGCGGCCGCTACAACAAATGGCCCCATACGGCGCTCGACCACGACCGCGCGGAGCTGAGGGAGCTCGCCGCCAGCCGCGAAGCGCTTCTCGTCCGATTGATCGGCGGTGAGCGACCGAGCCGGGAGGCGGAGGTCAACCGATGAGTGCCGCCCTCCTCTACCTGCTACTCGTCACCATGCCCCAGTCGAACCTGGAGGCCAAGATCGAGGTGATGATCTTGAAGCCCTCGACCCTCGAGGCGGTTTTCGGCGAGGTCGAGGTCGAGGCCGAGGTCCACGCCGACCGCAAGATCCTCCGCGTCGAGCTCTTCCTCGACGGGAAATCGGCCGGCGCCGCAACGCGTCCTCCCTACCGTTTCCGGGTCGACGTCGGCCAGGACAACGTCGAGCATCGCTTCCAGGTGGTGGCGACCGGCGAGCTCGGCACGAAAGGCACCTCGACGATCGTGACGCCCCGGATCCGCAGCGACGAGGAAGTCAACGTCGAGCTCCAGCAGCTCTACGCCACCGCCACCTCGGGCGGGCAGCGGGTGCTCAACCTCACCGAGGAGAGCTTCCGGGTCCTCGACAACGGCAAGCAGCAGAGCCTCGTGACCTTCGCCCGCGGCGACCTGCCGCTGACCGCCGTCTTGCTGCTCGACTCGTCGGTCTCGATGCGAGGAGGACGTCTGGAATCGGGGCTCAAAGGAGCCGAGGCTTTCGTCGCCCACATGCGGCCGCTCGACGAGGCGATGCTGATGCTTTTCTCCGACCAGCTCCTCCACGCCACGGCCTTCACCCAGAAGACCGACACCCTCCTGGAGCCCCTGGCGGGCCTGGAGGCCAACGGCAACACGGCTTTAAACGACCACCTCTATCTCGCGATGAAGCTGCTCGACGCCCGCCAGGGCCGCCGCGTGGTGGTGCTCTTTACCGACGGCGCCGACCTGCACAGCGTCTTGAGCATGCAGGAGGTGCTCTGGAAGGCACAGCGCAGCCAGGCGCTCATCTACTGGCTGCGCCTCGACGAGAAAGGCGGTCATCAAGAGGCCAACTTCGCCACCGCCTGGCGCGACGCGCCGTCGAACCAGGAGGAGCTCGAGACGTTGGAGAAAACCGTCGTCTTAAGCGGCGGTCGCATCGCCAACCTCACCTCGGTCGACGAGGTCGAGCCCGCCTTCCGCGAGATCCTCCGCGAGCTGCGCGAGCAGTACGTCCTCGGCTACTACCCGTCGGTGATCAAGAACGACGGCTCCTGGCACGAGGTCAAGGTCCGGGTCGAGCGCTCCGGCGTCAAGATC
Organism: uncultured bacterium; assembly: GCA_965371445.1. Lineage (GTDB taxonomy): Bacteria > Acidobacteriota > Thermoanaerobaculia > Multivoradales > J023 > DASWIG01. Next base: position 14,050 of record CBDUYN010000102.1, on the reverse strand, counting down.
CGCACGCGCGACGGCTACGTCGACTGACCGCCGCGACTCTCAGACGACGAGCACCGCGGCGCCCCCCACCTCGCCCGCGGCGAGGCGGCGCAAGGCCTCGTTGGCCTCGCCCAGAGGATGACGCTCGACGGCGGTGCGGACCGGGATCTCCGCCGCCAGGTCGAGGAATTCCTGGGCGTCGCGGCGGGTAAAATTGGCGACGCTGCGCAAGCTTCGCTCCCACCACAGCTTGTCGTAGGAGAACTCCGGGATGCGATCGAGGTGGATGGCGTTGACCGCCACCGCGGCGCCCCGATCGAGGGCCTCCAGGGCCGAGACCACGACGTGCCCGACGGGCGCGAAGGTCACCGCCGCGTCGAGCGGACGCGGCGGACGCTCGTCGTAGCCACCCACCCAGACGGCACCGAGCTCCAGAGCCCGTTGGCGTTCTCTCGCGGAGCGCGTCGCCACGTAGACCTCGCAGCCCCAATGCCGCGCCACCTGGATGGCAAGAAGCGCCGAGGCGCCGAAGCCGTAGAGGCCCAGGCGTCCGCCGGGCTCGATCCCCGAGACCTTCAAGGCCCGGTAGCCGATCACCCCGCCGCACAGGAGAGGTGCCGCGTCGAGATCGGCGAAGCCCTCGGGCATGCGCAGGGCAAAGCGCGCGTCGACACACATCCGCTCAGCGTAGCCGCCGTCGCGGTCCCAGCCAGTGAAGCGGGCGTCGGCGCAGAGGTTCTCGCGGCCAGCGCGGCATTGCGCGCAGCCGCCGCAGGCGCTGGCGAGCCAGGCCACGCCGGCGCGCTCACCCACCCGCCAATCCGAGACGCCCTCCCCCACCGCCGTCACTCGTCCAACCGCCTGGTGGCCGGGAACGATCGGCAGACGGCGAGCCTCGAGGTCGCCCTCACAGATCTGGAGATCCGTCCGGCACACGCCACAGGCCGCGAGCTCCAGGACGAGCTCGCCAGCCGCGGGATCGGGATCGGGGAGCTCAACGCTCCGGAGAGGGCCCTCGCTGGCCGGAGCGGGTCGTTCGAGTCGCTGAGCATGCATCCTGCACCTCCTTTTCTCGGGAAGGTCCATTGTCAACGTCACTGCGCCACCGAGCCGTCTCCCTTGCGGATCGTAAAGTGGTCGACGACGTCGCCCCTTTCGTCGACGAACCTGAAGTCGAGCCTGAGGCCGTCGACGTCAAGCACCACCGAGCCGGAGGTCTGCCGCGCAAAGTACGTCACCGGATGACCGGCGACGTCGTCCGTCGCCTTGCCGGAGCTACCGCCGACGACGTAGACCGTACCCTCGTGAGGAGCGAGCCCGGGCGTCGGCTTGACGTAGGCTGCGGCGCCGCGGCCGCTGCCGGCGTCGAGCACCATCGACCTCCTGAACGACCCCGACAGGCCGTAGTGGCCGTCGAGGAGCGCCGAGCGGCCGTAGGCGTGGGAGTGCCCCGTCAAGACGAGGTCGACGCCCCGGCTCTCCAGGATCGGCAGGAAGGTATCGCGCATCTCGCGGGACCATGGCTCGACGTCCGAGTCGTGGCGGCCCCGGGCATAGGGCGAGTGGTGCCAGAAAGCGATCAGCCAGTCGGCGCCCTTCGCCGCCACGAGGTCCCGCTTGAGCCATTTCGCCATCGCGCCTCCCGGCGAACGATCGCTTTCATAGGAATCCAGCGCGACGAAATGGACGTTGGCGTAGTCGAACGAATAGAAGGCCTCGGTCCCCGAGGCGGCTCCACCGACCTCCCCACGCGTCGGAAACGTGAAGATCTCGTAATACGGTCCCACCTGGGACGCTGAATCGGCGCTGAAGCCGTCGTGGTTGCCAAAGGCCGAGTAGAGGACGCTCTGGCGCAGCAGGACGGGATACGTCTCAAAGACCGCTGCCTGGTATTCGTCGTCCGTGCCGGCATAGTAGGCGTTGTCGCCGAGCATCAGCCAGAGGTGGGTATAGGCCGAGCCGACGAGCCTCCTGTAGCCGTCGCGCACAGCCCGGGCTTCGTCGCCGGCGGTCCCGGAATCGCCGATCACCCAGATCCGCGCCGGCCGGCGGGATCCGGCCGGTGGCGGCGTGTGGAAAAGCGTCGTAGCGTCGCCGCCGGCTAGCTCGCTCTCGCTCGTCCCCACCGAGTAGTAGTAGCGCGTCTCGGGCGAAAGCCCCGTGAGCTCGACGGCGTGCCGGCGAGTCAACGTGGAATCGCCGACGGCCACGTGGAGACGCTCAGGATCGGGCCCGTAGCGCACCTGGCTGTCCGACGCCTCGTCGGTGCGCCAGCGCACCACCAGGCTCGACGGCGTCCCCTTTTGAAGATAGGGCCCGCGGACCACTCGCACCGCGCCGGTGTTGCCCAGCAGCTCCAGGTCGAAGCCGAGGTCGGAGCTCCTCCGGCTCGCTTGGTGGACTTCGACGGCGAGGACGTTTCGTCCCGCGACCAAGGCCTCCGCAGTGAGCGTCACCTCCTCGAATGTCCTCTCGTCCAGCCGGGAAACGGGGACGGAAGCGAGAGTCTCGAAGGTGAGGGGACCGGTGGGAAGGTTGCTGCGCAGGAGCTCGACGCCGTTCAGGTAGACGACAGCTCCGTCGTCGCGCAGCAGCCGCACGGTCAGGCTGCGATAGGCCCCCGGAGCCGTCACCTCGAAGGCGCGCCGGAAGTAGGTGGTCCTGGGCCTGCGGTTGCGGCCGGAGCCGAGGACGGTCACCGCGTCGTGGTCGCCGTAGCCCAGCTTCGCCGGTCCCCGGGCCCAGGTGGTGTCGTCGAACGGCACCTTCCGCCAGGCGGTCCTCAGGCGGGAGCCGTCGTCGAGATAGGCCCAGACCGAACCGGCGGCCACCAGAACGTCGAGGGCGGCGGCCGGAGCCGCGCCGAAAGCCAGGACGAGGACCGTCCAGAACACCGTTGCTCGCCCTTTCAGGCTCATACCTGCATCCTCTCCCGTCCCCGAGGCCGGATCAAGAAGGAGCAGGCGAGACGCCTGCGCTCCCAGCGTCTACAGGTTGCGCAGGTCGATGAGATCCTGTGGTCGGCGCAGGTCATCGCGTGACAGAACCTTCATTGCCAGGAGGTGCCAGACTTGAGCGACGGGGACCACCAGACCGAAGGCGATCTCCACAGGCCCGGCGCCCGCCACGATTTCCGGCTCGATTCCCGACGACGCAAAGAGCAGATCGACGATGATGCCCGTCTCTCCCGGGGCAGCCAACCGCACGGTGGCCAGCCGATCGGCCGTCTCCTGCTCGATCAGCGCCAAGACACCGTAACCGGCATGACGGAAGCGGTAGATCAGATCCTCCGCTTCCGCGTCGTCGCGGACGGCGATAGCCAGGTCGAGATCCCGGGTAAACCGCGGCTCCATGCGCGAGGAGATGGCCAACCCGCCGACCAGAGCCCATGGCCTCGCTGCCTCGCCAAGCTCTCCAGCTACCTGGCGAAGCGACTCCTTGAGCGAATTCATCGTCGCTGCCGTGGCCAGAGAGCCGGTCGGCCTACGCCGTCCCCGTGCTCTGCGCCGGGACGCTCTCGGAGCCAGGTCGCCAGCCGTGCTTGGATTTCGTCCTCCGTGGCCTCCGGCGCATCGCGACGCAATTTCTGGCGCATCATGTCGATGCCCAATTCGAAGAGATCCAGCGCAACGCGCAAACGTTGGGCGGGGCTCTCACCAAGCGCAGCTTTGACTCCCATCTCACGATTCCTCAGCCCGAGCCGGTCCTGTTCCCGGTAAGCGGCTGTGCCGACCCATTCTATCGGATTTTGATCCGAGGGCAAGATCTCCAGCCAACCCTACAGGACAACGAAAGACGATTACGGCCCTACGGGGTGTGCGGCCGGTCTCTCGTAGGCTGGGCCTTGGCCCACCCTGACGGAAACAAGACGAGACGATCTCTGTCCGACACGATAGAGTCGACCGCGACATGAAGCCAAAGACACGTCCTTCGTCCAAGAGCCCTCTTACCACTCAGGTCCTCCGGAGCCGCCGCGGCATCGCCCTTCTTTCGATCCTGGCGCTCGTCGCCTGCTCCGAGGAGCCGCCAAGCGAGAGCTCGATCCGGGCGGAGCCGGCACCGCCCGCGCCCCTGAGGCTCCTCGACCTGCCGGCCGGCCCAGGATCGATGGCGCCGCAGCTGGCACCAAGCCGGGACGGCATTCTCCTTAGCTGGCTCGAGTCTGTCGATCCGGGAGACCGTAGCCGCGGCTTCAAGCTGCAACTCGCGGAGCTGAGCCAGGAGGAGTGGACGACGCCCCCTCTCGAGCTCGTAGCCGGCGACGCTTTTTTCGCGAATTGGGCCGACCTTCCGGCCGTCGTCGAAGGGACCACAGGCACGAGGTTCGCCCACTGGCTCCACAAGCTGGGTGAGGACACGTTTGCCTACGGCGCCGAGCTCCTACGATCGGCCGACGGTGCCGAGAGCTGGGAAGAGCTCGGCCTGCTCCACGACGACGCGGCACCGACCGAGCACGGCTTCGTCTCCTACGTGGCGCTCGCCGACGGCACCGTCCAGGCCTTCTGGCTCGATGGCCGGGACATGCCGAGCGGCGGGCCGATGCAGCTGCGAACCGCGCGGCTCGGCGACACCGGCCCCCCGGGAGCGAGCACGCTGCTCGACGATCGGGTCTGCGAGTGCTGCGCCACCGACGCGGCCCTCAGCTCCGCAGGACCGGTCGTGGTCTACCGCAACCGAAGCGCCTCGGAAGTCCGTGACGTCTACGTCGTTCGCGCTTCCGGCGATGGCTGGAGTGAGCCGTCGATCCTCCACGACGACGGCTGGCAGATCCACGGCTGCCCGGTCAACGGTCCCGCGATCGCCGCAGACGGCCCGCGAGCCGCCGTCGCCTGGTTCACCGCCAGCGAGCCGGGAGCGAGGGTGACGGTAGCGTTCTCGGACAACGCGGGGGCCAGCTTCGAGGCACCGATCGTGGTCGACGGCCAGGAACCCCTCGGCCGCGTCGACGTGGCCCTCGATTCGGGGGGGCACGCTCTCGTCAGCTGGATGGGCCGGGCGGGTGAGGAGGCCGAGATCCGCTGGAGGCGCGTGACGCGGGATGGCGAGCTCGGCGAGGTGCGCGTCGTCGCCGGGTCGACGGGCCTGCGCTCGGCCGGCGTCCCGCGGATGCTGCTTCGAGGCCGCGACCTGGTCTTCGCCTGGGTCGAGGACGCGGAGCCGTCGCGCGTTCGTGCCGGCCTGGTGTCCCTCAGCCCCTGAGGGGTGCCGGGACCGACGGCGGTTCCTTGCCTCGGACACACGGTCACTCGACCAGGTCGGCTGTGGACTTCTTCACCAGACGAGGTTCACGCCAACGGCAAAAGCCCGCTCCCATCGGGAGCGGGCTTTCTGCTTGGCGTAGGTGTGCGTGAGGACCTACTTGCAGGTCTTGTTGGCGCCGCCTTTGCACTTGCCCGAGCAGCACTCGGCGTCGGAGTTGCAGCTCTCGCCCTTCTGCTTGAGGTCGCAGCTGCCGCCGCCGGGGCCGCCGCCGCCGCCGTAGAGGTCCTGGACGGCGGCCTTGTCGTCGTTCGAAAGCGACGCGGGGCCGTTGTCGCAGGCCGCGACTGACGGAAACATGGTCGAGCCCGAAACGTCGGAATGGCCGAGGCCGATACCGTGGCCCGCCTCGTGGGTCTGGACGCCCTCGATGAAGAACTCGCCCGAGCAGCCGTCGGGCTCGCTGGTCGAGGTCCAATCGTAGCGGGTCGAGGTGACGATGTCGGCGTCGTAGATGCGGTAGGTGCCGTCGCTGCGCTGCTCGTAGAATCCCGTGAAGGTCGCCGCGAGGCAGTTGCCGTTACAGACGTGCTCGGGGTCGCGGAAGTTGAGCATCGGGATGCCGTCGCCGAGCTGCCAGCCCGAGACCGAGCCGGCCGACGAGCCGATCATGTTGCCCCAGGTCCGGATGGCCTGGACCGTGTTGGAGACGCCGCCGTCGTTGTCGGTGATCGTCGAGGAGCCGCGGTTGTCGACGATGTAGCTCGCGGAGTTGTCCCAGGTGCGCCGGGGGCTCAGCAGGACGTATGCGGAAGAGGCCGCCGCCACCAGGAGGGCGAGAATCAGGAACAGGGTGATCTTTTTCATGACTCAGCTTTCCTTTGGTAACGCCTTATTTGATGAGGACGCCGCGGCCCTGGCTCTGCGCGAGCGAGAAGACACGGGCCTTGAGCTCGTCGAGGCGCTGGCTCTTCGGAGCCGCCTTGAGGAAACCACGGGCCGGGTCGACGAGGGTCATGCCGTCGTCGGTCTGCGGCACGGCGAGGACCACGCCGTCGAGGCGCTCGACGATGCGCAGATGTCCCAGCTGGTAGCCCAGCACCTGGAGGGTGCCCGACTCGCTCTCCCGCTTCAAGAAGAGGATCACGTGCTCGTTCTTCTCAAAGGCCGGGAATCCGTGAGCCTCGACGAGAAAGCCTCCGACCTCACCGCCGACGGTGCGGACCGAGATCTTCTCCGCCGCCGATCCGACCCAGACCTCGTCGACCTTGATCTCGTTGTCCGTGACGATGATGCGACCGCTCTCGGTCCAGGACGACTTCATCTCCTGCACCCGTCCGACGACGACCGCGTCGGCACCGGCGACGAGCTCGTCGAGGCTCATCGCCACAAAAGTCGACGCCGTGGCCGGGACCACCGCGACGAGCAGCAGGGCGGCAAGACTTACCATGGTTCGTTTCATGGCCTCTCCTTACTAAAAAAGTTTCCTTGTGCGGGGCGAGATCCGTCCGGATCCGCCGGCTTGCGCCGTCGGCTTCGGTGGGTCCGGCCCGACGTAGGGCCGCCCCGAATTCTCCTGTTGTTCCTATAGGGTGCAGAGAGTCGCGGGAAAATATACCCTTGGCGAAAAAAAGCGTCCCAGGTGGTAGTGTCCACCAGGTGAGGCGACTCGACGTAGACAGCGGCACCGGCAGCCCGGTACGACGCATCCTCGCGACGGTCCTGGTGCTCAACCTCGCCGTCGCCATCGCGAAACTCGTCGTCGGCTCGCTCGTCAAAAGCCTCAGCATGGTCGCCGACGGCTTCCACTCCCTGACCGACACCGCCTCGAACGTCGTCGGGCTCGTCGGGGTGTCGATCGCCGAGCACCCGCCCGACAAGGAGCACCCCTACGGTCACCAGAAGTTCGAGACCCTCTCGGCGCTCATGATCGGCGCTCTCCTGTCGGTGACCGCCTGGGAGATCCTCCAGGGCTGCTTCGAGCGGCTGCGCACCGGCGGCTCCCCCGAGGTCACCCAGGCAAGCTTCGTGGTCATGGCGGTGACGATCGGCGTCAACCTCGCGGTCTCGACCTACGAACGGCGCCGCGGAGCCCAGCTCGGAAGCGATGTCTTGCGAGCCGACGCCGCCCATACCGCGAGTGACGTCTACGTCTCGATCGGCGTCATCGCGAGCCTCGCCGCCGCCCGCTGGGGCTACCCCCAGGTCGACGTCGTCGCGGCGCTGGTCATCACGGTGGTCATCGCACACGCGGCCTTCCAGATCGTCTACCGCAGCGCCGGGCTGCTGGTCGACAAGGCCGTCGTCCCGGCGGAACGGATCCGCGAGGTGGCGCTCTCGGTCCCCGGGGTCGAGAACGTCCACAAGATCCGGACCCGCGGCCGTCCCGAGAGCGGGCATGCCGACCTCCACGTCCAGGTGCGGGGCGAGCTGCGAATCGACGAGGCCCACGCCATCGGTCACCAGGTGACCGACCGACTGCGCGAGGAGCTCGGCTTCCGCGACGTCGTCACCCACGTCGAGCCCGTCGAAGGATCCGATCACGGCCGTCCAACGTAAGCTAGGACGCCGAGGAGGATGCCATGCCAACAGACATTTCGACCCACTCGCTCGCCGCGGCGGGCTTCGCCGCCTCTCTGCTCCTTGCGATCCCCGCCCAGGCCGGACGGCTGGGAGCCGTCGAGGAAGGAAAAAGCTTCCCAAACCTCGTCCTGCCGACGGCCGCGGACGGCTCGCCGTTCGCCGTTTCTCAGCTGCGGGGCAAGAAGACCGTCCTGCATGTCTTCGCCTCGTGGTGAGCGGGCTGCCGCGTGCACGTGCCCGGGTGGCACGAGACGACCCAGCAACTCGTCGAGGAAGGACGGATCCAGGTCCTGGGTATCGTCCAGGAGCAGCACGGCGATCGCGCCCGGCTCTTCATGCAGTGGCAGGAGATGGGCTGGCCGGTGCTCGTCGACTCGTTGAACCTCCTCGGCGTCGAGGTGGTGCCGATCACCCTCCTGATCGACGAGCACGGCGTGGTGCGCTCGGTGCGGCCGTCGCCGGAGGCGTTCCAGGAGCTCCTGGAGACGAGCTATCCCCCACCGGCCGAAGCGCCCGCGGCTACTCCCGCCGTGCGGGGCGACCTCGACCGGCTCGCCAAAGCCGCCCGTGGGCAGGACGCCGGAGCCCAACGCCTCTGGGCCGACGCTCTCGTCCTCTGGGGGGAGGACGAGCAGCTCGACCAGGCCGTCCAGGCCTATGAAATGGCTCTCAAGGCGGATCCCGGCGACGGCGTGACCCACTTTCGCCTCGGCGTCGCCTACCGCAAGCGCTACGACTCCGAGCATCGTCAGCCCAACGACTTCGCCCGAGCGGTCGAGCACTGGGGGCAAGCGCTTGAAGCCCAGCCGAACCAATACATCTGGCGGCGGCGCATCCAGCAGTACGGGCCGCGGCTCGCCAAGCCCTACCCTTTTTACGACTGGGTCGAGAAAGCGCGTAGCGAGGTCGCGGCACGGGGCGAGGTGCCCGTCGAGCTCGTCACCGAGCCCGGTGGTGCCGAGATCGCCCGACCGGTCAAGAGCTTCGAGGTCGAGCAGGCCGAGGTCCAAAACCCTGATCCCCGGGGTCGCATCCGGCGCGATCAGCGCGGCTTCATCGTCGTCGAAACGGCGGTCGTGCCCGCCGTCGTCGAGGCCGGTGGCACGGCCCGCGTCCACGTGGCGATGCGTCCCAACGAGAAGACCAAAGCGCACTGGAACAACGAGGCCGAGGATCTCGTCTTCTGGATCGACGCACCGGAAGGATTCGCCGTCAGCCGGCGGCACCACACCGTGGCGATCCCAGCCGAAGCGACGAGCGACGAGCTGCGCAAGGTCGAGTTTGAAATCCGTACCGCCGACGGCTTCTCCGGTACCGTCGAGCTTCCGGCCTACGCCCTCTACTACGTCTGCGAGGACGTCGACCGGACATGCCTTTTCCGTCGCCAGGACGTGGTGGTCCGACTGCGCTCCGCGGCCGGCGAGAAGGCGTCGGCTCCTCCGTAGGCCAAAAGACGGCGACGTAGAGCTGCGCGGTCGCCACGGCGATCCAGACGAGAGCCGCCACCACGGCGATGGCGGCGATAGTGTAGTGTCGGGCCATGCAGAGCGACCGCGCCGTGTCCTCCTCCCGCTGCCTGGTCGTCGTCAACCCGGCAGCCGGCAACGGACGTTGCGGCCGTGAAGCACCCGCGGCGCTCGACCGGCTGCGCCAGGCGGGCCTCGACCTCGAAGTCCGAGAAACCGAGGCGCCGCGCGACGCCGTCCGCCTGGCCCGCGACGCTTTCGCCGCGGGCTGCCGGAGCTTCCTCGCAGCGGGCGGCGACGGCACCGCCTTCGAGGTCTTGAACGGTCTGATGCCCGCGGCTCTCGAAAGCGGCGAGCGGCCACTTCTCGGCTTCCTTCCCCTGGGCACCGGCAACGCCTACCTGCGCGACTTCTACCGCGGCACCGAAGCCGCGATCGAAGCGCTCACCGCGGGACGACGACACGAGACCGACGTTATGGCGCTCACCTACCGCGGCGGACGGTACTATTTCCTGAACCTCGTCGGCTTCGGCTTCGCCGCCGACGTTTCGGAGCGTACCCAGGGAGGGCTCAAGCGCTTCGGCGTCTTCGGCTACACGCTCGGCGTCCTGGCGTGTCTCGCCCGGCTGCGCTTCACGGCGCTTCCGATGGCGCTCGACGGCGGCGAGCTCGACGAACGGCCGTCGACTTTCGTCTGTGTCTCGAACAGCCGCTACACGGCCGACATGCTGATCGCCCCGCAGGCCGACGTCGCCGACGGCCGCGCCGACGTCCTCCGGGTGGCACCGCTCGGCCGCTTCGCCCTGCTGCGCGCCTTCCCGCTCATCTTCGAGGGACGTCACTTGGAGCACCCGGCCGTCTCCGTCGCCCAGGCGACGGAGATCCGCTTCGAGGTCGACGACGAGATCCCGGTCATGATCGACGGCGAGGTGGTGCGTCTCGTCCCGGAGAGCGTCGCGGTGATCGGGCGAGCGCTCGACGTCTGCGTCTGAGGCCAGAAGATCGGCAGCCACGAAAGGTCCCCGTGCTTCGCCATCCGCACCCGGACGCTGATCAGCAACGCCGACCTTGCCGTCGTCCGCTTCGGCGACAAGTACCGCCAGTGGAACGCCGCTTTCGACGCGGGCTACGCCGCGGCGCTCGGCGTGCCAGTCGGCCGGGCGGGCCCGGTCGAGGGCGGCGCCGACCGCGGCGCGACGGCCCGTGGGCCCGGCCAGCCGACTCAGGTTGGCGCAGAGCCCTTGCCCCTTTGGCGGATCTGCTATACTCTCTGGGCGAGGTCCTTGACGACGCTTATGCCACAGCTAGCCATCCAACTCGACGAAGCCACTGCCGCGGCACTCGACGAGGCCGCGGAAAGAGACGCGGTGAGCCCGTCGGACTGGGCTCGTCAGGCCGTTGTCATCCAGCTGCAGCCCCAGCGCGGGGATCGTCTTCCTCAGTCGTTCTTTGACGTTCTGGGTACCTGGGAGGACGATTGCGAGCCTGAGCAGATCCTCCAACGAATCCGCGAAGGTGCGGTGATGTCTCCGCGCGAGCCTCTCCTCTGAGGGCCTCTTGCTCTACCTCCTCGACACCAACATATGTATCTACCTCCTCAACGGTAGGCTGCCCGAGGTAGCGAGCCGGCTGGCAGATGTTCCGATTCAACGACTGGCGATCTCGACGATCTCGTTGGCGGAGCTAAATTACGGCGCCCACCACTCCGCCCGGCCCGAGCCAAATCTGGCCCGCGTCGAAACCTTCACTACCCCGCTGAAGAAGATACCGTTCGACGAGCGGGCCGCTGGCCACTTCGGCGAGATCAAACAGGCCCTCGTAGCCAAAGGTCAACTCATTGGTTTAATGGATCTGCTCATCGCATCCTGCGCACTCGCCGTCGATGCTGCCGTGGTCACGAACAACATGGGGGAGTTTGTGAGGATTCCCGGTTTGAAGGCGGAGAACTGGGTCAGAGAAGATCTGAAGTAGGACGGCCAAGGAGTTCCGCCGGGGTGATCGTGACGTGGTCTTCCCGTGCTGGAGCTTTTCGCCGGGTTTGCCGTTCACGCGCAGCGGGACGATCTTCGTCGCTTTCTGGGACGGCTGTGTCGAGAGGCTGGTGCCAGCCGAGGCCACCGCCGACACAAGCTGATTTCGTACGCTCCGTTCAGTAAGCCCGCAGAATAAATGCAGTTAAAGCCCGCGCCTACAGGCGTCATATCTGAAATAATCTTCAGGTTCCTTCGTCGCAACGACATCGCTTTGAAACCGCTGGCCTTTTGGACCTACTCCCAAAACTTGATATTCTGCAGACACCCACCGAAGTGCTCTCTCGGGACCCGGACCAGGCAGAATCTCACCCAGCATAGGTACGTATCTCCCTTGGCTACAACCCACAAAATACCGATCTTCATAGACATTACCAATAGTGTCTCCTCTCTCAATTCCGTTCCGCAATATTCTCCACTGAACTGGAGGGTCCAGGGCAATTGCACTCCACTGCAAATCAACAACTACCGTAGGACTGCCAAAGCCGCCGCCAATCACATCTACGATTTCTACCTCAAATTCAACACGGCCATTTCGGGATGTTACCACTACAGCCCGACTAAGATAACGCCGTCCCTCTTCGCCTTGACTAAGAACTTGATACTTCCATGGTCCGAGACCGACAGGCTGATCCGACCATGAGGTCCCTTCTACCGCGACGCTCTCCTTGTCGTTGACGTGAATTTCCCATCGGGTCGGAGTCTCCCTTCCTCGCAAGTTTTCTACACGCCAAGTCAAGTGAACTTTCCCTTCCTTGTCAACTTCCGATGGTGCCTGTAGTTGAATGAGACCGGCAGGGAGCTCAATCGTCACGATATTACTGCTATAGGGTCGCCCCTGGGGGCCAAAGGCAGTGACTTGGTATTGCCATGGTCCAGGTCCTCGGGGATTTACCGACCAAGAAGGTTGTTCCACCGTTGCGATGACTTGTTCGCCCGTTTGAATCTGCCAGTGGCTCGGCGAACCCCTCCCACGCGTATCGTCCACCTGCCACAGAAGGGTGGTCTTCCCCTCCATGCCAACCTCCGACGGCGCTTCGATGAACACAATATTCCCTGGAGGAAGTTCGACATTGATAAGGTTACTGCGGTACCGACGATCTTGATCTCCTTGGCCGTTCACCGCATACCTCCATGGCCCAGGTCCCTGAGGACGATCGGTGAATGAAAAGGCCGATGTGGAGGTTAATAGCTCTCCATTCCGCAGAATCTGCCATTTAGACGGAGCCATTCTGCCTGTGAGGTTTCTCAAAAGCCAACTCAAGGAGACACTCCCTTCGGCATTGACTTCCGATGGTCCTGTTAGGAGGATTTCTCCCGCCAGCAGCAAAACCCTGGCCGGACCTCCCAGATATTCCCGTCCTTCATCATCCTCCGCTTTGATTCGATATTCCCATGGACCGCTACCGGGAGGCTGGTCGCGCCATGTTACGCTGGTTGTCCGACCGATCCCTACTTCATCTCGCAGCACGGCCCATTCGAGCGACACGTCATTCTGCGATGCGGGCCACTGGAGGACAACTTCTCCCTCGGCATTGGTTTCGGTCGGCGCATCGAGTGCAACTATAACCGGAGGCAGCCGCACCTCGACAACATTGCTGCGATAGGGTCGCCCCTCCCGATCGAGGGCTCCTCCGTGAGTGGCAGATCGTAGCCGAGACGGAGCTCGACGGTCCCAGGCTTTGCCACGCCCGCGAGAGCCGCGGCGTACCAGTCCAGGCTCCAGACGGTCGGCTCCCCTGGCTCCCTCTGAGCCCGCTGCCGCTGCTGCCCCACTTGCATCCAGACGTCGTCTTCAAGTTGATAAAAGTCGTAGAAACGCAGGGAACTCTCCGGTGTGATGGAAAACGACTGCAAGACGCGGAAATCCGGCTCCGGCGGAAAGAAAAGCTCCCGCCACTCGGGAATTAACAAAGAGGCCGTCGCCAGACCCATCGTCAGCGCCCCTACAGCGGCGCCCGCTAGCGCCCCGCGACGCGGACGCCGAGTCTGGACGAGCCGGACCGTTCCGCGGCTCGCGGTCTCCTCGACGGATCTGTCCACCTCTGCCCATTCGCCGAAACCGTCGTTGCCCAACCGCTTCAGCTGGCGTCGAGCTGTGCGTCGTCGTTGAGGATCGACGAGCAGCAGCCTGGCGAGCAAGGCGCGCGCCTCCACTCCCCCCAGAGATCGTTCTTCGAGACATCCCAGGTCCGCTACGACGATCGCCTCCGTCCATTTCACGACCTCGGAGAGCAGATCTGGCTTCTCCTCGAGCAGAACCGAAAGCAGGGCTTCCCGCAGGTCGGCGTCGAGCCGCACTGTGCCGTCAGCCCCCACGTGGACCTCGTCGAGAGCCCAGACCCGATCGATGCGCTCGCGGGGAGCCGGGGTGCCGTTCATGAAATACCGCTCCACGTCGCCCCCCTGACGCGACATGCTGGCGGCGAGTTGCTCGCCGAAACCAGGCCAACAAGCCATCGACGGCGAGACGTCTTCGATGAAGAGCATCGGTCGATGCTCGCGCCAGATGTCCCAGCGGAGGGTCAGCCGGCCAGCGTTGTGAACCGTCGCCTGGACCGTGCGACGGACGTCAAGCCAGGCTGCCGGCGCGTCGGCCGTCGGGGCGCTCAGATGAAACGCCGCCTCCCGTACCGCCTGCGCGTCCTGGGGGTTGCCCCAACGCGCCGCGGGGAGCTTCAGGCGATAACTCCGATCTTCGTCCGATGTCGCCACCTCCTGGATATTGCGTTCCTGACGCATGGATCGTCTTGTGGAGCAAGACCGTGAGGATCTCCAAGGGCGAGCCGCTGA
>CBDUYN010000101.1:0-36002 GCA_965371445.1 uncultured bacterium | reverse complement strand
CGCACGCGAGCAGGATGGTCGCGACCATCGCCGCGCGCCGAGGTCCGTCAGCGAGACGACGGCTGGCCGAAGCGCCCGGCTGAAGAACGCCCACCACACGACGACAGCCAACCCGCCGAAGAGTCCGCCAAGCGCCCCGAAGGCCGTGGAATCCCCGGTCACGACGATGGGTACGCCAAGCCTGACCAGCCACTGCAGCACCACGGCGACCACGTCGGGCCACAGCCGGAGCGACTTCTGCGGAGTCGGTTCGTCGGTCTGTGGGATGGCCATATCAGATGTCCCATGAGTCGCGCCGGGAGGGGTAGACTCCCGCCGTGGTGGGCCGAGCGCGAGCCCTACCGCCGCCAGCGTCGTGGGGAGTCGTCGATTCTTCATTCTGTCGGTCATGTCGTTCCTCCGTGGGTGCACGCCGACATTCTCTCAGACTCGCCGCCCTGGTGGGGGCTCCGACGCCGTCCCAGGGCCGGCAGGGATGCCGGACGAACTTTTTCAGGTGTATCACTTGACTTATACACCGGGGGGGCGTATCTTGAGTTCAGGGTGTATCACTTGAGCGATACACCAAGGATCTGGACGCCGAAGGAGGCGAGATGATCATCGTCGTGGATTCGCACAGCGGGATTCCGGTCTACCGGCAGCTGATGGAGCAGATCAGGTTCCACGTGGCGAGCGGCGTGCTCCGGCCGGGCGACGAGATTCCATCGACCCGGGCGCTGTCGGCGCAGCTCGGGGTCAACCCGATGACCATCAGCAAGGCGTTCTCGCTCCTGGAGAAGGAAGGGATGGTGGAGCGCCGTCCGGGGCTGCCGCTCGTGGTGCGCTCGCGGGGGCCGGCGGCGCGGCGGGCCACCCAGAAAGCGCAGTTGCGCAGGGTCCTGGCTCCGGCCGTGACCCGGATCCGGCAGCTCGGCATCCCGGCGGCCGACGCCGTGGAGCTGTTGCGCGAGCTGCTCGAGAAAACGAAGAACCAAGGGAGGTAAGACCCATGGAATACGTCTTTGAAGCCAAGGAGCTGACGAAGAAGCTCGGCGATACGGTGGCGCTCGACGGCGTCACGGTGGCGGTGCCGAGAGGCTCGATCGTCGGGCTGGTGGGAAAGAACGGGAGCGGCAAGACGACGCTCCTGCGTCATCTCGTCGGCCTGTATCTGCCCACGAGCGGCAGCTCGGTGACGCTGGGACGGCCGAGCGGCGAGCTGGGCCAGGCGGAGCTCGTGCGGATCGGCGCCGTGCCGCAGGAGAACCGTTTCCTCGACTGGATGGACGTCGCGCAGCACATCCGCTACGTGGCGAGCTTCTACCCGCGCTGGGACCAGGAACGCGAGGCGCGGCTGCTGGAGGACCTGGAGCTTCGCCCCGACGCCCAGGTCGGTGCGCTGTCGCCGGGCAACGTCCAGAAGCTGGCGCTGGTGCTCGCGGCGGGCCACCATCCGGAGCTTCTGGTGCTCGACGAGCCGGTGAGCGCGCTCGATCCGATCGCCCGCGGCAAGCTCCTGGCCTTCCTGCTCGAGCTATTGCGCGAGGACGAGGCCACGATCCTCATCTCCAGCCACGTGCTGCGCGACATCGAGCAGGTCGTGGACCGGGTGATCTGCCTCGACGAGGGGCGCCTGCGGGTGTCGGCCGCCCTCGACGACCTGAAAGAGCGCTACGCCGAGTGGCGCCTCTACGCCCGGGCGGGAGCCGAGCTGCCACGGCACTTTCCGGAGCCTTTTGTCCTCCGCCAGGAGGTCAACGGCCGCCAAGCGTCGCTTCTGGTGCGGCGCGGCGAGGCCGAGCTCGCGGCCTTCCAGGAGCGTTACCCAGTGGAGGTGGAGAGCCGGGCGCTGAACCTGGAGCGGATGTTTCCGCTGCTCATCGAGGAGGAGGCGTCATGAAGACGCTCGCCAGCTCCCTCGGCTCGTTTCTCCACCTTGCCGCCCGGCCGATGGTGATGGTCTTTTTCCTCTTCTCGCTCCTGATCTGCTGGGTCGTGCCGTCGGCCTTGAGCGAACCGAAGCTCTTCCCGGCGCTCTTCGCCGACCTCGTGGTCGTCCATGCCTTCGTCTTTCCCACCCTGATGGGCCTGATCGGCGCTCAGCTGATCCAGGAGCTCCAGCACTCCACGTTTGCCTGGACCCTGCCCGGGGTGGCCCGCCGGACCCTGGCTGGCTTTCTGGCCACCGGGGTCATGATCGCTCTCGTCATGGTGGCGCTTCTCGCGCGTAGCGGTCACAGCCCATGGGTGGTCTTCGCCGTGGCCTGGACGGGCTATTCTCTGGGGAGCCTCTTCGCCGATCCGCGCGGCGGGGTGGTGGGTGTCGCCACCATACCTTCGGCTGTGCTCGTGCTCGTCTTCTCGCGTGTCCTTGGCGATCTCGGCGAATCGCGTCCGGGCGCCTTTCTGGCCGGCGCGCTCGCCGTCTGCGGCCTCTGCCTGTGGCGGACGTTCGCCAGGTCGACCTTCCGGCGCAAGCTCTTCCTGCCGACGAAGACGATGGCGACCGATTTCTCTCCCGCCGCCGCCGAGCGCTACGCGCGCGAGCGGCTCCTCGAGCACGGCCCGACGCGGCGCGTCTGGGACGCGTCGTATCTCGGCCGGGACCTCGGGCGCTGGACGCGGGCCTCGGCCTACGAGAGCCACGGCGCTCCGAAGAATCTCAAGGAAACCCTGGTGGGGATCGTCCCACTGGTCCTCATCTTCCCCGCCCACGCCTGGGTCGAAGCGGGCGACGGCGGCTTCTGGGAAGCGTTTGGGAAGACGCTCTATCACAGCCTTGTGCGGCCGCCGGACATGCCGTCCTTCAGCGAGGAGGGCGAGCCGCACTTCCTGGCCGCCTGCATCATCAGCCTCGTCGGCATCATGACCGCCCTGCAGGGTCCCGTGGCGCTGCGGCTGAGTCACCTCTATCCGCTCTCGCGAAGCGACCGCGGACGTCTCGCCTACCGCAACCACCTGGCCACGGTGGGGAGCTACCTGCTGATCGTGGGGCCTGTGTGCCTCGGCCTTTGGCTTTTGACCGGCTACCTGGTCGGCTACGAGCTGCGGCTGGGCTTCGTCCCCCTCTGGCTGCTGGCAATTCTCTCGACGCTCGTCGTGCTGCCGTTGTTCCAATTGCGCTTCTTGCGCGCCCAGAGGGCGGCGGAGAAACAAAAAACGGAAACCGGCGCCGGCTGGGTTCTGCTGGCGATCCTGCTCGGGTTTGCCATCGCCGTGGGGAGCATCGCCCTGCCCTCGCTCCTGCCTTCGCCGGTGGCCCAGCTCGTCGTGCTGGCGACGCTCGTCGCCTTGAGCCAGACGATCTGCCGGCGCGATCTCCTGCGCTTCTACGCCACGGCCGATCTCGCTTGAGCTCGCACCCTCTGAGGTGCCCCTCTGAGGTGCCATGCGGCGGCCCCACCTCGGGCGTGCCCACCCTCCACGGGCGTGCCCGCGTCATGGAGGACCGCCGTCCGACTGACCGAGAATCGACCATGAAACCCGTAAGGCGAGCCAAGACCCTCTCCAGGCTCTGGCCTGGAAGCTGTAACTCGGAAGTCAGCGGAGAATTCAGTCCCCATCGTATTGCCCTACCCACCGGGCTAGGTGTACCCCATCCTTTCGGGTGTAGCGACGTCTCGAGTCTCGCCGTAGGCTGTGGAATTGCAATTGCCTCGCCTCACTTCGAGACCGCCGGGCTGCCAAAGGGCTTGCCTCCGAGAGCTTGTCATGACGAAGGCCACCGGGCTTCTTCTGCTGATCTCCGCGCTTGCAGCGTTCCAGGTGTGCGCTCCAGCAGTCGCGGACTCCCTCGCGCTCGTCGGTGACCACATCCTGGTCACCGACAACCAGACGCGCGACGGCATAGGGGGCCGCCCTGCCATCTCATCGGATGGCACAAACTTCTTCGTGGTCTGGAGAGGCCCAGGCGACGAAAACACTCCGCACGTCGTGGCCGGCAGTCGCATTGCGCCTGACGGTACGGTCTTGGACCCGACAGGTATCGCCGTTTCGACCAACCCCATGCTGTTGGATGTCACCTCAGTTCCGTCGGCCGCATTTGATGGCACGAACCACCTCGTCGTCTGGGTCGCCGATCCGCCTTCCGACCCCTGCGAGGACGTGATTTTCGGAGCAAGAGTGAGTCCTGATGGCGTGGTCCTCGACCCGACTGAGCTGCAGCTGACTCCGTGTGGTGTGAGCCAACCCAAGCCCAGACCCATTGCCGTGGCATTTGGCGGTGGTGTCTATCTGGTGGCCTGGCGCGACACGGGCGACACGATCCGCGCTTTGCGCGTTGAGCCCGACGGCACCGTACTGGACGGGCCCGACGGGCTCATCGTGGGCTACGGCTTCTACCCCTGGGCGGCGTTCGACGGCAGCAACTTCCTCGTGGTGTGGCACCGACATGGTAGCAACGGGCTCGAAATTGCCGGCGCACGGGTCACACCGGGCGGGAGCGTGCTCGATTCCGGAGGGTTCACGGTAGCCGATCCGCTTCTGAGCCAGGACCATAGCTCGGTAGCATTTGGCCAAAGCACCTACTTGGTGGTGTGGTTCGACTACCGGCCAAACAACGATCTCTACAACGCGAGCGTGTACGGTGCCAGGGTGTCTACCACTGGCACCGTTCTCGATCCTGTGCCGTTCAAGATCGGCGATCGAGTAAGGGGGCAGATGCCGCCCAACGTCGCATTCGACGGCACCGACTTTGTGGTGGCCTGGATGGCTGAGCAGGCCGCCGCGAAGAACCGACTGACCGATGTCTTTGCGCAGCGGGTCTCGGAATCAGGAACGCTGCTAGAGCAGCGGCCGCTCCCCGTGGCAACGTCGTACAGCCATCAGTTCGGTCCGGCTCTCGGGGCCAACGGAACCCACCTTCTTGCTGCGTGGACAGACCACCGTTGCGTCGGAGGCATCTGCATTTACGCTCAGATGTTCGAGCGGCAGACGGATCCACCCGCAGGTAGCGCCCGTTCTCCGCTTGATGGGATTGACGTGGTCCGACTGGGAGAGAAGGCTCACAGTCCGTGGAGTCAGGTGCCAAGTCCCACGACCGCAGGGATCTATCGGGTTGAGGGAGTCGAAACCGGGCACGCGTACGCCACCACAGGCGTGCTGGTGGGCGGCGAGCACCCGCTGCTGCGCTATGACGGCAGCAACTGGACCTCGTGGCATGCCGGACCGTTTCGTGATCGGCAGTATGCCCTCTGGGTAGAGGACGTGGACAGCACCTGGTCGGAAGGGACCTGCTGGGCGCTCTTCCACTACGACGGTGTGGCGCTCGAAACGACCGGTTGTAATGGGAACCAGGTGCTCTATGAGCTTTCTCCCTTGCCCATGGCGATGTGGGGCGCGAGCCCGACGGATATCACCGGCGTCGGGATCCGTGGCATGGCCTATTGGTATGACGGCTACGGCATGTCTGTCTTGGACCGGGGGCCTGATCGCGACCTGCTCGATCTGTGGCCCCTGGACGGTAGGTTGCTGGTGGTCGGCGAGCGTGGAACCGTGCTCTGGTTTGATGGTACCTGGAGTGAGGTGCCCGATGTCCCCACCACCCACAGCCTGAATGGCGTTTGGGGTGCCAGCCCCACGAAGATCTTCATCGTTGGTGACTTCGGCACGGTTCTCCACTACGACGGCACGGACTGGACAACGCACGAGAGCGGTACCAGGCAGCATCTCTTTGGCGTTCACGGGCTTTCGGCGAACGATGTCTTTGCGGTCGGTCTCGGCGGAACGATCGTCCACTACGATGGCGCTACCTGGTCCGTCGAAGACAGTGGCACCACCACGGACCTGTTTGACGTGGGGGCGGGCGGTTCGACCGTATGGGCGGTGGGAGAGCAGGGCACCATCCTCAAGGCCGACCTCACCTGCACCACCGACGAGGGCCTGGCGGACCCGGTCACTCTCTCCAGCACCAGCCACAGCATCGGAACTTGGTCAAGCGGCCAAACCATCGATATGCAATGGAGTGGCGCCACGGGAAGCTTCTGCGGGGGGCTCTCGGGCTACTCGATCCTCTTTGACACCGCGCCGGACACGCTCCCCGACGATAGTGTGGACATAGAACACCGCCGGGCTCCTCGAACCGCCAGCTCGGGGGCGTTGGCCGATGGCCAGAGCCACTACTTCCATCTGCGCACCTGCGATACGGCTGGGCAGTGCACCACGACCTCGCATTCCGGCCCCTACTGGATCGACGGCTCGCCTCCGGGTGCTCCGTCCGGCCTCGAGAGCCCGAGCCACACACTGGGCATTCCGAGTGGCGACAACACTATCGAGATCTCGTGGACCACGCCCCCGGATCTTAGTGGCATCTCGGGCTACGATTTTGCCTTTTCCGCCGAGATCGGCTGGAGCTGTGCCGGTGTGCAGCGAACCACCGGTACCACGGCGGTGAGCGAGCCGCTCGCCAGCGGCACCTGGTACGCCCATGTGTGCGCTTCTGACAGCGCCGGCAACTGGGGGGCTGTGGCACACAGTGGGCCGTATGTCATCGACACGATTCCGCCGCACGTTACTGCCGTCGACTGCGTGTCGCAGACCAGCGGTGGTGATCTCGTGGAGAGTGAGAGTACCCGGACCGCCATTACTCAGCTCTATGTCACACTGAGCGAGGCCGCGTCCGATCCTTCCGGGGACAGTGATCCGCGGGACGTGACCAACCCGGCCAACTACCTCCTGATCGGTCCCAGTACCGACGGTGTCTTCGACACGGCGAGCTGTGCCGGTGGCAGCACTGGGGACGATGCTCTCGGGGTCGATGAGGTTCTCTACGATGCGCCGGAACATACTATCCGCTTGAAGGTTAATGGCGGTTACTCGCTGCCGCGAGGACGGTACCGGCTGCACTTGTGTGGCAGCACGTCGATCGTCGATGAGGTTGGCAACGCCCTCGACGGCGACGGCGACGGCACCGGCGGCGACGACTTCGTGCGTGCGTTCAGTGTAACCGCCACTAACCTACTGGCAGACCCCAACTTCGACGATGGTGGAATGTGGACCCTCGCAGCGCCTCTCGGTGGGGTGGTCTCCCTCGATTCGCTGGATGCCGCGGGCGCTCCAACGTCAGGCTCGGCCGCGATCAACAATCAGTCCGGCCCATGGGCGAGCTTCTCGGTGTCGCAGTGCGTGCCAGTCACGGCCGACACAGGGTACCTCGTGGGCGGCAAGGTCAGGATCACCAACGGGCTGGGGAGCGACCCGCTGACCGGCGTCCAGCTGGACTCCTACGATGGTGCCGGGTGTACAGGAAGCCTGTTGGGGTCGGCGACTCCGCCGGGTGTTGCAGGTGACACAGGGGGATCGTGGGTGATCACATCTAGCTGGGTGGAAGTCCCTCCCGGCGCGATCTCGGCGCGAGTGTCGTTTGTCGTGCTGGCCGGCGAATCGCCAGACTTCCAAGCAAACATCGACGATGTTTTCCTCCTTGAAATGCTGTTCCGGGACGGGTTCGAAACCGGCAATACGCTCCGGTGGAGCCGGTCGGTGCCGTAGTTGCGCTGGCCGGGGATTCCCAGAGCAACCCAAGGCTGGCGTCTTAAAGGCCGCTCTCGACTGGCCTGTCAGCGCTATGATCTGCTGCTTTCCCACTACCCCATCGAGTTCCGTGATCGCAATCGAGGACGTAGATCGTCGTAAGTAGCTCGCCACCGACGTGGCGACCGGCGACCTGCCTCGCGACGCTTACCCGCATTGTGGCTCCGGTGGGCGCCTTGACGGCGACGGCGTTCTTCGGGGTCTCGACCTGGGCGGTCAGGGGATGCCACGCCGCGGAGAGCGTGAGCGTTATGGCCGGGGCAGTGAGTTGGTTCATGGCGTCCTACCTCTCGGGTGATGTCGGTCGATGGTCTCTCTTCTCCCAGGAAGCGGCATTCGCCCCGAGAAGCGAACCAATCTCCGTGCACGAAGGGCTCGAGCCGTTCGCTTTTTTCGTCCGATGCCGCTTCCTAAGCCAGGGAGAGCGAAAGACTCGATCACTCGCTCCGCGGATAGCGGGCTGCCTGAAGAGTTTTCATCCCCGCGGGACGCATTACCTCCGATCCGTCGATGTCGTCAAGGCGGTAGCCGTCCGCGTCCTCGGTTGCCTGCAAGTCGTTGCCGCTGAGGAAGCCTCGCCGCCTTGACGGAACCCGGGGTGTGGCCAACGCTGCCACTTGTGGGGCTCCGGGAGTACCGAGGCCGCTGCCGCCAGCTCAGGGGGACACGTTGCACGAAAAGGTTCGGTTGCATAGGTCGACGCCGATCACCGCGCCACGAGGACGAGGTCCCGAGACTCCTCGGCCACGTAGGGCTCGCGCTCGAAGCTCCCCAGGGCCTCGCGCTGCCGAAAGCCGGCGGCGTCGAGCATCTCCTCGAGCTCGCCCAGGCGCCAGCCCCGAAGAGGAACCCGCCGCGAGCTCACCACCTCGACCGGGCTCTCCCGGTCGGGACGAAAGCGCAGCGACGTCGGACAGAAGACGACGGAGCCGTCGTCGCCGAGCTCCATCAGGCGCAGGAAGACGATCTCGCCGTCCTCGTCGTCGCGGAAGTTGAGCGGCAGGTGGCGCTCGCCGCGGGCGAAGATGCGCTCGTAGCTCAAGATCTGGAGGAGCAACGGCGCTCCCGGCAGGAGGAGGCGCCGGAGCCCCGCGAACATCCGTTCGACGGCTCGGCTCTCGGTGAGATGCGGCAGGGTGTTGCCGAGGCAGATGGCGCCGCCGAAGCTCGCCTCGAGGAGGGCCGGATCCTCGATGGCGTCGAGGGTGCCGAGGTCGGCAGCCACGAAGCGGACGGACTCCGGCGCCTCGCGGCGGGCCTCCTCGACCAGCTTCTCGGAGCGGTCGACGCCCACCGCCTCGAAGCCCTGCTCGGCCAGGAACCGTGTATGCTCGCCCGTGCCGCAGCCGAGGTCGAGGACACGCCGTACCGGCCCCGAGCCGAGCACGTCCTCGAGCAACGGCCATTCGCGCCGGATCCGTCCCGGCCAGGCGATGAGGCGCCGGTACTGGAGCCGGGAGTAGGGGTCCTTGGGCGAGGATCCGTTCATCGGCGGAGATTCTATCCTCGAGGCCCGGCACGATGCCCACGACCGTCGTCAAATGTCATAGGATTCCCCTCATGGGGCCCAAGAAAATACAAGGTTGGAAGACGCCGTGAGCAGCTCGCGCATAGGCGAGTACCTGGTCTCCGAAGGCAAGCTCAAACCGGTACAACTGAAAAAGGCGCTCGAGATCCAGAACCTGGCCGGGAGCCGGCTGGGCACGAACCTTCTCGAGCTCGGGCTGATTCGCGAGGAGGTTCTCCTCGAAGCTCTCGGCAAGTTCCGCGGTACCCGCACCGCTCCCGGCCACGATCTGATGAACGTCCCGCCCGAGGTCATCCGCCTCGTGCCGCCGAAAATCGCCCGGCGCTACCAGGTCGTGCCGATCGAACGTAAGGGCAACACCCTGGTGCTCGCCTCGACGGATCCGGGCGACGCCCTGGTCGAGGACGAGATCGGCATGCTGTCCTCGTGCCTCGCCCGGACGGTGATCGGCCTGGAGCTGCGCATCCACGGCGCCCTGGAGCGTTACTACCAGATCCCGCAGGCGACCCGCTTCGGCGGCCTCGCCCGCCGGCTCGAAGGCCGGGCCGCCGCCGCGAAGGCCAAGGCGCCGCCGGCGGAGAAGCCCCCGGAGAAAGCTCCCGCACCACTTCCTGCGAGCCTGCTTGCGACGCCGGTCAAGGTTTCGAAGCCGGTGGCAGAACCCGAGGAACCCCCCAAGGCCCAGTTCGTCGAGATCGACGCCGGCGAGTTGGAGCGCCTTTACGAGGGTGCCAGTCCGGCTGCCGAATCGGAGCTGGAGACGGTGCCCTCGACGACGCTCCTGGGTCCGCCGGACCCGACGGCGGGGCTGGCCAAGCTCGACGAATCGCCGGAGGAGCGGCTCCACGCGGCGGCGGTCGCCTTGCAGCACACCGACATCCGCGACGAGATCGGCGACGTGCTCCTCGCCTACTGCGCCCCCTACTTCAGGCGCCGGGCGCTCTTTATCCGGCGCAAGGACGAGATCGTCGGCTGGCGGGGCGAGGGCGACGGCGTCGTCACGCAAGGGGTACGCGCCATCGTCACCACGCTCGACGAGCCCTCGGTCTTCGTCGGCCTGAAGGACGCCGGGAGCTTCTGGCTGGCTCCTCTCCCGCCGCTCCCGGCCAACCGGCGGCTGATCCGGGGCCTGGGCGAGAAGGCGCCCAAAGACTGCCTCGTGCTGCCCGTCGTCCTGCGCTCGCGGGTGGTGTGCTACCTCTACGGCGACAACGGTGAGGACGGCGTCGCCGGGGTTCCCATGTCCGAGCTGCGGCACCTGACGGCCAAGGCGGGCCTCGCCTTCGAGGTCTACATCCTGAAGAACAAGATCCGCATCCTCTAGGTGCGACCCTCCCCGGTTGGAGAGTCAAGTGAGCCGTCCCGTTCCCGCCAAGGACCCGTTCGCCCTCTTCGAGGAGGTCTTCCAAGAGGCCGAGGCCCTCGGCATCGACGAACCCAACGCCATGGTGCTCTCCTCGGTCGGCGACGACGGCCGTCCGTCGTCGCGCGTCGTGCTGCTCAAGGCCTTCGACCGCCGGGGCTTCGTCTTCTACACCAACTTCGAGAGCCGTAAGGGCCGCGAGATCCTCGCCCACCCCGACGTCTCGCTCAACTTCTACTGGCGGGAGCTGGGCAAGCAGATCCGCATCGAGGGCCGGGCCGAGCCGGTCGCGGACGAGGAGGCCGACGCCTACTTCGCCACCCGCGACCACAGCTCGCAGGTCGGGGCCTGGGCCTCGCGGCAGAGCCGTCCCATGACGGGGCGCGCGGCATTGCTGAGCGCCGCCGGCAAGGTCAAGCTCCGCTACCCCGGCAAGGTGCCGCGTCCGCCCCATTGGTCGGGCTTTCGCGTCGTGCCCTCGGCTTTTGAGCTCTGGGTCAAGGGGATCTTTCGCCTCCACGACCGCACCGTCTTCGAGAAAGAGGGCGACGGCTGGCGCAGCTACAAGGTTTTTCCGTAGCGCTACGCGGTGTATCAGTGAGCCATCCTGGTCTTGGGCAGCGGCAGGATCTCCCGCAGATAGGTCGCGACGCCCCATTTGCGGTTCCAGTCGCGGGGATATCCGAGGGAGACCTCCTCGAAGCGCACGCCGTCGCGGAAATGGGTGCCGCGGATGTGCAGGTGTCCGTAGACCACCACCGCCACCGGGTAGCGGCGGTGCCAGTCCTCGGTCGCCGTGGTGCCGCACCAGATCTTGAAACGCGGGATCCGCCGCAGCTCGAAAAGGTCCTGGCGCAGCGGCCAGTGGTTGACGAGGACGAGCCGCGGCCCCTCCGCCGCGGCGTTCTCGAGACGGGTCCGGGTGTAGGCGAGCCGGACCCTGCACCAGGCGGGACGCGACGCATAGGGAGAAGGGTGGAGGACGACCTCGTCGCTACAGATCACGCCCGAAGCCGCCGCCCAGTCGACGGCGTCCTCCGCCGCCACTTCCGGTGGGCGAAAGCTGTAGTCGTAGAGGGTAAACGTCGGCGTGACGAGAAAGGTCTCGCCGCTTTCGTCCTGGAAGCGCTCGAACGGGTCCTCGGGGGTGAAGACACCGTAGGAGCGGCAGATCTCGACCAGGCGGCAGTACTTCGCTTCGCCGCGCAATCCCTCCGGGTCGTGGTGCGAGGTCCAGAGATCGTGGTTGCCCGGCACCCAGAAGAGGCGCCGGAATCGCCGCACGAGCAAGTCGAGCGCATAGCGCAGCTGGTCCTGCGACTCGCCGACGTCGCCGGCGATGATCAGGTCGTCCTCGCCGTGGGCCGGGAGCTCCGCGAGGGCTTCGCGGGTGGCCGCGTTGGCGAGGTGCAGGTCGCCGATGGCGTAGAGCTTCACGCTGGGTCCGGCTTCTTCTCGTCCTCGCCGCCGGGGAAGACGAGGGATTGTCGTAGCTCGCCTTCCTCGTCGAGGGTGAGCTCGACGAGCGACCGGCGTACGGGCTCGACGCTCAAATCCTGGTGTAGGATCGCGCCGCCGCCCGAAGGGATCCCGAGCCCCTGGAGCTTCTCGTCGGCCCGCTTCAGGCACCGCCCGAGCCGCCGCCACTCGCTGGACTCTTCATGGACGTCGACGATCGCCGGCACGAGCTTGAAGGTCTCGAAGAGCTTGAGCTTGTCGCCTTCCTCTTCCCAGAAGCCGCGCAGGCCGAGCTGGACGGCGCCCGCCGAGACCCCGACGAGCACCGCGCCGCCGTAGTAGCGCTCGATGATCTTCTGGCTCAGGCCATTTTTCTTGAAGGCCCGCCAGCCGCGGCGCACGTCCCCTCCGGCGAGCAGCACGAGGTCGGCTTCGTCGAAGAACTCCAGGTCTTCGTCCGACGGCTCGGTCGGGATCATCCGGCAGTCCTTCCAGCCGATCCCTTCCACGGCGCCCCGAAACAGCTCGTAGAACTCCGGCTGGTCGCCGTTCGATGCGCCAACGTAGGCGGCCTTGGGCGCAACGGAATCGACCTCCTCGCGCACACGTTCCAGGAAGAGCTTCCCGTCGTCGCCGCGCCAGAAAAGGAGCTGCGAGTCGGCGAACAGGAAAATGGGCTTGACCGGCAGACCCACGATCGCCTCCCTCTACTCGCCCCGTGGTCCCGGGATCAGGGACCGGGTGAGGTCCCGGGGGCCGTCGTCGGTGACGAGGACGTTGTCCTCGATGCGCACCCCACCGTGCGGGGCCAGACGATCGACCAGGTCCCAGTCGATCGCGGACGCGTCTTCGCCGGAGCGCAGCGGTTCGAGGAGCATGTCGATGAAGTAGAGCCCCGGCTCGATCGTCACCACGTGCCCGGGCTCCAGGATCCGGGTGTTGCGCAGGAACGGGTGCCCGGCGGGCGGCTTGACCTCGCCGCCCTCGGGTCCCGCCTGGTGTCCGCCCACGTCGTGGACCTGGAGGCCGAGATGGTGCCCGACGCCGTGAGGGAAAAACGCAGACGTCAGATGACGATCCACGGCCTCCTCGACCCCCGTCTTCAGGATCCCCACCTCCACCAGGATGCGGCTGATCCCGAGGTAGGCCTCCTCGTGGACCTCCAGGTAGGGACGCCCCGCGACGGTCCCGGCGACGAGCTCGCGCTCGAGCAGGTCGACGGCCTCGACGAGAGCGGTGAATTCGTCCTCGCAGTCCTCCTGTGCCCAGGTGCGGGTGATGTCGATGGCGTAGCCCTCGTGGCCGGCTCCGGCGTCGATCAGGAGGACCTTGCCGGGGTCGGTCTCCGGGCCGCGCTTCATCTGGTAGTGGAGGATGGCGGCTTTTTCGTCGAGGGCGACGATGGTGTCGTAGGGGACCTCGGCCTCGATCTGCTCCGACGCCTTGAGATAAGCCCAGTGGATCTCGCGCTCCGAGCCCCAGGCCTTGAAGGCCTTGCGGGCCGCCTGATGGCCGGCAGCGGTCTTCCTTGCGGCCTCTTCGAGCCGGGAGACCTCGTGGGCGCTCTTGTAGGCCCGGAACCAGTCGAGGGGCTTCATGAGCTCGTCGGGCTCGACGTCGCGCTCGGCGATCCCGAGCTCGGCCGCGGCCTCGGGAGAGGGGCCGACCCAGGCGACGTCGTCGAGCGCTCGGAGGGCGTCCTTGGCGTCGGTGAGCTTCTCGACCTCGGTGAGCTCGACGGCCTCTTCCCAGTAGGAGGTGGGCGGCGGCGCGGTGTCGTACCAGTAGTCACGGGGGCTCACCCGCACGACGCGGGGACGCTCGCCCGGACGCGCCAGGACGAGGTGCTCGGGCCCGTCGAGCGGCGGAACCCAGCGGCGGAAGTGGTGGCTCGGCCAGAAGGGCACACCGCGGTCGTCGCGGTGGTAGACGCCGGCGCGGCCGGAGTAGAAGACGGCCCCCCGGTAGCCACGGCCGGTGGCCGCGGCGAGCTCCAGGGCTCGAGCGAGCTGCTCGTCGAGGGTGGTTAGGTGTTGGCGGTAGGAGTCGGTCTCGTTCATGAGGGGGAGTCTAACCGTTCTGGGGCGATCCGCACCACTCACGGGAGGGCGCGGTCGACCTCTTCGCCTTGTAGGGCATAGTCTCGATCGCCGGACGAGGCGTTCTTGCCTTGGGCCCAGTAGGAAGTCAGTCAAAAAGCGCCACCCGACTCTTGCCTCGCCGCTTCGCCTCCGCAAGCGCGTTGCCGGTCGCCTCGGTCAGAAGCTCCGCGTTGGGATAGCTCGGGTAGGTCGCCAGACCACAGCTGATCGTGACCGTGAACCTCTCCTCGCCGACGACGTGTCCGATCTGCGCGAAGCTGGATGTGATGTCCTCGAAGATTCCCTTCGCCTCGGCACCGGTCGTCGCGGGCAGGATGGCGGCGAACTCGTCGCCGCCGTAGCGTGCGATCGTGTCCGTTTTCCGTAGGCGCTTCTTCAGGATTCCGGCAAGGCTTCGTAGGACGCGGTCCCCCGTGTGCGTCCCGTACTCCTCGTTGACGGATTTGAACGTGTCGAGGTCCAGCCGGGCAAACGTCAACGGAGCTTTCTCCCGGGCGGAGCGCTTCAATTCGCTCGGCAGCTCCTGAACCAGCTTGCTGTGGTTGGGTAGCCCGGTCAGGGAGTCCTGGTAGATCATCGTCCCGAGCAGCCGCCCGTGCTGGGCGCGGGAGAGGACCATGGCGACCAGGTGCCGCGGCTCGATGGGCTTGGTGAGGAATTCGTCGCCGCCGGCGGCGAGCGCGGTGACCTGCTCGTCGAAGTCGCTCTCGGCCGAGAGGAAGACGATCGGGATGCTCAGGTGGATCTCGTGTTGACGCAGCACCGCCGCCAGCTCCGGACCGTCGCATACCGGCATGTAGACGTCGAGCAGGATCAGATCGGGACGCCTCGTCTCGATCTGATCGAGCACGTTCATCGGGTCGCTCGTCACCGTGACGTTCATGCCGGCACGGCGCAACGTGTGGGCGTAGAAGTTCGCCGAGGTCAGGTCGTCGTCGACGACCAGGATCTCGTAAGGGCGCTTCTCCAGGCGGCCGGTGAGCTGGTCCAGCTTGTCGGCCAGCGCGTTGACGTCGACGGGCTTGGTGAAATAGGCGTCGCAGCCTGCCCGGTAGGCTTGTAGCCGGGCTTCCATGTCGGCACGGACCGACGTAAAGATGACGTGTAAAGGCTTCTCGTGGGTCTTGCGCATCTCGTCGATGATGAAGTCGGCACCGGCGAGGTCTCCCTCTTCGAAGATGATGTCCATGACGACCGCGATGGGCGAGCGCTCCCGGATCTGCCGGTCGAGGTCCGACAGTTGGTTGAAGACCGTGACCTGGTATCCGTAGTGGCCAAGCTGCATCGCTATGGCTTTGGCGAGCCCTTCGTCGTCCTCCACCAGGAAGATGAGGCTTTCCTCGCCCGAGGGCCGGGATTCGACGTCCGGCACGATGTTCGGGATGTCAGGCAGACGGTCGAGGGAATACTTTTCATAGGCTCGGAGGATGTCCTGGATCTGGTGGCCGACCTCGGGCCGCTCGCCGTTCGTCGATTGGTCGATCAGAGATTTCATCGAGCTTTCCACAGTCTCGGCGGCCTGGCTGATCCAGAGAAAACCGAACGTGGCACTCTCGCCTCTCACCGTGTGCGCCTCGCGGCGCAGCTCCTCCAGGCTCTCCCGCGAAGATTGACCCGCGGCGATCGACTCCCAGGTGACCTCCATGCCACGGACCCTCTCCGGGAGCTCCTGGAGGAACTCCTCCTGGATGGCGCGCAGGTAGACAATGGCTGATTTGTCGGAGCTACTCATGGGTTACCCCCTCCTTGCGTTTCCACAGTCTTACTTCGATTTCGACAGCTCCGGGACGAGCGGCTCGCCCGCGGCCACGCGTAACGGCTCCCCGAGGTAGGGATCGAGCTCCCCGGGCTCGAAACGGCACAGGCCGATTGAATGCCAAAACTCCCCGGCCGTCTCGCCGCCCAGCTTATAGCGTCCGGACCGCAATCGGTCGTTGGGAGCAAAGGCGACCCAACCCTCGGGTAGATGGACCAGGACCACCAGGCAGAGACCGCCAGGAAGCTCCCAAACCCGGATCGTGTTGTCGGACGACCCGGAATAAAGATGCCGTCCGTCAGCGCTCCAGGCGACGCGTACGACCGTGTCGCCGTGACCGTCGAGCCGGGCGCGGCAGGCACCTGTTTCGACGTCCCAAAGCCGGATCGTCCGGTCGTCGCCCGCCGACGCGAGGCTCCGTTGGTCCGGGCTGTAAGCGACGTTTAGGATCGCTCCGCCATGGCCTTCCAGACGGCGTAGCTTCTCGCCGCTCGTGGCGTTCCAGAGCCACACCGTCTTGTCCTGCGAGCCGGAGGCCAGGATCTCGGCGTCGTCGCTCCAGGCGACGCTCAGGACGGCTTCGGAGTGGCCCCTCAGCACCTTGTAGGGCTCTCGGTCCTCGCCGTTCCAGAGGCGCAGGGTGCGGTCAAAGGAGCCCGACACCAGGCACCGTCCGTCACCGCTCCAGGCGACGCTCGCGACGGCTTGCGTATGGCCTTCGAGGGTGCGCAGGAGCTCGCGCGAGGCAGGGTCCCAGATCCTTACCTTGCAGTCCGAGCAACCGGAGGCCAGGCGCGCGGCGTCGCCGCTCCAGGCGACGGTTCCGACCGCCCCCGAGTGACCTTCGAGCGTTCCCGACGTCTCTCCGGCGGCGACGTCCCAGATCCGCACCGTCCGGTCGAAGGAGCCGGAGGCCAGGCGCCGTCCGTCGCCGCTGTAGGCCAGGCTCAAGACCCCGTCTTCATGGCCTTTGAGGAGCCGGGGCGATTCGCCGGTCTTGACGTCCCAGAGCCGGACCGCGCCGGTCTTGGAGCCCGAAGCGAGGCTGCCGCCGGCCGGCGAGCAGGCGACGCTCACCACCACTCCGGCGCAGTCGCGAAGCGTTCGGTACGACTCGCCCTTCGCGACGTCCCAGAGCCGTACGGTGCGGTCGATCGAGCCGGAGGCCAGAGTGCGTCCGTCGCCGCTCCAGGCGACGCTTGTGACCGCCCCGCCATGACCTTCGAGAGTTCGCGACGGCTCGCCGGTGGCGACGTCCCAGAGCTGGACCGTCCGGTCTGCGGAGCCGGAGGCCAGGGTGCGGCCCTGCGGGCTCCAGGCGACGCTCATGATGCTGCCCCGATGGCCCTCCAGCGTGCGGAACGGCGCGGTGTTCGCGACGTCCCAGAGCCGTACGGTCCGGTCCCGGGAGCCGGAGCCCAGGAGGTCGCCGTCCGGGCTCCACACGAGGCTCGTGACCGCCTGGGTATGAGCCCCCAAGACCCTGGGCTCTCCGGACGTCGGCTCTCCGGACGTGGGCTCACCGGATGCCACGTCCCAGAGCCGGATGTGGCCCGTTTCCGAGCCGGACGCCAGAACGCCTCCGTTGCCGCTCCAGGCGAGGCTCGTGACCGCTGCTTCCGCCTGCCCAAGGGTCGCTTTGACCTCTCCCGAGACGACGTCCCAGATCCGGACCTTCCCATCCTTGGACCCGGAAGCCAGGCGCTGGCCGCTGCCGTCCCAGGCGAGGCTCGTGACCGCCAGCTCGTGACCACAAAAGACGCGCGGTGCCTCGTCCGACGCGACGTCCCAGAGCCTCACCGTCCGGTCTTTGGAGCCCGAGGCCAGGGTTTCGCCGCCGCGGCTCCAGGCGAGGCACAAGACGGTGTCCGTGTGTCCCTCGAAGCGGCGGATTTGGAGCCCGGTCTCGACCTCCCACAGGCGCAGGCTGGCGTCGGCATGAGCGGTCACGAGGAGCTCGTCGTCGCCGCTCCAGGCGGCGGCGCGGCAGGTCGAGGCCGAGGCCACCCAGGGCAGCACCCGCGTCGGTCGTGGGGGAGCGAAGCCATAGAGCTCGGCGTGTTGCAGGGATGGCTCGTCGAGCCTGGCACCGACCAACTTGGCCCGCCGGAGGACGCTTCCCCGGAGCCTGGCCTGGCGCAGGTCCGCTCCCAGGAGCCGCGCTCCCGACAGGTTCGCGCGGCGCAGGTCCGCCGAACGAAGGTCGGCCCGGGACAGGTCGGCAGCTGAAAGCTGAGTCCCCTGGAGCCGGGCTTTTTCGAGCCGCGTGCCGAGCAGCCGCGCCGACGACAGGTCGGCGCGGCTCAGGTCGGACCCCGAGAGGTCCTGCCGCGAGAAGTCCTTGCCCCGAAGGTCCTGGGCGGTCAAGTCGAACGGCTCCCGAAGCGCTTCCTCGAGCCGGCCCATCAGCAGGAAGGCGTTCTGGATCGCGACCTTGTGGCTCGACGAGCTCAACGTCTTCCTCACCCAGGTGGCCAACCGCCCGGGGCCGGCAAGGTCGCGCAGGAAGTCGGCCATGAGCGCCGAGATGACACGCAGGCCGAGGATTCTTGAGGAAGCCGCGTCGTGACGAAGCTCCTGCGCCGCCTGGCGCGCCACCAGCCATTCCAGGACGGACTGGTGGATGAAGGAAAACGCACCTTCGCCGTCACGGACGAGAAGCGTTCCCGATCCCACCTGGTGGGCGGCCACCTGTTCGCTCAGCCGAGGTTCAGGGTCTTTCCCCACCTCGGGATTGCGATCGACCAGGCCTTTCAGGACCCGGGACACCTCTTGGCGGAGGTCGCCGACGTCGATCGTCGGCTCGCTCCTGGGCCACAGGTGCAAGGCGAGCTGGGTGACGGCGTCCCATCGCTGCTCGACCGTCAGCACGGCGAGGGCGCCGCGCGGCTGATGGCGGTCGTATTCGTAGCCCAGCCAGCGGTCGAGCAGCAACTGGTAGAGGCCCGCCGCGGTGATCCCGCCTTCCCGCCGCTGAGCGGAGCGTAGGTCCTGGGGGTCGAGGTCGGCGATGAAACCGAGGAGCCGCGGATTCTCCGCGAGGCCCGTCAGGTCGTGGACCTCTTCGAGCAGGGCCAGGCGCTCGTCGGCCGACGCCTCGTCGCCGAGCCGATTGACCAGAAAACACCGGACCTGGCGCGCGTCGAAGCGTTGCAGGCGGGCGATGCGGCGTCCGGCGAGCAGGTCGATACGTTCGCCGAGCGCGGTCTTGACCTGCTGATCCGACTCGAAATGCTGCGTCCGGCTGGTCACGATCACCTTGGCCTCCTGGCCCTGCGAAGCTTCGAGCAGCGTCGCGAAATGTTCCGTGGCACGTTCGTAGGTGACCCGCAGGGCGAGCTCGTCGAAGCCGTCGAAGAGCAGCGCGATGCGTCCTTTCTCCAGCATGTAGCGAAAGGCCTTGAGGTCGATGCGCTCCATGCCCGAGCGCACGAGGTGCTGGGCCACCAAAGCGTCGAGGCTGTGCCCTTTTTCCAGGTCGCGCATCTCGATCAGAACGGGGACGAGAGGCGCGCCCTTCTCCCCCAGGCGCCGCGCCAACTCGTGGAGCAGGAAGGTCTTGCCGGTGCCGAAGTCTCCCAGGATCAGGATGAAACGTCCGTGCTCGTCGCGAAGCCACGAGGTGACCGTTTCGAGAGCCTCGCCCTCGTGCTCCTCGCCCCCCGTCCGGTAGCGGATCCGCTGAGGCACGTACAGGCTCGGGGGATACCGCGGATCCTCGGCCCGTTTGCGCCACTGCCGCGCCACGTAGCTTCGAAAGTCGATCAGACCCTGGTATTCCACGAAGCTGCGCAGCCTCACACGCTCGGTCGACGCTCGGCGGACCAGCCCCGGCGGTGCCGGCGGTCCCCCGCAGACCAGGGTGGAGATCACGCCGGGATCGGCCTCGCGGTAGCGGCGATGGACCGCGAGGAACTTCTCGAGCAGATCCACGCTCACCCGGCCGCTCAAGGCACCCACCGGATAGATGCGAACGATGCCGTCGTCCTGGACGGTCACCCGCAGGTAGGCAAACGCCGAGCCGGGGCTCAGGATGCGTTCGATCTCCACACCGTCTTTCTCGCGCAGGCGGCAGACCCGCTCGACGCGGGCCAGGAAATCGTCCACGATCTCGTGGGTACCGCTGTCAGAATCTGGCTCGGTGGCGCCCGGCACGGGCTCCTCTTTTGTGGCTTCCCACAACCGGCCTTCGCGCAGCCGCATGTAAAGCATCGGCGTCCCCCACTCGCGACATTCCGCGAGGTGGAGCTGCTGGCGCGCCGCGTTCACGGCGGAGTCAACCTGCCCACTGCGGCTCAGATTGAGGTAGAGGTGCTCCGTGAAGCCCACCGCGGCCTCGAGGCTGATCTCCCGGCGCATCGCGATCACCGCGGGCACGCCCCGCTGGACCAGCGTCGGGCCCAGCCCGCTGAAGGGGCGGCTCTGCGCCGGCGCACCGCCGTGACATGCGATCAAGGTCACGAGGCGAAGGTGGCGATCTCCCTCGACGATCTCCGCCACCAGCGCCTCCTTGACGAAGCGGGCGCACCGGTCCTCGCTCTCGAGCACGAGCGCCGCCTGGCCAGAGCGCGGCGGCAAGAGGCCGTGCGCTTGCAGGTGCAGGACGTGGAAGCCGTCGGCGAGCAGCCGGTCGCGGATCGCTCCGGCGGTAGCCGGGGCTTCGAGGAACTCGTAGCTCACCCGTTCGGCGAGCGGCTTCATGGCTTTCTCGACGGCAAGGCGCATGCGTTCCCGGTCGAGCTCGGGCATCCCGTAGTCGGCCAGGTCCCGAGGGCATCCGAGGACGATCAAGATCCGCGGCCGCTCCAGGATCGCCGTCCCCGGCGAGCGCGAGACGCTCAGGTAGCGCGAGAAGGCGATCTCCCGGGAACGGCCGAAGGCGATGTGTTTTTGCGGATCGTAGAGCAGCTCCCAGTCGAGCTCGTGGAGCTCCGGCGGCAGCGTGGGGTGGAGGTGGAGCCGGAAGCGAAGGCTCAGCTGGTCGTGCTGGGCAATGGCCAGCCCCTCATGGTAGCCGGCAAGGAGCTCGGCCTCGTCGGTCCGGAAAAGGGCCTCGAAGAGCAGGGTGCCGTATTCGACCGGGTCGAGCGACGCTTTCCGCAAGCGCGACCGGAGCTCGCCGTCGAGCGCTGGCGGTCCGGAGTAATGCCTGCCGGCCACAGACAGACGCGCCTCGCCTTCGGCCGCGAGGTAGAGCTCGCAATCCAGAAACTCTGCTGACGCCATGGTGACCTCCCGTCTGCCGCGCTCACTCGTCCGGATAGGATCCCCTGAGCGGAAATCGGTCCAGGGCCCCCCTCGAAGCCCCAGGTCGGCGTCCCAGCAGACCTGGCGTTCTACGACGCGCAAACGACGGACTTGGAGGTCCATACGATAGTGGATTTTTTTTGGGAAGCGAAGGAGCGTGAAGCTGGAGGGTGGGAGAAGGCCTCCGCCTGGATGCAACACCCCAACCGCGCCCATCCCCGGATGTCGAAGGAAAAGAAGCCGTGAGTCAGATTCTCAAGAATCCCTACGGCCCCCACCACAGCTCGACGCGCTCCGCGGCGCGGCGCAAGACGGCACGAATCGGCAGCTCCTCCTCCGCGCCCTCCCCGAGAGCCCGCTCGTAGACGCGGAGCTTCTCCTCTCCCGTCAGGTGGAGGACGATCCGGCGACTCGCCAGAAGCGCCGGCAGCGTAAGCGACATCCGCGGATGCGGCGCCGTCGGCGGATAGACCGCCAGGCAAAGCCGGGCGCCCGCGGGATCGAGCCCCGCAGCCAGCTCGGCCGCCTCCGGAAAGAGCGACGCCGTGTGTCCGTCGCCCCCCATTCCGAGGACCAGGACGTCGAAGGGACGGCGTAGCTCACCGAGCGCCGTTTCGCACGCGCCGCGGCCCTCCTCGGGGGTTTCGGCGGCGTTCTTGAGGGGCAGGAAACGCGCCGTCGCCGCGCCGTCCTTGGTGACGGCCGCCTCGAGGTCTGCCGCGACACTTGCGGCCAGCTCCTGCGCCAGGGCTTCGCGGTCGGTGAACCGTCTCTCCTGCGGCCGCATCTGTCTCACCTCAGAGCACCAGGTGCTCGTACCACGAGCGGTCGTCCTTGATCACGAGCGCGATCGACTCCGGCGGACCCCAGGTCCCCGCCAGGTAGACCCGGGGACGCTCGCGCCGCTCTTCCCAGCCGGCGAGGATCGGCTCCACCCAGCGCCAGGCCGCCTCGACCTCTTCGCGGTGGATGAAAAGCGTCGCGTTGCCGCGGACCACGTCGAGGAGCAGGCGCTCGTAGGCCATGGGCGTACGCCGGTCAAAAGTGTCCTTCCAGTTGAGGTTGAGGCTCTTCGGCTTCAACCTCATCCCGGCGCCGGGAACCTTGACCATCAGGCCCAGCTTGACGCTCTCGTCGGGCTGCAGGCGCAGGACCAGCCGGTCGTCCTGCATGACACCCTCCTGGTCCTTGAACAGGAGGTGGGGAACCTTCTTGAACTGGATGACGATCTCCGAGACCCGGTTGCTCATGCGCTTGCCGGTACGCAGATAAAAAGGAACTCCGGCCCAGCGCCAGTTCTCGACCTCCGCTTTCAAGGCGACGAACGTCTCGGTGAGCGACCCCTCGGGGATGCCTTCCTCCTCGAGATAGCCGTGCACGGAGCGTCCGTCGGTGGCACCGGAGCGGTACTGGCCGCGAACCGTTTTGCGAGCGACGTCGTCCCCGGCGATCGGGCGAAGCGCTCTTAAAACCTTGATCTTCTCCTCCCGGATCGCATCCTGGTCCAGCCGTGCCGGCGGCTCCATGGCGACGAGGCAGAGAAGCTGAAGCAGGTGGTTTTGCACCATGTCCCGCAGCGCTCCGGCGGTGTCGTAGTAGGCGCCGCGGCCCTCCATGCCAAGCGTTTCGGCGACGGTGATCTGGACGTGGTCGACTCTCTCAGAACGCCACATGGGCTCAAACAGCGCGTTGCCGAAGCGCAGAGCCATCAGGTTTTGCACCGTCTCTTTGCCGAGGTAGTGATCGATACGGTAGATCTGGTGCTCCGCAAAGACCGAGCCGACGCTCTCGTTGACCTCCTGGGCCGAGCGCAGGTCCGAACCGATGGGCTTTTCGAGCACGATCCGCGTCTGCGGCGTCACGAGGCCCGCGGCTTGGATCGCCGCCGAGATCGGACCGTAGAGGCTTGGCGGTGTGGCGAGATAAAAGATCTGGACCCGCTCCTCGGTGTCGGCGAGGAGCTCCTGTAAGGGAGCGTAGCTCTCGACGTCGGCCGCCGCCATGCAGACGTAGCTCAGGCGCTCGGTCAACGTACGCCAGGCGTCTTCGTCGAGGTCGCCCTTCGGGACGTGCTCGCGAACGCTCTTTTCGACTACTTCGAGGTAGCGCTCCTCGACCCACTCGTGACGCGCCACGGCAAGGATCCGCCCTTCGGGGTGGAGGTGACCGTCGCGGTGCAGGTAGTAGAGCGACGGCAAGAGCTTGCGGCGGGCGAGGTCGCCAGACGCCCCGACGACGATCATGTCGAACGGTTCCGGTTTCCTCGCGATGTTTTGCGTCATGGGGTGCTCTCTCTTGAAGGGCCGGCCTCACGGGCCAGACGGCTGATGCGCTCCCAGTCTCCGGCGGCTACGGCGTCGCCGGGAGCCACCCAGGAGCCGCCGACACAGACGACGTTCTTGAGTGCCAGGTAGTCGCGAAAGTCTCCGGGGCCGATCCCACCGGTAGGACAGAAGGCGAGGTCCGGGAGCGGCCCGCCGATCGCCTTCAGGAACGCCACGCCCCCGGCGACCTTGGCCGGGAAGAGCTTTAGGAAGGTAAAACCGCGCTCGCGTGCCGTCATCGCCTCGGACGGCGTCATGACGCCCGGCAGGAGCGGCAGGCCACTCCCGCCGCTCTCGGCCGCCGCCGCGAGCTCCGCCGTCAGGCCCGGGGAGACGGCGAAGGCGGCGCCGGCGTCGCGGGCGGCTTCGAGCTCGGCGGGACGCGTCACCGTCCCCGCCCCGACGACGATGCCCTCCTCGTCCCGGAGCCGGCAGATCGATTCCAGAGCCGCGTCGGTGCGTAGCGTCACCTCCAGGACGCCGAGGCCGCCGGCGCGGAGCGCACGCCCGAGCGGCAAGGCCTTTTCGGCGTCGCGAATGGTCAGCACCGGGACGACGCCGACGCGTCCCAGGAGCTCTTGCAGGGTCCCTTGGGGATTGGGGTTCGTCATGGTGTCTTTGGCCTCCAAGAGAAGCGGCAGATGGTAGCCGGTTCGCGCCTGGGTGGCAAGCCGCGAGCGACTCAGGTGTCACGTTCGTCTACAATAGCCCTATGAGCTCAGGAGCCAGCGACATCCACCCGGTTCTGGAAGAAGTCACCGATCGTATCCGCGAACGCAGCCGAAGGACGCGTCAGGCCTACCTCGCGAAGATCCGTCGCGCCGCCGAGGACGCCGGCCACGGAGGCCGCGAGCGGCTCGGCTGCTCGAACCTCGCCC
The DNA here is from genome assembly GCA_965371445.1 of uncultured bacterium. Classification (GTDB taxonomy): domain Bacteria; phylum Acidobacteriota; class Thermoanaerobaculia; order Multivoradales; family J023; genus DASWIG01. The sequence continues at coordinate 11,837 of CBDUYN010000101.1, read as the reverse complement.
ACGGCTTCGCCGCCTGTGCCCTCGAGGACAAGTTGACCCTCGCGGAGACCCGGCGGGCGAACGTGGCCATCGTCACCGCCTACAACGACATGCTCTCCGCCCACCAACCCTTCGAGGCCTACCCGCGGCTCGTCAAAGAAGCCGTGCGTGAGGTCGGCGCCGTGGCCCAGGTCGCCGGCGGCGTGCCGGCGATGTGTGACGGCGTCACCCAGGGGCGGCCGGGGATGGAGCTCTCGCTCTTTAGCCGTGACGCGATCGCGCTCTCGACCGCCGTCGCCCTCTCCCATGACCTCTTCGACGCCGTCCTCCTGATGGGGGTGTGCGACAAGATCGTCCCGGGGCTTTTGATCGGCGCCCTTTCTTTTGGTCACCTGCCGGCGATCTTCGTCCCCGCGGGTCCCATGCCTTCGGGGCTCGGCAACCGAGAGAAAGCCAAGGTTCGCCAGCTTCATGCCGAGGGCAAGGTGGGACGCGACGAGCTCCTCGAGGCGGAGATGGCGGCCTACCACTCGCCCGGGACCTGCACCTTCTACGGCACCGCCAACTCCAACCAGATGTTCATGGAGCTGATGGGACTCCAGCTCCCCGGCGCGTCGTTCGAGAACCCGGGGACGTCGCTGCGCGACGCCCTGACCGCGGCGGCGGCGAAGCGAGCCGTCGCGATCACGGCGTCGGGCGGGGAGCACACGCCGCTCGGCGAGGTGGTCGACGAGCGCGCCATCGTAAACGCCGTCGTGGGGCTCTTGGCCACGGGTGGCTCGACCAACCACACGATCCACCTCGTGGCGATCGCCCGCGCCGCCGGCATCGTCCTCGACTGGCAGGACTTCGACGAGCTCTCGGCGGCGGTGCCGCTCGTCGCGCGGGTCTATCCCAACGGCTCCGCCGACGTGAACCGCTTCCACGAGGCCGGCGGCCTCGCCTTCGTCGTCGGCGAGCTCCTGGACGCCGGGCTCCTGCACGGTGACGTCAAGACCGTGGCCGGACCGGCGGGCCTCGCCCACTACCGGCGCGAGGCAAGGTTGAGCGACGCGGGGTTGGTGTGGGAAAAGCTCCTCGACGGCAGCCGCGACCGCGACGTCCTGCGGGACGTGGCAAATCCCTTTCATCCCACCGGCGGCCTGCGCCTCTTGCAGGGCAACCTCGGGCGCGCGGTGGTCAAGACCTCGGCCGTCAAGCCCGAACGCCACAAAATCGAGGCGCCGGCGGTCGTCTTCGAGCGTCAGGAGGACCTCCAGAAGGCCTTCGCCGAAGGAGACCTGGAGCGCGACTTCGTGGCCGTCATGCGTTTCCAGGGACCGCGCGCCAACGGCATGCCGGAGCTCCACAAGCTCATGCCGCCGCTCGGCGTCCTCCAGGACCGGGGTTTCCAGGTGGCGCTGCTGACCGACGGACGGATGTCGGGGGCCTCGGGGAAGGTGCTCTCGGCGATCCACTTGACGCCGGAAGCGGCGGCCGGCGGCGCGCTCGCGCGGCTCCGCGACGACGATGTCGTCTCGATCGACGTGGAGCGCGGCGTCCTGGAGGCGAAAGTCGAAGAGGACGACTGGAAAGCCCGCCAGGACGCCTCGGCGCCGCCGTCGGAGCCGGGCCTCGGGCGCGAGCTCTTCGCGAGCTTCCGGCGTTGTGTCACCGGGGCGGAGCAAGGAGCGCTGACCTTGAGCTTCGACTAGTGGACGGATTCCCGCGAAGCCGCCTTCAAGACCTCCCGCAATTCCTCGATCGAAATCGCCTCGACGCGATGCCCGTCGCGCCCGGTGACGCTCGTCGCCCGGGTGAGCGAGCTCAGGACCGCCTCCTCGACCGCCTCGACGGTGGCCAGAAAGAGCGGGCTCATGGCGGAGTTGGGCAGCACTGCCATCGCCTCGGGCTCACCGCCGCTGTCGGCGCTCCGGTTCCGCGTCGAAAAGGCGATGACGAAGTCCCCCGAGCCGTTCGACAGGAAGCTCCCGGTACGCCCCAGCCCGAGGACGGCACGCCGCGCCATGCGCTTCAGGTTGCGCGACAGGACCGGCGCGTCGGTGGCGACGACGATCATGCACGAGCCGTCGGCCGTGACCGGCTCGGCGGCCGCCTCCTCCAACTGATCGCGAAAGCTGTAGCGTCCGAGCGCCTCGCCGACGCGTACCCCGTCGACGAGGAGGACGCCGCCGAAGTTCGACTGCACGAGCACTCCCACCGTGTAGCCGCCGAGCGAGTCGGGTAACCGGCGCGAGGAGGTGCCGATGCCGCCCTTCCAGCCGAAAGCCCGCGTACCCATGCCGGCACCCACCGAGCCCTCCTCGACGGCGCCCCCACGCGCCTCGTCGATCGCCGCCCAGACGTCCTCGCGGGTGACGTGGAAACCGCGGATGTCGTTCAGGTAGCCATCGTTCGTCTCGCCGACTACGGCGTTGACCGAGCCGACGCCCTCGTTGCCGGGACGCGCCAGGGTCCAGGCGACCACCGACTCGACGGCACGGCCGACGGAAAGCGTGTTGGTCAAGACGATCGGTGTCTCGATCCGTCCGAGCTCCTCGACCTGGAGGAATCCTGCTGCCTTGCCGTAGCCGTTGCCCACGTAGACGGCGGCCGGTACCTTCTCGCGAAAGAGGTCGCCGCCGTGGGGCAGGATCGCCGTCACTCCGGTGCGCACGTCCCCGCCGCGCACCAGCGTCCGGTGGCCGACGCGGACACCTTCGACGTCGGTGATGGCGTTCAGGGGGCCGGGGGCGAGGATCCCGGGACTCACTCCCAGGTCACGGATTCGCGGGCGTTGCTCACCGGCGGCGTGGACCGCGAAGAGGACGGCGAGCACCAGGATCAGGGTTTTCGTCGATCGAGCCATAGGGCCTCCTCCGTTCAGGACGCTCAGGCGGCTGCGCGCTCGAAGTCTTTTAACCGCACCGGCAACCGGCGCGGGCCCCAATCGCCCGCCGGACCCGAGAAGCGGCCCGCGCAGGTTGTCCCGCACCCCTGGCAAAGACCGTCGTCCGTCAAGCTCCAGACGCCGAGACGGTACCAGTCGCGCTCGATCAACCGCCCGCCGCAGTCGTGGCAGTACGTCGAGCCGCCGGCCTCGTCGTGGACGTTGCCCGTGTAGGCATAGCGGACGCCGTTACGGACCGCGACCTGGCGCGCCCGCATCAGCGTCCGCGCCGGCGTCGGCGGCTTGTCGAGCATCTTGTAGTCGGGGTGGAAGGCCGTGAAGTGCATCGGGACGTCGGGCCCCAGCTCCTCGACCACCCAACGGGTCATCTCGTCGATCTCGGCTTCGGAGTCGTTCTCGCCGGGAATCAGGAGATTCGTGATCTCGAACCAGACGTCGGTCTCGTGCTTCAGGTAGCGAAGCGTGTCGAGCACACACTCCAGGTGTCCGCCGCAGACCTTGCGGTAGAAGCGCTCGGTGAAGGCCTTCAGATCGACGTTGGCGGCGTCCATGACGGCGTAAAACTCGCGCCGCGGCTCGGCGCAAACCTCGCCGGCCGTGACCGCCACCGCCAGGACGCCGAGCTGGTGACAGGCCTCGGCGACGTCGATCGCGTACTCGTGAAAGATCACCGGGTCGTTGTAGGTAAAAGCGACGCTCTTGCAGCCCAGCGAGGCCGCGGCGCGGGCGATCGTCTCGGGCGAGGCCGTATCAGCCAGGGTGTCGAACTCGCGCGACTTCGAGATGTCCCAGTTCTGGCAGAATCGGCACGCCAGATTACAACCCGCCGTGCCGAAGGAGAGGATCGCCGTCCCGGGGTGGAAGTGGTTTAGCGGCTTTTTCTCGATCGGGTCGACGCAGAAGCCCGAAGACCGCCCGTAGGTCGTGAGGACGATCTCGCCGTCCTTGGAGCCGCGCACGAAGCAGAGGCCGCGCTGGCCGTCGCGCAGCTTGCAGAAGCGCGGGCAGAGATCGCACTGGACGCGGCCGTCCTCCAGCGTGTGCCAGTACTTCGTGGGATGGGTCGGGCCTTCGATCGCTACGTCCATCGTGGCCTCCTCGACGTCGGTTTTTCTCCTCTAAGCTGGTCAACGTCCGCCGTTGATGAGAATATTCCGGTTTCGACTCGAAGCGAACCGTTGAAACGCCTCCCACGTACCCACAGGCATGCCCAAGATCCGTACGCTCGCCGCCGTCCTCGTCCTCCTCGTCCTCCTCGTCGTCCTGACGCCTTTCCCGGGACGCCCCGAGTCGCAGGTGAGGACCTTCGCCGTCCGGACTCCGCCCGGCTCCGGCGAGCTCGTCGCGGCCGTCGAAGGCGGCTCCTTCAAGCGCTGGTTCGTGCGCCGCGACCGCTCGGTCGAGCTGCGGATCGGCTCCGACGTCCGGGGCGACGTCGAGGTCCTGGTCCATCTCCTGCCGGCTGGCGACGCTCTGCGCCGTCAGCTCGCCGGCCTGCCGGTCGAGCTCCGCGACGATGCGCTCGTCCTCGCCGGGACGGCCTACCGCGACGAGCGCCTCGCCCTGGCCCTGCGCCTACCGGGAACCGAGCGGCTGACTTTTGTGGTGGTGGCCTTCCGCCTCGAGGCCGCGGCCCAGCTGACGGACCTCGTGTTGATGGCGAACGCCGGAGTCCGTTGGTGGCCGCCGCTGCCGGAAGGGATCGACTACCTGCTCTGGGAGCACAGCTACTCGCGGAGAAGCGGCCGTTGGGTCGATACCGAATCCGCCTTCGCCGCCGTCGACGAACGCGACGACCTCGCCGAGCGTGCCGCCGCCTACGCCGCCCTGGGCGAGGTCCGGCGTCCTCACGTGCGGCTGCGCCTGCCGCGTGAGCGCGTCGGCGAGAAGGCGTTCGTGGCTCTGGTGGACGCTCTCGACGACGCCGTCGCCGCCATGGTGCCGCGGCTCGGGACCCGGGACGAGGCGGCGCCGGTCGAGGTCTTCGTCGACGAGGACTTCCTCGTCCAGGGGCACCGGACCGCTCAGATCGGCGAAGCCGTCGTCGATCACGACGGCAGCCTCCACGTCGTCCGTCATCCCGACGACCTCGACCTCTACCGCTACGGCCTCGCCCGCGTCCTGGTGCGCCGCGCCGGGTACGAGCTTCCTCCGGCCCTCGAGGACGGTGCCGCGCTGTGGCTCTCCCGCGGCTGGTACGGCCGGCCCTACGAGGAATGGCTGGGCGACTTGGTGGCCTCGGACGTCCTGCCCACGGCCGAGGAGGTTCTCGCCGAACGTTCTGCGGGCGACGCCTCGGCCGTCCTTGATCCGCCGGCCGCGGCGGCCGTCGTCGAGCGTCTGCCTGGCAAGACCCTGGCCGAGAAGCTCTCCGCGCTGCCCTCGGAGGCGGAGGTGGCGTCGATCCTGCGCCGATTGGCGCCGTCGCCTCGTAGCGTTGCCCCACCAGCGTCGTCGTTGCCGTCTTTCCTGAACGGCGTCTCCCTGGCGATGGCCAACGGTCTGGAGGTGGGCTACCACGCGCCGGGGGTCGACGGGCAGCTCGACCGGCTCCGTGCGCTCGGTGCCGACTCCGTCTCCTTGATGCCCTTCGCCTCGCAGCGAGATCCGCAAACGCCGCAGTTGAGGTTTCTAAACGGCAGCCCCGGCTCGGAAACCGACGTCGGATTGATCCACGCGGCGCGGCGCGCTCACGAGCACGGCTTCACCGTGCTGTGGAAACCGCACATCTGGGTCTCCCACGACAGCTGGCCGGGAGAGATCGAGATGACCTCCGAGGACGACTGGAAAGCCTGGTGGCGCGCCTATCGCCGCTACACGCTCCACCACGCGGTCCTTGCCCGCTATTGCGGGAGCGAGCTCTTTTCGATCGGCGTCGAGCTCGGCAAGACGGTCCACCGGGAAGCCGAGTGGCGGTTCCTGATCGAGGGCGTCCGCCGCGTCTATCCGGGGCTCGTGACCTATTCGGGGAACTGGCACGGCGACTACGACCGGGTCGCCTTCTGGGACGCCCTCGACCTCGTCGGCGTCGACGCCTACTTCCCGCTGGCCTACGAGGCCGACGCGCAGCGCGCCGAGCTCGTCCGTGGAGCGCGGCAGGTTGTCGATCGGCTGCGCTCGGCGGCGGAATCGTTTGGCAAGCCGGTCGTCTTGACCGAGGTCGGATTCGCGGCCCGCAAGGGGGCCTGGGTCGAGCCGCACGGCGAGGGCGGCGAGGTCTCGGAGGAGGACCAGCGGCTCGCCTATGACGTCTTTCTGGGGACCCTGGGCCGTCCGGACTGGCTTGCCGGGGTCTACGTGTGGAAGGTCTTCAGCCACTCGCGTCGCGAGGTGGCGCAGGGGCCGAATTTCCTGATCCTCGGGCGGCCCGCCGAGGCGGTCGTCCGCGGGTACTTCAGGGCGGACGGCGAGGCGAAGGTCTCGGCGGACTAGCTACGCCGCGGTGTCGTCCGACGGCTCGATCAGGATGTCGCGGGCGATGTCGGCGTCGAGCGCGAGCTCCGTCTCCCCCACCCGGATGACGTACTCCGGACGACGCTGCAACAGCTCGACGTCCGAGCCCGCGACCAGCCCAAAGGTCGCGAGCGTGTTGTGCCGCCGGCCCTTGGAGGTGAGCACACCCTTGACCCTCGCCCGCTGGCCGTTGTGCATGTCGCAGACCGTCGGCGCGCCCTGGGCCTCCTTGGCGCACTCGTCGCCGCGGCCGAAGAGCCGTCCCAGCCAGGAGACCACGCGCGGCTGGTCCGTGAACTCGTAGTCGCAGCTCGGGCAGCGGTTCATCGTACAGATCGTGCGCAGCGGGCAGCCGTGCTGACAGGCGCTGTCCTCGGCGTAGAACTCGAAGCCGCAGAGGGGACAGATCTTGAGCGCCCCGTTGGCCGGAGCGAGGGTCCGGGCGGTCGTCATCGTCCTATCCATAGGCCCACGTGGTTGACCACTCCGCCCACAAAGAAGGCGAAGGGGAAGATGAAAGCGGCCATCCGCCAGGCGATTCGCATGCCGTGCTCCTTGCCGATCATCAGGAAGTTGGCGATGCAGGGCATAAAGAGCGTGATCGTCACCATGGCGACGAAGACCTGGTGGCTGTCAAGGATCGGCGAGGGTCCCGTCGCCGCGTCGAGCAGGTAGACGGCGCCGAAGTCGCGGCGCATGAAGCCGACGAGGAAAGCGTTCGAGGTCTCGACCGGCAGCCCCAGCCAGCCGTGGATCAGCGGCTCGCCGACCCGGGCGATCAGGTCGAGGACGTAGAGCTTGTCGAGCAGGAAAAGCGCCGCCGTACCGACGACGAAGAGCGGGATGACCTCGCGCAGGTACCAGTCGACTCGCGAGACGGTCTTCGTCATCACGTTCGCCAGCTGAGGACGGCGCAGCGGCGGGATCTCGAGGATGAAGTCGCTGTTGCCGCCCGGAAAGATGCGCGCCGTCAAGCCCCCGACGAGGAAGATCACGCCGACGACCATCATGCACCAGAAAGCCGCCTGCAGGAACGACAGGCTCGCCATCATGGCGAGCAGGACGCCGAGCTGTGCCGAGCAAGGCACGGCGAGGGCGAGGAGCATCGTGGTGATGATCCGCTCCTTGCGGGTCTCCAGGATCCGCGTCGTCATCGTCGCCATCGTGTCGCAGCCGAGCCCCAGGACCATCGGCAGGACGGCCTTGCCGTTCAAGCCCATGACCCGGAAGACGCGGTTCAGCATGATCGAGAGGCGCGGCAGGTAGCCGGAGTCCTCCAGGATGCTGAAGAGGATGAAAAACGTCGCCACGATCGGCAAGACGATGGCGAGCGCGTAGGAGATCGCCATGGTGAAGACGCCGTACTCCCCGACCAGGAAGTCGTGGACGAAGCGCAGCACCTCCTGGCCAAACGTCAAGTCGGCCTCCAACCGGTAGTCGGGGACCAGGGCTTCACGCTCGAACGAAACCAGGGGCAGGTCGTGGATCGGCGTGATCGGCACGGCGACGTCGGCGGCGATCAGCTCCACCGCGTGGACGTGGGGAAAGGGCAAGACGGCGTCGACGGCGCGGATCGAAAGCGGCAGGAGCCGTTGCTGAAAGAGCCCCGTCTCCATCAGGTCGACGAAGGTGCCGGCGCCCAAGAGCCCGACGAACCAGAAGGCGAAGCCCAGGACCGCGGCGAGGAAGGCGAGGCCCTTGACCGGGTGCATGGCCCAGAAGCCGAGGCGCACCTTGAACGCCGCGTGCCGCGGCTGCTCGATGGCGTAGGTCTCGTGCATCAGCTCGTGGACCTTGACGAGCCGTTCGCGGTTGTTCTTGTACTCGTCGCCGTGGGTCTTCGCCCGTACCGAGGGGACCTTGGCCTCGGAGAGCGCGGCGTCGATCTCGCGGGTGCCGATCTGGCGGATCGCGATCGCCGGTACGACCGGGATGCCGAGCTCCTCGGAGAGCCGGTCGAGGTCGATCTGTCCACCGCGTTCCTCGAGCTCGTCGAGCATGTTCAAGACCAGCACCATCGGATGGCCTAGCTCGGCGAGCTGGAGGGTCAGAAGAAGCGCCCGACGGAGGTTCTTGGCGTCGGCCACCTGCACCAGGGTGGCGCCGCGGTGTCGGTCCAGGAGCGAGCGGGTCACGCGGGCGTCGTCGGCGTAGGGCGTCAGGTCGTTGATGCCCGGTGAGTCGACGACCTCGACGTCGCGGCCGCCGAGGTTGGCCTTGGCGCGCACGACCTCGACCGTGGTGCCGGGGAAGTTCGACACCATGACGTAGCGCTGGGTCAGGTTCTTGAAGAGCACGCTCTTGCCGACGTTGGGATTGCCGACGAGGATCACCCGCGGCTCTTCCTCCGGCGCCTCGCCCGGGAATTCAAGCAAGGTGCCGGCGCTGGCCGGCGCGGGATGCGAGGTGCTCGTGCTGTCTTGTCTTGAGAATCTGAACATCTACGTGGTGCTCCCCCGAGATCATCCACAGACGAGGTAAGTCTGTACCGGATCGATGCATGACGCGACAACAATTCGGGTAGTTCGTAGGGATCCCACGGGGTAGGCGGGGAGCCGCCCCTTGGAGTAGCCCGCGGCCGGCGGAGGAGCCCTCTACTGGCCCTGGGCCGCCAGGACCGCGAGATTGAACCGGATGCATAGCTCGGCGTCGCGGAGCAGGTTGAAACCCAGCCGCAGGGGGTTGATCCGCAAGACCCGGCCCCGCCGCAGCTTGCCGTAGAGCTCTCGCCAATAGGCGTCGAGGGCGGCGCGTCTCTCGGTTCCCAGGCGCAGGGCCTGGCGGCGGGCCTCCCGGCCGCGGGTCGCCAGCCAGACCTCCTGAAGCTCGAAATAGAGGCCGGCGACACCCCGGACCCAGCGCCGCAGCTCGAGCGTTCGCCGGCGCAGGTGGCGCCACCGCGTCTCCACCGCGTAGCCGGGCCGGCGCTGCCGGCGGTCCTTCAACCGGAAAAAGCCGCCGACCATCGGATGCGTCTCTTCCACGAACATCGCGTACTTGTACCAGGCGAAGTTCTTGAGCAGACCCCAGTAAGTACCCCGGGGGGCGCGCTCGAGGATCGACTTCATCCCCTCGGCCGAGTAGAAGTCGCGCCAGGCCTCGTGGTAGGCGGCGGACCATTCGCCGGCGCTCATCCGTGGATGGGCCATCGTCGGGTGGAACGAGTCGAAACGGTTCAGGTCCTCGTCCATGGGATCGCCGCGGCGCACCATCTCGGCGTGGTCGCGCGAGCCGGGAAGCGGCGTCAGCATGAAAAACGACGCCTGGTCGACGCCGATCCCGTCGCGCAGCTCCCGGACGGCGGCGCGCACGCTGGCGGGAGAATCAAAGGGAAAGCCGATGATGTAACCGACGTGGCAGGCGATGCCGTGGACGTGCCAGGCGGCGATCATGTCGCGGAAGTCTTCGGTCCGGTTCTGCCGCTTGCCGGCGGCCAACAAGTTCTCGGCGTCGAGCGATTCCATGCCGAGGAAGACCTGGGTGCAGCCGGCCGCCGCGGCCTTTTTCATGAACCCCGCGAGCCGATGGGCGAGGACGTCGGTCTGCATCATGAAGCGGATCGCGATCCCTTCGTCGCGCCGCAGCTCGGCCACGGCGTCCAAGATCGCCTCCCAGCCGGGATTGCGCGCGAAGTTGTCGTCGGTAAAAAAGTAGTAGTCGACCTTGCGGCGCCAGTTGTCGCGGATCCAGTCCTTGATCTGCCGCGCAGAGCGGTGGCGCATGGTGCGGCCCTGGACGTTGACGATCGTACAGAAGCTACAGTTGAAGGGACATCCGCGGCCGGTGTCGACCGTCCCCATGAAGGGGTAGGCGAACTTCTTGAGCCGGCGCGGCTCGACCGTCGGCAGGGGAGCGTTCCGGAGGTCGGGAGGTACCGGGACGTCGTAGAAGCTCTTGAGCCGCAGATGGAGGGCGTCGCGCAGCAGCGCGTCCCAGCACTCTTCGACCTCGCCCTTGACGAGCGTCACTCCGGCGTCGATCAGCTCCCGGAGCTCGCGCGGCATGCCGGAGGCGAGGACGATCGAGCCGGAGACGTGGAAGCCGCCGACCATTACCTGGACGCCCAAGGCGCGCAGCTCGCGGGCCAGGTCCGCGGCACGGGGGAATTCGTTGGTCTGCACGCCGCAGAGCGCCACCAGCAAGCGGACACCGCGGCCCGAGAAGCGCCGCACGAGCTTCGCCGGCTCGACTTTCTCGACGTGCTCGTCGAGCAGCCGGACCTCGACCGAGACGTCGCCGAGCCGCCGCTCCTCGGCCACCCGGCGACTCAGCCCGGCGAGCACCGCCAGGGTATTTGACGGCAGCACCCCGCGCAGAAAACGGACGACGTAGCCGTCGTCGTCGTATTTGCTGGGTTTGACGAGGAGCACCCGCAGCGCCCGAACGCCGGCGGGCGGCGGTTCCCCAGCCGCCACGTTGCCAAAGGGATTCGTGTCCGTCACACCTTCTTGGAGCCACATGATTACGGTTCTCCGTAGTGTCGCCGAAGTCTTCCTTCAGGCTAGCACCGGGCTCCGAATCCCTATGTATCAAGAAGCTCCCGGCATGTAATTTTTCCGTCATTGAAGTGTAACGAGAGACCGGGGCACGGCGGCGACGTCGAGAGAAGAGGCGGCTGCTTCTGAGGTGCTGCTTCTGAGGTGCCTGCTTCTGAGGTGCCACCCGTTTAGAAGTCCTTTGTTTTCAGCGGTTTACGACCGGTTTGCTGTACGGCAGGCCGCTCTGCGTGCTGCGGAAGCGGGCTCCACGAGCGTAGCGAGCGGCCAAGCGACGAGATTGAGTGAGGTTTGGCCATGATGTCACTCCTGGCGCCACTCAATGGGGCCGTCGAAAGGCGAGAATGACGAAATGGCCCAGGGCTGGACCCAGTTCTTCCTGGCCGAGGCCGTAGAACCACTCAGCCAACGGGCGGCATGGCGATGCTGGTCAGAATCTGGTGATCACGGAGGGTCTCGCGCCGGGTCCCGACTCGCGGACCGCACCTCCTTGACCGGGATGGAGCTGATGAAAAAGATCGCGGCGTCCTTGTGAGGCGCCGCGCACCGCGCACCTCCTCGCCCTCCGGAGGAGGGTGTGCGGTGCGCACCCTACCGCCACCAGAGCTTCCTCGCCGAGGCAGCATATGCTATAGTCCGTATCCGAGAGAGACATGGGGGAGGTCCCAAGAAAGGAGACTGCCTCATGACACGCACATCTTTGGACCGAATGCAGGGCCTCTTGACGGTCGCGACCCTCCTCGCCCAGGACGGCCCGGAGCTCGCCGAGAGGACGACGGCCCGGCTCCGCGAGCTCCTGGAGCCGGGCGAGACGATGCCGGACGTGGCGTTGCTGCTGAAGCTGGTGGAGCGTTGGGCGCACCGGGTGCGGGAGCGCTTGCGGGAGAGCAACGGCCGGTTGAGCCGGGCGCTCACCGCTCTGGGAACCGCCCGCCGCCTGCGGGACAAGGCGGCCGAGACGATGCGCGGGGCGCTGCTCAACGGCCGCCGTCTGCTCGACGGTTGCACGCGGGAGTCGG
>CBDUYN010000100.1:0-36638 GCA_965371445.1 uncultured bacterium | reverse complement strand
CGGTTGAGACGCTCGACGACGAGCTTGCGGCCTTCGAGCTTGCGGGCGAGGCGCCGCGGGTGCTTCACCTGCGTAGCTCGGCGCCGCTCGTCACACGCCTCGAGACGGCCGAGGGCGAGCCGCGGGTGTGGATCCATCCAGGCTCGACGTCGCTCGACGTCTACCTGCCGGCAGGCGCGGCGCGGCTCGACCTGCGCGGTGTGGGCGGTGGCCGGCTCGACGCGACGCTGGAGCTTCAGACGAGCCCGGTCGTCGAGATCGGCGAGGGGTTGGGTCCAGAGGTCCAGCTGGCGGCGGGGGAGACGCGTTTCTTCGGCTTCCGCGTCACGGAGGCGGGCTCGGTGGGCCTCGGCGTGCGCGCCGACGCCGACCTCGTCGAGACAGTGCTCCTCGACGCGACGGGGCTTCCGCTGGGAAGCGGTGTCGTCCAGATGCATCACCTGGAGCCTGGGCGCTATCTCCTGCAATTGAGCTCGCCGGCCGACTCGCCGCCTTTGGCGGCGCGTCCGATCGTCGTCGGGCTGGAGCGTCCGGCGACGGGTCCGCCGGAGGACGTCGTCCGCGGGTATTTGGGGATGGCGCGGGGGGCCGCGGGTCAGGATTGACGACATGGCGGGTTATACTTGTCCCGACCTCAGGAGACGCGCATGGCCCAGCCGGAACCCCGCTATACCCCCGCCGAATACCTGGCTCTCGAAAGAGACGCCGCGACGAAGAGCGAGTATCTCGACGGCGAGGTCGTCGCGATGGCCGGTGCCAGCAGGAAGGACAACCTGATCACCGGCAACGTCCTCGCGGCGCTCCATCCGCAGCTTCGGGGACGCGACTGTGAGGTTTACTCCTCCGACATGCGCGTTCGGATCCCGGCGTCGAATCGCTACACCTATCCCGACGTCGCCGTCGTCTGCGGCGAGCCCGCCTTCGAGGATGCCGAGCTCGACACGTTGACGAACCCGACGCTACTCCTCGAGGTCCTGTCGCCGTCGACGGAGGGCTTCGACTGGCGCAAGTTCGGCCACTATCGGACGGTGCCGTCGCTGCGCGTCTACCTGCTGGTGGCCCAGGACACAGTCCACGTCGACCACTTCGTCCGCCAGGACGACGGGCGTTGGCTCCTGGCGGAGGTGGCGGATCTCGGCGCGACGCTGGACCTGCCGGAGATCGGCTGTACCCTGGCTCTCGCCGACGTCTACGACAGAGTCGCCTTTGAAGTCGACCCACCTCCGGAGGTGGGGCCGGGACCGCCCCACCGGACGTTGGCCCGGACGCCGAGGGACCGTAGCCTGGTAAGGTAACGGACAATTCCCGGTCCACGAACAACCGAGAAGGAGCTGGCCCATGGAAGTCTTGAGCGTCCCGCAACGCGAGGTGTCGGTACGTCTCCACCTGCTCGACAGCCGGGACCTGGAAGGGATCACCTACGTGCCCGCCATCGGTCCCGACGGGGAGCCGGGACAGCTGATCGAACGCTTGAACAAGGCCTCGGAGGAGTTCATCGCCCTCACCGAGGGCACGAAGACCCACCTCATCCACGAGAGTCGTATCCTGACCGTTCAGATCCAGCACGACGCGGTGGAGGAGGAGGCGGAGCAAAAGCTCGAGGCGGACGGTGTCAGCCAGCACCTCCTGGTCAAGATCCACCTCACCTCCGGGGCCGAGGTCATCGGCCACCTCTACTACGTGCAGCCGCCCGAGCACGCGCGTCTGCGCGACTATCTCAACACCGAGCGGCGCTTCATCCCCGTGATGGTCAAGGACCAGCTCACCTACGTCAACCGCGGCCAAATCGTCAGCGCCGTCGCCCTACGCGGCGAGTGAGCGTCGGTCAAGGCTCGCGCCGTACGCCCTCGTCGCCCAGGTGCACCTCGAGGGCCTCGAGCGGCCCCAGAAAGCCCCAATTCGTGACGTCTTCGTCCTCAGGGGAGTAGACGAGGACCGAGCCGGCACCCGGGCCGGCCAGTGAGCCGGCACCCGACACCTTGGCCGCACCTCCGGCCCGCTCCACCCGGCGGACGAGGTCACGAATCGGCGCCGGCACCACGCCGAGATCCTCGAGGCAGGCCTCGAAGATACGGATCGCGTCGCGGATCCGACCCCGCGAGGGACTCTCCAGCGTCAGCTCCCGGCGTAGCTCCTCAGTCACCGCGGCCATGCGATCGAGGAGCGGCTCGTAGCGCACGGGCTCGGTGCGAAGCCGCTCGCGGACCGCGGCGACGACCTCGCCGGTCGACTCGGCCGGCGTTCCGGAGTGGAAGAGGCGCAAGCGTCGAAGCTCCGTTCGCGACGCTGTCAGGGGCTCGACGGCAAGGACGCCTTCATCCCGCGTCGCGTAGACGATACCGCCGTGAATGACGGTGGCGTCGTCGACGCCCGAGGGCAGGCCGTGCTGGCGGCGCTCGACCTCCAGGGTGAGACGGTGGAGCTCGTCGGCGGGAAGCTCGGTGCCGCGCAGCGCGAGATAGGCGCCGACCACCGCGACCGCCGCCGCCGCCGAGGAGCCGAAGCCCGCGCCCAGGGGGATCTCGGAGCTCAGAGAAACCTCCATTCCTGGCGGATCCTCGTCTTCGAGCGACGCCGCGGCCTCGCCCAGGGCGATCTTGACGAGATGGGCCGGGTCCTTGCCGCGGACCCGGCGAAAGAGCTCGGGACGCGGATCGTCGCGGTAGCGCTCCCAGGCCTCGCGGCAGGACGCGGTGTAGCGACGCAGCTCGGCCCACCCGACCACCTCGCCTACGCCGACCTCCGGCAGGTCGAGACGGACGGCGCCGCCGTCGATGGCGCGGATCTCGGCACGGGTCCGCCGGTCGACGGCGGCCACCAGCGCCGGACGGCCGTAGACCGCGGCGTGCTCGCCCATCAAGATCGATTTTCCCGGTGCGGAAACGCAGACTTCCACGAGATCTCCTCTGTCGCGCGATTCTACTCCGGCGGCTCGGCGAAACGTCGCTACAATAGGGCGCCGAGCCACGAGACCGGAGGAACCCGATGAACCACCTCGAAGCCCTGAAGCGCCACACCACCATCGTCGCCGACACCGGCGACGTCGACGCCATCGCCCGCCACAAGCCCCAGGACGCGACGACGAACCCGTCGCTGATCCTCCAGGCAGCCCAGAAGGAAGAGTACCGCGGCCTGGTCGACGAAGCGTTCGCCGCCGCAACCGCCCATCCCGGCGACGAGAAGGAGCGCACCGAGGCTTTCCTCGACCAGCTCTTCGTGATCTTCGGGCGCGAGATCCTCAAAATCATCCCCGGACGCGTGTCGACCGAGGTCGACGCGGCTCTCTCTTTTGACGTCGATGGCACGCTCGCCAAGGCGCGGCGCCTGATCGAGCTCTACGAAGCGGCCGGGGTCGACCGCCAGCGGATCCTGATCAAGGTCTCCTCGACCTGGGAAGGCATCAGCGCCGCCGGGCGACTGGAGAAAGAAGGCATCCACTGCAACCTGACGCTTCTCTTCAGCTTCGCCCAGGCGGTGGCCTGCGCCGAGGCCGGGGTGACCCTGATCTCGCCCTTCGTTGGCCGGATCTACGACTGGCACCGCAAGAACCGCGGCGTCGAGGACATCCCCATCGAGGAGGACCCCGGCGTCGAGTCGGTGGCGCGGATCTACGACTACTTCAAGAATCTCGGCTACCCGACCCAGGTGATGGGGGCGAGCTTCCGCAAGGCGGGCCAGATCGTGCGCCTCGCGGGCTGTGACCTCCTGACGATCAGCCCGTCGCTTCTAAGCGAGCTCGAGGCGACGCCGGGCGATCTCGAGCGGTGCCTGACGGTCGAGGGCGCCCGCCGGAGCGACGCCGAGCGCCTCCACCTCGACGAGAAGACCTTCCGCTTCCTCCACAACGAGGACGCCATGGGCGTCGAGAAGCTGGCCGAGGGCATCCGCCGCTTCAACGTCGATGCGCGTAAGCTCGAGGCCTACGCCGAGGAGCTCGTCGCGCAGCCGGTGCTGACCTGAACGGGGCCCTACTCCTCGACCGGGTCGAAGTGGGTGATCTTCTCCAGCCTCCCGGCGCGGAAGCGGTAGACCTTGCCGACCTTGAAATACCACCAGGAGCGGTCGGGGTCGTAGTCGGCCTCGGCGACGTCGATGCGCTCCGGCAAGCCCATCTCCTGGTAGATGCGCTTCTCGTCCTCGCTCTTGAGGCTTGCAAAGAAGGCTCGTAGACGTTCCAGGTCCGTCGTGTCCTCGACGACCAGGGGAAAGACCACGGGGCTACCCAGGAGGACGTTGCCGGTCAGGTCGATGCGGTGGAAGACGTGGTAGGTGTCGCGGCCGTCGCGGCGTACGCCGAGCGCCACGGCGAGCTCGAACGTGTCGTAGTAACGGTCCCAATGCCAGACGATTCGGTAGTTTCCCCGTGCATTGGTGGTCGTGGGCACCTGGAGCGTCGCGACTTTCTTGCGGCCCCGCCTGCCTAGGCTGAAGGCCTGGCGCGAGACCTCGAGCAACACCGTGACTTCGCCCAGAGGGGCCCCGGCGGTGTCGCGAACCTGACCGGAAAAGACAACCTCGTCGCCCGGCCTGTAGGTCCGTCCGCTGGCGGCACCGGCCGTAAGGACGGAGAAAGCCACGGCAGCGGTCAGGGCCCGTAGCAGGGATGGCCGCACGGCTTCCTACTCCTTCGTCCATCGAATGTCGGTCGGCGGCTTGAAGAGAGCCGTGTGGCTCAGCTGAGCGTATTCGGAGATCAGGAAGCGGGTCAGGTTGCCCTCGGTGTCGGTGTATTCGAGGCCGACGAGGCGTTGTCTCGATGCGTCGAGACGGATCTCGGCCGAGAAGCTCCCCGCCTCGGTCTCCGGCAAGGCAAGGGAGATTATGAAACCGCCGTCCTTGGTTTTCTGGCTCGACGCCACGTAGCGCTCGCGCAGGGACTCGACCGGAACGAGGAGGAGGTCAAGACCAGGCTCCTCGCGCGGGTCGATCTTGTAGTGGCGTCCGGCGACCTCGCCCTCGTTCCAGAAGTAGACCTCGCCCTGGCAGACGAGGAAGCTCTTGGCCTGCGGCTCAACGTAATTCCAGCGCAGGCAGTCCGGCAGCCAGATCGAAAGGTGCCCGCTTTCGCGGTCGCCGGTCTCGAAGCCGGCCGGGACGTAGGTCTGGGTGAAGCGGCCGGTCATCGGCCCGCTTTTCTGGAGCGCCGACCGCAGGGTCTCGAGCAATACCCAGGGGCTGTTTTCGGTTTCCGTGGCGAGCACCGGGGTGGCGGCGAAGCCCGTCGCGGCGAGGAGGAGAGAGGCCAGGAGGTGTAGGTTCGGGGCGCGCCGGATCGTCTTCATGGAACCGATGTTATGCGCTGGAGAGCCGGAGGGCAACGTAGGGGTGCACGGTCGCGCGCCTTTTCTAGTGCCGGAAATGCCGGCGTCCGGTCATCACGAGCGCCATGCCGTGCTCGTCGGCGGCGGCGATGACCTCCTCGTCGCGCTTGCTGCCCCCCGGCTGGACGACGGCCCGCACGCCGGCCTCGGCCAGGACGTCGAGCCCGTCGCGGAAGGGGAAGAAAGCGTCGGAGGCGGCCACCGTGCCGTCGAGGGGGAGCTGGGCCTTCCCGACCGCCAGCCGGCAGGAGTCGACGCGGCTCATCTGTCCCGCGCCGATGCCGACGCTCTGGTGACGGTTGGTGATGACGATGGCGTTGGACTTGACGCCCCGCGACACCCGCCAGGCGAAGTCGAGCGCCGCACGCTCCTCGTCGCTCGGCTGGCGTTTCGTCGGACAGCTCCAGGTCGCGGGATCGTCGAGCTCGGCGTCGGGGCTCTGGGCGAGGAAGCCGCCGTCGATCCCCCGCAGGTCGATGGCGCCGTCGGCCGGACGGTAGACGGGCGAGGTGACGAGCCGGAGGTTTTTCTTGGCGGCGAAGCGGTTGCGCGCGTCGGCGTCGAACCCGGGCGCCACGACCACCTCGACGAAGAGCTTGGACGCGGCCTCGGCAAACGCGCCGTCGGCCGGACGGTTGAGCGCGATGACCGAGCCAAAAGCCGACACCGGATCACCAGCTAGCGCCCGCTCGTAGGCGGTCACCAGGTCCTCGCCCGTGCCGACCCCGCAGGGGTTGTTGTGCTTGACGACGACCACCGTCGGCTCTTCGAAAAGCGCCACCTGGCGGCGGGCGGCGTCGGTGTCGAGGAGGTTGTTCCACGACAGCTCCTTGCCCTGGTGCTGCTCCATCCCGGCCAGCACCCCGCGGTCGCCGACGATGCGGTAGACGGCGGCCTCCTGATGGGGGTTCTCGCCGTAGCGCGGTACGAGGTCGCGGGCCAGGCCGAGGTAGAGATGACGCGGGAAGCGGTTCTCGGCCTCACCGCTCTGGCGCTCGAGCCAGGCGGCGATGGCGGCGTCGTAGGCCTGGCTGTGGCGGAAGGCCTTGATGGCAAGGCCGCGCCGGACCGGCTCCGGGACCTTGCGGCCGCCGTCCTCCATGGCGGCCTGGACCTGCGGGTAGTCGTCGGGATCGACGACCACCGTCACGCCGCGGAAGTTCTTGGCGGCGGCCCGGATCATCGACGGACCCCCGACGTCGATCATCTCCACGACCTCTTCGAAGGCCGCCCCCGACTCGGCGGTGGCCTGGAAGGGGTAGAGGTTGACGACGACCAGGTCGATCGGCTTGATGCCGTGCTCCTGGAGCTCGCTCAGGTGAGCGGCCTGGGAGCGGTCGGCGAGGATCCCGCCGTGGATGCGGGGGTGAAGGGTCTTGACGCGTCCGCCGAGGATCTCGGGAAAGCCCGTGGCCTCGGAGACCTGGACCACCGGGACGCCCGCGGTCTCCAGGAACTTGCGGGTGCCGCCGGTCGAGAGGATCTCGACGCCCATCTCGGAGAGGCTGCGGGCGAATTCGTCCAGGCCGCGTTTGTCGTAGACGGAGATCAGGGCTCGCTGGGCTGGCAGCATGGGAACGATTCCGTATCTGAAATCTTGGGGATTTGAATGGCTTCGGCTCGGGGCTCGGACGGCGCCGGGGGCCGCCTACCGTCCCGCGGGCTCCGGGGGGACGAGCACGGTTTCCTGGCCCCGCAGCGGCAGGCGGCGGCGGGTGTCGGCGCCGCCGGCGGCAAGCCAAATATAGCGCAGCACCTCGGCGATGTCACTGACGGCATGGTTGTAGCCCAGGCCGACGACGGCGAAGGCCGTGGAGCGGTCGTTGAAGCTCCGCAGGCCGGACTGGAAGCCGATCCGCCGGTACTCGCGGCCGATGAGCGGGTAGAGCTGGCGGCTGCGTTCGAGCGCCTCGTCGACGAGCGCCGGTAAGTCGCGCCGGCCCTCGAACCCCGGCCGGAAGCCGTAGAAGACGATCCGCAGCCGGGGCTCGGTGCTTTCGGCGAAGCGCAGGAAGTCCGCCCGGTAGCGCGCCTCCTCGGGATCGTTCTCGGCGGTGGCCAGGGGGTCGTTGGCGTCGGCCAGGTAGTGGGCCACCACCCCCAGGCGGTAGACGATCTCGTTGAACGGACGGTGGGCGCGGATCGAGTCGATGGCGTTTTGGACCGCGACCTCGATCACCTCGGCCAGGCGGCCGTCGCCGCCGCCGTTCTGGACGTGGTTTCCCGGCTGCTGGTCGCGGAAGGGGTCGACGGCACCGAGGAGGTAAGCGTCGCGGTTCCTGGCGATCTGGCGGTAGAGGTCCGGCGGCGCGAGGCGCGCCGCCGTGCGGGCGATCCCTTCCTGGCTGCGCGGCGTCCAGGCGCCGGCGGGCACCGCGAGAGCGGCGGCCAGGGCCAGGAGGGCGAGGGCTGGGCGAATCCTCTTCACGGCACCATTCTAGACCGTCCAGCTCCTGAAGAGGTCCCCCCCTACCTCTCTCGCGGACGCTGGAATCGTCTTGACTTGCCCTGCGCCCCTTGGTAGAAATCCCCCGCGGTGCCCAG
Source organism: uncultured bacterium (assembly GCA_965371445.1). Classification (GTDB taxonomy): domain Bacteria; phylum Acidobacteriota; class Thermoanaerobaculia; order Multivoradales; family J023; genus DASWIG01. The sequence continues at coordinate 28,773 of CBDUYN010000100.1, read as the reverse complement.
GTAGCTCAGTCGGTAGAGCACCTGACTGAAAATCAGGGTGTCGGTGGTTCAATTCCGCCCCTGGGCACCATCCTCTAAATCGCTCATATCAAGGGACTTACGGCCCGGCTTGCTCAACGTGCCGCGGAACGCAGAGTCGGCCGGGAATAGCGGTATCGAGTACACGGTGCTCTCGGGGTTCTGAGGTTCTACGGCGCGGCGTAGACCATGACCGGGGGAGCTGCGCCGGCGTCCACGGTGGCCGCTCGGAGCGCTCCGAGAGCTTCGCAGAGCTTCGCCTTGCGCTCGGGTGTGAAGACGACGGCCGCCGCATCCTTGGCCGCTTGCAAGGCCGTAGAGACGTCGAAAGTCTTCCCCTCTTGCTCGCCCTTCGCGGGGATCCCCTCCAACGTGTCGAGGACGTCTAGCGGGTCAAGCTGCGCCTCGATTCTGGCAAGGTCGACCCGTGCCGTAGCAAGGTCCAGGGAGAGCCCGAGCCTTCCGAGGACGTTGGCTCCCGTCTTGACGTTCGCCCGAGCTTCGAGAAGCATGGACTTCCTCTCCCATCCTTCAAGGTCCGGGGAGAGCTGTACGATACGGGCCAACGTCTCACCGAGCGACCATGCGGTCTTGCCCCGTTCGACGGTCAGATACTTCAGGCCCTTGAACCGTTCGGGAAGTCCGCGAAGGATGCGCGCGGCCCGTTTGGCGTCTTCAAGGTCGCCGTCTTTCAGGGCGTATGCCAGGTTGGCCCGGACTCTCGGGAAGAGGGCGGAGTCGGGGGAAATCACGGCAAGGGCCTCCGTCCAAGATTCCGCGGCACCGGAGATGTCTCCGGCGTGGTAGCGGACGATTCCAAGGGTATCCAAGGCGAAGCCCCTCTCCGATCCAGTGGCGGTTTCAGCCGCCCGGGTGGCGTAGCTCAGGGCTTCCTCCATACGGTCCTGGTAGTCCAGGAGACGGGCATAGCGTCGGTCCACGAACGGCCGACAAGACGGACATTCCGACCGGTACGCCTCCCGGAAAGCGTCCTCGGAGTCGTCCAGTCTCCCGAGTAGCGCCAGGACCCACCCGATACCGGCGACGGCCCGAGCCTCCAGGCATAGGAAGCCCGTCCGGCGGCAAGCTTCGAGAGCTTCCCGGAGCACAGGAAGGGCGGCGGCCGGATCCGTGGTCCCGAGCTTTTCCCCGTCCTCCAAGAGCTTTACGGCGTCCGAAAGCTTCGTCTCTTTCTCTCTCATGCCGTGGACGGTATCACAACGGGGAGCCCGGGGACTCCCCGTCCCATTCCTAGGACTGTCCAAGGCTGTCGATCAAGGGGCTTTTTCCGGCGTGTAGATCCGTCTTGGCTCCCATGGTGCCGTCCTCCGAGCCCCCTACCGGGCGGGGCGGGATTGCCCGGCCGGAGGGTGCCGGAGGTCACTCTACCGCCCGTTCGGTAGGGAGCCTTCCGGCCGTGGAAGGCGTTCTCTCAGTCGGAAAGCTCTTTTCTCCTGGCGGAAACCTTGCCGCGCTCCTGTGGGGCGCCGTAGCGTCAGCTCCAGGAGGTTGAACGTGTCCGGGAAGAAGACCGACCACAGGACTGAGCTGCGGGCTCTCTGGCTTGCCGTCAAGCAAGCTCGGGAGGGCAAGGAATGAAGGCCGGGAAGCGACGCCAACCCCGGCCGAAGAAGGTGCCAGACGGCGCGGCGGGAAAAGCGGCGGCCATCCTTGGGAACGGCGAAGGGATGCGCAAGCTCTGCTACGTCCTCGGCTTGTCAGACTATGACGACGGCCGAGCCCTATTGCTGGCCGACGTCGGCGCAATCCTCGGCGGAGCTGACGCCTTGGCGGAGAAGCCCGGGGCGGAGCTGACGGAGGACGACCGCGTCATCCTGTCCAGGGCGATCCGCCTTCGGGCCGTACTCGAAGACGAAGGCGTCGACCGGTTCATCGCCCGGGCGGTGGCAGAACGAGAAGCCGTGCCGGTAACGCCTGAGGATCTTCGGGAGGGCTTCCTCGACGGCCTAGTGGCCCTCTCGCGGTGGGCTCAAAGCGTCTCCGGCTTGCTTACCGAAGCGGCAACGCACGGCGTAGACCTCGGATTCAGCGGCGAGAGCATGAAGCCGCTTCGAGACGCCATAGATGAGCTTGCGCAGCGGGTGGCCGCGCTCCGGCCGGAGGTGGACGCATGAAAACGGCCGGACGTATCCCCAATCCGGGCTTTCGCTTCGCCGTGCTGGTGACGGAGGACGACGCCGGGGAGCTGCGCTCCTGTGCCGTCGACCACGAGCGGCCGTCCTGGGCTTTTCTGGAGCTTTCCGGCGCGAGGAAGGAAGGCCCGGAGAGCTTCGAAGCACAGCTTGACGTCTGCCTTGATTACGTCGGCATGATCGGCGCGGCTGTAGGACAAGCGATTCCCGAGGACGATGAGAAGCGGCGGCCAGTCCGGGAAGCTCTCGCGGAGCTTTCCCGGCGCATGGAAGCCCTCCGGACGCGCCCGCCGTACGCCAGAGTACACCACAGCATAGGGCCGTAGCCGAGGATCATGCCTGAAAATCAGGGTGTCGGTGGTTCAATTCCGCCCCTGGGCACCACTCTCCAAGCTCCCCTTCTCTCAAGGACGTCAGCTCCGAAAGGCCCGGACGACCGGACCGCCGCCTTCTGACGAGCGTGGGAAATTCCTCTGGTTCATCAATGGCGACCCGAGGATGGGAACCTATGCGCGGCAGTTGATCGAATCCCACCGAGATCCTTTCGATCGACTGATCATCGCACAGAGCGAGCAGGAGAAGGTGCCTGTTCTTAGTCGAGACCAGGCCTTCGACGCCTACGGAGTTGAACGCTACTGGGGCGTCGCCTGACGTCCCGACGAAGACAGGGCTCAGGCCTAGAGCTCGCGCCGGTGCCGTCCGACGAGCCGCGTGACGACGCCGTGGAGCGAGCGGATCTCCCGGTTCGTCAGCTCGGCGCGGTGGAAGACGTTGCGGAGGTTCTGGACCTGGGTCGCACGCAGGGCCTCGGTCCTGAAAAAGCCGACGGCGTCGAGCGCTTCTTCCAGGTGGGCGAAGAAGTTCAGGAGCTCTTCCCGGGTCGCCGGCTCGTCCCCGGTCTCGAGCTGCCGGGGCGGGGTGTCGTCGCCCTCCTGGAAGCACTGGTAGGCGACGAGCAAGACGGCCTGAGCCAGGTTGAGCGACGCGAAGGCCGGGTTCAAGGGCACGTGGAGGACGGCGTCGGCGAGGACGACCTCGTCGTTCGTCAGCCCGATCCGTTCGGGTCCGAAGAGGATCCCGCAACGCTCCCCCGCCGCTTCACGCCGGCGGATCTCGCTTGCCGCTCCGGCGGGGGTCAGCTCGTGCTTGGCCATGTCGCGTTGCCGTGCGGTCGTCGCGAGGACGTAATGGAGGTCGCCGACCGCGTCCTCGACGGAGTCGAAGACGCGGGCCGCGTCGAGGACGGCGTCGGCTCCGGAAGCCATCGGGGCGGCCTTGGGGTTGGGCCAGCCGTCGCGCGGGTGGACGAGCCGGAGGTCGCCGAGGGCGCAGTTCATCATCGCCCGCGCCACGCCGCCGATGTTCTCGCCGAGCTGGGGGCCGACGAGGACGATCGCGGGTCCTTCGGCGGGCTTCTGGCGCCGGGCGCGGTCGGTACCTGCCATCGTTCGCCTGCGACCGTCAGGCACCCGTCAAGGTCGGAAGCCAGGACGCCTCCGCAAGCCGCGTTTCATTGAAGGACTTCCCAGTCCTCGGCCGAAAGCGGCTCAACGATGTCTCCCAGTTGCTCGGACCGCCCCCGCATACAGCCGAAGGCACTCTGCTTCGCAGCTTCCGGCGGGGGCGGCGGCAGGATCTGGGCGATCGGAGCTCCTCGCTTCGTCACCAGAAGGGGTTGACCCGTCTTGCGGACTCGTTCAAGAAGGCTCAGACAGGTGGCTTTGAATTGCGAGATCGCGATCGTTTCCATGTCGGCAGTCTACAAATGGTCAGTTCATGTAGTCAACTAAGTCCAGCGTTCGACGTAGAGTCGATCTGGTCTACTCTATGAGTATGCTCAACAGGAGATCCGCCATGAAGCGCCGCGTCTGCCTCGTCGTCCCGATCGTCCTCGTCCTCCTCTGCCTCGCCGGCTGCGCCGAGCCGCCTGCCGCGGCCCCTCCGGCAGCCGCCGTTCCCAGCGCCGGGACCGTTGCCGCCACGAGCGACCTCGCCCCCACCTTCCGCGCCGACGGCACCACCGGCACCGTGCCCGAGCAGGTCCTCGTCGAGCTGCCGAGCGACGTCTTCTCCTACAGCTCCTGGGGCGAGAACGCTCCGGCAGGGACGGTCCTCGCCGTCGATCCGCCCTTGAGCGGGACGCTGCGGGTCCAAAACCTCTCCACCCTGGCCTTCCGGCCCAGCGCGGGCTTCGCGCCCGGGACGCGCTACACCTTCGAGCTTCAGAGCCTCGAGACCGAGGACGGCGTCGTCCGGCCGGACGACGCCGGAGCGTGGCGCTACGAGCTCCAGGTCCCCGACTTCGCCTTCGTGCGCTTCGGCCTCGCCGACGTCGATGCCGGAGATGACCGTATCGTCGTCGAGATCGTCTTTTCCGGTCCCGTCGACCCCGCGGCCGTGCGCCGGCGGGCACGGCTCCAGGTGATCGATCCGAGCGACGGGCGAAGCCGCGTCCTAAGCGCCTCCTTCTCCGCCGCGGAGAAGCGCCACGTCGTCCATGCGTCGATTCCAAGCCGGGGCCTTCTGCCCGGCGGCCGCCTCGAGCTCGTCCTCGACGAAGGCGTCGCGAGCGCCACCCATGGCGACCTGCGCGCCGCCGGTGCCACCGCTTCGATCCACTTCGGACGGCAACCGCCGCTCCTGATCGTCGACCTCCGGCGTCTCGAAGCCGATTCGGGTTTCTTCCTCCGGGTCCTCTGCGACGACAAGAGCGTCGAGAACCGGCTGGGCTTCTGGGACGACGAGAGCAACGACTACCGGCAGCTCTCCCAGCGCTGCATTCCCGACGAGGACGCCGCCCGCGAGAAGATCCGCTTCGAGCCCGCCGTCGACTTCTCCGTCGCCCCCGGACGCGGCGGCTTCCGTATCTTCGGCGACTTCAAGCGCGGCAGCTACAAGCTGTCGATCGCCCGCGGCCTCACCTCGATCGACGGCGGCGAGCTTGCGAGCGCCTTCGAAACCCGCTTCGACGTCCCGGCGCGGCGGCCGAGCCTCGCCTTCGTCTCCCAGGGCCGCTACCTGCCGCGTAGCGCCTGGCAGCTCCTGCCGCTGCGTCACACGAACGTCGAGCAGGCGAGGCTCGTCGTCCGCCACGTGCCTCCCGAGAACCTCGTCTTCTGGATGAGCGACGACGAGAGCGAAGCCGCCGGCGAGCGGACGTCGAACCTGATCGAGAGCCGCACCCTGCCGCTGCGGGGAGCCGACGACGTGGAGACGACCTCCTACGTCGACCTGGGCTCGGTCGTCCCGGCGTCGACCCGCGGGCTCCTGGAGCTCGGCGTGCGTGCCGGAGCCGCACACGACACGGCGCGGGTGCTCTTGACCGACCTCCACCTGGTCGCCAAGCGAAGCGGCGACGGCAGCCTGCGCGTCTGGGCCCTCGACATGCACAGCCTCAAACCCCAGAGCGGAGTCGAGATGCGCCTGATCCGCAAGAGCGGCTTTTCCCTCGCCACCTGCACCACCGGCGGCCAGGGCGCCTGCACGCTCGTCCCCGAGGCCGCCCGTGACCCCGACCCGAGCCCGCCCTTTGCGCTCGTCGCCCAGCGCCACGACGACCTGACCTACTTGAAGCTCAGCGAGCTCAAGGCCGAGGTCCAGGAGACACGGATCGCCGGCGAGCCCTACCGCGGCGGACGCAAGTACCGCGCCGCCCTCTACGGCGAGCGCGGCGTCTACCGTCCGGGCGAGACGGCGCACCTCGCGGCGATCGTCCGCGGCGAGGACAACCTGGCACCCCCCGCCGGGATGCCGGTGCAGGCGAAGCTCGTCGATCCCCGCGGCATCACCCTCCGCCGCGCCACGCTCACCACCAACGAGGCGGGCTACGTCACCCTCGACCACGAATTCCCCGCCTTCGCCACCACCGGACGCTACGAGGTCCACCTGGAGGCCGCCGACGTACGCATCGGCGGTCACAGCTTCCAGGTCGAGGAATTCGTGCCCGAACGCATGAAGGTCGAGACGGCGCCCTCCGGACCGGCCTATCTCCTCGGGGAGACGAAGCAGATCGAGGTGGCGGCCCGCTACCTCTTCGGCGGGGTGCCGGCGGAGCACCGCGTCGAGCTGCGCTGCGACCTGGAGCCGGCGACGTTCGAGCCCACGGAAAACGCCAACTTTCATTACGGCGTGTGGGGCGGCGACGACGCGCCGTCCCGCGGCGTCGCCCTGGGGACGGCCTCCGGCGTCCTCGACGCCGACGGACGCACGCGGCTCACCTGTCCCGGCAGCGCGGCGGGAGGTTTTTCCGGTCCGGCGCGCCTCGTCGCCCGGGCCGCCGTCTTCGAGGCCGGGAGCGGACGCACCACGGTCGGCCGTGCCGACGTCCCCGTCCACCCGGCGGCCTTCTACGTCGGCCTCTCCTCCGGGGCCGCCAAGGTGCGCGCCGGAGACGAGCTCGTCGTCGACGGCGTCACCGTCGACTGGCAGGGACGTCTCGTCACCGACGTGGCCGAGGTCGAGGTCGAGCTGGTCCGCGTCGAGACCGAGTGGGGCTGGTACTTCGACGAGAGCCGCGGCCATTGGACGAGCCGCCACGTCGAGCGTCCGGTGACCGCGGAGCGGGCGACGGCGCGCCCCGCCGCCGGCAAGTTCCGGGTGTCCTTCAAGCCCTCGGCCGACGCCGCGAGCTTCCTCGTCCGCGCCAGGGCCGGCGCCGCGCGCACCGACCTGGAGCTCGAAGGACGCGGCAGCTGGTTCTACCGCGCCCCCGAGGAGGGCGATCGCACCCCCGCTCCCGGACGGCCCAACTGGATCGCCCTCGACGTCCCCCGGAAAAGCGGCGTCGGCGAAAAGATCGAGGTCAGCTTCGAGGCGCCCTATCCCGGCCGCGTCCTCTTCACGGCGGAGACCGACGAGATCTTGGGCAGCGAGTGGAAGAAAGTCGACTCGGGACGCGTCTCCTGGAGCTACAAGCCGCACGAGCTCGTCTCGAACATCTACCTGACGGCTTTTCTCGTCAAGGACCCGCACCTCGACAGCGAGCAGGCGTTCCTGCCCGAGCGCTCGTTCGGCGTCGCCTCGGTACGCCTGGAGCCGGTGGAGCTGACCCATCCGCTCCAGCTCGAAGCTCCCGAGGAGGTGCGGTCGAATTCGCGCCTCACCGTCGAGCTCGACCTGGGACAGATCGAGGGGTCGACCTACGCCACGGTGGCGGCGGTCGACGAGGGGATCCTCTCGCTCACCAACTTCCAGAGCCCGGACCCGTTCCCGGCGATCTTCACCCGCCGCGCCCTGGGCGTGGAGACTTTCGAGACGGTGGGCTGGACGCTCCTCGTCCCGCCCGCCGGGCCGACGTCGACGGCCGGCGGCGACGCCGGCGGCGGGCTGGGACGCGTCCAGCCGGTCCGGCCCGTGGCGCTCTGGGCGGGGCTCGTCGAGGTCCCGGAAAGCGGCAAGGTCGAGGTGGGCTTCGACGTCCCGCGCTACCGCGGGGCGCTGCGCGTCATGGCGGTTTCGGCGGGACCCAAGAAGATGGGACACGCCTCGACGACGGTCCTGGTGCGTGACCCGCTCGTCGTCCAGGCGACGCTGCCGCGCTTCCTGACGCGGGGCGACGACGTCCGCGTCCCGGTTTTTGTGACCAACGTCTCGGGCGAGCGGCGCGACGTTGACGTCGAGATCCAGGTTACGGCGGCGCCGGTGCCGGGCTTTGACGTTGGGGGCGAGGCGAGCCTACCCGTCGAGATTCTGGGCGATCGGACGACGGGATTCGCGCTCGCCGACGGCGGCGGCGACACCGCCGTTTTTCGCCTCGTGGCGCGCCAGCCGGTGGGGGCGGCGCGGGTCAAGGTCGTCGTGCGCTCGGGCGACGTCCGAGTGGAGGAGGAGGCCGACGTGCCGCTCCTGCCGGCCGGACCGAAGACGCGACGCGTCGAGCGAATCGAGCTCGGCGAAGGCGAAACCGACCTGACGCCCCACCTTGAAGGCTGGGTGCCACTGAGCGAGCGGACCACCTTCTGGGTGACGAACCAGCCCTACGCCGACGCCTTGGGGCACGTCGACCACCTTCTCCGCTATCCCTACGGTTGCATCGAGCAGACGACGTCGACGACGCGTCCGCTCCTCTACCTTGCGGAGCTTCTGCCGACGATCGCCCCGGACCTCGTGGCCGGGTCGACGATCGAGACTCCGACGATCGAAGACCTGGCGCAAAGGGGCATCGCCCGGATCCTTTCGATGCAGACGCCCTCAGGTGGGTTCGCCTACTGGCCGGGCGGCACGGAGTCGACCTACTGGGGGACGGCGTACGCGACTCATCTCCTGCTCGACGCGCGGAAGGAGCGCTACAGCGTCGCCCAGGAGAGCCTCGACGAGGCCCTCTCGTGGATGGAGCGCCAGGTCACCCATCACTACGAAACGGGACAGCACCGCAACGACTGGTATTCCCAGGACGCCGAGCCCTACATCCATTACGTCCTGGCGCTCGGTGGCCGGGCCCGCAAGGCGCGGATCGAGCGGTTGGTAACAGAGCTTGGGGGGCCGCCCTCGCGGCGTCCGCGCTCGGGGCGCGGCCAGGAAAGTCTTTTCATGTTGCAGGCGGCGCTTTACGTCGCGGGCGATCAGCGCTACGAGGCGAACCTGAAGAGCCCCGACGTCTCGCCGGTCGCCGACGAGCGTTCGAACGGCTGGTCTTTTTATTCGGACCGCCGCCGCCGGGGCTTCATGTTGGCGACTTTCGTCGACCTTTTCGGCAACGACCCGGCCGGCGAGCGGTTGGCGAACCTCGTCGCCGAGGGGCTTCGCGGACGCCGTAGCGCCTGGTATACGACCCAGGAGCTGGTGTGGGGGATCACGGGCCTCGGCAAGTACTCGCCGGCCGGAACGAGCGATTACACGCCGCCGGTGCTGCGCGCCGACGGCCGCGAGGTCGAGCCGGCGCCGAATCCGGCGGGGCGGTCGACGAGCGACCGCACGTGGAACGTGGCGCGGGCGAGCGAGTACGGCGAGGTGACGATCGACGTGTCGCGCAAGGGCGAGGGAAAGCTTTATCTCGTCATGACGAGCCAAGGCGTCCGTGAGGCGGGCGAGGCGCGGTTCGGCGGCGAAGGCTTGATGCTCACCCGGCGTTACAGGACGGCGTCGGGCGAGCCGGTCGACTTCACGACGCACCGGCTGGGCGAGCTCGTCTACGTCGAGCTCACGTTGACGAACACCTCGCCCGAGCGGATCGCGAACGTCGCTTTAGTCGACCGGGTGCCGGCGGCGTGGGAGATCGAGAACCCGCGCCTCGGACGCGGCAGCACCCCGAGCTGGGTGGCAAGCGACCAGCTCTGGGAGATGGATCACCTCGACCTGCGCGACGACCGCCTGGAGGTCTTCGGACACCTCGACAAGGGCGGCAGCCGCGTCGTGGTCTACGCCGTCCGGGCGGTGACGGCGGGACGCTTCACGGTGCCGTCGGTCGAGGCGGAGGCGATGTACGATCCGCGGATCTGGGCGCGTCAGCGGGGACGGGAGATCTTCGTCAACGGTCCGTGGCTTGGGGAGGTGGCGTCGGCGAAGGAGGGGATGGCGCCGTAGGTGCTAGGATGTCGTCATGGACGACTTGGAACGCGACATTCACGACGCTGTCGCCAAGATCCCCGGGATCGCGGTGCTCGTGGCCTTCGGCTCGCGGGCCACGGGCAAGGCGCGACCGGACAGCGACCTCGACGTCGCCGTGTTGCCAGCGGAAGAGGAAGGCCTCGCGAGGGGAACCCACCGCCGGCATCGGCTACGGATCGCCGTCGCCGCCGCGCTCGCTCACCTCGCCTCCGACGAGCGCGTCGACGTCGTCCTACTCGACGAGGCACCGGACACCCTGCGCCAGCGGGTGATGGAGCACGGCCGCATGGTCCTCTGCCGCGATCCAGCCGCCTGGCGCCGGCTTCGCGTCCGGACGATGAAGGAGTACGGCGACCGCGAGTGGGCACGAAGCGTCTACCGGCGTGCCCTGCGCCGTCGACTCCTGGAAGGGAGGCCGAGTGGTCGATCAGCACGTGCTCGCAAGCCGCTTGAGCGCGCTCGAAGGCTATCTGGCGAAGCTTGAGTCCTTTACCCGCTACAGCCGCGAAGAGTTTCTAGGCGACGAGGACGTCCACCATCTCGCGGAGCGCTACCTCCATCTGGCGTGCGAATGCATGCTCGACGTCGCACAACACGTGATCTCCGACATGGGCTACCGCCAGCCCGAGGGCTACCGCGACACGATGGACGTCCTGCGCGAAGAAGGCGTCCTCGAAGAGGACCTCGCGGAACGACTCAAGGGATGGATCGGATTTCGCAACATCCTGGTCCATCTTTACACCGAGATCGATCACGCGGTTTCCTACCGGGCCCTCGTCGAGGGGCTCGACGACCTGAAGGACTTTGGGAGCAAGATGGCGCCCTTCCTTGAGAGTTGACCTGCAAGCGTGCCTTGAGGCCGTAGGCCGAATCCGTGACCCCTACGGGGCCGGACTTTCGCTGGGAGCGCAGGCGTCCCGCCTGCTCTTCGTCCCGAAGGGACGTCCGCATCGGGGGGTGAGGTCGTCAGGGCAGTTGAAGCGAACGTTTGACGGCAACTTCAGCCTGAGCCATCTGATCGTCGGAAAGCCTCCCCAGAGGTCGCACGCCCAAGAGGCGACTCTTGGAGACGGTGAGAATCTGTTCACACCTGACCCAACTCGTGGCACTCAGGCCATTGCGATCCGTCGGATCAACTTGAACGTGAAACGGGATCGGTCGACCTTTGGTGCTCATGGCAAGAATGATCGTATTCGGAAAACGCGAGCTATGGTTTCCTGCGTCGTTCTGGATGATAACGGCCGGTCGGCGGCCGGCTTGCTCGGAGCCGCGGCCTTCTCCGAAATCGGTCCACCATATCTCGCCCCGCTTTGGTTGAGCCACGCTCAATCCCCGACCGCCTCAGCCTGGGCACTGAAGAAAATTTCGACGTCGTTTCCCTCCTGGTCCTCAGCCAGGATCTCATAGGCTTCGGCTAGATCGATCTCGTTCCGACGCACTTGCGCCACTTTCCCAGGCAGTCGTCGGCGGTAGGCCGCGACAGCCTCCCCCATCAACGCCTGCATCGATTTTCCCGTCTGCTCCGCGAGCTCTCGAAGTTGCTCGCGCGTAGAAGTGGTGATCCGTACGGTCGCTGTGGTCATCGCTGGTCTCCCGGTCGGCAGTGGGCCTTCGCCACGTCTGTCTCTCATCCTAGCACAGACGTCTGGAGGCCGCTTCGCACGGCCCGCCAAAGGGGGAGGATCCCCTCTGGACTCCCCCCGTCCAGAGATCAGAGAAGACAGAGATCAGAGACTCAGAGGACGGCCGATGGGGAAAACACCACACGGAACCCCACGCTGACGGTCACATCCGCCGGATCTTTGCTGTAGAAGGAGGCGCAACGGACGAAGTTGCCGGGCTTGACAACGGATCAGGGTCCGGCCAGGGTGCTATCTGGCGAAGCTTGAGTCCTTTACCCGCTACAGCCGCGAGGAGTTTCTAGGCGACGAGGACGTCCACCACCTCGGCGGTTCTTGCCTGGCTTCGTCCCAAAAAGCCGCCGATTCACCAAACCGGCGGTTATGGAGAGCCTGTAAGCCGTGCAAAGCGGGCACGGCACCAGAGACAAGGGAGGCCAACATGAACGACCGCCAACGACGACTCCATGAGAGAAGGCAGCAGGCCCTGGGACGGCTCGCCCGTGACCGGGAAAGCGTCGCGGCTCGCCGCGGCTCACCGCCCCGGCCGGGCGACGTCTTCGTGTCGAGCGCCACCACCGGACAGGGCGTCCAGTGGACCGTCGTCGACCGGGACTTCCAACGCCCGGGACGGCTCCGCGTCGTCGCCGCGGACCTGAACCCGCTCGCCGGCTCCGCCGACGTCGAGATCGCGCCCGAGGCACCCTGCGGCGCGCTGACCGTGCGCTGTCACGTCGACCTGCCGCTGCGCGAGAGCGCCCTCGAAGAGGAGAAGCGTACCGGAGTGCTCGCCGACGAGGACCTGCGGCGAATCCGGGAGAAGCGACGCGAGCTCGACCAGGGTAGCGTCCGCGCGTCTCGGATCCGGCGCAGCACCGACGACGATCCGGCCTACCAGGACTGGATCGAAGAGGTCGAGAAGGCCGCCGTCGACCTGCTGTGGTCGAACCGCGAGCTCTACGTCCCGGTCATCGACGCGGAGAGCGGCGAGTACGACCGCTCTCCCCTGGAGATGGCCGGAGCCGCGGACCGCGCCCGGAACGAGGTCATGGCCCAGGGGCTCGTCCTGCTCATCTCGCGGCTGGTGCAGAGGATGGGCAAGGCCTTCCTGGGTCCCGAAGGCTTCAACCTTGAGGACCCGGGCCAGGCGGGCTGGGGCGTCGTCTTGGCGTCGGACGCCGAGCCGGAGCTGCGCGACGCCCTGGCACCGCTCGTCGAGCACCGCAGGGCACAGCTGGGCGAGGATCGCGTCTTCGTCTTCGACCACCGCCCCGGCGAGGGCTGGCGGGATTGGCTGGCGCGTCACGGCGCCGCGGCCGCGGACCTCGTCGATCCCGACAAGGTCCCCTACTACCTGTTGCTCGTCGGCTCGCCGAGCCGCATTCCCTTTGAGCTCCAGAGTGTGCTTGGCCTCCAGCGCGCCGTCGGGCGCCTGAGCTTCGACGACGTCGAAGCCTACCGGCGATACGCCGAAAGCGTCGTCGCGCAGGAAACGGACGCGCCACCACCGGCCAGGAAGGCGGTCTTTTTTGCGCCGCGCTACCGACGCGATCCGGTGAGCCGCCTGCACGCCGATCTCCTCGTCAAACCCCTGATGGGCGGCACTGGCGAGCCCGGAGTCGCCCAGGAGGCGGGCTTCCTCACCGTCCGTCTGTGGGGCGAGGACGCCACGAAAGAGCGCCTGGCCGAAGCCGTCCGAGGAGGCGGCAACGGCCACGAGGCGACGCCGCCGGCCCTTCTCTTCGCCAGCGCGCACGGCCTCGGCTGGCCCGCCGGCCATCCCCGCCAGGGTGCGGGCCAGGGCGCCATGATCTGCCAGGACTGGCCTGGCCCTGGCGAGCCGATCGACCGCAGCCACTACTTCAGCGGCGAAGACCTCGGCGACGACGCCCGCGTCCACGGGACGATCGCCTTCCTCCTCAGCTCCTACGGCGCCGGGACGCCGCAGGAGGACCTCTTCTCGCGCCAGCCCGGGGAGCCGGCGCCGCGTGTCGCCGACGAGCCCTTCGTCGCCCGCTTGCCGCAACGGCTCCTCTCGCACCCCAGAGGCGGTGCGCTCGCCGTCGTCGGGCTCGTCGACCGCGCCTGGGGACACGCGCTGGCCGCCACCGCGGCCGAAGAGCGCCTCAAGCCCCTGCGCCGCACTCTGAGCGTCCTCCTGCAAGGACGCCCGGTGGGGCACGCGGTGCGCGAGCTCAACCGACGCTACGCCATCCTGGCTTTCGACCTGAACCAGCTCCTGGAGCAGGCGAGCTACGGCAAGAAGATCGACGACCAGGAGGTGGCGACCGCCTGGGTGGAGCGCAACCACGCCCAGAGCTACGTCGTCCTGGGCGATCCCGCGGTCGCCGTGCGCGGCGCGCCGGCGGTCTGAGCCGCGCGCCCTGCCCGCGATTCTGTTATCCTCTGCCCCAACATCGTGAAAGCAGGTCCTTTTGAAGGCCGTTTCGCGACAGGGGCGAGCTGTGAGCGACGTCTTTACCAGGTACATTCGGGCGCTGGAGCCGGGCAGGGAGGCCGATCCGGAGCTTTTCGACGCCTTTTGGGCCAAGCTCAAGACCTTCCTCAAGCGGGAGCTTCGGCGCCGAAATCTTTGGGACGCCCCACCGAGCTATCTCGGCATCTCTTCCCCGAGCTGGCTCGACCCGGAAGCCCTCGACGACCTCACGACCGACGCCTACCTTGACATCCTCAAACACCTGAACGGCCTCAAGGCACAACTTCAAAACCACGACAACATCGACGGATATGTCATCCTCTGCATCCGTCACTTCGTCCAAAAAAAGCAACAGAGCCGCGATCCCTTGGGGTATCGGGTCTTCGAGATCCTGCAGATCGCGATCCGTTCGCTTTGCGAAGACAGAGCGCTACTCGTCGTGGCAGGCGACCTCAGGATCGGAAACGACACGCTCCTGAGCTTTCAAGGCAGCATAGATCCGAAGCCGGCCGGCGAGGCCGAGCTGACCGAGCTGACCGAAGAATGGATCGACGGCCTCTTGCCGGAGCTGATCACCGCCTGGCGAAAGAGCGAGCCGGCAAAAGCCCTCGCCGAGCGGATCCCCTGGCTTGCCGAGCGCGGTGTCCGAACCTTCCGGTTTCGCAACCTCGTCTCTCCGATGAAACGTCAGATCCGCGAGCGGTGGCGAGCTCTTCAGCTGCTCCCCGAGCTTGGCTTTTCCGAGGCCCTTCAGCCGTCCCCTGACTTCGAGCAACGCGACCGCTACGAGTCGCTGAGCCGATGCGTCGAGACGTTTCTGGAAGGATTCGAGGGTCGCCGCAAGACCTACGAGTACCTGGCCAAGCTCTGGACCTTCTCTCGGTTTCTCGCCTCGGAAACCGACTCGGGACAGATGCCGCCCCAAAGGGAAGTCTCGCGGCAGCTGAAGATTCCGAGAGAGCGGATCTCGGAGCTCATGAGCACCCTGGGCGAGTGGGTGAAGCGCTGCCTCGAAGCCTCCGCGGGAGGGCGGCAGGAGGGCTCGTCGGCTCCGGCAACGACTTGAGGAAAAATGATGAAGGACCAGGAAATCACCCGACTCCTCGAGGACTGGGCCGACGGCGAAGACGGCGCCCTGGAGGCGCTGATCCCAAAGGTCGTCGACGAGCTGCGAATCATCGCCCGTTCCTTCCTGGCCCGTGAGCATCCGCACCACTCGCTCCAACCCACCGAGCTCATCAACGCGGTCTACGTCAAGCTCGCGGGCCAAAAAAAGCTCCACTGGGAAAACCGATCCCAGTTCTTCTCCTTCGCGTCGCAGCTGATGCGGCGCATCCTGGTCGACCACGCGCGGCGCAAGAAGACCGACAAGCGCTACGGAATCAAGGTGCCCTTCGACGAGGGCCTGGGGCTCGCGGCCGAAGAGCGCCGGACGGAAGTCCTGGCCGTGAGCGAAGCCCTCGACAAGCTCGCCGAGCTCGACGAACGCCAGGCCCAGGTCGTCGAGATGCGCATCTTCGGCGGCTGGACCAACGAGGAGATCGCCGAGGCCCTGGGCGTCGGGCTCTCCACGGTCAAGCGCGACTGGAAGACGGCACGCGCCTGGCTGCGGCGCGAGCTCAGCCGAAAATGAACCGTTTGGGCCCCGTTTGACGCGTGGTGAAAAAAGGCGCGGCGGGAAGGGACCCGGCCCGCCGGCCCTGACCTTCGAGGGAAGGAGGCATATGACACCCCGTGAGCATCATCAACAGGTCAAAGAGATCCTTGGCGCCGTCATGGAGGCCCCGCCTACCCGGCGGATGGTGACTTTGAACGAACGCTGCGGCGGCGACGAAGAGCTGCGCCGCGAGATCGAGGCGCTCCTCGAGTTCGACGTCACGACCCATGACTTCAGCGGCGAGCCGTTCGTCGTGCTTCGTCCGGAAGGGACCGAGAGCGTCGGCGAAAAAGTCGGTCCCTACAAGGTCCTCCGCCTGCTGGGCGAGGGAGGGATGGGGACCGTCTACCTGGCGGAGCAGGAGGACGAGATCGGCCTCCGGGTGGCGCTCAAGGTCCTGCACCGTGGCATGAACACCGACGGGGTCCTCCAGCGCTTTCGAACCGAGCGCAAGATCCTCGCCCACCTCCGCCATCCCCTGATCGCCCAGATCTACGACGGCGGCGCCACCGACGACGGACGTCCCTATTTCGCCATGGAGGTCGTCGACGGCAAGCCCATCGACGTCTACTGCCGTGACGCCGGCCTCTCGGTGCACGAACGCCTGGCGCTTTTCCAGAGGGTCTGCGAGGCGGTCGCGGCGTCGCATCGCAACCTTGTGGCCCACCTGGACTTGAAGCCCTCGAACCTGCTGGTCACCGCCGAGGGGACCCCCAAGCTCCTCGACTTCGGCATCGCCAAGATCCTCGACCCGGCCTCGGAGATGTGGACCCGGATGACCGCTCTCGGCCAGCGTCCGATGACGGCGCCCTACGCCAGCCCCGAACAGATCTTGGAGAAACCCCTCGGCACGGCGAGCGACATCTTCTCCCTCGGGGTCATCCTTTACGAGCTGCTCGCCGGCACGCGTCCCTTCGACGGCGAAGGCATGGCGCTGCGCTACAAGATCGTCGAAAACGAGCCGCGGCGGCCGAGCACGGTGATCAAGAGCCGGGCCGACCGAGAGGCGAGAAGGCTTTCGCGTCCGCTCTCCGGGGACCTCGACGCGATCGTGATGAAGGCGCTGCGCAAGGAGCCCGAGGAGCGCTACGGCTCCGTCGAGCGGCTCTCCGAGGACATCGGAAACTACCTTGCGGGCTTACCGGTCACGGCGCGGGCGGACAGCTTCCGCTACCGGACGGGAAAGTTCGTGCGGCGTAACCGCTGGCGGCTTTTGACGGCAGCGGCTTTCCTCACCCTCGTGATCGGCTTTCTGGTCACGGTCGCGTTCCAGATCCGGCAGGTGCACCAAGAAAGAGAGCTCTCGATCCTTTCCATGGACGTTTTCTTCACGATTGTCGCGAGCCTCGATCTCGAAGACGAAAAAGCGAACCCCGGAGCCGAAGGGATCCTCAAAAGAGGAGCGGAGCTCTTTGGTGAGAGGTTCACCCGCCATCGGGAGGCACAGGCGGCGGTTCTCAACAACGTTGGCCGCGTCTACACCTTCCGCGGTTTCTACGAGAGTGCCACGCCCCTGATTGAGCTAGCGCTCGAAATGCGTCGAGAGATGTGGGGCGAAGATCATCTCCTGGTGGCAGAGAGCTTGCACAACCTGGCTGAATTGCTCAGCCGGCAGGGCGAGGTAGAAGAAGCCGAGAAGCTTGCGCGCCAAGCCTTGGCGATCCAACGACGACTCTATAACGAGCCGACCCGAGAGCTAACCATCGGCATCAACAATTATGGTTTGAGGCTCAGCGACCAGGGGAGACACTCCGAAGCCGAGAAACTGTATCGGGAAGCTCTGCAGATGAAGATCTTCCTCTATGACGAAAATCATCTGGCAGTCGCCGTCACACTGGCAAACCTTGG
Source organism: uncultured bacterium (assembly GCA_965371445.1). Taxonomy (GTDB): domain Bacteria; phylum Acidobacteriota; class Thermoanaerobaculia; order Multivoradales; family J023; genus DASWIG01. Next base: position 11,496 of record CBDUYN010000100.1, on the reverse strand, counting down.
CAGCTCGCTCCACCGACAGGGTCGGTACTCTGAAGCCCGATCCTACTACCAGCATTCACTCGATATCCGCCGCAGATTCCTTCCAGCGGACGATTACGAGCTGGGTTTGAGCTATGGCCATCTCGGGCTGGTCCTGGTGGTTCTTGAAGATTACGACGCAGCCGTGCCCCTGCTACGCCAGGCGCTGCGAATCCACCGTAGTGTCCTCGGTGATGACCATCCTAACGTTGCGACGAGATTGAACAACCTGGCTTTCTCTCTACAGCGAACCGGGAACGCCGCGGAGGCAAAGCAGCATTACATCGAAGCGCTGCGGATTCGAACCGAGAGCTTCGGCGAGGAAGATCGCCGAACTGCCACCGTCGAACGAAACATGGCCGTCGTCGATATAGACCTGGGGGACCCAAGCTCCTGTGAAGCGCGGGCCCGCCGAGCGCTCGCCGTTTTTACCACCACCTGGCCAAAAGGACCTTGGCGAATCGCAGACGCCCGCAGCGTCCTCGGTACCTGCCTGGCCGCCGCGGGGCGCTTCGAGGATGCGGAGCCTCTATTGCTAGAAGGCTACCAGGCTCTTCTTGAAGGGGAAGGTGAGAGCTCTCTCTACACCCGTGAAGCCAGGCGCCGTCTCTTCGACGCCTACACAAAATGGAACAAGCCGAAGAAAGCCGCCGCGTTCCGCGACGAGCCTCCTCCGGCGAAGCCTATTTGAAAGGAAGGTGCCTACCAGCCGAGTAGCTCACTCGTCAACAGGTAAGAGCCCTCGGCAGCACCGCGGCCTTCCACGGTCACGAAGTAGCGGCCGGCGGAGAGCGTCTTCGTGATCTGGAAGTCGTCGCCATGACCGCCATCGTCGTCCAGTGCCAGACGGTGGCCGTTTTCGTCGTAGAGCGAGCCAATGACGTCGATCTTGCTCACGCTCTCGATGAAAACCGTCGCCTGATCGTCGAGTCGGAAGGTGAAAGTGTCGACGTCGCCGCGGTGGACCTCGCCCGACGCCGGCTCGCCCATGACCAGGTCGGTGGCGCAGTCGAACGTGTCGGCGTGGTCGTCGTCGGCCTCACAGTAGCCGGGGGGAACGAGGAGGTCAGGATCGTCCTCGCCCTCCGTGATACCCTTGGCTTGAATGGGACCGAGCCTTCTCCAGCTCACAAAACGGCTCGTGACCTCATACTCGTGGAGCGGCTCGCCGGGATTCTGCGAGCTCACGACGAAGTAATAGGTCCCCGGCTCCTCGACAGCAAACACGTAACCCGAAACATAGCGCCTGAGGACGGCGATGCCCTGCGCGTCGCCGGCACAGTCGCGGCCGAGAGCGACCAGCTGCGGCTCGACCGGCGAGGTGGCCGTCGCCTGGAGCCCAAAGAAACCCTTCGACGTCACATCGAAGGCGAGGATCTCTCTCCTGACCGGACCGTAGCCGGCCCACTCGCCGCCGGGTTCGACCCAGACCGCGTCCTCACAAAGAGCCGCGTCGAACGCGCTCGCCGGGCCGCCGGCCAGGATCGTCACGATCATGACCATGAGCCACCGACAGACATTTCTCTGAATCCGTTCCTTGTGCGAAAACATTGACATAACCTCCTTCGAGCGGGTAAAAATTTCCCGGGTCGGAACGCTCGCTTCCGGCAACCAGGACTCCGGGTTCTTTCCGTTGGCCCGTCCGTCGGGCCTTGACCGATCGGCCGCAGCGGCAAGGTGTTGCCTCTCTCGCTCGCTACAGATCCTCCGTAATCGGAAAATCTTAGGAATGGACGGATTTGGGCGAAGAATTCGGAGACTTTCTTGATCTTGAAAAAACAGGATGAATCTGGCGCCTTTCCTGGCCAAAGGCGGCCACTTTCGGAAATCGCCGATTAAGGAAGAATGGGAGAGGGTGTCCCTGCCGCCAGGAAATGCTAGGATGGGACCATGGCCCAGCGGACCGCGAGAACGTCGGTGCCGAAGAGTGCCGCCCACTTCGGCACTCCGCTTCGGCACTCCGGCGCAGAGGGCCCTGCTGGGAGGGGCCCTGCCGAGGTGGGTGGCACCGCCAGGGTGGGGGGCTACCTCGGAGCAAGAAGGCTCGTGCTCTCCTGAAATCTCGCCGAGGCCTGGTCTGGGTAGCAAGGTCAAGGGACGCCGACCGCGGCTCACGGCGCAAGCGGACGGAGACCGCCGAGGGCGTCCGATCGAGCCTTACCTTGGCCGGCCGAAGACGCCCGGTCCCCTTGACACCCCTCGGCCCGGCCGTCGCGTGGAAGGTGGGCGGCTCCGCCGGAAGGCGACCGGAGGCCAGCGTTGGGGGCCAGCCCCCAAACCGCCGGTAGTCACCGCGCCGCGGAACGGCACGGCACGGAGGCAGGGGAGGACGAAGATCCAGTACGGCGCGAAGAGGGTGGCACCTCTTGGGTGGCAGAGGGGCGGCGGCAGGGGCGGTTGGGGCGTGGCGACGGCGAAAGACCTTGCTTGCGAGCTCGGAGTGAAGTACGCTGAGCGAGCGATGGATGCAAACTCAGCGATGACGGGCTCGGCGGCCGGCGATCCGGTGGCGACCAACTGCGGTCCGGCGTCAGCGTGCTATCTGCTACTACCCTTACCTTGGCGGGACACCTAAGATGTTAGTGCGAAGAATGCAGGAAGGAGTTGCTCATGTTTGGATGGCTCAAGTCGTTGTTTAGGGTCCCCCAGCCAGCTGGCCCGCCACAGGAGCTGAGGTCGTTCAGCACATCCGATCCTACCATCTCCAAGGATTCGATCGCTCTGGAGGGCGACGCTTGGCGTGTCACGGGTAGTACTGAGCGTCAGACCATCCGCCTCTTTGAGGTCGAAGATCCTGGCGTGGACCAGTGCATGCTGACCTACCGAGCACAACTGAAGACCGAGGGCGTCGAACGTAAGGCTTTCTTGGAGATGTGGTGCAGACTGCCGGGACGCGGAGAGTTCTTCTCGAAGGGCCTCCACAACGCGGTCAAGGGAACGAACGAGTGGGCTTCGTACGAGATTCCCTTCTACCTCAAGCGAGGTCAGAAACCCGACCTGGTGAAGCTCGACCTTACCGTTGAAGGAACTGGCACCATCTGGATCAAAGAGGTTCGACTGCTTCAGACCCCCTTGAAGTAGGGTGCGCGTTGCCCAGACGCTCCCACAGATGAAACGTAGCCAGGCTACGATAGGGCGCGAACGCCGACATCAGCTCCCGGGTCCGCGCCGCGTCAGGACGCCGGTCGAGGTCGAAAAAACGCTTCAGGCTCTCGGCCAGCGCGACGTCGCCCACCGGAACGCAATCGGCGAAGCCCAGCGAGCGCATCATCAGGTAGTGCACCGACCAGGGGCCGAGGCCGCGCACCGCGAGAAACGTCCGCTCGAACGTGGTGGCGCTCGTACGCTCCAGGGCCTCGAGGTCGAGCTCACCCGACACCGCGGCCCGGGTCACCCCGGAGAGGTACTCGGCCTTGCGGCGCGAAAAACCGGCTCCGACAAGCTCCGCTTCGCTCAAGCCCGCCAACGTCTCCAGCGACGGCAGCACGCAGAGGCCGCCTTCGCCGACGCGGCGCCCGAAGCGCTCGATCAGCTGCCGCCGCATCGAGAAGGCCACCGGCAGGCTGACCTGCTGCCCGGCGACAACCCAGACGAGGCCGTCCACGAGATTCCGGGTCTGCGGGATCACGAGCCCTTTCTGAGCGTCGACGAGCCGCACGAGCTTGGCGTCCGGAGCGAGGCGGCGCTCGAATGGCACCGGGTCGGTCACGAGCCCGAGGAGACGCAACACCCGCTCGTGGACGAGCCCGCCCCAGCTCTCATCGACCCGGCCGGAGACCGGCTCGACGCGGCACCGCGCCTCCCGGTTCCATAGCTCGACCGAGATGCGTGCCGTGCCGCCGCCGTCGAAGGAGAGCGCGAAGGCGACGACACGTCCGTCGACGCGCTCGGTCACGCTTTTCGGATCGCGCCCGAGGTAGCGCAAAGCCCGCTCGGTCGAATACCACGACGGTAGCCCGAGAGCAAAAGCCGACGCCCCGGTGAGTCGGCGATAGGCCTGAGGGCTCATGCGGGCACGGCGGCGGAAGTTGTAGTTGAAGGCCGAGAGGGTCTCGTAGCCAGCGTCGAAGGCGATCTCGGTCACCGGACGGCGGGACTCGTGGAGCCGGCGGCGCACGAGCTCGACGCGGGCGCGTCCGAGCAGCTCCGTCGGCGTCACGTGGTAGTGCTGGCGGACGAGCTCGCCCAGCTTCGAGGACCCGACGCCGGAGCGGCGGACCAGGTCATGGACGTTTTCGAAAGCCGCCGGATCGTCGCGGACCTCTCCGGCGAGGCGCTCGACGAGGGCCAGGTCGGGGTCCTCGCCGCGGTGGAAGAGGTCCGGGCGGCAGCGTTTGCAGGGCCTCAAGCCCGCGGCTTCGGCCTGCGAGACGCTGCGGAAGAAGTCGACGTTCTCCGGGCGCGGACGCCGCGCTCCGCACGACGGCCGGCAGTAGATGCCGGTCGTCGTGACGCCGAAGAGGAACCGGCCGTCGAAGGCCGGGTCGCGGCGGCGCATCTGCTCGAGCATCATGTCGCGGGTCAGTGCCATGACGGCACTATAGCGATGCCGGCGCCGCCGATCTACCGGATCCGGCCGCTCCCAGCGAAAGGCAGGCCAACCGCTACTCGATCTGGACGCAGAGGTTCGAGTAGAGCCAGCCGTAGGTCGGGACCTCCGGGCCGTCGAGGCCCGTCGGGTGGCCGAAGTAGATGAAGAAGCTGTCGCCGTCGGCGACGATCCTGCCGGTCGGGGCCGTGCCCTCGACGCGCGCCACCTCCGTCTCCTGGGGAGTCCCGGTCTTGGTGGTGAAGACCGCCTCCATCCTCCGCAGGTCGGCGTCGAAGGTGTAGCGCACGTGGTACTTCTCGCCCTTCGAGAACGTCGTGCTCTTCGTGAAAGCCCATATGTTCTGCGACGGCAGGTCGGCGTTCGACGAGATTTTGGCGAAGTCCTTGTCCGGCCCGAAGATGTTGACGTAGCCGAAGACGTTGCCGGCCCACCTCGTCGAACGGTGGAGCCAGAAGACGTTGTGGTTGCCGTCCGCGGGCCTCGCCCAGTTGCCGGGGGTCACGTCGAGGTCGACGGTGATCCTGGCGTAGCGTCCCGCCGCCAGCGGCAGCTCGAAGAATCGCACCTCCTGGTGGACCTTGGGGCGGTGGAAGGCGCCGGCTCTCTCGAACCAGGCCCCTGGCGGACACGCCACGTCCGGCCTCGGGCCCTGGCTGGGCGGCGACAGGGTCGAGCTCCCGAACGCCGAGGGCGGCGCGTAGATCAGCTCCGCTGTCGTCAAGTCGGCTATGACCGCATAGGCGTGGAAACGTCGGTCGCAGGTCACCCGGGCGCGGATCTCGCCTTTCTTGTCGAAGCCGAGCAACCCCAGGATGTCCGGATAGGGCCGTAGGCCCAGCGGCGGCAAGGTCAGGGTCTGCTGGATGACGAGGGTGCCGCTGCGCCGGTGGATCGAGACGTCGCAGACGTTTTGGACGTGGGAGAGGTTGAGCAGAAAGAAGTCGGTTACCTCCTGGCTGCCGTCCTTGCTCCAGCCCTGGAGGATCACCGACCCCTTCGCCGGCACCATGTTGGCGGAGGAGATCACCGGGATGTCGGTCCCGAAGCGCTTCTCGCCCTCGACCGAGGTCCCGACGAGACGCGACGAGACCGCCACCTCGTCGCCGGTCGTCACCTCGAGGAAGCCGACCGATCCCGCCGGCACGAGCTCCGTCAGGACCACGGTCGCGTGCGGCAGGATCTCCACCGTGACGCTCTCCAGGCTCCGGTCCGGTAGCGTACCGTCGGCCTGGGCGTCGATGTAGAGGTAGCTGAGCGTCTGGACCTCGGCCGAGCCGTTGGTGGCCCGAACCTCCGTCGTGAACCGGTTCCCGTCGACGTCGCGGTCGACGATCAGCGGGGCGTAGACCGTCCCCGACCAGGCGGGCGCCGCGAGGGCCGCCGCGAGGAGCAGGACGGTGAGGCAGTGAAGTCTTCTCATGGTGACGATCTCCGAAACATGTCGAAAACAGAAGGGTCCCGTCCGAAGACGTCAAGGCGCCCGTAAAGGCTATTACAGCATCCACAGAATGTCAAGAGCTGATTCGTAGACGCCTAAGTGCCGATCATATAAGGGAAAATGCAAAAAGGGAACGTCCGGGGACGCTCCCTTTTCCCGGCATCTGGTATGCCGAAAGGACTTACTCGAGGACGACGCAGAGGTTCGCGTACTGCCAGCCGAAGGTGGGGACCTCGGGTCCCTCCTCGTGACTCCCGTGGCCGAAGACGACCATGAAGCGGTCCTCGGCGACGATCTTCTTGACGGTCGGCCTGTCCTGCATGCGGACGACTTCCTCGCCGCCCTTGACGCTGACCACGGTCTCGATGAAGTTGGCGCCGGTGTCGTAGACGTAGTCGACGACGTAGGTCACCCCTTCCTGGAAGACGCCGCCTTTCTGGACGGTCTGGACCGCGGCGGAGGGGAGGTTGACGTTGGTGGTGAGCTTGGCGAAGTTCCGTTTCGGTCCCCAGAGGTTCAGGTAGCCGAAGACGTTGGCGCGCCACTGGTCGGTGCGGTTGAGCCAGAAGACGTTGTGGTTGTCGGCCGAGCGCTGGTGCCAGCCGCCGTGGGTGAACTCCATGGTCAGAGAGATCCGCGAGTAGACCACGCCCGGCGTCGTGTCGGCGAAGAAGATGCCGCGCTCGTTGCCGCGGGTGGCGACGTGGAGGGTCCCTTCGAGGTTGATCAAGGCGTCGTCGGGGCAGGTGTTCGTCGGGAAGGGATCGAGCGCCGAGCTGCCGCCGCCGGCCGGCGGGACGTAGAGGAGCTCGGCCGTCGCCAGCCTGTGGACCGTGGCGAAGGGATGAGACAGCTCGTCGCAGGTCACGGCGATCGAGGTGTCGGCGGCGTTGGTCAGGCCCAGCAGCGCCAGCACGTCGCCATAGGGGAAGACCGAAAGCGGCGGAACGGAAATGGTCTGCTCGGCCACCGTGGTCCCGCCGCGCTTGAAGACCTCGATCGCGCACCGGCTGCGCTTGATGGAGAGGTTGAGAAGGAAGAAGTCGGAGACGACGTCGCCGTCGACCCGGGAAAGGCCCGGTAGCACCGTGGTCCGTCCGGGCGTGACCGCATTGCGCGAGGTGATGACCGGCAGCTCGACGCCGAAGGTCTCGACTCCGTTCGGCGGCCGGCCGATCAGCCGGGCCGTGACCGAGACCACCTCCTCGGCGGAGATCTCCATCATGCCGCGCCGGCCGCGCGGTACGATGTCGTCGAGCATCGTCGTGCTCCGGCCCGGGATCGTGAGCTCGGTCATCTCCGTCGCGCGGTCGTAGCGCGTTCCGTCCTTTTGGGCGGGAATGAAGAGGTAGCGGACGTTGGCCGCCTTCCCGGAATCGTTCTGGAAGCGGATCTCGGTGATGAACCGGTTGTCGTCCACCTTGACGTCGAGGGCCAGCGGGATGTAGACCGTGCCGCCCCAGAGGGGCTGGGTGACGGCCAGAAAGCTCAAGACGTACCAGGCCAGATAGCCTTTCTTCATCTTCTTCCTCCGTATGGGCTCGTTTGCCTTGCGGCGCTGTATGTTCGCGCGAGCTGCTCCCGTAGCCGGCCCTCAAGGCCTGCGACTACCCCTTCAGGCGACGGGAGAATGCAGGGTAGCATAGTCACGGGAGACTTGTAAACATGCGGGTTTGCGGACGCCGTCAGCCACCGTCGCCCTCGCCTTCGTTGTTCGGCTCGCCGCCGACATAGCCCAGGGCCTTGAGCTCTCGGAGGGTCTGCTCGTCGAGCTCCAGGCGCTCGACCCCGGTCTGGCGCGCCGCGACGAGCTGAAGGGCCATCTCGCGGAACGCCGTGGCGTCGGCCTCCCGGACGTCGACGAGGTTTTCCTGCTCGCCGGGGTCGGCGGCGAGGTCGTAGAGCTCGTCGCGGCGGTCGGCCTGGTGGATGTATTTGAGGCTCTCGGTGCGCAAAGCCAGCGTCGGGTAGGCATTGTCATGGACCTCGTCGGCGATCTCGATCACCGCGAGCGCGCAGGGATCGCCTTCGCCGGGGGGGGCCTCGCCTTCAAGCCGCGGCACCAGGCTGCAGCCGTCGATGTCGAGCCTCCCGGCGTGCAGGCCGGCGAGCTCGAGGAGCGTCGGCAAGACGTCGATGAGCCGTACCTGCCCGGCGACCTGGCGTCCTGCGTGGCGCCCTTCCGGGAGCTTGACGAGGAGCGGCACGCGCACGAGCTCGTCGTAGGGCATGGTCGAGTGCGAGATGAGGCCGTGCTCCATGAAGCCGTCGCCGTGGTCGGCCGTCAGGACGATGAGGCTTTTCTCGTAGAGCCCGCGCCGGCGTAGCTTGTCGAGGAAGCGGCCGATCCGCTCGTCGATGAAGCGCAGCTGGCCGTCGTAGAGGCGGCCGAGCGATTCGACGTCGTCCTCGGTCAGGGGGACCCGGCCGGCCTGGATCGCCGCAAGATGGCTGCCCCACTCGCTGAAGTCGACACCGGCGTAGACGTCGCCGGTGGGGCCGAAGAACGTGTCGTAGGGCGGCTCCGGCCGGTAGGGGTCGTGGAGGTCGATGTAGTGCAGGTAGGCGAGGAAGCTGTAGCGCCGCGCCGGAGCGTCGAGGAAGCGGTCAAAAGCGTCGTGGATCCTGTCGATCCGGCCCTGCTGGTCGTGGTACTCGAGGAAGCCCTGGCCGAAGCCCATGACGCCGCGCAGGTGCGAGTTCTGGACCCAGGCGCCGGTCAGGTAGCCGGCGTTGGCGAAGCGCTCGGCGAGCGTCGTCTCCTCCTCGCGCAGGATGTCGGCGGAAAGCGCGTCCTCGCTCAGCTGGCGCTGTCCCCAGTAGATGCCGTGACGGTAGGGGTTCTTGCCGGTGAAAAGCGACGCGATGCTCGTCTTCGTAAAAGTGCTCTGGCTGATCGCCTGACGAAAGAGGACGCTGTCACGAGCCAGGCGGTCGATGGCAGGCGTCGTATCGCGGCTGTGGCCGTAGCAGCCCAGGCGGTCAGCGCGCAGCGCGTCGACCAGGAGGATGAAGACGTCGGGACCCGTCTTCACCTCGCGGCGGAAGGCGAGAGCGAGGCCGCTGTGGAGCATCAAGAGCACCAGGCCGACGGCGACCGCGCCGTGGGGGCGGGGACGGCGCGCCTCGGCCCAGCGCAGCAGGAGGCAGGCGGCGCCCCACAGGACGCCGCAGCCGGCGAGGAGCCACAAGTTGGGCACCAGCGCCCAGGGCTCGAGGATCTCTCGCGGCTTGACCGCCCGGGCACGGTTCAAGTGGTATCCGGCGAAGGCGACGAAGGGCGCCGCGGCGAGCGCCGCGGCGAACGCGAGCGCCCAGCCGTCGCGGAGCCGTTCGCCGAGGAGGCGGCGGACGCCGGCGTAGAGGAGGGTGAAGCCGACGATACCGACGAGCACCGCGTCGAGGCTCCGGCGCACCGCGTCGACGGCGAGGAGCGGAAAACCGGCCACGACGTACCGGACGCCGAGGACAAGTCCCACCCCGGCGCCGACCAGGGCGACGGGGACGAGGACGGAGAGGAGGAGCTTCGGGGCCTCCGGCGACAGGATGTATCGGCTCATCCGCCGGTCTTGGCTTTCTCGAGACGGTCGAGCCGCGTTTCAATCTCCGAGAAGACCTGCTCCCCCGGAATGCCTTCTCCGCGGTCCAGCGAAGCCAGCCCCGCCGCGATCTTTTGGCGAGCCTCCTCGAGGCCCGCCTGGCGCAGCAGCTCACGCTCTTCAAGAAGACGGAGCCCCTCCCGGACGACCTCGCTGGCCGAGAGATAGCGCCCAGAAGCCACCGTCGCCGTCACGAACTGGCTGAGCTTCGGGGTCAGCGAGACGTTGAGTGTCGTTCGCCCAGTCATGGCTTGAGGATACCGCTACTGCCACATTGTGTCAAGGTGTGCCATCGCTCGCCAAGGAGCTCGAGGCGCCCCTCGTGATGCTGCGACGGCTGTGAGCGGGGACGGGGGGTGTGCTAGCGTCTCGGCCATGGAAATCAACGGAGCCAAGGCCCTCGTGACCGGCGGCAGCGAGGGGATCGGCAAAGGTATCGCCGCCGCCTTGAGACGAGAAGGCGCGGACGTGGTCATCACCGGGCGCCGTAGCGACGCCTTGAAGGCCACGGCCGCGGAAATCGACGTCGGCTGGAACGTGGGCGACGTCGGCAACGAGGCCGACGCCGTACGCACGGTGAAGGAGCTCGTCGACGAGCACGGCCGGCTCGACATCCTGGTCAACAACGCCGGGTTCGGACGCTTCGCGCCGCTTGTCGAGATGGAGCTGGCCGACATGGAGGCCGTCTACCGGACCAACGTCTTCGGCGCTTTTCTGATGGCGCGCGAGGCGGCGCGGGTCTTCATCCGCCAGGAGTCGGGCAACCTGATCAACATCTCGTCGACCTCGGGCCTCAAAGGCGGACGCGGCAGCACCGCCTATGGGTCCTCGAAGTTCGCCCTACGGGGCATGACCGAGTGCTGGCGCGACGAGCTGCGCCGTCACAACGTGCGGGTGCTGCTGGTCAATCCCAGCGAGGTGCAGACGGAGTTCTCGTCAAAAGCGGGCTACAACCGGGAGCTCTCGCCCAAGAAGCTGCGCTCCGAGGAGATCGCCGACGCCGTCTTGGGTGTTCTCAAGATCGACGATCGGGGCTTCATTCCCGAATTCTCGGTCTTTGCCACCAATCCGTTCTGACCGTTCCAGGCCGCTCCACCGCTCTGGCGAGCGTGCTCGTACACCCTGATTTGCTGAAACCGAAGGCGGCCAGGCCGCGACGGGACCGCAATTTGGGATTCCGCGAATCCGGCCCGGCCCGAATCTCAACCACTCGGCAAATCTCGCAGAGGTTGAGCCTTCGTGGCGACGGGATTCGGCGGATCCGAAATCGTCGGCCAGGGGCCCAGTCCGAAATCGGCCCCCACCGAATTGCCGGCGCGGCGGCAGTCGGCCGCTCTTGCCGCCGGAGGATCCGGAAACGGCCGCTGGAGCCCCGATTTGACGAGGCGCATATCCTCGGTGGGCAGCCCGACAGGCATTTCGACGAGGCGGAAATCGCGAATCGGCCGAAATCGGAGCAGATCCGGATCGCCTGAGTCCCTTCTCGCCCGGATCACGAGCAGATCCGAGTTGCCGACTCCGCGTAAGGCCGTGGCCGGCGGAGCTCGACTTGGCGGAATGGAGGTGCCGCCGCCGCGTGCGCGACTGACGACCGCCGAATCCGGATGCCCTGGCCGCGGCTGGAATTCGCCGTTGCCCGATCCGGTGCCGGCCGGGCTCCGACGATCTCAGAATCGGCAAAAGCACCATCGTGCGCCATAACCCCTTACGTACCAACAACTTAAGAGATCGCAGCGAGGCCGGCGGCCCCCTGCGTCCCGCAGTCAGCTATAAGAAGGGGAGAGCCGGAGAAGAATCTGGCAGAGAAATCTCTGCCTGACTGAGCTCCCAACAACCAGCCCAAAGGAGGCATCCCCATGGCGAAGCGTAAGTACCGAGCGATCGAGTTC